>JBAYUQ010000014.1:0-74213 GCA_041675005.1 Kapaibacterium sp. (SeqCode)
AACTCACTGTACTCAACGCTGTAGCTAATAAGTTAGTACTTCGTGTTTTTGCTGTTGCTAAAAGAGAGGGACAATATGTGAAATTATTTAATTAAATATTTGGTTTTATCTTAGAATGCTCAGCACAAGCACTTTGCTACACTTCGTTCAGTATGACGTGGTTTGTTACTTTGTGACCTCTATATACAAAAAAAATAAAAGCTCTAATTAATCTACTCTCCAACTCCCAAAATTTTCCTATATTTGTAAATACTTAAAACAGACATAGAGCAGAATGAAAAAGATACTTTTCCTACTATTATTCCCAGTACTACTATTCGCCAAAGATTTCGATCCAGATGATTATGAAGATGATGTAGATAAAATCATCGAAGCTGCTATGCAGAGCAATGTCGGCTGGGAAAGACTAGAGTTTCTATGTAATAACTTTGCCAATCGCCTAAGTGGAACTCCTCAACTAGAAAGAACAATCGATTGGGTGTATGAGGAGATGCACAAAGATGGGCTAGCAAATGTACAAAAACAGCCGGTAATGGTACCGAATTGGAAGAGGCACTATGAGTCTGTGAAAGTCATCTTCCCTATGGAATATGATATAGATATGCTCGGATTAGGTGGTAGTATCGCTACTCCTCAAGAAGGAATTACAGCCGAAGTAATTGTAGTAAGAGATAAAGAAGAATTAGATAGAAGAAAAGATGAAGTAAAAGGAAAGATTGTACTGTTCAATGTGCCCTTCACAACTTATGGACAGACAGTCCAATACCGATTCTATGGTGCACAGTGGGCAGCGCAGTATGGAGCTGTGGCAAGTCTAATCCGTTCAGTTAGTCCGATTGGTTTCGACAATCCGCATACTGGAATGATGGCTTATAATGATAGTACAACTAAGATACCTCACGCTGCTATTACACTAGAAGGAGCTGAGTTATTGCAAAGATACCAAGACAAAGGTCAAAGAGCAACTATCAACTTAACTATGCACGCTAAACATTACCCTGATGCAATTTCCCACAATGTAATGGGTGAAACGAAAGGAAGTACATTAGCAGATGAGATTATCTCAGTTGGTGGTCATATAGACGCTTGGGATGCAGGTCAAGGTGCTCAAGATGATGGTGGTGGCTGCATGACAACTTGGGAAGCGGTTCGTCTGATAAAAGAATTAGGATTAAACAATAAACGCACAATACGCTCTGTTCTTTGGACAAACGAAGAGAATGGTGCCATGGGTGGTAAAGAGTACGCTAAGGGCTTTGCAAATGAGAAACACGCTATGGCATTCGAATCTGATGCAGGTACATTCGCACCACTTGTTATTAGATTCAAAGGTAGCCCAGAGATAATGGAACAAGTAAAGAAATTTGAACCCTTACTTCAAAAAATTAACCCGCAAATTACTGTTGATGAAGGTGGTGGTGGAGTTGATATAAGTCCACTTATAGATACTGGTGTACCGGGTATGAGTTTATCACCTGATGATAAAGGTAGATATTTCTGGTATCACCACTCCCCTGCTGATACTTTCGACAAAGTAGATAAAGAAGAATTCAAACAATGTGTAGCTGCTATTGCAGTTACTATTTATTTATACTCAATATTAGAATTAGAATGACAAAACAACAACTTTGCACAGAAATTTATAATGTAGCGCACATAACTGGCGAATTTAAACTACGCTCAGGTGTGACTAGCCACGAATATTTTGACAAATACCAATTTGAAGCAAGACCAAACTTACTCAAAGAAATAGGCACACAAATAATCGAAACTATAATTCCCGGATTAGAGTTCGATATGCTAGCTCCCCTAGAAATGGGTGGTATCCCTATAGCTACTGCTATTTCATTAGCTGCTGGCTACGATATGGTTTTAGTTCGAAAGGAAGCCAAAGAATACGGCACTTGTAAACTAGCTGAAGGACCAGACATAGCTGGTAAAAGACTCTTGATTATTGAAGACGTAGTTACTAGTGGTGGTCAAATAATAATCAGCGCTGGCGAGTTGCGAGAGCGTGGTGCTATAGTAGAAGAAGCTATATGCGTTATTAATCGTGAAGCTGGTGGTGAAGAAAAGTTGAAAGAAGAAGGTATAAAGCTTTATTCACTGTTCACTATGAGTGAACTGAAAAGCTAACTACTTAGCTATTATAATAATCTCGGTGCGCCTGTTTAGCTTACGACCGAAATCAGTATTGTTCGAGGCAATTGGTCGACTTTCTCCATACCCTTGAGTTTTGATTCTCTTAGCAGAAATACCTTTACCTATCAAATATGATTTCACGTTCTCTGCTCGGAATTTTGAGAGACGATTATTTGTCTCTTCGCTGCCAATAGCATCTGTATGACCTTCTATCATTACTACTACATTCTTTCTATTATTCATAAACATAGAAAGTACTTCTAGCTCAGGAACAGTGTCTGGCAAATTAGAGCTACCTGTTTGATAAAGCATATTCTCTATAATCAATCTACGACCTAACTCCACTATTGGAATGGTCTTTTTTGTTAGCTCTTCTTTCTTTTCATTTATGATAGCTATATCTATACTATCTGGGATAGCTGGCTTTTCAGTTCTATATTTTAGAGCATATAGATTGGTCAACTGATTAGAAAAATTATCTAGAATAGTAGAGAATGGATAATCTATATCGTAAAAATTCCCCCTCGTATTAGAAGAAATATAGTTGTAAGCAGTCAATCTGGGAGGAACAATACTAAATACCCTAATTTGATCATCGAAGAGCATTTTAGTAATTGATTCTGTAGTTTGCTCTGTAGTACCTACTCCAGTTTCACCAGCTTGATGATATGGTGCATCAGTTACTAGTACTGCTACTTTATTTGCAGAAGGCCTGTAATTGATTTGCTTTGAAGTTGCTTTTAGTGCCTCAAGTGCATTTTCTTTTACATCTCCCCCACCTCTAGCTTTTACTCTACCAATCCAACTCAAAAAATCATTTACATCAGGTGTTGGTTGATATACTTTATCTACTTCATCTGAGAATAGAATCAGACCCAATGTATAATCAATACCACGAGTTTTTAGGAAGTCAGTCAAATCACGAACTTTTTGTCTAACTGCATCAATATATGATTGCATAGAACCCGTCTGGTCTATAACAAATATAAAATCTACAGGTACTCTTTCGTTAATCGAAAGTTTATCTACAGATATTACTTGATGTTCCACACCATTTTCTAGTACAGATAAGCCTTCAGAGTATAAAGTATCCAATGGTTGACCATAGATATTGTAAGCTTCTACTATTACTTTTATTATGGGGTAATTAGATATATCAACATTTTGGATAGTAAGCTTGATGTCTTTCTTTTCGTAGGTGACTGATGCTGAACGCATTAGGTCTTTTCGTTTTGCAGAACTATCTTGGGCAGTTGGGTGATTACTGTTATTATCAGATTGGGCAACGAGTATATTACTTGAGGTAAATACTGCGGTTAATGTGAATATTATGACAATGGCTCTAATCATCATGCAAGTTACTGAATGTAGAAATAAAAAAAAACCCCTCTGCTCTAAAACAGAAGGGTTGTTGATTTCTTATATAGTTATTCTTAGTATCGGACTTATCATAAAGAAATTCTGAATCTCATAAGGCCTTTGATCCCTTAATATAGTTGAGAATCTTCCTTCTAATAAGAACCAGTTACCGAATAATGGCAAATACGCCTGAGCCATTAGGATTTGGTTTGAATATTGAACACTCAAACTAAATGGAAATGCCTGTTGATTTCTATATTGAGCTTTCAAATATAACCAATCAGCAAATTCACTTGGCTTGTATGAGTTTAGTCCAGTGACATTCTCTCTCTCGATAAAATATTCGTAACCTTGACTGTACATCAAATACTCATCTACTTGTGCGTAACTAGCACCCACGTCGAATCTGAAATAGTGCGAAGGTGTATTCTCATTACCTACCCATAGGTTATAGAATAGAGTCGCTTGACCAGTTTCTCTTAGTAATGGAGCTACGCCCAATTTCATAATAGTTGTGTCACCATTACGAGGGTCTTGATACTCAGCGTCTCTTCTGAATTCAGCACCATTCGTATTAGCATATCTTCCATAAGACTCTAAAGCTACGTTTCTGTTTCTCAAATCACTGAAAGGTAATTCCAAGTTTAAAGCAATACCGAATTGCGGGTGAAATGGCATGTGAACATCAAACCCAGCAACTAATTTACCATCTGGTCCAGCATTCAATACTCTATCAGCAACCCATGAAAATGCCGTTCCAGCATTATCTAATCCAGAAGAGTGTCTATAACCACCACCTAAGTAGGCGTTGATTAGTCTAGGAACAAAATCTCTAGTAGCAGGATCAGTGTTATTCATCAATGGTCTTTGGATGGTAACTTTACTTTCACCAGCAGACCAGAATTGATAACCAACTTCATCAGTACCTACTTTGTTTTGTAACCAGAATCCTGTTTCACCTATTTTAAGTGATTGCTCGAATAGAGATAAAGTAACAGCTTGTATCTTGTCTTCTGGCTTCAAATAATTTTGAATAGCAGTTGCCTCAGATGGCTTTACTGGAATTTCTGGTGGTATCTCGATATAGCAATAAGTTCTAGAATCAGCTCCTGGAGTTGGTCTTTCGTATCTATTGTAATTATCATCGCCAGATAAGAACTTAGAGATTTTCTTTATGTTCTGGTCAATTTCTTGTGGTTTCATTGTCGCTTTACCACAAGTAATCAATAAGATTTCATAATTCTTTTCTCTTGGTGGCTTTGGAGAAGCCAAAACTTCGATTTCTTCAATATTCAATTCATCTTTCGAATATCCGTAAATAGAGAATGCCTGATAGATTTGAAATTGCAAATCTGGTTCGCAAACCTTCCAACGAGGAAACATCTTACGTAATTCATAATCAATCGTCGTCAAAGAATCAACGTAGTTGTAATCACCAGTTGCTGGCTGAGCAAAACCTTTGTAAGTAGTGCCAGCTATCATTAAGATGCTTACAATTATTATTATTTTTATATTTTTCATATTCAATTTTCTTTCTGTTTTACAATTATTAGAATACATAAATTAAACGAGCCATAGGCACTAGTAAAGAGTTCATTTCCCAAGGTCTAGCATCTTTTCTGAATGCAACAGCGTAGCCGTTTGCTTCCAATCTAATAGAGAAAGTATTTTCTACTACTGGAACTTGTACCCAACCATTGAACTGTAATGATTCGTCGAAATACTGAATACCACCACCAAAAGGCGTTGTATTATTTGTTGTCATGAATTCTAACTTACCAGATATACCACCAACAAATTCGCTACCTCTTTCCTCTAAGTTAACTTTAGGGTCTTCCAAATCATCATTGATTTCGTAGCCCCACGATTCCATAGAGTAACCAGTACCACCGACACTAAATCGCATGAAATAATCATCATCAATACTTATACCAAAAGTATAATGTACTTGAGTATTAAATCTCATTAGATAATCATTGTTACGTGCACTTCTTTGGAATATGAATGGGTCTGTATCAACATTAGTATTACCATTACCCGCTATAGCATCGCCGAATACATATCCAAATTGTACTTGGAATACATCACTACGAGGAATAACAGCAAATGGGAAATCTAATGTTCCTGCAATACCGACACCAGCATAAGTCATCGTTCTTTGTTGATTGTAAACATCTTCTGAGAAAGAAGCCCAACCGTCAGTCGGCAATATGAAACCAAATTTCACATTCTTCCATATAGCTGAAAGTGTCATTCTGTTTGACCAGAAAGAAGGATAGTTAATACCTTCTATACCGTATTTCAATTCTACACCGAAATTTGGTAAGTAATCGTTTGTTGCATTATTAGGATCAATTACTGGATTACCCAAAGAATCAGTTACTATAGTACGATTAGCATCTCTCTTACGAGCATATTGTGGCTCATATTGAGTCCAGCTAACCAAATCAGGGCTAACAGTCAATATATTGTTTTTACCCATATATCTTTCTGGTTGTCCTTGAGATATTCTCTTATACATCTGAATATCTTTCGAGCTAACTCTGTTATCATTGATTAATGGTTGAGATACACCATATACTTTACCTAAATAAATGACGTCAGTACCAATAGCACGAGCTGCCATTGTTTCATTTTGAAAGTTACCTTGGATTAGATAAGCATAAGTCAAATCATATAAGTTAGCATAACCGTATTTAGCAGCATCAATAGGAGTATCTTTTAATCTATCATAAGAGTAAACATTATCTGTAGAAACAAATTCCAAATCTTCTCTTACTTCTTGATTGGCCAAATCGAACTCTTGTTCCATATAAATCATACCAATTATTCTATCAGGAATACCACCTTTTTCTGGGCGAGAAGTTACCAAATATGCCTTTGGGGAAAGAGCTTCCGTCTGACCACCAACTAATTTATCATATAAAGTAGTAAAAGCACATTCATAAATTTCGTCAGTTGGCATGGGATATCCAGCTATAATAATTGCTCTAGCAGTACCAGATTGTGAATTACCATTAAGTATCTCGGATTCAATTATACCTTTAACACCTGGATCTACTTCGTCAACACATTTTTCATCTTTGGTCCCTTCAGCAGTTGCCTTTTTCTTACGTTTAGATTCTACAATCTCTTTTATTTCATCGGGTGTCGTTATCTTATATACGTTAACAGCACCAAATCTATAGTTTTTAAATCTAGAAAGTATAGAGCTAACATCGTCTATTCGTTGTGCTTCTAACCCTAAGGAAGAAAGTACAAAGATAGCTACGAAAAGAGCATATACTTTTATTTTAAAACTGTTCATAATTTTAACCTTTGAATTATTTAATTTTCGTAATTGTCGAAGTAGTTATCTTGTTTATCAGCTTTTTGTTTCACCTGAACATTAATATTAATAGGTCTAGGATTAGACTGAATACCATTTATAGGGTTAATTGCTATAGCTGAACCTTTTATAACAACTGTTCCACGTATATTACCATCATCATCAGCTTCACCTCTCAATGTGAAATCAATTTGAGCTTGACCTCCTTTCACAGAAATTGTTGGTTTTCCGACAACTGAGAATCCTGGGATTCTTACTTGAGGTGCATCTAATGTTAATGAAACTTCAGCTTCTTGTGTACTGCCTTCTTTACCTATTTTAGGAGATATTACATTTATACCTGTGACTCTAACTCTTACCATATCAGCATCAACTGATGCACTTACCTGTTGGTTTAAATATGATATACCTGGTTCAGATTGTGCTATCTTAAATTCGTATTTAGGGAAGATATCTATTTCTTCTTTAGAAATAGGATCAGTCCATACTATTCTTAGAGATGCTTTCTTCATAGAAGATGAGAAGTAAAGGTTATCTGCCCTATCAGCAGCAAGACCATCTGTCAAACCCCTATCTTGTGGATCAGCATCCGTTTTGAAATAGTATCCAAACTGCTCAGGTGCAATTTTATTACCTGATGGTGGCTCAAAGTTAAAGAACAATTGCTCACCATATACAGATAATGCACTCAACTTAGCTTGTAAGTTTCTGATTTTCTCTTCTACTTTAGAAGAGAATACTACTAAACTAGGTGTTTTCTCATCTTGCTTACCCTGTAATTGGTGACTAACTTTAATAATGTAACTTCTTGGTCCACCAGTAGTACTAGAAGCTAGCTCTTTATCAACTGTACCTATGTAATCTACACTACCACCATTTGCAGGAGCACCATCGTTAGCTCTTTTGAAAGAAATATTCGCAACAGGTTGGCTAGAAGGTCCAGAAGAGGCATCGTGTACAGTACCTCTGATTACGTTCGCATCACCTTGATAAGGCGAAATACTCATTCTGAAGTTTATCTTTCCTTCATTGAATCTATAGAAATTGTCAGCAATTTGGATAACTGGATCAGCCATCTTTGGCTTAGGAGTCATAACACGTATGTTGAACTCAATATCGCCTTTGTTTTGCTCAAAGTTTTGTGATTGACCTGGGGTTAATAGTTTTACTATATAACCGTACAATCTTATATTACCAATCAAATCACCAGCATCTTCTTCTTTAGAAGCAATAGTCTTAGCTTTATCGATTGCATCATCGAAAGCTCTAAATCCGCCATCTGAAGTTAAAACATCAGCTCTAGGCACTTCATATTTTTCTAATTTTCGTTCAAGTTCTTTCTCTACTTTCATCAAGTCAGTTACTTTTAGCTGTACTGTACCAATGTTTACAGTAGCTTCTTTGTCTAACTCTTCTACTTTTTGATCAGAGCGAACACCTAAGATTCTATTCGTTTTAGAAACAAAACGCAATTTATACCAACCCGCTTTACCAGGTGGTTGAAAATTAACAACGAATGCTCTTTTACTAAGAGTTCCTCTATCGCCAGATATACCAGATGCTAATTTAGTCTCAGGTATTGAATAATGGAATATACTATCTTCTGGAAAATTGTTTGGTCCGAAAGTCGGGCCACGAACAAGTTTATTAGCTTTATCATATACTGGATGCATTAGGTCATTGTTAATGTTTGCTAGGTCTAGACTTTTAAAAGTGGCCTCAGCATCCATATTTAATTTCTGAATACCAACAAACTCCCACGCCGTGTTCGTTTCTGGTTCTATAACAGCTTTACCCAAATCATATTTGGTAAAATCTACAGCGTTAGCTCTGAAATAATCGTTACTAGGGAACGAAGGGACAGCACCAGTTTCTAGACTACTATTATAAAAGACTTGATATTCCAAATCTTCTACATTAGCTAATCTAACCAGCTTTTCTAATCTTTCCATATATTCTTTCTGTGCCTCACCTTCCATTCTGCTAGAGTTAGCACTAACGTCAGTGACACCTACTTCGACAATATACCTTCTTTCAGATTTGATATCGATGCCCAAAACTTCTTTAATATTCACACCTGGAGGGGGAATAGTAATCTCATCTTGTGGTCTTGTATTGATACCTTCAGTTCCAGAACCGGACTGAAGTTGTGATAGAATAGACTGAACGATTTTCATCGCCTCTTTTTGCTTTTGGTGTAAGTGCTCTTCCGCTTCATCTCTTTCTACGATAATGATTAGAAGTTCTAATACTACCGCAAGATAAAGCACGAAATAAACCTTACCAGCTCCACCGCCTTTAGACATAATTTACCTTTGAATTATTTTAAATTTCAATTTTTATGAAAACAGACACACATCAAATATATACAATTCTTTATTAAAAATAACAAAAGTGTATAAATTGAATCTCTATTTTACGAATAATCTGAACAAAAATCAAATAGTAAAAAATATACTTATATACGGCTCCTTTTTTTCTTATTCTAAATAATAAATTCTAAATTATATCTAACGGAAAGCATAATATAAAAAAAAATATTTAAAATGGAAATAATTATTATTGGTGCAGGTGATATTGGATATCAATCTGCCCGTCGATTTTCGAAAGAAAAGCATAATATAGCACTCATCGAAAGTAACGAAGCACTTGCAAATTTTGCTTCTGACACTCTAGACGCCTTTGTTATCACAGGGAATGGGTGCAGCACATCTGTACTAAAAGATGCGGGCGTAGAAAAAGCCGACGTGCTTGCCGCTCTGACCGATAATGATGAAGTAAATATTCTTGCCTGTAAAATTGCAAAAAAATTTGGTGTAAAAACTACAATCGCTAGAATTAGGAATCCTGAATATTTATTAGAAGACCATATTATAAGTAAAGAGGAATTTGGCGTTGACCATTTTTTACAGCCAGAAAAAGAAACTGCTGATACCATAATTAGATTAATTCGCCAATCAAATGCTACTGATATAATCGAATTTGAAGGTGGAAAATTAAAATTCTTTGGGCTTAGATTAGATAGTAGCTCTTCTTTACTACATAAAAAATTAATGGATTTGAGCATAGAGCTTGATAATCCACCGCTAACTGTAACTGCAATCAAACGTGGGCAACACACAATAGTCCCCAAAGGTAGTGATATACTATTACCAGGTGACCAGATATATATGGTTTGTGCACCATATTATCAAGAAACTGCTTTGGAATACCTCGGTAAATCAAAAAAACAAATTGAGAATATTCTGATAATAGGTGGTGGACTAACAGCTACTTTCGTAGCGATGGAGCTAGACGGCGAAATAAATATGAAAATAATAGAAAGTGACGAGAAAAAAGCCCTTGCTATTGCCGAGAAGCTAAATAAAGCACTAGTTATACATGGTGATGGGTCAAATCTTGACTTATTAATGTCCGAAAATTTGGATTCAATGGATCAGTTCATTGCTATAACCGGTGACGACGAAACTAATATAATCACAAGTATAGTAGCCCAACATATAGGTGTAAAAAGGACTGTGTCTCTTATCAAAAAGAGCGAATACCTCCCACTAACGCCTGCTCTTAATTTAGATGCGGTTGTGAGTAAACAACAGATAACTGTAAATGCAATAACTCGTCTAATAAAGGGTGATGGAATAGCTAAATTTGCAGAACTACCTGGGTTAGATGCCGAAATCGTTGAATTTGTAGTTAGAGAAAAATCAAAAGTAACTCGCAAAGCAATTATGCACTTAAAAATTCCTAAAGGGGCAGTACTAGGAGCTATATTGCGTAATGAAGAGCTGATAATCCCTAAAGGAAACACACAAATAGTAGCTGGAGACAAAGTAGTAGTATTCTCTTTGCCAGACTCATTCCCAAGTGTCGAATCTCTTTTCGAGTAATATAAAATGAATATAAAATTGGTTTTAAGAGTATTAGCATTCCTATCTATTTTTTTAGGAATTGGTATGCTTTTGCCTCTTCCCTTCTCTTATTATTATGGTTCGGGTGATGAAACTGCCCTTATGGAATCGGCAGCAGTTTGCTTTGCCTTAGGACTATTCGTATTTATACCCAAAGATATAAGCAAGGATTTCAAAACTAAAGATGGTTTTGCGATAGTTACTTTTGGATGGATAGTTATGGCACTGCTCGGTAGTTTGCCTTATCTTTTCTCTGGCTCTATCCCAAACTTTACTAATGCTATATTTGAGACGATGTCTGGTTTTACAACTACTGGGTCAACTATACTAACAGATATAGAGGCATTGCCGAAGGGCATTCTCTTCTGGAGAAGTATAACTCACTGGCTTGGCGGTATGGGGATTATCGTATTAACAATAGCTATACTACCATTCTTAGGTATTGCTGGTATGCAGCTTTTCAAAGCGGAATCTTCGGGACCTTTCTCAGAAAAGCTAAAGCCCCGAATCACTCACACAGCAAAGCTACTTTGGACGGTTTATCTTGTATTGACAATCGCTGAAATATTATTATTAATGAGTGGTGGAATGAATTTTTATGATTCTATCAATCATTCTTTTGCTACACTAGCTACTGGTGGATTTTCTACTTATAATGCAAGTATAGTCGGTCAGACAGCATATATACAGTATGTATTAATTGCATTCATGGTTTTGGCAGGGACTAACTTTTCGCTTCACTACTATTTTGTGAATGGTAATTGGAGAGTATATTTCAAAAGTCCTGAATTTCGTTTTTATTTCTTTTCTATACTGATAGCAAGTTTAATCATATTCTTTAATATATATACGCAATACAATGGAGCAATAGAAACAGCTTTTCGTGATTCATTGTTCCAAGTGGCCTCTTGTACTACTTGTACTGGCTTTGCTTCAGCGGATTATGAGCTATGGGGTACTTCTTCTCAAGTTATATTGTTACTGATGATGATGGGAGGTGGTATGGCTGGCTCCACAGCTGGGGGTATCAAAACCGTACGACTAATCCTTCTATTCAAATTCACTTATAATCAATTTGTGAAAGTGCTGCATCCTCGTGCGGTAGTCCCACTTCGAATAGGCAATAGATATGTAGATGATAAAACAGTACTCGATGTACTCGGCTTCTTTATGTTATACATAATTATACTAGCTGCGTCCGTACTCTTGCTTACATTCTTCGGGTTGGATTTTGTCAGCTCAATCGGCGCAGTGGTTACTGCTATGAGCGGCGTAGGCCCTGGGTTAAACTTAGTTGGCCCTATGGACAACTTCTCTTTCTTGCCCGACATATCGAAATGGTTACTTTCATTCCTTATGTTAGCTGGTAGATTAGAGCTATTAACAGTAATTATACTACTCTCCCCTAACTATTGGAAAAAATAAACAGCAGTTATGCTCACTTAACTAAGCTAAGATTATTATATATATTTCGTATATTGCTCGATTATTATAGTACATTATTAACGCTTTAGTCGTGAAGTCCAAATTCAAAAACCAGATTAAATGAATTATAAAATAGTAATTAGAGTATTAGCATTTCTATCTATATTCCTTGGTTTAGGTATGTTATTACCTTTGCCTTTTTGCTATTATTATGGTTCAGGAGACGCACAAGCATTTCTAATTTCTGCTGCAATTTGTTTTAGTATCGGCATACTTGCATTTCTAAATAATGATAGAAAAACAGACCTAAAAACAAAAGATGGGTTTGCTATTGTTACTTTCGGATGGATAATAATGGCATTGCTCGGCAGCTTACCATATATGCTATCGGGGGCAATACCTTCTTTCGCTGATGCCTTTTTCGAATCTATGTCTGGTTTCACAACAACCGGATCAACTATATTATCTGAAATCGAATCCCTCCCCCAAGGTATTTTGCTATGGCGGAGTATAACGCATTGGTTCGGGGGTATGGGGATTATAGTATTAACTATTGCAATCCTACCTTTTCTTGGGATTGGTGGTATGTCTCTTTTCAAAGCGGAATCACCCGGGCCTATATCAGATAGATTAAAACCAAGAATTACCCAAACAGCAAAGCTACTTTGGGGAGTTTATGTATTGCTAACAGCCACTGAACTTGCATTACTTATGGTCGGCGGAATGGATTTTTTCCATTCACTCAACCACGCTTTTGCAACTATGGCGACTGGTGGGTTTTCTACTAAAAATCTGAGCTTGGCTGGTGAAACACCTTACACCCAATACATAGTAATAATATTTATGTTTATAGCAGGTACTAATTTCTCTCTCCATTATTACTGGATGCGTGGCGATTTCAAGAGTGTATTCAAAAGTACTGAATTCAGGGTCTATTTATTCATTATTCTTTTTTCTTCGATAGTGATTTTTACAGATGTCTATCAGCTATATGCGGGTGCAGTAGAACCAGCCGTTCGTGATGTATTGTTTCACGTTGTAGCTGTAATGACTACAACTGGTTTTGCCACTTCTGACTTTGAGCTTTGGTCTAACTCATCACAGATTATGACTCTAGCACTAATGTTCGTGGGTGGTATGGCTGGCTCCACTTCTGGTGGGATGAAAGTAATCAGGGTAATACTACTCATCAAATTTGCATACAATCAGTTCATAAAAGTACTACACCCCAAGGCAATAGTGCCAATCAAGGTTGGAGACACACGAATAGATGATAAGGTAATACACGATGTACTTGGCTTCTTTGTTCTCTATATGTTCATATTGGGGGTTTCTATATATTTGCTAATACTATTTGGGTTGGATTTGGAAACTTCCATTGGTTCAGCAGTTACCGCTATCAATAACATAGGCCCAGGTTTGAACCTCACTGGCCCTACTGATAACTTCGGATTCTTACCTGATATATCTAAGTGGTTACTATCATTTTTGATGCTAGTAGGTAGATTGGAGGTGCTAACAGTAATTATTCTCTTAGCTCCTTCTTATTGGAAGAAGTAGAGCTGACTAATTATTTTTCGATACTACTATTTGTCTATTCTTTACCATCAATCTGTACATAGGATAGTAAGCAATAGAAATTCCGAGTATCAAATATAAGCTCTCTAATTTGATATAATCTATCCAATACATTGGTAACAGAACTAGTACTAAAGCTAGCGCACTATTTAGCAAATGCTTTGCAAAAATATAGGGTTTATTCTTTTTTAGGTTTTTCATTATTTTGCAATTTTATTTGCCGTTTCTAATCTCGTCATGTTAAATATATAGCATTTTCTTAACATGACAAAGGCCTCATGTTAAAATAATTCAATTTTCTTAACATTAGGTTTCTAAATAAAATTCGAATTTCCATTGTAATTTTATTATCTTTGCTTAGTTAATACTTTCTCTACTTATTCATAAATACTGTTTTCACATGAAAAAAAATATACTTATTCTTTTTATAATAGTCTCATCACTAGCAAATGCAAACAATAATGACTCTCTTTTTTCTCTTTGGGAAAACAAGAGTATGCCCGATTCTACACGAATAGTAGCACTAGCAAAATATATAACGTTCAATGTAATTAATACTAATCCAGATTCTGCCAAATCATTGACTGACGAACTTTATATATATTCTGAAATGAAAAAGAATAATGTGGGTTTGAGTGAGGCCTATAACAATTATGCTATACTTAGTTCATACGACGGCGATTACAAAAAAGCATTGAATTATTTGAGTAAGGGCTTAGTGATAAATGAAAAAATAAAAAATAAGGGCAGGATAGCCAATTCGCTTATAAATATGGCTTCTATGTACAATTATCTTGGTGAGTATGACAAAGCATTGGAAACTCATAAACGTTGTTTGGTAATTCAAAAAGAGCTGGATGATAAGCGAGGACTTATTCAGACATATAATAATATGGGAATAACCTATGATTACATGGGTAATAACAAGAAAGCAATTGAATACTACGAACTAACTATAAAGCTTTCGGAAAAAATTGGCTATCTGGAAGGGATTGTAAATGGACATTTGAATATATCTCTTATATATTATGATTTAGGTGAAATGGAAAAATCTTTTATAGAAATCAATAAATCCCTAGAAATAGCAAAAACACTAAAAGATAAATTTCTATTAGCGAGTACTTACGCTAATGTAGGTTATATAAAAGCTGGGATGAAGAATTACGATGAGGCATTAGAGAATTACAATATTGCCTTGAAGATTCACATAGAACTGAATGACGATAGAGGTATAGCTAATGTGATGTTTCTATTAGGTGAGCTCACGAAAACTCAAGGTGACTATAAACAAGCAATATGGTATTTTGAGGAGAGTCTGAAATCCTATCAGGATATAGAGCAGAGCTATGATATATCTGCATGCTATATGAATATAGGTAAATGCCATTTAGGATTGAATGAAATATCAAAAGCAATCACAAATTGTGAAAAAGGGTATAATATTTCTAACAAAATAGGTGCTATCGAAATTGAGAAAGACGCTTGCGATTGCTTATATGAATCATACAAAGCGAAGGGAAGTAATAAAAAAGCAATGGAGTATTTGGAAAGATCTAAGGTGCTAGTTGATAGTATAAATAATAATGAAACTTCCGAAAAACTAACCCAATTAGAATACGAAAATAAAATACTCGCTGATAGTTTGGCTAAAGAAAATGAGAAAATTGAAATCGAACTAAAAGAAAGCAATAGCATACAGTATTTGCTATTCATAGCTAGTGGTTTGCTTGTATTGCTATTAGTCGGAGGTTATTTATTAAAAAGAAAGAGGTCTAATAATTCTATAACAAAAAATTAGTAAAAAAACCGTTGAATTAAAATTTTTAGTATATTGATAATCAACTTACTTACAATTTTCTATGAAAATACTATTAATTCTTTTATGTTTATCATTTTCAATTAACCACAGCGTATTTGCGGCAGGAGATTCTTTGCTCGCAAAATGGCACAACAAATCTTTGAGTGACTCGGCGCGAATATCGGCTTACGATAAGTATATTTTTGATCAGCATATAAATAAAAACTCCGATTCAGTTGAATTCCACCTCGAACAACTCCTAAATTTCAGCAAAGCAAAAAATTCATATCTCGGTTTGTCCAGTAGTTCAAATATAAGAGGGGTACTAGAGCTCAAATCAGGTAACTATGATAAAGCTATTGAATATTTCGAAGTAGGTCTAAGAATTGGTGATGAAAATAAAAGTAATTCAATTAGAGCTTCATCTCTATCTTTCATTGCAATAGCAAATTACTACAAAGGAAATTTTGAAATAGCCCTAACTGATCTAAAGAGTGTTATAATATTATACAAAGAACTTCAAAAGAAAGAGCCGAAATACATTGTAAGGTTAGCATCTATTTATGTTAATATCGGATCAGTATATAAAGAGTTAGCTAACTATAAAAAAGCACTTGAGAATTACCAAGGTGCTTTAAAAATTTATGTCAATTTAGATGAAAAAGAACAAATTTCTGCCGTATATAATAATCTTGGCCTTATCTATAAAGAGAAAGGTGAGTATGTTAATGCATTGGAATACTTTGATAAGAGTATAAATATAAAATCTCTACTAGACAATTGGCAAGAAAAGGCATCTACATTTCATAATATTGGGTTGATATATATGGAGTTGAATGAGCTTGATAAAGCATTAGAATTTATAAATAAGAGTATTAAAATTGAAAAAGAGAAGAAGAACATACGAGGTCTTGCAAATTCGTATGTAGTGATTGGTGATATACTAATGGAGAAAAATAAATATAATGAGGCACTAGAATACCTTGAAAATTCATTAGAAATAAACCAAAAAATTGGAGATAAAAGTGGGATCGCATTTTCGTTGATGTCTATAGGCAAACTTTATAGTAAGCAAAATGACTTCAAAAAAGCAGAAAGTTACTTTGAAAGAAGTTTAAACTACTTCGAAGAGATTGGTGAACTCAAAGGAATCTCAAACGTCTTAAGTTTTTTAGGATTATTAGAATTCAAAAAAGGTGATTTGAAATCAGCCCTTGCCAACTGTAAACGTTCAGAATCAATTGCAATGAAATCGGAGGATATTGTATCAAAGAAACAATCCTGCGAATGCTTGTATCAAGTTTATAAAAAGACATCACAACCAATTAAGGCACTTCAGTATTATGAAAGAATGATAGGTTATTCTAAAAAGATGAGTACGAGAGAAGCTTCAAAGGAACTCCAAAGAATTGAGTTTCAAAAGGCCAAATTAGCCGATAGTCTAAGACAAGAAAAGATGAGAATGACCACTAAACTGAAGTATGAGAATAGAATAGCAGAAGAGAATCAAGAAAGAAATATTGCCCTGGCTTTTGGTTTGATTCTAGTACTTGTAGCTGGTGGGCTATTTAGTCGTAATAGGTACATACGTAAAACTAAAGACGTAATTTCACTCGAAAAAGACCGCTCACAGAATTTACTCCTCAATATACTGCCCGCTGAGATAGCCAGAGAATTAATGGAGAAAGGAAAATCTGCGGCAAGGGACTTTGAGAATGTAACAATTATGTTCACTGACTTCAAAGAATTCACACAAGCGTCAGAAAAGCTAACAGCTCACGAGTTGGTAGAAGAAATAAACTATTGCTTCGAGAAATTCGATGGTATTTGTGAAAAGTACAGAATAGAAAAAATCAAAACAATTGGGGACTCATATATGGCAGCTGGTGGCTTACCAGTTCCTTATAAGTCATCAACAAAAAACACAGTACTTGCTGGTATAGAAATGCAGGAATTTATAATCAAAAGGGCTGAGAATCGACAAAAAGAAAATCAGATTTGTTTCGAGATGAGAATAGGTATTCACTCTGGTCCTGTTGTAGCAGGAATAGTCGGTGTTAAAAAATTCCAGTATGATATATGGGGTGACACTGTGAACACAGCTTCGCGGATGGAAAGCGCAGGAGAAGTGCATAGAATTAACATCGGTCATAGCACTTATAATATCCTCAAAGACGACCCTGACTTTGTTTTCGAACATAGAGGTAAAATCAACGCCAAAGGAAAAGGCGAAGTCGATATGTATTTTGTGGAATTAAAGAAGTAATCTATACTTGCTAAATACAAATTTAAAGTCTTCTAGTATATAATAAATCAAACAGTTTTGATTGCATGTGCTGTAATCAGGGAGAAATTCCCCTCTTTAAGCAACGCGAAAGAGGGGTGGATCACGCCAAAGGCGTGAGACGGAGTGTTCAAAAATGTAGAACGACCTTAAAGAGAAAAAAAGTATAAAATTAGTCTGAAGAATCAGATAATAACAAATTTTGTTGATATGTAAATACCCCGTCAGACACACTGCGTGTGTCTGCCACCCCTTTTAAAAAAGGG
Source organism: Kapaibacterium sp. (SeqCode) (assembly GCA_041675005.1). Taxonomy (GTDB): domain Bacteria; phylum Bacteroidota; class Ignavibacteria; order Kapaibacteriales; family UBA2268; genus PGYR01. The sequence continues at coordinate 18,089 of JBAYUQ010000014.1, forward strand.
GAATTTCATTATAAAGGCGAAGTCGATATGTATTTTGTGGAATTACAAAAACACAAAACTTATTAATTGATCTAAACCGATTTGCTATTGATTAAGCGAATTCTATTCTTTCAATTGTAGTTTCGAATTTCTTGTTGTTAGGATAATGCAATTTACCTGCAATGTCAGCAGTTGGTCTGTTCGGCTTATTATATAACTTAAATTTTGAATCAGAATAAGCGAATTTAAAAATCACATCTCTTATTTCATCTTGTTCTGTTAAGTTTAGGTTCAACTCTTTTCTAACCCTATCAGAGATATTCTCTAGTAAATCACTTCCGATAACTGACATTACTTTTTGTAGTTGCTTAATTATTAGTTCTTTATCTATTGACATTATGTATTCCTTTATACTTGTTATAAAAGCATAAACGAAACCATTCCGTCTTGCAACTAAAAGCGAACTTTCAGCATAATTCGACAACGGTTATCTAGTCTTTTAATTGCTTAAAATAAAATGGCTTCCGCTAATGAGGGTCGGATTTGAAGATTATAATGATTTCCTGATGTCACTAAATATTACTCAGATGGAAAGTACAGCCAAATTTGACATCTATTTTGTAGTTATCAGCGAGAAATTCCCCTCTTTAAGCAACGCGAAAGAGGGGTGGACTGCGAAGCAGTACGGGGTGTTCAAAAATGTAGAACGACCGTATAGAGAGAAAAAGTATAAAATTAGTCTGAAGAATCAGATAATAACAAATTCTGTGGATATGTAAATACCCCGTCAGACACACTGCGTGCGTCTGCCACCCCTTTTAAAAAAGGGGAATTACACCTAGTAAGATAAAATCAAATGTGAAGGTGAAGTTGACATCTATTTTGTATATTTAGAATCATTGTTTTAACAGATTCAAAATTTATCTTTTTGAGAAATATATGCTTCTTCGTATTGGTCTATTATTCACAGCAATTTTAATACTTAATTCTTGTAAGGAAAATTCTGAGAATGTGAAAGAATCTGAAGTTGAAATTTCCCAAGAATTTGAATCTCCAACAATAATAAACATCTCTGATTTACCCGATTCATTACAACCGAAAACTACGTTAATCAGTGATATGCCCTCAGCTAGGACTATAGCAATACCAACTCGGGAAAGCGACTTTAGCTACATAAACTCAAATGACAAGAAAATAGATTTGAAATTAGTACCACCCACTACTACACCAATCGCTGTACTTTCGGATAATAAAGGTGTAGCAATCACTGATTCATCTGGCAAAAACTTCACAATGGGGAATGGTGGTATTTCTCACTTCACGAATTTCACTACTAATGACGGTCTTGCCCTTGATGGTGTGAGCTGTTCAGAGATGGATAATGAAGGTAATATATGGTTCGGTACGCAAGGCGGTGGAGTAAGTAAATACGACGGATACAATTTCACTACTTACACCACAGCACAAGGATTAGCAAATAACTCTGTTATGAGTATTGTAGCTGATTCGAAGGGGAATATTTGGTTAGGGACGAATGGTGGTGGAGTAAGTAAATTCGATGGGCATACTTTTATCACATTTACAACTGAAGATAGCTTAGCAAACAACAGTATTTATAGCATGACAGAAGATAGTAAGGGCAATATGTGGTTTGGCTCTTACGGCGGTGGAGTAAGTAAATACGATGGAAAGAAATTCAAAAATTATAATACCGAAAATGGGTTAGCCGATAATTTTATAATGGCTATAAAAGAAGATAGTAAAGGAAATATCTGGTTCGGGACGAACGGAAAAGGTCTAAGCAAATTCGACGGAAAAAAGTTCAAAACATATACTAAAGATGATGGACTAGCTAGTGATTGGATAAGAAGTATAATGGAAGATAGCAAAGGCAATCTTTGGCTCGGTACTTACGGCGGTGGTGCTAGTAAGTATGACGGCAAAGACTTCACCAACTATTCTACTGAAAATGGACTAGCAAGCAAGTTAGTGATGAGTATAGTTGAAGCCAAAGACGGTAAGTTATGGTTCGGAACAAACGGATATGGTGTTAGTTCATTCGATGGTAAAAAATTCAAGACCTTCTCGACTAAGCAAGGACTAACCAATGACAGAGTTTGGACTATAACAAAAGACAAGGGTAATAACCTCTGGTTTGGTACATTCGGTGGTGGAGTTAGCCGTTTCGAGGGCGAGGCATTCACCAAATTTGACCAATCAATCGGATTGGCTAACAGCACAGTATTCAGTATAAATGAAGACAAAAGTGGCAATATGTGGTTCGGTACAAACGGTGGTGGAATAAGCAAATACAATGGCAAAGAAATCACCAACTACTCTAGTACACAAGGTGTAGCCGATAGAGTGATAATGGCAATAGAAGAAGACAGCAAAGGCATACTCTGGTTTGGCACGAACGGCGGTGGGGTTACTAGCTTTGACGGGAAAGCGTTCACCAGTTATTCTACTACACAAGGGCTACCGAGCAATCAAGTATTCGCAATCCGTGAGGACAATGATAGTAATCTTTGGTTTGGTACTTACGAAGGTGGAGTTGTAAAGTATGATGGAGACTCTTTCACAAACTACACTACTGCTCACGGACTCGCAAACAACTCTGTATGGAGTATATTCAAAGACAGTAAGGGGAATATATGGTTTGGAACTTTGGGTGGCGGAGTGAGCCGATTTGACGGCAAATCTTTCCTTACCCTGACTACTAAGCAAGGTCTCTCCGACGACAATGTATATAGCGTATCAGAAGACGATAAAGGGAATATATGGATAGGTACAGCAAACGGACTCAACCTAGTTTATTCAGATAGATTGGAGAGCAAAGCAAAAACGCCATTAGTAAAAATATTTACAACTACAGACGGATTAGCAGATAACTTAGTAACGCAAGTAATACCATTACCAAAAGGCAGATTAGCAATTGGTACTAACCTCGGTATTACTATATTCAAGCCAAGCGATGATTATTCCAAGTTAGAAAACATAGAAATCTATAACACAAATACAGACTTCCCTGTGAAAGACGTGAACGCTGGACAGAATGGAATGTTCTTAGACAGAAGTGGGGTTCTTTGGGCAGGTACTGGTAACGAGGAAACGGCATTAGTTCGATTTGATATTATTGAATTAAACAAAAGCAAAGCCGCACCTAGCATAGTCTTGAAGAACGTAAAGGTCAACGATAATGCTATTATCTGGAATTATCTTAGTAATAAAACCATAAAAGATAGCACTATAACTCCTGCTTGTATAACTGAAGAAGTGACGTCACTCGGCAAAGAGCTAACAGATGCCATACGAGATAGCTTAGCGGCCAAATTCCAAAAAATAGAATTCGATAGCGTTAGTCCGTTTTATTATATACCTCACAACCTAGTATTACCATACAAGAACAATCACCTAACAATTGATTACGGAGCTATAGAAACAGGCAAGCCAAACCAAGTAAACTACAAGCATTTCCTAGTCGGTTACGAAGATGATTGGAGTCCAGTGTCGCATACTACTAGCTCAATTTTCGGTAATATTGGCGAAGGGGAATATGAGTTCAAAGTGATGGCACAAGGACTAAACGGCGTTTGGTCTGAGCCCGTTTCCTATACTTTCGAAGTACTACCTCCGTGGTATAGAACTTGGTGGGCTTATGCTATATATGTGATACTCGCTATTATCGTAGTTTATGGATTCGTACGCTGGCGATTAGCTAAGCTAGAAAAAGAAAAGGAAGTACTAGAAGAAACAGTAATGATTAGAACTGCCGAAGTAGTAGAAGAGAAAAAAGAAGCCGATAGACAAAGAGAACGCTCAGACAGTCTCTTGCTCAACATTTTACCAGCAGAAATAGCTGAAGAGCTAAAAGAAAAAGGTAGCTCTGAAGCAAAGGAATTCGATTTGGTGACCATATTATTCACTGATTTTAAAGGATTCACACAAGCATCAGAGAAGCTAACAGCGAAAGAATTAGTAGAGGAAATAGACACTTGCTTCAAGTTTTTTGACTCCATCTGTGGTAAGTACAACGTAGAGAAAATCAAGACAATCGGTGATGCTTATATGGCGGCTGGTGGTTTACCAGTTCCATTCGAAGGATCGGTGAAAAACACTATACTAGCTGCTTTGGAAATGTCCGAGTTCATAATAGAAAGAAAAATACAGAAAGAAAGAGAAGGCAAAATCCCATTCGAAATGCGACTAGGGTTGCACACCGGCCCAGTAGTAGCAGGGATAGTTGGGATAAAGAAATTTGCGTACGATATATGGGGCGACACCGTGAACACTGCTTCCAGAATGGAAAGCTCGGGTGCACCGGGGCAAATAAACATAAGCAAAGTTACTTATGAAATAGTCAAAGATGACCCCGATTTCAGATTCACACCGCGTGGGAAAATAGTAGCTAAAGGCAAAGGCGAAATGGAAATGTTCTTCGTTGAGTTGGTAACAAAGTAAGCAATTAAAAGTGAGTTATTCCCCTCTTTAAGCAACGCGAAAGAGGGGTGGATCACGCCAAAGGCGTGAGACGGGGTGTTAGAAAAGTAGAAAGACCGTAAAGAGAGAATAAAGTAAAATTAGTCTGAAGAATTAGATAGTATGAAATTCTGTGGATACTTAAATACCCCGTCAGCCAACGCTGGTGCGTTGTCTGCCACCCCTTTTCAAGAAAAGAGGAATTTTACGACAAAGTAAAAGGAGAAGTCGATATGTATTACGTAGAGTTAGTGAATGAATAATATGACTGACAAAATCAGCATACAATACCATAAAACAGAATTTGGTGAGCTAATACTCGGCTCGTTCAAAAATCAGCTGTGCCTATGCGATTGGAGATACCGTAAAATGCGGGATTCCATAGATAGCCGAATAAAAAAGGGACTAAATGCTGAATACGTTCAGCAAAATTCACCAGTTATTGCTGAGTCTATTCAACAAATCTCCGAATACATTGCAGGAGATAGAGTTTCATTCGACATATCCCTGTTACTAGTCGGCACAGATTTCCAGAAAAGCGTGTGGGAAGAGCTCATCAAAATCCCTTATGGTACTACACAATCCTACTTAGGATTAGCAAAAAGTATGGGCAACGAAAAGGCCATCCGAGCAATAGCCACAGCAAACGGAGCAAACGCAATATCGATCATCATCCCATGCCATAGGATAATCGGCAGCTCGGGAGAAATGGTTGGCTATGCAGGCGGCACACCTACCAAACGAAAACTGTTATCCCTAGAAAACCGAAATACTAGCGACTCGCAGATTGGGATGTTTAGGTGATTCAGAAGTTATTAGAATAAAAGAATGTTAAGTATATAAATAATTTGAATTCAATATTCATTCTTAGTATAACTAATATTTATAGTATCCTTGTTTCTTCTAATTATTCGGTTTGGTAAATTGTTTTCATCATAGTAAATTTTTGCTAATGGGATAGAATCATTTTTACCTAATTTTATAATTTCAGTATAATCATCTAATTTTATTTTATAATAGTTATAGTGAAATAGATTTATATGACTGTAAGCTTTGATATAAACACTATTATTAAATTCTGATATTGTTGTATCACTTTGATGTGTTAATTTTCTATATGGTGTCAAGTTTACAGAGTCACAAAAATTTAAATTTTCTTTGATTACCCCAATCTCTTGAAGATTAAAATCTTTACCAAATAGATAATAAGTAGAATAACTTGATATTATTAAACCATCGTGGCAGAGAGCATAAGGATATTCAAGCATCATAGAGTCACCTTCAGTTCTTTTGATATCCTTTCTTATAATCTGATTAACTGAAGTGTCAATGAAAAAGCTACTTATTGTAAACAATTCATAATTATGATATATTTCAAGCTGAATAGTATTATTTAAAAGATAACTAATTTTTATTTCCTTTAATCTATTGGCTGATATTGATTCCTGAAAGTAAACTATTCTACCTAACTTATCATACTCAATCCTTGACTTATATCTATTACCTGAAAATATAATACTTTGAGAACTTAGTTGATCATTATTTCTAAAAAAATCTGGGAAGAAATAATATTCATCTTCAAAATCAGTATGCCATAAAATATTATAATTGAAAATGAAATTAATATATTTACTTTCTATGCCGTAACAGTTTGAAACTATTAAAATTATAACTAAATAAATCTTCATTTAACACCTTCTAGTTACTTAGGTTCATATTTTATAATATCTATATCATCGTATTTATTTTCTTTGTGGTTATCTATTATCATCGGATCTCAAGCAACAATCCAGTAGAACATTCATCTCAAATAAGAGACTTAACACAACTGTTAAGGACTATATCCACTAAAATTGTAAACTCAGCCCTATTCCGTTGTTAGTAGCGAAGAATTGGAGCTGGTAGGTTCTGCTATTATCTGTTAGGGCCTGCTTTTCATTGTGCAATCTTACGCCTTCAGTTAGTTTGTTTTGAGCACCTATTGCAAGTGGAATATTTATAACGACTATTGCACCACCAACAGCTGCCAAAGTCCAGTTTGGCTCTCCACCACCAAGATAAGTGCCAATAGGCCAGCCAATAAGTGCTCCACCGATAAAGCCCATTACATTTGTAAAAGCAGCGGTTGATTTTGCAGAAGAGACGAGTTCGTACTCTTCACTATTCTTCTCCATCAAACTCATTATTTGTCTTATGTTTATTGGCTTACCTTCGTAAGTATAGAGAGAGCCGTCTGTACCAATGGTCTTGTCTCTATCTTGAGAATAGATTGGTGCGGTAAGGATTAAAATGGTGATTATAGAAATAAAGATGTTTTTCATATTGATTTGGACTCTTTGTTGAAATAGAATGTCTCAATATAAAAAAATAGTTTCAAATATTAAAACTACCCTACCCCATCTTCTTGTAATAGCTGGCTACGCGTTGGTTGACTATTATGTCTTTCTTTTGGATTGGAGTATTAAGCACTACACCATCGAGTGAACGGCAGCGGCTAAGGGCCACATATACCTGACCGTGGGCGAATGCACCATAGCCAACATCTATTATCACATTGTCGAAGGTCTTACCTTGGCTCTTGTGTATAGTTATTGCATAGGCCAATTGTAGAGGATACTGCGTGAACTCGGCAGCAGTGGATTGCTCTATTTTGTCTGTGTCTCGGTTCAGCTCGAACTTTACTTCTTTCCAAGACTCTGGCTCTACTAGGTGCTCCGTACCGTTTATATCTACGAATATATCTTTTTTATCGATTTTTGTAATCTTACCTACCGAGCCATTTACCCATCTGAAACCCGGGTCATTTTTTAGCATCATAACCTGTGCCCCTTCTCGTAGCTTTAGCTTATAGGGAGCTGGTAGCTTATTCTCTAATTGCTCTTCGCCTTGCTCGGCTAATTTTGCGTACTTCCCAGACAGCTCGCCTGTGAATATATGCTCTTTACTCGTAAGTTGGTCGAGCTTTCTTTGGTTTATGTCCGATGCCGTTCGCCTCATAGAAGTAAGGAAAGTAGCCGTTTCGGGTATCGCTACTTTGCTTTTGTGACGAGAGTTAAGCAACTGCATATCATCATCACTGATTGAGTTTATACGGATGTTTTCTAATAATTGCTTGAAGACAACCTCGTCTTCCGATTGACGGAAAATTTGGGTCAGCTCTGTAAAGTGGTAGCCATAATCTTTGAATACAGGTGCGTCGTAGAACTGCTCTCCCCCATACGTTCTTATGATATAATCTTGCTCGTCATTTCGCATAACTGGTGGCAGCTGATACAAATCGCCAATGAATACCATCTGCACACCACCGAACGGCTCAGTCGGGCGGTTCCTGTTCAATCTCAGAGCGGTGTCTATACCGTGCATCATATCCGAGCGAACCATCGATACTTCGTCAATTATCAGAGTGTCTATCTCTTCGAATAGGTCTTTTCTGTAATCCATTTTCAGCTTTTCTATCTCTAACTTACCAGGTTTGAATCGGAAGAAAGAGTGAATAGTTTGCCCCCCAACGTTCAGTGCTGCAATGCCAGTAGGAGCTATTACCACGAAGTTCTTTTTGGTCTTGCGGGTGAACTCACGTAGGAGAGTTGACTTCCCTGTACCGGCTCTACCTGTTATGAATATGCTGTCATTCGTATTTTCTAATATATTGAGAGCTTTTTTGAATTCTTCGGTTATATCTATATTCATTATCTAAAAGTTATGGTTATTACTATGCTGCAATTAGCAATATAACTAATGATGAGTTTAGTACTGATATTTGGGGAGAAAAGAGTGGGGTTTATTTATTTTCAATATATTTGCTATTGAACAAATTACACCGAATGAATCTTTAGAATGAAAAACAACAGAGTATTTGTACTAATCTTTCTAGTATTCTCTACTTTACTAGCACTGAAGTCAGCTTACTATTTGCCCTATATGGCAGATGATGCACTGATAACATATCGCTATGCCCAACGTCTGTTGGATGGATTTGGGCTCACGTGGACAGAGGGTATTCCGGTAGAGGGGTACTCCAACTTACTCTGGACTCTGCTAATAGCTGCGTTTGGCAAATTTGGATTCGAGCTGCACACCGTAGCAACGGTAATGGGAGTCATATTCGGGATTCTCAACGTATATCTTATAGTTGATTATGTACGCAATCGCTTCCAAAATGCAATCCCCATCCTACTGATAAGTCTGTTTTTTTATACTATGGCTGGTACTGTTTCTATATGGTCAATGGCGGGTTTGGAGCAACCATTAGTTGCATTCCTATCGCTATGGGCAGTGGTCAAGTACTTCGACTTTAGTGATTTCAATAAGAAAGGTAGCTTGTGGTATTCGTCATTAGCATTGGGTTTGCTCTGTATCACTCGCCCCGACGGTATAATATTATCAGTTGTGATTGGTACATACCACCTAATAGCAAACAGAACCAATCTAAAAAGCAGCACAATTCAGGTGCTAAAACTAGCAATTTTCCCAACTCTATTTTATTTTGGGCAGCTTATATTCAGAGTCTATTACTATGGCGAATTAGTACCTAACACAGCATTAGTAAAGGTGACTCCGTCTTTCTTCCATGCTATGACAGGACTCAAATATAATCTGAAATTCATATATTCAATCTCGACTCTGTTTATACCATTTGCTATATTAGCAGTACTTCTTATTAAAAATAAGAATAAGCATATAAACCTCTTGCTTTCTATACTAACAGTATGGTTTTTCTATTTGGTATTTGTTGGAGGCGATATATTCATGGCCTTCCGACATCATTTTTACTCGATAGTATTTATCATATTAGTATTAGCCGAAGGACTAAATGAGCTATTCAAAAGTAATTATTACAAAGAAAAAAAGAAACTCGTATTACTGTTACTATCTTTATCAGGGTTAATATTTATATACCAGCAATTCAACTTTATCTTATATAAAGATATAGAAACATTCACTTGGACCTGTAACCAGAAGACTTTGGCACTAGCACTCAAATCCACATTCGAGGAAGAGCAACCACTAATAGCTGTGGATGCAGCAGGATCTTTGCCGTATTGGACTATGTTCCCATCGCTTGATATGCTTGGGCTAAATGATTACTATATAGCTAGGCACAAACCTGGTAATATGGGGGGCGGATTCATAGGGCACGAGTTGGGCGACCCCGAGTACACACTTGACCAAAAGCCAGATATTATCCAATTGCACTTTGGCCAACGTGAACCAATACGCTATATAGATTCACAATTAGTGATTAATAAAAGATTTATCGATGACTATCGGGACATAAACGTATTCGCCACCGCAGGTGATAGACACGATTACTCAGGAGTGCTGTGGTTCAATATATATAGCGATAAAGTGGGAATAAAATACACACACGAAAAGGTTGTAATCCCAGCTTACTTTTTTAATAATGACAAATCCGTTTTCTCCGAATTCAAAAATGGTGCGCTTGTATTACCAATAAAACCAAATCAGCAATTTGAGCTAACGTTACCTTTCCTAATGGTTATGGACACCGTATATTCCAATCCTACGGGTTTCGATATACGATACGCTACAGAAGGAAGGAATACAATAATAACAGCCAAAAACACCACTAATTATACAAGGGATTTGAAAGAGGTGATAGTTAAATAGAAAAACAGAGGGCGTCTCTACAAATCGTCTGTAATATTGAATTCTTTAATCGTTTTTCAATATATTTGTCATTACGCAATATACAATGAACCAATCTAAAGAATGAAAAATAACAGAGTCATATTATTATTAATCATCTTAGCCGCAATACTCGTACTATGTATTCGAGCATATTATTTTTATCCTTACTATGCCGATGACTCTTATATAACTCTACGCTATGCCCAACGGCTGATTGATGGTTATGGTTTAACTTGGAACAATGGTGTTCCTGTTGAGGGGTATTCAAACCTTTCTTGGACTCTTATTATGGCTGGACTAGGTTCGTTGGGAATGGATATGGAGTTGGCAACGCGGCTACTAGGTCTTGCTCTCTCCATCGCTATAATCGGACTTCTTGTGTATTATATAAAAACTAGATATAATGGTGACCCACGAATAGTTGCTATTGTATTAGCTTTTTTTAGTATTTGCGGTATTGTTTCCGTCTGGTCTATCGCTGGATTGGAACAACCACTAGTTGCATTTCTAGCTTTACTCGCTATTATCAAGCTATTCGATTATCGTGATTATAAGAAGAATATTGACTTAATTTATTCCTCGTTGGCCCTTGGTCTACTTTGTATAACTCGTCCAGATGGTATAATGCTTAGTTTTATACTTGGGGCTTATCTCTTTATCATAAATAAATCCGATAATAAGAAGGCACTTACTCTAGTTGCCAAACTGGCTATTTTCCCTTTTATTTTCTATTTTGGTCAGCTCGCATTTCGTATTTACTATTACGGTGAGCTAGTTCCTAATACTGCCTTAGTCAAAGTAACCCCTTCATATTACCATGCTTGGATAGGGTTGAGATACACTTTAAGATTCTTGAGAACAAATTCTTCATTAGTCATTATTACTTTTGGATTAGCCATTCTACTCTATAAAAACAGACAGAAAAATCTATATTTACTTTCTACAATACTGCTTTTGTGGTTTGCCTACCTATCATTCATAGGGGGTGACATATTCGATGCTTTCAGACATCACTTCTATTCACTAGTGTTTATATTAGTATTATTAGCTGACGGTTTGAATAATTTTTTTAAAAGCGAGTATTATCAAAAATGGAATAAGGGGATATTATTAGGATTGTTAATAGTCCTATTTTCATATTTCGTATATCGTCAATTTACAGACTCGCGGTATATTATTGTCAAGAATTTGAACATTGCATATCATCATTTGACCTTGGCGAAAGAGCTAAAAGCTACTTTTTCGGAGGAGCAACCGCTTGTGGCTCTCGACGCAGCTGGGGTCGTACCCTATACTACCAAATTCCCTGCCTTAGATATGCTTGGACTGAATGATTATCACATAGCAAGGAACAAACCAAAGACTATGGGCAAAGGGTTCATAGGACACGAACTTGGTGACCCCGAATATACTTTGGATCAGAATCCAGATATTATACAGATGGATTACGGAGTTAGAGTACCCGTTCGATATATCGATTCTATGCTCTATATTAATAAAAGATTCCAAGATAATTACAGAGATATCAATGTATTTGCGAAATCTGATAATGAATATGATTACGAAGGTGTGCTCTGGTTCAATCTATACAGCACTAAAGTTGGAATAAAATATACTAACGAATGTGTTATAATCCCTGCATACTTCCTGAATAATGATACAACAGTTTATTCAGAATTCAAGAAAGGTGAACTTCTCTTACCAATAAAGCCAAATCAGCAATTCGAGTTAATATTACCTTTCCTAATGCATTCGGACACTGTATATTCTAACCCTGCTGGGGTCCAGATACGATACACTACAGAAGGAAAGAATACTATAATAACAGCCAAAAATACTGCTAACAAAACAAGGGATTTGAAAGAGGTGATAGTTAAATAGAGAGAACCATATTGAGATTTAGTAAAGATTTGCCCAATATCTTATTCGCTTTAATACTTTTTTAATCTTTATCTTTCGAGCCGCTCACAATTCTCGAAATGATTCCTTTTTGATCTGTAAACTCTGCAATAAGAACACCTGCTAAATGGATAACTATATATGCTACAAGGTAGTAAATACCCAATGTGTGGATTGATTCCATCGATTCTTTGAGTTCTTTAGGTCCTAACACTATTATGAGTCCTGTAATCAAGGAAACAGCAACACAAACATAAAAAATAATATATACCCATTTTTGTAATTTCTCTTTTGTAGATAAACCACTACTAAAAGGGTTTTGTATTTTCATATTCCCAAATACTGGAAGTATAAATCTGATACTAAATAATCCAACTAATAAATACCCAATGTAAATATGCCAATCCCACATCGGTTGTCTTATCTTCTTTGCTAAGGCAATGAGCTGCTCTTGTGATAAAACCTGATCTGTAGAGCTAAGATAATCTTGTATGATTGCCGCTACATTATACTTGTTCATCCACGTTAATCGTAAGAATATCGTGAACAACAACAATAGAAATGAGATAGAAATAGCCCAGTGCATTACTCTATATACTTTTGAATATTTTACCTTTTCCATTATGTTAACTACTTATATGAGATTATAATATACCAATATACGAACTTTTGAAATTTTTACCAACAATAACATCATATTTATAAAACTAAAAATCACTCGGCAGCAGTAAATTTGGTCAAGAAATACGCAGCTAAATATGTATTCGAATGTGCAAGAATGTACCTCGGTACACCTCCAAAAGTTGACACCAATAAAATCTACGGTATTACAACTTTTGAGTTGGGGTAGGAAAAGTAAAAAGAGTCATAGCTAAAAATATTTATAAATTCCCCTTTTTCAGCAAAACGAAGTTTTGCAAAAGAGGGGTGGCAGTCACGCAAAGCGTGGCTGACGGGGTGTTTAAAAGAGTTGACAACACTTCTGATTAATCCTATTATAACTGTTAGAAGACAAAGTAATGTAAATAAATTTTGACAAAATTACTTTTTAGACATCCTCGGTATATGCAAATCAAGACTATATTACCCCTACGGGGCAAATAATTTTTTATATAATCAATTTGCTACAGGTATATTGCCCCGCTGGGGCATATATCATACAACTTAGACACATCAATATATTTAGTTACTAAGTTGGACAGAACACTTCTAACGATTACATCATAATTTTTCAAATACAACAAAAAAAATGGCCGCCCCTTCGGACAGCCATTTGTATTAAATTCACTCTTATAATTGATTACTCTTTCACGAATCGCTTATAAATATTATCATTTATTTTGATAAAGTAAGTACCTGTTTGTAGGTAATCTATGTTAATACTTTGTTCCATTTGTGGAGCTAGATTATTATTAGACAATATAGCTTTTCCATTCAGATCAAGAATCAATATCGAATTAATTCCTTTGTCATAGATTATGTTCAACTCATCTTTCGCTGGGTTGGGATAGATGTTGAAGTTGAACCCAATTCCAAAATCATTGACACCAGATATAGCACTTACATTCTCCAATGCAGGAGTTGGAGTCATTACTCTAAAATCTCCAGTACCATTAGGGTATCTACCGTAAGATATATCAGTTTCTTGTGCACCAAAGTTAACTGAATCGATGATTGACAATTCAGCGTTAGTTAAATATAAAGACTCGCCACTTGCAGATAATTTTAAATCTCCATGATATCCTTCTTGCTCCATTTCTTTGTCTGCCCAAACTATTATGTATTCGTTTGGTTGAATAACAGTACCAGCAGGGAATGCAAACAAAGTGAAGTCTGTTATATCATCTGATAGCGTATAGCCTGCCAAATCAACAGCAACACTTCCTTTGTTGTATATTTCTATCCAATCGTCATAACCACCATCTTGGTCTGTGTTTATTGTAGTATTAGAAGCTAATAGTTCATTGATTACGATTTCACTTGCTGCAGTTGCTATTGTATTCATAGCGCCCGGAGTAGGAGTCATAATGCGGAAATCTCCAGTACCATTAGGGTATCTACCATAAGATATATCAGCTTCTTGTTCACCAAAACTTACTGAATCTATTATTGTTAATTCTGCATTTGTTAAATAAAAAGACTCACCACTTGCAGACAATTTAAGGTCAGCATGATATCCGTCTTGTTCCATTTCTTTGTCTGCCCAAACTATTATGTATTCGTTTGGTTGAATAACAGTACCAGCAGGGAATGCAAACAATGTGAAGTCTGTTATATCATCAGTCAAAGTAAAGCCCTCTAGGTCAACGGCTACTGCGCCTTTGTTGTATATTTCTATCCAGTCATCTTTACCACCATCTTGGTCAACATTAGTAGTTTCGTTTGATGCTAAAAATTCATTGATTACAATTTCAACAGGTACCGTTTCAATTGAATTCATTGCACCTGGAGTTGGAGTCATTGTTCTAAACTCTCCAGTACCATTAGGGTATCTACCGTAAGATATGTCAGTTTCCTGAGCACCAAAGCTAACCGAATCTATGATTGACAATTCAGCATTAGTAAGGTAAATAGATTCACCACTAGCTGATAATTTAAGATCAGCATGGTATCCTTCTTGCTCCATTTCTTTATCTGCCCATACTATTATGTACCCATTCGGTTGAATAGTAGTACCCGCTGGGAATGCGAATAAAGAAAAGTCTGTTTTATCATCTGTAAGTCTGTAACCTTCTAGGTTAATAGCTACAGTTCCTTTGTTATATAATTCAATCCAGTCATCATAAGTACCATCTTGGTCAACATTAGTAGTTTCGTTTGATGCTAAGAATTCATTTATTACTAACTCACTAACTGCTGTTTCTATTATATTTGCTGCACCTGGAGTAGGAGACATAGCTCTAAAGTCTCCTGTACCATTAGGATATCTACCATAAGAAACATCCGTTACTTGAGTACCAAAGCTTACAGAATCAATTATTGACAAAGTAGCATTAGTTAGGTATATAGTCTCACCACTAGCTGACAATTTGAGGTTAGCATGATATCCTTCTTGTTCCATTTCTTTGTCAGCCCATACTATTATATACTCATTCGGTTGGATAACTGTACCAGCTGGGAATGCGAACAATGTAAAGTCTGTTATATCATCTGTAAGAGTATAACCTTCTAAGTTAATAGCCTCATTACCTTTGTTATATAATTCTACCCAATCGTCATATCCGCCATCTTGGTCTGTGTTTGTCGCATCGTTTGAAGCAAGGAATTCATTGATAACTATATTTCCCTCAGCTGTCTCTACTGTAGAAACTAAAGAGTAAAACTCATGTTCTGCATTAGTAGGAGAGAATTTACCAATTGTACTATTCTCAGCGTATATATAGTATTCCATAATCGCAGAAGACATAGTAACTTCAGCACCATAAACATCATCATTTGCTAGGCCATCATTATGTTTACCATCATCATACATTGCGATTTTGTTGAATGGAGCTCTGATTTGAGTTCTATATCTTAAAAAGACATCATCTTCATTTACAACTTTAGCAGTAATAAATAATTTCTCACCTACTTTTGGTAGATTAGTCGAAGAATTAACATTAGTAATTGTAGGTTCAGTAGTAGAAAAATCACTTAGTCCCATAAGGTATGAGTATCTTCCATTCATCAAAGTAGTGATACCAGGAGTAGAACTACCCGGACCAGGGCCACCACCAGAAATATCAGCAGTCAAATTTGATATAAAGTTGTTATAAGTGTAGAATTTATTTTGGTCTGCTTGCACATGCGAATCAATGATTTTTTGCATTGCTAAACCATCAGTATAGTAAGGTCCATTATTAGTAAAATTCTCTGTTAAGAAAGTTTTGCAATGAGCTAGATACATTTTTTTATAAGTAGGTATGCTTAATAATTGGCTTATCAAAGGATAAGACGCTTCTGAAGAGTGTAGCAAATGGTCTAATCGTTGCTTTGAAGCTGTGTTAGTCAGATTGCTAGAACCAGACATAGAAAACGTACCAAATGACTCGTTCAAATCCCATACAACTGGTAAGAATCTACCATTATCGTCTCTGTATAAGTAATAATTTTGTGAGAAACCGCCAATATAACTATCTAGGTTAACTAGCATATTGTCGAAAGCTAGCATCCAAAGAGCTCTATCTACATCAAGGATTTTCTCAATATCAGCAACGTTATTTTTCAAAGTATCACATAGATCAATTAGCTCATCCCATCCAGTATCAGATTTCAATTCGTATGCACTGTAATATTGCGAACTGTCGTCACCTTTATAAACCAAATTAGGAAGACTTGCTGTTCCTGGACCTGCTCCATCAGTAGGATTACATTTCACAAAAGTGTTCGATTTAGAACCAAATCTATCATCTACAAACTTCTTAGAAACGGCTTCTGAGTTCGAGTATAAACCAATTAGCTTATCGTTAACATATACATTAGCGAAGTTAGAAAGAGGAGCATCCATATAATTTCTTAATACTTTGTAACTAAGAACTTCTCTTATGAATGAAGGGTCTTTAGCTGCATTACTCAGCTTTATATCAGTATAATTCTCGTATTTCTGATCTTTGTAAGTATCTAGTTCTATATGAAACGGATTCTTGGTTTGTCTAGCATCATAAGTACTATTACCTTTGTATTTGACTCCGACACTATCGAAGAACACACCATTTATTGTTACACTTTGAGCCATTATATAGTTCTCATCGCCTGCTTTCTCTGCGTCTAGTAGGGCATCCCAATTGCTCTCCGCGAAGACTATTTTAATCGTTTGCACTTCATCTAAATTATAAAAATCTTGTGCCATTATTAGGCTAGATGTTATTAGAAAAGTGAGTATAGTAAATATTTTTTTCATTGCTTTAAACGCCTTTTATTTATGTTATTTATTGTTATTATGTCTATTAGACAAACAAAAGTGAATAATCCTTCGGTTTTATTTTATATTTTTGAAATTAATAAGAAAGGAATTTTAAAGTGAGTGAGATTAATACAATATCAGAGTATATAGCTACATTTGAACCAGAGATTCAATCTTTGCTCAACCAGATGAGAAAGACAATAGGCGAGGCAGCACCAGAAGCAGAGGAATGCATTAGCTATGCGATACCAACATTCAAACTTCATGGGAATCTGGTACACTTTGCTGTTGCTAAAAGTCATATTGGGTTCTACCCAGCCCCATCTGCTATTCTACATTTTGCAGAAGAACTAGCTGGCTTTAAATCTGCCAAGGGCTCAGTGCAGTTCCCCTATTCCAAGCCACTGCCACTAGAACTAATAACGAAAATAGTCAAGTTCAGAGTACAAGAAAACCTAGCTAAGAAGAAGTAGTAACAACTATCTCTTCACAACCTTGGAAGTATAAATATTATTTTTGCCCTCAATAACCGAGATATTGTAAACACCGCTGAGTAAAGTCGAAAGGTTCAGCTCTATTTTACTTGATGTAGCATAAGTATTTCTACTATAGACTTCTCTTCCTAGATAATCAGTTATTACTATTTTTAGTTCTTCGCTTGTAGCAACTGGCAAATCTATGCTTAGCATATCCTCCATCGGATTCGGATAAACTGAGATTTCACTTGACTTCTCACTAAGTACACTGTTTATAACTTGCGGCTCTCTCAGAGTACACAAATCCCAATGAGTGATGTCGTGGTACTCAGCAGCTATTCCAGTCGAAGAGGTAATCCCTACATATCCATTGCTACCTTTATCCAATGTAATATAGTGTTCTAATGGAAAATCAGCAAGTTGTACAATTAGTTTAGTCGGTTTATCGCTTTCGTTTAGATATATTTTTAAGTTATGATTTTGATATTCCACTCTACAAGTATAATTCTGAGTTGAATCAGATAGAATAGTAATAATGTCCTTATTCATATAAACAGTTGTTTCATCTGTATGCTTAGTTTTGAGTACACCCTTTCTATCGGGAATTTGTACAGCCAAGTGATTACCATTTGGATCATTATACTCATCATTACCCCATAGGTCTATCTCAATCGCAATAGCATTGTTAATACCATTATAACCGATTCCACCACCGTCACCACTGAATTCAGTCGGCAATCCACCTGCTATAATAAAAGCAATACCATCTGCACCAGGTAATGAACTATCTGCCAATAAGCCAGTTGGTGCAAAGCTTCGTTCTAATGCTCTTTCTGTACCAGCGCTAAACAAAAAAGAGAATTCTGATTGGAACCCACCTGCAAGATTTACTTTCTCATTGTAGAACATATATCCCAAATCAAATTTATATAGACTTGTAAGTCTGAAAATATCCTCTTCAAAAGGAGGTTTATTTGTGTGCAGATTAATATTACTAAACCCAACTTCGGAATTGAACTCCTCTTTACAAAAATCGCTAATCCCAAACACTGAGATGAATCCATCAACCTCACCAATGTAAGTAGGGAATTGAGCATCATCAGTCGTTGGGAAGTCTGAAGATAGAGTATACCCAACTACTATGAGTTTATCTTCTGTAAATATTATATCTCTACCTGTATCTGTATCACTTCCACCCAAATATGAACTGTATCTTATACTACCATTATCTTTGAAAACCGCAATCGTAGCATCCACACTCCCTTTGAGTTTTGATTGAAAAGCAATATTCGAAATGGGTATATCCTTGCTTCTTGTGTATCCAGATATAACTATGTCCCCAGTTTTATTTATGCTTAAACCACCACCCTTATTATTAATACCACTCTCGGAGTCGGTTTGACTTCCACCATAGAAAGTCCCCCAAAGCATTTCACCTTCCTCATTAATATTTGCAATATAAGAAGAGTAATCTCCAGGATTTATTTTTTGATTTTTATTAAAAGGGGTCATAATTTCAGGACTATTAGTAAAAGACCTGAATACAAACCCACCTTCAATATCTTCAGTTATATGCTCTCCAAAATCACTACCAGTTCCACCGAAATAGCTAGACCA
This sequence comes from Kapaibacterium sp. (SeqCode), assembly GCA_041675005.1. Lineage (GTDB taxonomy): Bacteria > Bacteroidota > Ignavibacteria > Kapaibacteriales > UBA2268 > PGYR01. The sequence continues at coordinate 37,073 of JBAYUQ010000014.1, forward strand.
TACCTTCTTACCGCTCATATCGAGATAAGTTACGAATGTATCATATCCACTACCTATTTTATTTAGGAAAAGTGCATTTCCAACAATTGGGAAATCACTACTAGAAGTGTAACCTGTTATGGCAATCAAATTAGACTTTTTATTAAAAGCAATATCCATCGCAAAATCATCGCCATTTCCTGCTAAATACGAAGAGTAAATTATTTTACCATTTTTATCAAATTTCGCAATATATGAATCTATTCCATTAAGTGAAGAGTATTGCTCAGCATCTTTAGTTACTGGAAAATCATCATAGTATGTTCTTCCCGTAAACCATATATTCTCCTCTTCATCAATTACTATATCGTCTGCCACATCATAACTACTACTCCCTATAAAACTAGAGTAGAGCAATTCTCCGTCCAATGAGAATTTCATAAAAGCGCCATCATAATCAGACTTAAGATTTTTTTGAAAAGCATCGTTAGTGACAGGAAAATTATAACTCCTTGTATCAGCTACAATCCACAGGTAATCTTTATTACATTTTATATTCTTGGGATATTCAGTATCGTTTCCGCCTATAAAAGTTGACCAGACTAATTTCATTTCACTTGTATATTTCATAAGGATAAGATCGTTACCGCCACCATTGTAGTTCTTCTGATAAGCACTGTCAGTTATCGGGAAATCTGAACTATTAGTATGTCCATAAATATAAATATTTCCATATTGGTCTGTTGCTATACACTCCATCACATCAACATTAGACCCACCAATAAAGGTAGAATATAGAAGATTTTTCTCTTGAGAGTAAACATTGAATGTCAGTGTAAATAGTAAAATGGTAATTAAGTGTTTCATAACGGACTTCTTTATTTTCTTATTTTGCAAAATAGAAAAAAGCAACCTCATTTCATAATATTTTCTATCTCTCTTCACTACCATTCCAATTCTATTTCAGAATACTTTCATTTCTGTTTTAATGCAGACCCTCGTCTGACCCATTACTTTCGCTTTTGATATTATTTCATAACAATATAAATAGCGGAGGAATAGATGCCTTATTCATCTAATACAGACCTACTAAAGAGGTTCACCTCATCGGAGTTAGCTAAGCTAACAGGCGATGATACAGGTACAACTATAGATACGGACAGAACAGATGTAGCTCGCGATTTGGCAGATGCTACAATTGACGCTACTTTGCACGGCAGATATAGCGTTCCATTCGATGACCCAGACGCACTGATAATCTCACTTTCAATCGACCTAACAGTCTATCATCTCTACCGAATAGAGTATGGCGAACTGCCGCTCCCATCGGAGATAAACGGCTACTACGAGGAGTCAATACAATTGCTTGATGACATCCGCACAGGTGAGTTATACTTGGGTGGCTACACCGCCGGCATAGACGCACCACCCACAATCATCAGCACCAAATCGAAGGGCAATCGCCTTTATTCTAGTGATGTGCTCGACTCTTATTTCGGAGGTGCAGATGTATAGAAATTGTTTGAGATATGGACTACTTGCAACAGTTCTACTTTTCGCTTGGCTTTTCCTATTACCAGGGATTGAGGAGCTACATACTTTGCTGATAATAGTGATGATTGAAGTGATAGCTGTTGGGCTTTCGGCACTTGCGGTTTATTCATATACCAAAATCGATTTCACTCACGAATTAGAATCTAATAATCTCGGTCACATATTTATGGGGGTGCATATATGCGTTGGTTTATCAGTGCTTGGCGTCTATTTAGTGCAGTTCTCCTAAGTATTCTTCTCTGCTCCTATACTATGTACGAACTGCCCTGCAATAGCGACTTGCTAATAGTGTCAGAGAGGGTTGCTCTATCGCAAATCGGGGTTAGAGAGCTCGGAAATAACAAAGGTGAGGTCGCAAAATACCTAGCCGCAGTTGGCTTGGACGAAGGTCATCCCTACTGTGCCGCTGGGGTATATTGGTGTTTTAGCGAGGCAGCGAAAGAGTTGAAGATGAGTAATTCGGCTATCCCAATTACGCGAACTGCGGTTGCTAACGGTGTGCTGAATGATGCTATTAGTCGTGGATTAAGAGTTGATAAACCCATTGCACGGCACGACCTATTAGTATGGAAATCAAAGTCAAGTTGGCAAGGTCACATAGAGAGAGTCATAGAAACAAAGAGCAGAGGAATAGTCAAAACTATTGCATTCAATGTAAAGCTGAGCGATGGCGAGGGTGTTGGCATAAAGACCAGATACCTAAGCCATCCACTCGGAAAACTAATGCTCAGAGGTGTAGTAAAATTTGAGGTAAAAGATGATAATTAGACTAATGAATAACCACAATGCTAACACTCCTTTCTCTAGTAAATGGGTGGACGTTGCTCCAGATATGAAAGGTCGAAACGAGAAAGTAGTTTCGCTCCAAATTAGCTGGTCGGGAATAGCCGGCCCAATGACTGGTCACCTAATGCTAGTCGGATCGAACGACCAGAGTAACGCTGGTTACAAGAAAATGTATAGGATTAATTCACCGAATAATTTTGATGATTCTGAGCTTATAGTTATCCGACAAGTTTTCAAATTTTTCAAAATAGAATATATACCCGTGGGCATAATAGAAGGTCAGATTAGCGCCCATTTATATTACAAATAAGAGGATAAAATGCCATTTAGTTATTTTCCACCTTTGCCTGAGAATATCTGGGGCAATATAGACGGAAACATAGAGCTACAATCGGATCTTATTGATTTGATTGATAGTAAAACAGTAGAAATCAATAATAGAAACAACCTACTTATCAACCCGAATTTCAGGATTTGGCAGAGAGTAGCGAAAGAATTTGAGATAGTGAACAGAAGCCGACTCTCGAATGTAGCAACCTTGGAGACAAGCGTACCACATGGCTTCCAGACTGCGGATGTTGCACAAGTGACTCAGATAAGTGATAGTAGCTATGATACTACAAGTGGTGAAACGATAATAGTAGTCGATGATACTAGTTTTAGGTATTATAGCTCAGGTAGTGACGAATCTGAGACAAGCGAAGCGGACGGTAAATGCATAATTACTAACCGCACTTCTATTGTGGCAACTGATAGCAACTTCACTGCTGATAGATGGATTGCTTTAAGCGATGCTAATACCCTCATAGCTACTCCGACAGAACCAACGGGTATGCAAATAGAATCAATTGATGATACGAAATTTGGCCTCATTCAGATAGTTCCTAATCTGTATTTGAGCCCTTCTCTTGAAGGGAAATTCTCTGCATCTATTCAGCTTTCGAGTGATAATAATGCCTCTGCAAAACTGGCAATTCTCTCTTGGAATGGGTTAAGCGACTCAACAATAAATGACGTAGTTAGCTCATGGAATAGTGATGGCACTAACCCCACACTTGCTACTAATTGGCACTATGAGGGTGTTAGTGATTCTGTAGAGTTAAGCGAAACAGCAACAACAATCAAGTTAGAAGACATAGAAATTACTACTAATGACGTTACGAATATAGCAGTTTTCGTGTGGTTCGAGGGTGTTACCGCTGACGAGAAAATCACAACAGATGAAGCACAATTATTGGCTAATAGTACTGCCTTGGAATTCATTCCGAATACATATCAATTCGATACGGATGAGTGTTTGAAATTCTATCAGAAAAGCTATGTGAATAGATTCGCACCCACAACTATTAGCAATAACGGTAAAGTTGTATTCCCTACCTCGTTCGGGACGGATAGTGGCGGTGCCTTTGGCACAGTAAGTATTACCCCGATGTATAAGCCGCCATTCATTAGTTTGATTGGAGCTAATAATCCACCCGAATTAGGAAAATGGCAAGTTAGTACAGGAACTAATATTGCCGTAATCGCTGATAATATATCCGAGAATTCTTTCTCTGTCAAAAATGATGCAGGGTTCACTGTAAGTACAAATTCAATAAGCGGGCATTATGTATGCTCTGCGGAAATCTAAAATGAGGAACAATATGAAAGACATAATACTGGTGATACTAGCTTTGCTGATTGGCATGGCTATCACGAAAGTTTATTACCCAAATCAAATAATCAATCACACGACTGACACTCTTACCATAGTGCAAGAACCAATAGTTATAGAAAAATTAAAACCAAAGCTCATATACAAATCAGACACTATTATACAAACCCGACCATTCACCGCAGTCGTTGATACTATCTACAAATATGACACTATACAAGTGAGATACGATTACCCAGAAAATGAAATGCAAATCGCAATTAGAATGGCAACAGATACAGTTTACAACAAAAAAGAAATCATAACCATTGAATCACAAAAAGAGCCATGGTGGGAAGACCCACTAATAGCCACAGGTGGGCTAGTACTAGGTTATTTATTATCAAATACGAGTAAATAAAATGACAAATATATATAACGAAATAGTAAAATTCGGGAACGGATTCGGCTCTATAATGGATGCTATTCCTAATCCCGATACAGTGCTTAGGAAATCGGGAAGTACTTATGCTGGGTACCGCGATTTGCTCTACGATGCACACCTTTGGAGCTGCATACAATCAAGAAAAAGTGGGACACTATCAACGCAGCATGAAGTAGTTGGTGCTAAAAGCCAATTCATATCGGAAATATTCAATAGTCTAGATATTCATCAATTAGCAGAAGATATACTCGACTCTCTGCTTTTCGGTTTCCAGCCAATAGAAATCTATTGGAAGAACGAAGGAGATTTCACCATACCATATAAGGCAGTTTCAAAGCCACAAGAGCTATTTTACATAGATTCTGAGGGTCAACTGAGGTACAGACCAAACGGACAAGCAAAAGGCGTAAAACTACCCGAAATGAAGTTCCTCGATATTCGAAACAAACCGAGCCACTCTGCACCTTACGGAACTGCCTTATTATCGAAATGCTATTGGCCGATTAAGTTCAAAAATGGAGGGATTAGGTTCTGGGTAAACTTCATGGAACGCTACGGAATGCCACTTCTAATAGGCAAGTACTCTAGAGGAGCAAGCAAAGCCGAATCCGAAAGACTCGCCGAAGAACTAGCCGGTATGACCGAAGACAGCGTAATAGTAGCACCGAACGATATAGATATATCAATGGAAGAACCCCACCGATATAGCTCCGTTCGGTTATACAGTGAGATGATAAAACTATCGAACAGTGAAGTCTCGAAAGCGATACTCTCGCAAACACTTACAACCGAAGTTAGTAGTGGTAGCAAAGCCGCAGCAGAAACTCACTACAAGATAAGAAACGAGATTATCAGATCAGATATGCGATTAGTCGAATTGGCTATCAATACACTAATCGGATACATAGTAAAGCTCAACTTCGGACAAACTGACGACACACAATTCAGATACATCACCGAACAAGAAAACCTCGACACCAAGCTGGAGCGAGACTTGAAAATCCAACGCTTCGGTGGCATCACATTCAATAGTGAGTATTGGATAAAGCAATATGGCTATTCAAAAGAAAATATTGTTTAGGAATTAACTTCACAAATACCCTCTTACGAGAGTAAAGAGGGTATCAATTTCCCAGTCATTCAGTAGCTACGCAGTAGCTGAAGAATCCAGGCAGAACATTACTAACTTCCTGGACTCTTCGGACACTTCGTGTCCTCTGAGTGACGCCGCTAGCTTTAGAAGAATCCAGGCAAATTTCTGTCACTGCGAGAAATTTCAGCTTGCTGAAATGACGTGGCAATCTATTTTTGTAACGTTCCTGAGACAGCCCATGCCTTCGGCTTGGCAAGCACGTCCTTTCAGTCCTCGCTGTGACATCGATAAACAGACAATCATGTTCATCTTAATCTCCGTGCAATCTATAAATCTTATTAATCTGTGATTCAGAATAATTTTACTAGACTCTTCGGATGCTTCACATCCTCTGAGTGACGAACAGCTTGAAGCCCCTTTGTAATAGAGTGTTTGGTGGAGTAGAGATTGCCACCTCCCTTCGGTCGTCGCAATGACACGGGTAATAGTAGGGTTTGGGGAATTAGAGATTTCTCATGCCTCTTCTTGGCAGGGACATTCATTGGCAATACATCCTGTCTATCTTGATTATCATACAATCCTGTTCTGATATTTGAGACGTATGCAATAAGTCTCTACACGTCCTCATCCACCAGCTCGTGGATATTAAGCATTTTCACTTGTGATTTTATCTCTTGTACTTCTTCGAAGCTAAAGCTAGAGAGGCCTATTTCAAATCTTTTGCCGGTCTTAGTTTCAAGTAATATTCTGTTCGATTCGTAGTGGAGGTAGTCTATATCGGCTAGTTTTACGGTGCGGCGTCTATAGTCTGCCATTGGCCTAAATGTGATTTCATCTGAACTAAATTCGAAATGCTCAGAAGGGAAAATTAGAAATACGAATAATGCAAACCCTAAAAAGAAAGCAAAGTCAGTTGCTGTGTCCGTATAGTCGCCCTTTCCGTTTATCATCTGCATAGCTATAGTGATTAAGTAGAAACCAACTATCAGTCCCGCTACTATATAGGCGATTCTTCTGGTCTTGCTCGATTTTTTGGAGTTGACTATCATCTTTTCGCAAACTCTGTTACTTTTTCTATAACGAATTCTACCATATCGTCAGTCATATCCGGGTACATAGGCAATGAGAGTAGGTGGTCAGCACACCACTCTGTTACTGGGAAATCACCCATTTTGTAGCCCAATCCGGCATAAGCTTCTTGAAGATGCGTAGGTATAGGGTAGTGGAGTCCATTTTGGATTCCATTTTCATTTAAAAATGTCATCAACTCATCACGTTTTTCTTTGGTTTCTAGCCCTAATTCGTATAAATGATAAACGTGTTTAGTGTGTTCTCTTTCTTTTGGAGGAGTGATTCCATCGACATTCGCAAAAGCTGCCGTATATCGCTCTGCAACGCTTCTTCTTAGTTCAGTCCAGTTGGATAGGTGACGAAGCTTTACATTCAATATAGCTCCTTGTATGCCATCCATACGGTAATTGTACCCCACTTCCGTGTGTACATATTTCACTGGCTGTGCATGATTGCGGAGTAGCTTGCATTTTTCAGCAAGTATATCGCTGTTTGTTGTGATAGCACCACCTTCTCCGTAAGCACCGAGGTTCTTCCCTGGGTAAAAACTAAAGCAAGCTATATCAGCTAATCCACCGATTCTCTTTCCGTTGTACTCTGCTATATGCGACTGAGCAGCATCTTCTATTACTCGAAGATTGTACTTTTCTGCAACTAGCATTATAGTATCCATATCTGCCGGCTGCCCATAAAGATGAACAGGAATAATGGCCTTAGTTCTATCAGTTATCCGAGCTTCTATTTTCATTGGGTCTAGTGTGTATGTGTCACTAGTTACGTCACAGAAGACAGGAGTTGCACCGACATAAGATACAGCCCAAGCTGTCGCCACAAAAGTATGAGCCGGGATAATAACTTCATCGCCTTGCCCTATACCTAGGGCTAATAGTGCCAAATGCAAAGCCGATGTACCTGAATTAACAGCTACGCAATGTGCTACATCGTGTGCCGCCGCGTAGTTCTTTTCGAATTCTTCGACGAATGGACCAGAAGCATAAGCCGTTGATTCCAAAACTTTCAGTACTGCCGTATCTACTTCATCTTTGATTGAGTGATACTGTGATCTTAAATCTAAAAAAGGAACTTTCATTATAAATCCTTACTCCAATATGTTCTAATTATTCCAGTGCCATTGAAACTCTCTTTGAAATCGAGAAGCCCCCAATTCACTATTTTGCCACCGTCTTCGGTGCTGATGCCCATATTCAAATACTCATACCCTTTGTCAGCTAAGACTTTGAGCAGCATGAATAATCCGAAAGTAGTGGGTCTTTCTACTTGATATTTGTAATTCATAGAGCCATAGAATACGTGCCAACCGATGGAATTGATATTGAATATCAAATACCCAGCAGCCATATCTCCATCTATGAATACTCCGTATAGCCTTACTCTCTCTGGGTAAAGCTCTTTCAATTTTTTTATATCTGAGAGACTGTGAGCTGGCTTTGCTTCGTGTCTAACCAGATTATCTAACAATATCTCATAATATTTTTCTATTTCCGAATTGTCTAACTCGCGGAACTCCAGTCCTGCTCTAATAGCTTTGCGGACGTTCTTGCGGACTTTGTTGCGACCATCATTCTCGAATAGTTTGACCATATCCTCTATTGGAATATCGCGATATTCTAACAATGGATAGCACGTAGAAAGCTCTTGGTCTTCTCGCTCATAACCTAGTTGCACTAAAGTAAAATCTAATTGGTCGAAAGGCATTTCCACGAATATCTTTGGTGCTTGGCGGAATTCCACTCTGCTGATACCATTCGCTTTTGCGTAAGCTTCGACAGCTAATTGTACTGACATAACTTCTTTTAGTTTCGCTAATGTTCCTAAAATAGCACCGCCATACGAAGTGCCCGGATGTGATTTCAAAACCTTTTTGTCGCCTCTCTGCAACACAGCCGCAGGGAAAACAGCGATTAGCTCATCTTTCTTGTATATCATTAGTGAGCAATCTTCGAACTTACCTTCATCATGATAAGATAGGAATTTCTGCTCATGGAAGAGCGTTCCATTCACACTCATCCGAACGAAATCTTGCCATTCGTCATAGTGGTCAGAGCTATATTTTTCTACGGAGTAGTTGGACATTATTGCTCGACTAATTTTCTGTTGTTGATATACATAGACTTACAGTGAATGAGTTACAAATGCTGTAATTTCTTCATTTTTTTTAATTGATAGGATTATTAACGATTGCAAATTAACTAAGATTCAATATATGAAAACTGTATAAAATAAATCAATGATAGAGGTTTAATATGTGGCACATTAACACAAAACGTAGAATAAACAACATGTTTCGGGCTTAATGGTAGGTAAAGGGAAATATATGAAATGTAGGCGACTTCGTCGTACAAACTGTCAAATTGCACAAAGATTGAAGCGAGCCACAAGCCTTGATTTTATTAATATTTCGCCTATTTTTTATATACATTGTTACTCACAGGTTTTTTATTTTTCTATCGAAGTTTCCCATCCGTCATAGTCACCATTTAGTTCTTGGGCTTTTTCCCATAGTTCTAAAGTGTATTCGTCAATTTCTTCATATCCAACCTTGTCAACTCTTGAAATTGAAATGACAAATTCGTATTCATTGGGCTGTTCAGTTTTGCCTTTATTTTTTGTTTCAAATCCTAAACTGGTCGTAAAACTCTCAAACCGGTCGAGTTCATTTTGTGTCTTAAAATAAATCCAATGGAAAACTTCTCTCACTTTGATCAAGTCGTCTCCACCTTTTTCAAGTTGTTCAAGAACACGTCTGTTTTGGATTACTTGCATTTGTCTTGGTAATGGATATAAAAAGTCAAAATAGCCACTCCACTCTTTATCTGGCTTATGTCCAAAATCAAATTCGTACTTTGGAAATGCTGCCATTGTCGAGGCAACTTCTTTTTCCATAAGAATCGTGTTTTCACCGAAAAAATAAAGGTCTCGAAATCCGTTTGAAGTCAGGCGTCCTACAAAAGTGTAATTCAGCTTATTGTTATTAAACGCTTTAATTATTTCATCTTCGATTTGCCATAGGTCGTCTGCATCTTCATTACTTGAAAGTCCATCTTCTCTTGGATTTGGCATTTTAATAGAAACATAAACGACATTATCCTGACCATTTACTGGTGCAATGTTGATTAAGTTCAAGTCGGTCGCAATTGAACTCAATTCGTCATTTACGTTTGAAAAGTAAAAAGTCCAATCTGGCTGGTAATCAGATTTCTTTTCTGTCTGTCCGATTAGTTTACTTAAAAATCCCATGATTATTATTCCAATTGATAGTATCGTTAGTAAAATTCTCTTAATCATATGTTCATATTTTGAGCTGGTTGTAGGTAACATTTATATATAACCAATTTACGAAATTTATAACATTTTCTTTGTAAACATCATTATATCCAGCTGTATTCCTATAGTAAAAATGATTATTTTCATTAATTGAGTATATCCAACAAGTGTAAAGTTATTACTAAAGTTCATTAGAAGCAAAAAGCTTCAAGATTGCACGTCAGCCAGCCTGACACAAAACCAATGTTATGTGGTCGTGCTTTCTTCCGTCTTATTTGTCCAACAGTCGATGTTCATGTGAATTCCACTTTGTCCAAGTCTTGCCATTTCTTGAGGATGAAATTCCATTCCGCATTGTTGTTCAAATTCGTAAAGCATCCAAAACAGAATTTTATCTCTTGTCACACCAAGTTTTTCAAGTTCAGCAAATTTCGGCTCTAAAATGTCAAGAAAATTTTTAATAAAATCAAAGTATGGATCTGTTTCAAGTTCTGTCACCATATACATCCATGTGCTATACCTGTCTTTCGAAATCTTGTCCTTTTCGTTTTCTTTAGGCTGAAGTCCCAATAGTTCTGTCACGCTATTATAGGTTTCAGGGTTATTGTCAGTATCTATGAATAGTTGATAGTATTTCATTTTCTTGCTGTGTAAATCTATAATTTAAATTTACACTTTTCTATATTCGGAAACAAAAAATATTAATCAGTAGTGCTTATAATTCCCATTGTTTGCCTCTAAGTTTACAGCTCGACTAGTTTACCATTATTTTTGATTGAAATCTCGGCTGCTTCTAATAGCTGAACAACATATAATCCTGAAGTACCATCAGTGATAGTTGCTTTTCCAGCTTTCACACATTCGTAGAAATGGTCAACTTCTGTTTTCAGAGCTTCTTTGTTCTCCACTCTTGGTGAATACATATCGCCTGTGCGGTATTGTATCAGAGTGTCGTATATTTCCTCACGATTCTGAATACTAACACCGGTATCGTATATTTTCAATTTTTCGTCCGTACTCATATCGTTGAACACGAGCATTTTCTTACTGCCACCAACTATTATCTGACGGATTTTCACTGGCGACATCCAATTCACATTGAAATGTGCCATTGTATTATCTTCAAAATGAACGGTGATATAAGCTATACTTTCTATCTCTTTTGTTCCATATTTCTCCAACGCTTTTCCAGTTGCATTCACAGCTATTGGCTTTTTGCCGATGCAATAATGCAGAATAGAGAAATCGTGCGGAGCCAAATCCCACACTACGTTTATATCATGTTGGAACAGTCCCAAATTAACACGTATAGAATCAAAGTAACGGAAATCACCAAGCTCTCCATTGTCTATCAGGTCTTTTATTTTCTGCACGGCAGGCGTGTAGATATAAGTATGATCTACGTGGAGTTGCACGTTGTTCTTCTCGGCAGCTTCTATTAGCTTGCGAGCAGTTGCCGATGAATCAGTCAATGGCTTTTCTACCCAAGCGTGCTTACCAGCTTCCAGAGCTGCTAGAGCTATCTCGTAGTGAGTATTAACAGGTGTTGCGATAGCGACAGCGTCGATTGAGCTATCGGCCATTATTTCGTTATAATCGCTAGTCGTCTTAGCCTCTGGGTACATTGTAGCAAACTTGTCTAGCTGCTTTTGGTCGGTATCACAAGCGTAAGCCAGCTCCCAGTCTTTTGATTGGTAGAAGTTCCTAAGTAAGTGAGTTCCCCAATATCCGCACCCTATAACTGCAATTTTCATAGATTTCCGATGATTATTTTTTATTTTGGTAATACAAAGTTAACGGCTATTCGTATATTATTAAAATCAATTATTAAATAATAGTAAAACAATGAGAAAGATTATACTTTTATTAGTCATTTTAGTTTCAATTAATCTACTCGGAGGCGGCTTGACTATAGTAGATAGCAAAATGAGTTTTGAGGAAGCAACGAAGGGAACGAAAGCACCAAAAGAATTATTAGATTCGATTGTTCTTCTAGATGTTGTATATTATTCGACTGACAAGAAAAAGCACCAAGGACAGATATTAGTTCACAAGACCGTAGAAGAAGATGTAAAGTACTTCTTCCAAATGACAGTGGAAGAGAAATTCCCTATAAAGCAGGTGGTACCGATTGTATCTTATGCATGGAGTGATGACGCATCTATGAGTGCTAATAACTCATCAGCGTTTAACTACCGATTCATAGCTGGTACTACCCGCTTGTCTAACCATTCTTACGGAAAAGCAATAGATATAAACCCATATTTCAACCCAGTTATTTACAAAGACCCACCAAGTACATCACCGAAAGGGGCTAAATATAAGCCGGGTAATCCAGGGGTTTTTACTGCAGATAGCCGAATAGTAAAAGAGATGAAAAAACGTGGCTGGAGATGGGGCGGCGATTGGACTTCTCTTAAAGATTATCATCACTTTGATAAGCCGTAAAGATAAAACGATTTATTAAACAAGAAAGAAAAAGGAAAAGAAACTTAAGAACGGCGATAGAAGAAGATTCCCCTCTTTAAGCGTAGCGAAAGAGGGGTGGCAGCTTTAGCTGACGGGGTGTTAAAACGAGTAAGAAGACCGTATAGAGAAAAGTATAAAATTAGAATCAAGAACCAGATAAACACAAATTTCGTGAATATGTATTAATACCCCGTCAGACACACTGCGTGAGTCTGCCACCCCTTTTCAAAAAAAGAGGAATTTCCTTCATTCAATCAGTCGTAAACCCTTTTTAATTATCTCAATTTAGTAGGTCGTTTATCTTCGTCTTTGATAGTTGACATTAGAGATTGGATAACCCTTTCTATTTGCTCTAGTGTATCGCTATCAGTGATTTCTCCGTTAGTGTTAACTTTCCCTTTGGCGCCTTGTATTAATAGCTTTGATTCTTCGGGGAGTACTGTCTCAATTGTTGTCAGAATCAAACTCAGTGACTCGAAAGCTTTCTCTCCCGAAGCGGCAGCAATAATCATAGCAGTTGGTTTGTGAGAAAAAATCGTTGTTGATACGCACCATTCGATAGCATTTTTCAAACTACCTGGAATACTGAATACATATTCAGGAGTACAGAATATTATTCCATCGGCATTTACGATTCTATTTCTGAAGTCTAATACTTCTCTTGGTAACTCTTCATCTGTTATACTAGGATTGAAATGCGGCAGTTTTTCAATTCCATCGAATATCTCTAATTCAAATATATTTTCGAATTTTAACTTAATATGATTTAATATTTTGTGGCTAGTAGAGTTAGGTTTCGTGCTACCTGATATTGCTAATATTTTCATGCTGTTTTTTGATAATTAAGTTTTTAAAGACTAACTCTTAATATTGAAATACTGAAAAAGACTCAACGAAAAACAATCAAATTTCGTATATTTGTTATAATATACTATGAATTAAGCACATCAAACATGAAAATCCTATTTTATATAATTATTCTATCTACCTTTATAGTTAATATACAAAAAGCCATAGCACAGAATGTATTGGTCTCGAAAATAGGTCAACCTAATGAGCCATCAATTATGATGGACTATAATAATCCTAATATACTAGTTGCAGGAGCTAACCTAAATTACGTCTATACATCAAATGATGGAGGTAACACTTGGAAATTAAAGTCAATGAACTCAACATACGGAGTTTGGGGAGACCCAGTAATAGATGTTGATACTGAAGGAAACTTTTATTTCTTTCATCTTTCTAATATGCCAGGTGGCAATTGGATAGATAGGATAGTATGTCAAAAATCTGAGAACAAAGGTGATACTTGGTCTAATGGTTCTTTCACTGGGTTGGATGGGACTAAAGCACAAGATAAACAATGGAGTGCGATAGATAGAACTAATAATAATATCTATCTAACTTGGACAGAATTTGATAAATATGGTAGTAGTAATAAAGCCGATAGTAGCCGAATATTATTCTCTAAATCTTTGGATGGTGGTGAAACATGGTCAGCATCTAAGAAAATAAATCAAGTTTCTGGTGATTGTATTGATAATGATAAAACTGTAGAAGGAGCCGTTCCTGCTGTAGGCCCTAATGGTGAAATATATGTTTCTTGGGCTGGTCCTGAGGGATTAGTTTTCAATCGCTCTACCGATGAAGGAGAAACATGGTTAACTGAAGATATTTTGGTGGATTCATTTCCAGGTGGTTGGGCTTATGATATACCTGGTATACTGAGATGTAATGGTTTACCAATAACAAAATGTGACATTAGTGGAGGTGCTAATCATGGTACAATATATATTAATTGGTCCGATCAGAAGAATGGAGTAAATAATACTGATATTTGGCTTATAAAATCAACCGATGGTGGTAATACTTGGTCAGAATCAATTAGAGTAAATGATGATAATTCAGAGAAACATCAGTTTTTAACTTGGATGGATATAGACCAAACTAATGGAAATGTATTCTTCGTTTTCTATGATAGAAGAAATTATGAAGATACTAGAACAGATGTATATATGGCGATATCTACTGATGGTGGAACAACATTCAAGAATACTCGCATAAGTGAATCAGCATTCGTACCAGATGATGGAGTATTTTTTGGAGATTATACTAATATCGTAGCTCATAATAATATAGTTCGTCCAATATGGACAAGATTTGATTCTGGTCAATTGAGCATCTGGACAAATGTTACTCCTTTAGAAAAAATCATTAGTTCAGTTGAAAATGACAATATCTCAAATACTAATGACACTCAACTTTATCCAAATCCAACTCCGAATGTAAGCTATGTCTCATTCAAACTACATGAGTCGTCGAGTATAAAGTTAGAACTATTTGATGAAAAAGGGAAAATAATAAAGACAATTATTGATAATGAAAATATGGGATATGGCGGACACATAGTACCCATTAATCTGAACAAACTTAATCTGTCATCAGGTTCATATTATTATAAATTATCTATAAATGGGAAAGTTGAAACACTGAAAACAATACTAATGAAATAACTAAATTGAAAATGAAAAACTGTTATACAAAGCAAAAACCTAATAAAAACAAGATAGGTAAAAATGAAATTTACTAAAGAGCAATTACTTCAAGCAAAAACAAGAAGAGATCTCAAGAACATCGCAAATGAGCATGGAGTTCCTATATCAAAAGCATTAAATAAGTTGAAATACGAATCAACATTAGCGCAATTGCAATCTGAATTTGTTGACTTACAAAAGTGGATAGCTAAAAATAAAATGAGAGTGGCTATACTATTCGAAGGTAGAGATGCTTCGGGTAAAGGTGGTTCTATAAAGAGATTCAAAGAACATTTGAACCCTAGAACATCGCGTGTAGTTGCGCTAACAAAGCCAACTGAAGTAGAACAAGGTCAGTGGTACTTCCGTCGTTATATTAAGGTATTACCTAATCCTGGGGAGGTTGTTTTCTTTGACCGTAGTTGGTACAACAGGGCTGTAGTCGAGCCAGTAATGGGGTTCTGTACAAAAAAGCAGTACGATAAATTCATGATGCAAGTACCAGAGTTTGAGCACTTATTATATGAAGATAATCATAAAATAATAAAGTTTTGGTTCTCCGTTTCCAAAGGGGAACAAGCTGAAAGATTTGATTCTAGATTAAGCGACCCATTGAAAAATTGGAAATTCAGTCCAGTCGATATGAAAGGACAAGAGCTTTGGGATGACTACACTCATTATAAAGAACAGATGTTTAGTAAAACCCATACTAATTTTAGTCCATGGATAATAGTAAAGGCAAATGACAAGAAGCAAGCTAGACTTGAAAGTATGAGATATATACTATCTCAATTTGACTATGAAGGCAAGGGGAGTTCTGGTATATCATTACTCCCTGATCCAAATGTAGTGATGCGTTTTAACAGAAGTGTAATTCAATTAGATGTTTAGAGGAAAAAATGAGTGAAATAGAATTAACAGATGAAGATGTGGAATTATTAAACTCCAAAGATGGTTTAATGGCTTTACTAAGAAGAAAGAAAACCAATTTGAAAAAATCACTCGAAGAAGTTAAATATTCAGTTGCCTTCAAAGAGAAGCAAGAAGAAATGATAAATCTACAAAACTGGGTGATAAAGAATGATAAGAAAATTGTCATACTATTTGAAGGACGTGATGCTGCAGGCAAGGGTGGTGCAATCCGAAGAGTTACAGAGCACATTAACCCTAGACACTTCAGAATAGTTGCCTTGAACATACCAACAGAGGACGAGCGGAAACAATGGTTCTTTCAGAGATATATCAATAAATTGCCTAAGCCGGGAGAGATGGTACTTTTTGACAGAAGTTGGTACAACAGAGCTGTTGTAGAACCTGTAAATGGTTTCTGTACGGAACACGAATATAAAATATTCATGGGGCAAGTAAATCAATTTGAGAAAATGCTAGTAGAATCTGACACATTCCTCATCAAAATTTACTTCTCAATAACTAAAGAAGAGCAAGGCCGACGGTTTGAAGACATCAGAATAAATCCATCAAAAAGATGGAAGTTGACAGAAGTTGATGAGAAATCGCGAGAGCTTTGGGATGAATATACAACTTACAAGAAGAAAATGTTCGAGAAAACTGATTCAGATCATGCTCCTTGGAAAATAGTAGATGCTAATAACAAACCCAAAGCAAGGCTAGAGGTAATCAATCATATACTTGATACTATTCCGTATGATGGTTAGTTATTTCGATTTATAAATAATTAACTCAATTTTTGCATCTGATTTTATATCCAAATCACCATTGTAATTGGTAGTTGATTTACCCCTGTTAAAAGGAGGGTGAAAATCTATACCGTCATAGAATTCATTCCAGTAGAAAAAAGAAATGTGATTTCTAATTTGAGAATTGACTAGTGTTATAGTGTATTTATCTGAATCTTCTACAAAAGGTAGGTTTGAAAGAGCAATGTCAACAGATTTATATTTCTGTTTTTTAGAAGGATAACCACTTTCTTCAAAAGACCCAATTCTATAATGAAAATTTAAGTATTGAATAGTATCTTTAGATTCTTTAAAAATAGCATAGACGGTATTTGCATATAGTTCACTATATGAGTTACTCGGTTTTGAACATTCCAAACCACAAAAGTAAATAGAATCTTCTTTTATTGGAAAGTCTTCGCTGCATTTCAAATTCTGATTAATTCCTTCCATAACTTTATCATAGCAAGCATCATTTAACTCTCGTAGCTCGGTGTTTTTGAAATCAATCTCATCTTTCAATTCTGATTTGACATCATAGGTAGAATACTTTTGATTCCCATTTTCTGTTACTTCAGAACTTACTTTTCCTTCTTTCCAAATTCCATTTATACTAAGTACAATACGATTATAGAACTTATCAAACTCAGGGGTTAATAGCAAGGGTATTTTTTCGTCCATATCTACTTTAATATTATCTAGAGTAAATGTTCCATAACCTTGCTTATATATGCTTATATCATATTCTTTTTCCAATAAATAATTAAGACTGACTGCATTCGATTTAAATTGGTTTAAATAAGCATCTAAAAAGACCACATTCCTAACTATTTCTCCATTCAAGTACTGTCTCTCTATCAAATATAAGCCACTATTTAACTCCTTAATTATCCCAGAAAGTTCTACATCCTGCTTCCCTAAAAAATTAGTTTTAGTTTTTATAATTTGACCATTATAAGTATAGATTTTAAGAGTATAGAGAGTATAATTTGATTCTTTTTCTTCTTCAATAGAAGTTATAATATCTAAGTTGAGCTCATTTGTTTTTGTAAATGTATAACTGATATCTTCTGTTTTGTTATATACAACAATACTATCAGGTACTAGAACTAAATTACTAACACTACTTCGTATGTCGAGTGTAAGTGTAGTTGAATAAAGAAGTGATGAACAACAAATAAGAATTAGTAATAAGCAGATGCGAGAAAACATTGTAAATCATTCCGGAAATAGTATAAGATTTCGGAACTAAAATAGTGAATTTACTAAAAGAAAGGAAAGTAATTTTTTTAAGAATTGAAATATTTAACTAATAAGTCTTAGTTCCACGTATCAGTATAGTACCATAATCAGTGGTTACATTGTCAACTTTTTGGAAGCCAGCTTCTTTCAGCATTATCCAATAGTCATTTTCTGAAAATGTATTACCGTTCTCGGTGTGTAATTTCAAATTGAGCGAATAAACTACACTATGAACTGGGGAAGTTCTATCATTATTAATAAAATTCTCGTGTATAATCAATCTTCCACCCTTATTCAAAGAGTTGAAGCACTTACGCATAATGTCCATATTCTCCCAAATCGTAAACTCTTCAAATAAGAAAGAAGCGTAAATCAAATCAAAGCCAGATTCAAAGTCATCATCTTTAACTTTGCCAGCGATGAACCTATAATTATTAATATTTAGTTTGGCTTGCTCCATATACTTTTCAGTAATTGGTATTACCTTAGGGTAGTCCATCAGAACTACTTCCATATCTGGATTACGTTTCATGAACTCTATACTATACATACCTGAGCCGCAACCCAAATCCATCATCTTTGTTACATTTTTAAGAGTGATAGCTTTAGAAACTCCCTCTGCTTCGTAGTTATATGAGCGATGTACTGAATCTACATAAGCTTTGATGAATTCATCTGATCTTTCCTCATATAAGTTCTTGTATATTGACTTCCCAGTACGGACTACTTCTGTTAGTTTACCCCAACTCTCCCAATTTAAGTTCATGTGGAGCAAAGACCCAAGATAATCAGGACTTATCTTATCTAGAAAACGGAGACTATCGGAAGTGTTTTTGTAATGATTTCGATATTTAGTGGTAAATCCAAGAGCAGTCAATGAGTTAAGTAACCTTTCAGTTGTATCCTCATCCGTTTGCAATTCAAAAGCAACATCTTTTGCTGTTAGCTCACGGCTTCCTAATAGCGAGAACACCCCTAACTCAATTGACGTTAGAAGTATCTTACTTTGTCTAAAAGCACTTGCTACTGTTAGTATATGTGCTTCTGAAAATTTACTTTTATCTACTTTCTTCATTACCTTCCTGAAAAAGTTACCCCAAGGGCTTTATTTGTTTAAAGCGTTTTACAATAATAAGCAATTAAATATAAATATGGAACATAAAAAAAGAATTATGCTCTTTTATGTTAATTAATACTTATTTCATGACATCTTCGACTTTATTTACCTTTATTATTAGATTATTTCCGCCCGTTCCAGATTGAAATACAACTCTATCCAATAATCTTCTCCAATTACTTGTGTAATCTTTCAAAGTTTTTAATCTGTTTTCTGCCAATGTTTTGTTGGGAGCGTTCACCTGGAATATAAATTCTGTATTTCTATTAAATCGCATAGATATCTTCATGTTGTTGATTGCTTCTTTACCATTTGCAGTCAGATCAGTACTATTAGCACCAAAGATTTCCAAATCTTCAACTACCACTCCAGGAGCCAATCCCTTTACCTCGAACGTATAGTTTATTTCACTATATCCTTCAGTAGATTTGGGAGTAAAGGTCGATTCTTCTCTATATACATTGTCACCAGTGAATGTAACCGCATAAGTCTCATTAGCTTGGAATAGCTGCTCGAAAGTGCCGCTACCCTCTTTCGATTTTACAACGAATTTATTGCCAGTACTTGGTTGGAATTCTAGCTCTATACTAATTGGCTGCTTGGTATTGACATCTATTACCTTCGCTTTTACCATTACCTGTTGCCCAATATCGCCTACTTGTGCATTAATTCCAATTATTGCAAACAAAAACACTGCTATTACCGTTATAGATTTCATAAATAAGTCCTAAGTTAGTTTTGACACAAAAAAGTTTTTCAAGATATAAAAAATAAATTTCCTATGAAATTAATACGATTCTTTTTTCTAATAGTTCTGTCATCTGTTTTATACTCACAGAACACCCCAGATTATCAATTGAACAAGCCACTTTCGACAGAAAACCTCGATAGATTGGACTCAATGATAAAAGCAAATGCTCCCGATGCTGCAGCTCATAATGCCGTGACACAAGTAGCTTACACATTTTATAGAATTGGAAAATCGATTAATGCATTTACTTGGTTAGAGCGATACACTCATTTATTCCCAGAGCAAGAGCAAACTTTAATGGAAAGTCTGAAGCAGTATGAGAACAATGCTCTCATGCAATATCCAGATTCTGTGAACCGTGCTTTATATGAGAGTTATGCGATAAGATATGCACCAACGGAAGATGCTTACGTTGCATTTACTCGATACATATCCGATGATATAAACTATGGAAGATGGCAAAATGCAATCAATGATATTAAGCGATTTGCTCCAGCATTTCCTAATAAACAACAACACTTTCAAGATTTGATAGAAATAATAACTCGTAAAGATGAAGGGTTAAGAGTAACTAACCTCGGTAGTAATATCAATTCTTTCGTTAGTGAGTGGGACCCGAATCCAACTTCTGAAGGTACACAGATATATTTTTCAGGGAATCCACGTACTGGTGGACTAGGAGGCGATGATGTATGGGTTTCATCTCTGGTAGATGGTATATGGCAAGTACCAAAGAATCTAGGTCCGAAAGTCAATGGTGAGCGAGACGAGACTATAGATAATATCTCGGCCGATGGCAATACTCTAATGCTCTCAGGGGATTTCATGGGTACTTTTGGAAAATTTGATATTTACGCGATTGATAAAGTTGGTGACGATTGGGGTGATTTATATCATTACCCTTACCCTATTAATACTGAACATGTAGATGAGGGTGGTAATATAACCGCAGATAGGAAAGCTTTACTCTTTTCTTCTGATAGACCGGGAGGTATAGGTGAATTCGTACCACTTAATACTTATGGTAATGGCTCTATTATGGGTAATATGGATGTATATGTTTGCTTTATGACGGATTCGGGCTGGAGTAATCCTGTAAACCTTGGTGAAACTATAAATACTCCTTATGCTGAGAGATCACCTTACTTACATCCAGATGGGAAGTCCCTATATTTTAGTTCTGATGGACATGCAGGTTTAGGTGGACTAGATGTATTCAAATCTGTTAGATTAGATGACACTTGGACTAACTGGTCAAAACCTGTAAATCTAGGTAAAAAGATAAATACGATACTCAACGATTGGGGGTACAAAGTGGGCATAACGGGTGATAGTGCCTTTTTCTCGGGGTTCGCTCGGACGAATGGATATGGTCAATGGGATTTGTATTCAGTTACTTTACCGAAAGATGCCCGTCCGAACCCTATAGTAATGGTCAGCGGAACTATCTCCGATAACAAAGGAAACAATCTACAAGCGGAGGTTGTATGGGAAGATTTAACAACTGGTGGAGTATTAGGTACAACTAAGAGTAATATGATGAGTGGTCATTACTTCATTGCCCTACCAGTAGGGAAAAACTATGGCTATTATGTAAAAAAGGATGGCTATTACCCAACTTCTAATAGTATAGATTTGACAAAGAGTAAAGACGGTGATCGCCGAAAAGTAGATATTGAGATTGTTTCTATCAGTGATATGAAAAACAAATCCAGCTCAATAACTATCAATAATATTTTCTTCGATTTCGATTCTGCTATTCTAAAAAAAGAATCAACATCGGAGTTATTACGATTAGTAGATTTCGTAAAGAAGAACAGTATAGAAAAATTAAAAATAATAGGTCATACAGACAAAGTAGGTAGCGATGAGTACAACAAAAAGCTCTCGCTCAACCGAGCAATTGCAGTAAAAGAGTATATAACAAAATCTATTCCAAAGCTGAATATAACCACAGATGGTAAAGGTGCTACTGAGCCAATAGACGTTGCAGACGATTCGAAAAACAGGCGAGTAGAGATTGTTGTTGAGTAAACGATGAAGGATTAAAATGAATTATTATTTGTTGAAGCACTCTTGATTTATGAGGAGCTAAAACAGTATGTCTTCAGAGTTGTATGAGTCAATTAATCAGTTAAATATAATAGTTTCCTTTCTGTCCATTTCCCCACAGCAATTTATAATTATCACAAAATTTTGTAGTTTACTTCTTTGATACACACTTCAACAGGAATTTATGCCATTAAAAGAAGAATTTCGGACTCAAGGGAACTTCCTATTCAAACACAGAAGCTACTTACCGCTTATAATAGTAGCCGTTGGTTTGGCTGTGTATATGTATACTCTAAACGCAACGAATACTACGTTAGAGCAATTCAATAATTATAAAATTGAACTAATATTCTTACTTGTCGCCCTTATCGGGCAATTCATACGTGCATATTCCGTGGGCTTTGCTGCCAAAAACACCTCTGGTAGAAATACATCTGTGGGGCAAGTGGCAGACTCACTCAACAGCACTGGTATTTACTCTATTGTGAGACACCCTCTTTACTTAGGTAATTTCTTTATGTGGCTTGGCATAGCGCTATTCACAGCTAATTTTTGGTTTATAATGGCATTCCTATTTATGTATTGGCTCTATTATGAACGTATTATGTACGCTGAAGAAGAGTTCCTTCGTGAGAAATACGGAAGTGCTTATGTAGAATGGGCAGAGAAAACACCTGCCATTATACCTTGTTTTAAAAAATGGGTGAAACCCGATGGAACATTTAGCTTGTGGAAAGTTATAAAACAAGAAAAATCTGGTATTCTTAATGTTTTTCTGACTATATTTTTGTTCAAAGTAATAGCTGGATACGTTCTTTACGAAGATTTTTCAATCATCCAGAATATATGGACTTGGGCGTTAGTGGGGGCCGCTATATACTATACTATAGTGAAAATCGTCCAAAAAACTGGTAAATCTTCATAATAGAAAATAGAGATAAAGAGATATGAGTATCAAAGAAAAAATAAATAATAATAACATCAAAATGCTAGTATTCCAAGGAAGTTGGTGTCCAATGTGCGTATCGGCTATGCCTCAAATAGCACAATTCGTCTCAGATAATGATGTAGATGAGAAAGCGTTAGAAGTAATCAATGTTAATATGTTTAAATCAAAGCCCGCAGATAAAATAGCGGAACACAAAATAACTAGAGTACCAACCGTGATATTCTTACAAGATGGTAAAGAGGTAGGAAGAATAACGGAATACGCTCCTAGCGGTTGGAAATCAGCAATAGTAGAAAAAATTAACACGATTTAAGATTAAAACCAACTATTAGGTTTTAAGATAAGAATCTAATTAGTTAAGTTTGAATTCAATTTATTATTATTAATTAAATAATGTGATGGGTGATATGTTAAAATCAATAATTGCAATACTATTTGGATTGTCTCTATTAACAGCTTGTGGCGGTGGAAATAGTGAAGCAGAAGGTGAGCCAGAAACAAATACAGAAACAACGGCTGAAGTAAGTAACGAAGCGACATTATCTATAAATGGTAATGATCAGATGCAATTCGACAAAAAAGAATTAACAGTAAAAGCAGGTCAAACAGTTACATTGACATTGCACCACACTGGTACTTTGGCTAAAGCAGCTATGGGTCATAATTGGGTATTATTAAAAATAGGTACTGATGTGGCTTCTTTCGCTGAGAAAGCAGTTGCAGCAGGTGAAGCTAACGATTACATACCAACTGAAGGCGATGCTGTAATAGCTCATACTAAACTTATTGGTGGTGGCGAAACAGCTACTGTAGAATTCACTGCTCCTGCAGCAGGTTCTTATGAGTTTATTTGTTCTTTCCCTGGCCATTGGTCTATGATGAGAGGAACATTGATAGTAGAATAATATTCAATTATCAATTAGAAAATACTAAGACCATCTTGTAACACAAGATGGTCTTTTTTTTTGCATACTAAATTTAATTACATATTACTTGGATTTAGCACAGTTCATTGCGATAACCGAAGGGGAGTGGCAATTTCACTTTGTAAGTGTATCGACTTCACTTAGCAACCATCAGAATTCACAGATTAATCTAGAATTATCCACGAACTGTGCTCTGTAGCTTGTGCCGCCAAAGGCGGTAGAGGAGCTGTCAGAACTTGTTCTGACTGAGGAGGATAACCACATAACTCGGAGTCCAGGGAAAGTGCGGAGCAGTTCAACATTAGCAGCAACAGACATCGAATATTAACAAAACAACTCTGATAGTAGTTGAGCAAATAATTAATTAAAAAAAAATGCCATTCTCATTTAAGAGAATAGCATTTTATTTATCTAATTCTAATATTCTAACCTTCGGATTCAGGAATCTGAATTGCCAGGATTCTTGTAACTTCTGGATACTTTACTTTTAGTAGCATTGCATCACCCGGTTTTTTATCATCAATTATGTCTTTCAGCTCTCTTGTAGTATTGACTTCCTTACCGGCAGCTTCTACTATAATCCCATTAGGAAATAGACCCCTATCTGATGCAGCACTGAATCGCTTCACTTCTGTTATAAGGACACCATGATCAGTACTATATTCCTTCTTGATTTTGTCTGTTAGTGCTTCTACTTTGAAACCTAGCTTTTCGAAATTAACAGGTGAGTTTTTGCTAACTCCAGTCTCTGCTTCGTTCTTACTATTGTCAGCAAATCCTTTCTCGTCTTCGTCCCTAGCACGTAGCTTAACAGTCTTTGTGATTTTCTTCCCATTTCTAAGTATAAGAACATCTACTTTATCACCAGCTCTTTTTTGAGCTATTCTGCTCTGTAACTCACCAGATGAAAATAGTCTCTCACCTTCAAGTTCTAGCAATACATCGCCTTCTTCAATGCCTGCTTTTTCAGCAGCGCTACCCTCTAATATACTTTCTACTTTTACACCATAAACAGCATCTAAACCAAAGGCCTTTGCCTCAACTTCATCACGTACACTCTTGATAGCTACTCCTATATAACCACGGTTAATTTCACCATCATCTATTAGGTCATCAACAACTGATTTGACCAAATCTACTGGAATAGCAAAACCATATCCAATATAATTACCAGTACTAGTTGCTATTGCAGTATTGATACCTGTTAGCGAGCCATTCATATCGAATAATCCACCACCAGAGTTACCTGGGTTAATAGCCGCATCCGTTTGAATATAGTACTCCACCGAGTAACTACTTTTGCTCATCCCTAGTTGCCCCCTACCTATAGCACTGACAATACCAGTAGTAACAGTTGAAGTTAGCCCGAGTGGATTACCCACAGCCATTACCCACTCACCTACTTTCACAGTACTTATATCAGCAAAATGTGCGGCGGGGAATTCTCCTCCACCTTCTAGTTTGAGAACAGCAAGATCTGTTAATGGGTCTGCCCCTACTAAAGTCGCTTTGTATGTACGTTTGTCGTAAGTTGTTACTTTTATCTCTTTTGCGTCTTCCACTACGTGATTATTAGTTACTATATAACCATCAGCAGAGATAAAAACTCCAGAACCATTTCCTTTAACTAAGTTTTCCTCTTCGTCCTCGCCATTATCACGAGGTCGGAAAAACTCAAAAAACTCTTGTCCACGAGTAATCTTTCTAGAAGATGTCACCTCAATACTAACTACACTAGGTAGGACCGCTTCCGATACACTAGTAAAAGCTGTATTCAGTGTCCTCATAGCTTCAGATTGTGTTACAGGGGGATTGTCTGCACCGAATTTTTTAGTAGATGCGAATATATCACCTATGCTACTTGGAGAGAAATTGGAGATTAATAGAACTCCAACGAACATACCAAAAGCAATTAATAATGATGATCTGACCATTTGTTTTTTCATTACTTACCTCTTATAAAATATCATTATTATTTTTAAAAAATTAATTATGTGACTGTTTATTTTCACTTCTATAAATACTACTTTTTAAATCGAATGTTTCGCTTGTAGGTTAATAATAGTGTCTTTCTCCTTATTTGGCATAATTATTGGACTTATTTAACTTTATATATGGAATTATTCTATAAAAAGGTTAAATTGGAAAAAATCTTATTCTACAATTTTAATACGGTGTACTATGAAAAAAATTATTCTATTAATAACGACAATATTTCTGCTTTATATGAGCAGTACCGCATTAGAGCCAGTACGTATTGGGTTAAACTATCCGACTGGGGCGACTTTTGAAGTCCAATTGACGGATTATACGAATCCGCTTAGCCCAGCACAATTATATCCTCCCGGAGCTGGAACTTCCTTCGATAAAGTATTATCACCAAACTCGTCTGGAGTGGTTTCATTCGTAGTAGGCGAAGGCGATCCTGATTGGGGTGGAATACAACCTAGTGATATCAACCCGAACGTAATTATTGATATAAGAGTGGGTGCAAACTTAGTTGCACAATTCAATTTATTAGATATGATAACTACTCAAGCATCTACTGGTAACGGTAATATCTTGAATGATGGTTTCAGTTCTGCTGAAGGTGTGACATTCCCAGATACAACAAATCTAACAAACGATTTTGTATTTGGTTCTGTTAAATTAGACAGACTTTCTGCTGTTGAGGAAACTAAATTCTTCTTCGATCATAGTAAAGCAGCGTTCAGAACTGGTAGAGTAAACACTCCAAGTTGGAATGAAGGTAACTTAGGTGACTTCTCATTCGCTGCAGGTAAAGATAATAAAGCAAGTGGTACGGGTGCTGTAGCATTTGGCGAAGGAACAACTGCACCATCTTACGGTGAAGTTGCTATCGGTAGTTACAATACTACTTATTCAGTAACTAACACTGCTGCACCAAATAATGCAGATAGAGCCTTTGTAATCGGTAATGGTACATCTTCTACTCCATCTGATGCATTTATCATCAAGAAAAGTGGTGATATGACAGTTGGTGGTTCTCTAACAGTTCTTGGGGCTACTGTATCAGCATCACCACTTATTGTCGGTGGAACTTCTATAGATCCAGTTACTGGTAACTTAATTGTAGGTGGTACTTCGACTCTTAATGGAGATGTTTCAATTACAACAAATAAGACATTAACAGTTGGTACTGGTCTTACTACTTTCAATGGTAACGTTGATGCAAAAGCTGGTTTAGATGTTACTGGAGCTAACTTAACGGTTGCTGATGATGCTGTTGTAATAGGTAATATCGAAGGTGGTACACTAACTGAAGGCGGTAGTGCAATTCCTAATACAACTGAATCACCTGCTGCTGGAGATATCTCTGGCAGTTATACTGCTGGTTTCCAGATTGTAGCTGACGCTGTAACTTCTGCTGAATTGGCTAATGCTGATTATTCTGGTGACTTAACTGCTGGTAACTATGTATTAGGTAACTTAGGAAACACTATAATAGGCGCATCTAATCCTCTTGCAGGAACATTTACTTCACTTAATGCTACTACTGCTACTACTACTGGTTTAGTTTCGGCTGGTAATGGATTAACAGTTACAACTGGTGCTACAACACTTACTAGTTTAGCTACAGCAAACAATCAATCACTTTACATTGATAATGCTGGTGTAGTGACTGCAAGTAATGGTGCTAATGCTAGACAAGCTAGTGGTATATTTACTGGTACTCATACTACAACTGCAAATGCAACTCAAACCATATCAAATGCTAATGTTGTTTCTGGTAGTGTTATTATGATTACATATTATGGTAACGTGGTTGCTACTTATACATTAGGTACAATTACTGACAATGTCAGTTTTGAAGTCGTATTTAGTGCAGCCCTTCCTGCTAATGATAATATTCATTACATGATAATAAACAACTAATCTTAATTAGTTATATATTTTATATTTCAAACCCCGAGTCTTTGGCTTGGGGTTTTTTGTTTTATGTTCTTAGATTATTGATTAGCGAACAATGTTTGAATTAGAACTTAAAGGTAAAGGAGTTCTTTAGAATAAAATTGCATTGCCGTTGGCTTTAGCCAACGGATTAGGATTGCTCATAAGATTGTGGACTTTAGTCCTATGAAAGATTTGATAGTAAGATGTAATTACGGTATTCAATTGCTATGTAATTCCCCTAGACTAATTCGGTCGTTTCACTTCCTCTTTGTGACTATCAATTTCTACCTCAACACTGCCAAGCTCTTTTCGAGAGCGGTCACTAGCAGGTCTATTTCTTCTTTTGTGTTGTAGAATGAGAATGATGCACGGATTGTGCCTTGTATGTCGTAGTGCTTCATAACCGGTTGGCAGCAGTGGTGTCCAGTGCGGACAGCTATTCCGAATTTATCGAGGAACATACCCAAATCATAGTGGTAAACTCCCTCGAAGTTGAAGGGTAGTATGCTCTTGCGGACTTTGGCTTTGCTGTATCTGATTATGCCATCTATTGCATCTAACTTTTGTTCGGCATAGCCAAGTAGCTCGTCTTCGTAATGATTTATAGCTTCCATACCTATCGAATTCAGATAATCGATTGACGCTGCTAATCCGATAGCACCAACTATATTCGGAGTACCAGCTTCGTACTTGTAAGGTAGAGTATTGTAAGTTGTCTTTTCCATTGTCACTTCGGCTATCATCTCTCCCCCACCTTGGTATGGAGGTAGCTGGTCTAGCAAATCTTCCTTGCCATAGAGGATT
Source organism: Kapaibacterium sp. (SeqCode) (assembly GCA_041675005.1). GTDB lineage: Bacteria > Bacteroidota > Ignavibacteria > Kapaibacteriales > UBA2268 > PGYR01. Next base: position 65,378 of record JBAYUQ010000014.1, read on the forward strand.
CCAATACCCAATGGGCCGTAAAGCTTATGTCCAGAAAAGCAGTACATTTCACAGTCCAATTTCTGAACATCAACAGCAAAGTGTTGTATCGCTTGCGCACCGTCAACTACCACTTTAGCACCAACTGAGTGGGCTTTTTCTATTACTTTTTCTATATCATTGAGCGTTCCTAATGAATTAGAAACATGGACTATACTTACTATTTTTGTCTTTTCGGTGATGAGTTCATCTAACTTTGAATAGTCCAATTCGGCAGCATCAGTAAGAGGGATATACTTTAACTTAGCACCTTTTTCTTCAGCTAACATTTGCCAAGGGACTATGTTGGAGTGATGCTCCATTTCCGTTATCAGTATCTCATCACCTTCGTTTACGAACTTTCTGCCAAGAGTGTAAGCAGCTAGATTAATACTATCAGTAGTACCTTTGGTGAAGATTATTTCATTGGTAGATTTCGCATTGAGGAATGAGCGAACTGTCTCGCGAGCGTTTTCGTATTCGGTAGTTGCGAGTTGGCTGAGAGTGTGGACTCCTCGGTGGACGTTAGAGTTGAGGTTAGAGTAGTACTCAGATACTTTATCAAGCATAGCTTGTGGCTTTTGAGTAGTAGCCCCATTATCAAAATAGATTAGATTTTTCCCATTCACTTGTCTATTCAGAATGGGAAAATCTTCTCTAATTTTCTTTATATCAAACTCTTTCGTTGGAGTTGTCATTTACATACCAAATTTCAGCTCAACTTGGCGAGCTATATAATCACGAATTGGCTCTACGGATATCTTGTCGATTATCTCTTGTGAGTAAGCCAATAGTAATAGTGCTTTCGCAGTCTCAGGTAATATCCCTCTACTTTGAAGATAGAACAATGCGTCTTTGTCAATCGAACCAGTCGAAGAACCGTGACTACATTTCACATCATCAGCGTAGATTTCTAGTTCTGGCTTCGCATTAACTTTTGCCGTGTCAGTCAGCAATACGTTCTTGCTTGATTGATAAGCATTAGTTTTCTGCGCATCGGGACGAACTAATATCTTACCGTTGAAAGTACCGATAGATGAATCACCAAGCACACCTTTGTAAAGCTCATTGCTCTCGCAGTGTGGAGTAGCGTGATCTACCATAGTGTGGTTGTCTATTAGATTGCGTCCGCTTCCATAGTAATAGCCATAGTAATGAGTCTCTATGTTCTCACCATTGTGAGTTGTACCTAGGTCATTACGGACGAATTTACCATTAAGAGTTATAGTATTGCTTGTGTAGTTCGAATCTCTTTCTTGCTTCGCTTCCGATTGTGCGAAATATATACCATTGTCAGTATCGTTTTGGAACTTTATATGCTCCAATTGAGTGTTATGACCAACAAATATTTCAGTACTTATATTTGAGATTCCTATGTTATCGCCAATCGTGTGATTAGTCTCATATATCTTCAAATCAGAGTTATCTTCTGCTATTATCAAATTCCGGGCTTGCTTGAATTGAGTACCGCTTCTCGAATCTACTATATTGATTATATGCAATGGATTTTCTTCTACTAAGCCCTTTTTCGCTTTGATGAATACACCATCAAATGATAAGGCGGTATTAAGTGAAGAAAACACATTCGCGTCATTTTTCAGATATTTGTTGAAGTGTGCATCAATGTCTTCTTTGTTCTCACTAAGAGCTGATTTCAGGCTCTTTACTTCCAAAGAAGTATCAAAGCTAGAAAGCTCTTTGCTATAAAAACCATTGACTATAACAACGTAGTTATCTATTCCATCAACTTTTAACTTTTGAATATCCTCAGCAGTTATGCTATGATTCGTATCTGTGATATCTAATCTGAAATCAAGTCCATTAAGGAAACCCACATTAGTGTATTTCCAGAGCTCGTTTTTCAGAGTGGGCAATCCCTTTGCTTCGAAATGCTTGATAGCATCGACTCTAACTTTATGCTGAGTAGAATCTTTATGTCCATTCAGATGATTTTCGTAGATATCGAAACCGCTAAGTATTCTTTCTTTAAAATTATTTCCTTGTATAGGCATATTTACTCCTTATGCAGTCTGTTCTTCTACAGCGTGATCTTTTACCCAATCGTAACCTTTTTCTTCTAGTTCTAGTGCCAATTCTTTACCACCAGATTTTACTATTTTACCATCAGCTAGTACGTGTACAAAATCAGGAACTATATAGTTAAGTAATCTTTGGTAGTGAGTGATTAGTACGAATGCGTTATTCTCATTTCTAAGTGCGTTCACACCATGCGAAACTATTTTCAAAGCATCAATATCTAATCCTGAATCCGTCTCGTCTAATAAGGCCAATTTCGGCTCTAGCATAGCTAGTTGGAAAATTTCATTTCTCTTCTTTTCACCACCAGAAAAACCTTCGTTAACCGCACGGCTCATGAAGCTTTTGTCGATTTCGACTAGAGCAGATTTCTCTCTCATACGAGCAAGAAAATCTTTTGGAGAAAGTGGCTCTTCGCCTCTCGCTTTTCTAATAGCATTTACAGAAGATTTCATAAAGTTAGCGTTGCTGACACCCGGTATTTCTACAGGATATTGGAATGCTAAAAATATTCCTTTCTGTGCTCTTTCGTGTACTTCTAAATCTGTGATGTCTTCCCCTTCGAAAAGGATTCGTCCACCATTTATTTCATAATCTTCTCTACCAGCAATAACTGAAGCCAAAGTACTTTTTCCAGAGCCATTCGGGCCCATTATAGCGTGTACTTCGCCAGCGTTAACTTCTAAGTTCAATCCTTTCAAAATCTGATTATCTTCTATTTTCGCTTGTAGATTTTCTACTTTCAATAATGACATTTAAAACTCCTAATTCTAATTTTCTTTGTTGAAATTGGGATTACCCAACGCTACCTTCTAAACTGATAGCTAATAATTTTTGTGCTTCTACCGCAAATTCCATCGGTAATTTATTCAATACTTCCTTCGCATAACCATTAATGATTAGCTCCATTGCTTGCGCTTCGTCCATACCACGTTGGCTACAGTAGAAGAGAATATCTTCTGATACTTTCGATGTAGTTGCTTCGTGCTCTACGACTGATGATGAGTTCGCAATCTCGATATAAGGGAACGTATGAGCTCCGCATTTATCACCGATTAGTAGCGAATCACATTCCGAGAAATTACGTGAGTTTTTCGCATTCTTAGTTATATTAACTAGACCACGATAGCTATTCTCGCTCTTACCAGCTGAAATACCTTTTGATATTATACGGCTACGAGTGTTTTTACCAATATGAGTCATCTTAGAACCAGTGTCGGCTTGTTGGAAATTATTTGTAACTGCAACTGAGTAAAACTCACCGATTGAATTATCGCCTTTCAGTACACAGCTAGGATATTTCCAAGTAATAGCAGAGCCAGTTTCCACTTGCGTCCATGAGATTTTTGAGTTTTCACCTTCGCAAAGTCCACGCTTAGTAACAAAGTTGTAAACTCCACCTTTACCGTTCTTATCACCGGGGTACCAGTTCTGAACTGTAGAGTATTTCACTTCTGCGTCTTTGTGAGCTACTATTTCTACTACTGCCGCGTGGAGTTGATTCTCGTCTCGCATAGGAGCAGTACAACCTTCTAGATAGCTCACATAGCTTCCCTCATCAGCAATGATAAGAGTACGCTCGAATTGACCAGTCAGAGCTGCATTCATACGGAAGTACGTGCTTAGCTCCATAGGGCAACGTACACCTTTGGGAATATAGCAGAACGAACCATCGCTAAACACAGCTGAGTTAAGTGCAGCATAGTAATTATCAGTAGTTGGTACTACCGAACCTAAATATTTCTTAACTAATTCTGGATGCTCTTTTACAGCTTCGCTCATTGGGCAGAAAATAACGCCCATTTCTTTCAATTGTTTTTGGAAAGTTGTTTTGACTGACACACTATCGACTACAATATCAACGGCAACACCAGTTAAACGCTTTTGCTCATCGATAGATATACCCAGCTTTTTGAATGTATCTAGTAATTCTGGATCGACTTCATCTAAACTGTCTAATTGTGGTTTTTTCTTTGGTGCAGCATAATAATACACGTCTTGATAGTCTATTTTGGGGAAATCTACTTTCGCCCACATAGGATCTTTCATTGTTAACCAATGTCTATAAGCTTTCAATCGCCACTCTAACATAAACTCTGGCTCTTCTTTCTTCGCAGAGATAAAACGGACTATATCTTCGTTCAATCCTTTAGGGGCAAATTCTTGCTCTATATCGGTAGTGAATCCGTACTTATAGTCACTGGTGGTTACTTCTTCTATTAGCTTATCTTCATTGAAATCAGTCATTTCAACCTCGATTATTTTTTGTTTCTATTTCTACAAAGTGATGCTCAGCAATATCTTGCAATGAAGTCTGAATGAAAACATCCTCAACTTTCGTTTGCAATAGCTTTATTGGTCCATGCAAATGACAATTTTCCTTCTTCTCACAATCCTTATCACCTGATACACAATCTACAAGTTCTGGCCTTGATTCCAGCGAATCTAGTATATCCATCAATTTGATTGTATCAGCTGGTCTAGCCAAGAAATACCCTCCTTTGGTACCTTGCTGAGAATCTAACAACTCTGCTCGCATAAGCTTCTGCATAGTTTTAGCTAGAAAATCATAAGATAAGTGAAGGTTCTCTGATAGTGATTTAGCAGTGAATAGATTGCCAGGATGCGAAGCCATATATTGCATGGCTAATATCCCATATTCTACTTTTTTTGACAGTCGGAGCATACTTATTCTTAAATTTGTTTGTTCGTTATCTCTAACGTTTCAAAAATAAGTGTATTTTGGTCTTATTTCAAATTTATTTGGAATTAATTTTGAAAATAAATTCCACGAACTATAATATTGGACAATTAAGTAAGGATTTTGTAATTAATTATTCTAGTTAATTGGACTAAAGTCCTAAATGGGTTCGAGCATTTACAAATCCGCCGGTTAAAACCGACGGCAATACATTCTAATTACTTACAAACTATTTGTTTAGATGACCTAATGTATTGCCGTTGACTTTAGTCAACGGATACAAACATTCTCCCAAACAAAGTGACTTTAGTCACAATGAAAACCGATGGTAATACAATCCTATAAATTCCCCTCTCGAGGGGTGGACTGCGTCAGCAGGACGGGGTGGTAATTCTGTTGAACTATTTTCTAGACTTTTCTGTCACGTCAAAATTGTAAAATTCAGAGACTCAGTGAAAACTCTGATATAGTCAGCAACCTTTACACCTCCCTAAATCCCTCCTCAAGGAGGGACTTTCAACATCTTATAGTTCTATCAGCAATCACAACACCCACCTAAATCCTCCCTCAAGGGAGGACTTTCAACAAATTTAGCCCCTTTGCTTGCAAAGCAGCAGGCATGGTCAAAGTGGGTTTGGGGGGTTAGAGACGTATGCACTTCGATGCCGCTCAGTGAAAACAATACGTCTCTACCCTCTCACTACTCAGTCGGCAAACGGAAAGTCACACCTATATATATTTCTCTTCCTTTAGTTGGTCCCCAAACCGATGATGTATCGAAGTATGGGCCAAACGGATTGTCCCAACCAACTATTGGTCTTATTTGTCTGTAATCTAGTAAGTTTTCGCATCCAACATATACATCGAATTGATCGAAGCTGTATGTGAATTGTGGGTTTATCACGAAATACGATTCCGAGAAATCTGGTCTTTGGTATTCGATTGGATTTGACTCCGTTCTTGGTAGTCTCTGTTGACCAAACCAATGTAAATTAACATCAAAGTGGTACTCTTTCGATAGTGGTTTGTAGCTAAATGAAGCTAATACTTTATGCTTTGAATTGAATGGCAATTGCACGTTAACTCCATCTACCACTCGGTACACATCTAAGTAATTATAACCTGCTTTGAATTCTACCTGATCCCATAGCTTAACGAAGAACTCTAGTTGCAAGCCATTACTAATGCTTGGGTCTTCGAAATTCTTGATTATCGCCTTAGTTGGGTCTGAATCATAGTCTGGGAATATCTGATTTTGGAATTCCGTTCTATAAAAATCAAACATAAAGTGACCTATTACATCTTCGTCTTCAGTATTGAAATTCTGAGTCAAACTGAATCCATAGTTCAATGCTTTTTCTGGTTTCATAGCTTCTGCGAATACTATATCTCTAGAGCTAACAAGTAAGTTGATATTCTCGCTGAATAGATTTGTAGTCCTCCATCCCGTTCCTATATTAGCACGCAATGTAGTGTTCTCGGTCGCATTGTATTTTACTAAAGTACGCGGAGTGAACATAGTACCGAATTGATTGTGATTATCGACTCTAGCACCTACTATCCAAGTAAAAGTATCATCGAAGAAATTCATAGTATTCTCAGCGAAGAATCCCGGAATAGTCTCATCTTTTATATACTCACCCCCATAAGTTCTACCTAGTGAATTTTCAGTAAAGTCAATATTCTCATTCAAGTTCATATATCGAATACTCGCACCTGTCTTCAATGTATGGTCTGAATAATTCATCTCATACTGCAAGTTACCATACATATTCGTCTGGTTCGCTTTGTAATCTACGGTTCCAAAAACAGACTTTTGGTCTTGGTAGAAACCAGAGGCAAAAACTGAAAAATTATGTGTTTCATCCATTCTATACCCTACTCTTGCAGAGAATTCTGGTTGGTTTATATCAACTGACTGGCCATAAACTGAAGAGCTTCCCTTATCTGTATCAGTATTATAATTAGTCTGACCACCAGCTCTATTCTCATTCAAATATCGTAGTGTGATTTTGCTATTCCAACCGAGTTGATGTTCATCGCCCATAGACCATTTGTTGAATAATGAGTAACGGGTAATCTGCGGTACATCGAGGAAATTGTCATTATCTCTATCGAATTTATCAGCTGGCTGAGTTGTATGAAACGAAGTTATATTACTCCAATCTCCAGTTTTGAAAGTATAATTAGCGTTTAGCTGCTTTTCCATAAAGCTATTCATGTAGATATTCACTAATAGTTTATCCGAATTGTATCGCTCTTTTGTTATCACATTTATCTGTCCGCTTATCCCTTCGAACCCTTGCAATACACTATTCGCACCCTTCGATACGAATATATTATCGACCAATGGCCCTGGAATACTACTGATACCATAAGTATATGACAGCCCCATAATCATAGGGAATCCATCGACTAAAACTTGATTATAAACTCCAGAAAGTCCTAATAGACGCAACTCTTTCGAGTTAGTGATGACGTTCGTAGTTTGTGGCTGTACAGTAATCTGAGTTTCAAAAGCACCTGCCAAATCGCAACATGCCGCCTTGCCCAATTCAGTTTGGGTAATTTGTTCGGTCTTGATAGCACTCGAATTAGAGATGATAATCCCCGGTTTCTCTGCTATTACGTTTATTGCTTCCGATGTAGCGTTTTCTTCTAAGTGAATCATCACAAATTTTTGATTTTTCACTAAGACAGTATCTGGTTCATGACCAACGTAAGTTGCTATTAACTTTTTGTTTGTTATGCCTTTCGTAGATATTTCAAACTTTCCTTCACTGTCGGTTGTTGTACCGACTTTCGAATCTTCCCAAAACACATTCGCGCCGATTAGCGATACGTGTTTAGTATTCATCACAACACCCTTTATCGTCTGTGCTGCAACTAATACAGGGAAAAGTAATACTAATATAATTAAGTACTTTTTCATTTTGATTTCTTTTTTTGAATTTATAATACACTTTCCGAATATTATTATTCGGATATTAAAATAACTCTAAACTTTACGAATGGATTAATAATTCTAAGCCTAAACAGGACATAGGATCACTTTCCAAATTAACGCGAGTTAGTTTAGATTAAGTATTGTTCGTGTATTATATGTAGGGATTGCCTCATAGATATAGGAGGAGGCGACTCATAGACTAGAAAGTTATCTGACTCCGAAGATAGGACTTCGGTAGTTGTGTAAGCAGTAACTACAGCTTGCAATACAGATAATTGCTCTAAGCTGACTTTGTTGTAAGCTATATATTGTTCTTTGTTTTTTAGCTCCTGAGTATCATTCTCACAGCAATTATCTTCTTCAGTAGTTTGAACTGGTTCATGGCATGTAGGTACATCTTTCTTAACAGCTTCATCGTGCCCGCAATGATCAGCTTTTACGTAAGCCGTGACATTCTTGACATCGCCATTGCACAAGTGCTTATTCATCACTATCCCAGTAGTTGAGAAAGTGAAAGCAAGCAAAAGAATTGCTGATAATATTTTTGTGCGTAGTTGCATGTACAAATATACGAATTATAATATAAGATGTTGTTATAGGGGTGAATATATGATTTTTTGTTTATGCTCTCCAATTACCTTGATAATTCCCCTTTTTGGGAAAAAAGGGGTGGCAGACGCACGCAGTGTGTCTGACGGGGTATTTACATATCCACAAAGTTTATTATTAACTGATTCTATAAATCTATTGTTATACTTTTTTACTCTATTTTGTCTTTCTACTCTTCAAACACCCCGTCAGCTAAAGCTGCCACCCCTCTTTCGCTGTGCTTAAAGAAGGGAATTCAGATTATTAAATATTGCCGATGACTTCAAGTCAACGGTTTGTATATTCAGTAGCTCCCTCGAAACACGTTCATTGAGCTTGTCGAAATGCGGTCATTGAGCTTGTCGAAATGCGGTCATTGAGCTTGTCGAAATGAAAGTGTTTCCTACCGTTCACTTCGACAAGCTATTAGATTAGCATTCTTATAATAATTAGATTTGTAGATTATTAATCAGGTTAAATATCTGAACAACCAAGAGGAGTTTAGGTGAACTATTTCGGCGTCTAAACTGTAGGGTTTATACTGA
>JBAYUQ010000015.1:0-71278 GCA_041675005.1 Kapaibacterium sp. (SeqCode)
CAGTCTCTTTAGAGTTCCCAGCATTACCTGATGGCAACTAAAGATAGGGGTTGCGCTCGTTGCGGGACTTAACCCAACACCTCACGGCACGAGCTGACGACAGCCATGCAGCACCTCTGTAACGACCCCGAAGGGAAGCTACCTTTCGGCAGCGGTCCGTTACACTTCAAGCCTGGGTAAGGTTCTTCGCGTTGCATCGAATTAAACCACATAATCCACCGCTTGTGCGGGCCCCCGTCAATTCCTTTGAGTTTCAACCTTGCGATCGTACTTCCCAGGTGGTATGCTTAACGAATTATCTCCGGCACTAGAACAACAATTTGTTCTAACACCAAGCATACATCGTTTACGGTGTGGACTACCAGGGTATCTAATCCTGTTTGCTCCCCACACTTTCGTGCCTCAGCGTCAGTAATGAGCCAGAAGACCGCCTTCGCCACCGGTGTTCCTCCTGATATCTACGCATTTCACTGCTACACCAGGAATTCCATCTTCCTCTCTCATACTCAAGCCTTGCCGTATCGAGGGCATTTCCATGGTTGAGCCATGGCCTTTAACCTTCGACGCACAAGGCCGCCTACGCACCCTTTATACCCAGTAATTCCGGATAACGCTTGGACCCTACGTATTACCGCGGCTGCTGGCACGTAGTTAGCCGGTCCTTCCTCTGCAGATACAGTCCCGGGTTCCAAAGGAACCTTTTCTTCTCTGCTGACAGTGGTTTACAGGGCATAACCCATTCATCCCACACGCGGCGTCGCTGGATCAGGGTTTCCCCCATTGTCCAAAATTCCTCACTGCTGCCTCCCGTAGGAGTCTGGACCGTGTCTCAGTTCCAGTGTGACTGATCGTCCTCTCAGACCAGTTACTGATCGTCGCCTTGGTAAGCCATTACCTTACCAACTAGCTAATCAGACGCAGACTCATCCTTTACCGCCGAAGCTTTGACCCGGAGGCCTCATCAGATATTAGCTCAAGTTTCCCTGAGTTATGTCTGTGTAAAGGGTAGATTATCCACGTGTTACTCACCCGTGCGCCAGTATCCGGTTCCCCGAAGGTTACCTTCTCCTTGACTTGCATGTGTTAGGCACGCCGCCAGCGTTCATCCTGAGCCAGGATCAAACTCTCCGTTGTATATAAATTAACGAGTGTTTTTCTTGTTTTATTGATTTATCATCAAATGCAAATTCTTACGCTTGCTTAATGTTTTTCCCTATTTTCAAAGAACTTCTTTTTTCCAGTTTTGCGAAAGTGTTTCGCAAAAGGGATACAAAGTTAAGTAGGTTTCTTTCAATCTCCAAATTAAATTTAAACTTTTTTAAAAGTATTTTTAAATTCTATTTTTTTTTGATTCCCTACTCGCTTTTTAAAGAACTACTCTTTCGATTTTTCGTTTCTCGAAGAGCTTACAAACTTACGGTATTTAGTTTTTACTTCCAAATTATTCTGAAAGTTTTTTAAACTTTTTTCTCAACCATTCGTTTTCTTAAAGAACTGCTCTTCTGTTTTTTCGTTTCTTGAAGAGCTTACAAACTTATGGTATTTAGTTTTTACTTCCAAATTATTCTGAAAGTTTTTTAAACTTTTTTCAGATTAATTAACGCTTCCTCAATTAACTCATATTCAAATCGAAAGTTAGCTTTTAATATATTCTCAGGTATCATTCTCTGTGAGTCTAATACCATCGAAGCTGACTCTCCAAGTACTAATTTCAATATAAAACTAGGTACTCTGAGTAGTGTTGGTCGCTTGTAAACCTTACCAATTGTCTTAGTTAGAACATTATTGGTGACCGGATTAGGGGCACTCAAATTGTTTTTTTGGCCGATGCCATTTTTTAAGAGCGCAAAGATAAGAAACCTTTTCCAATCTGCAACATGTATCCAACAAAAATATTGATTTCCTCTACCTAAACTACCACCTACATACCATTTTATAGGTCTAAATAGTTGCTCTAACGCACCATTATCAGGATGTAGAACGATTCCTGTTCTAAATATAATTAATTGAACTTTTTTTGATAAATCTTCTGTTGCTTGCTCCCATTTCTTACAAACTTCGGCTAGAAAGTTGTTTCCGGGTGCACTTGCATCGGTCAATATCTCATCTCCCCTATCACCAAAGTAACCACTTGCTGACGAAGAAAGGAATTTTTCTGGCTTTTCAGAACATAAATTTACTGCTTCAACTAATAATTTTGTTGTATCTACTCTACTATCTATTATCTTTTTCTTGTATTCGGCGGTCCATCTTTTTCCAGCTATCGGTGCTCCTGCTAGATTGATAATAGCAAAACAACCATTAATTTGCTGTATTAGATAGTCAACTTGAGGTATCCACTCTTTATATTCTACCTTATCAGTGTTATTATATTTCTCAGGCGAACGAGTAAATACAATACATTTATAGTCTAGGTTTACTAAATCAGCTATTAGTGAAGAACCAAGAAATCCAGTTCCACCAGTTATTACTATGGTTTTTGACATATATTAATAGGATATTATGAGTACTAGGAATTATTAGACGTGAGATTAGAGCTAATATTAGATTGATTCTAGATGCTAAGTAATAGTTATTTACTTTTTTCTATTATAAGAGTAGTTAGCTTTTTGAGATCTACCTTCTTTTCTAAGTATTCTTGTTTCTCATCTTCGAAAACTTCGCTAATAGTTAAATCTAACTTAATTGCATCAGATATGAACTGAGCTGCTTGAGGTAACATCTTTTGGAATGCTTTTATTTTACCTAACAGATAGTATGCATTTGCATGATTAGGTGATAGTGATGCACATTCTAATAGTATTTCTTCGGCATAGGAAAGACTGTCAAGCTCTATATACAGTCGACCAAGGTCTTCCATACACTCAAAATTGAATGGATCTAGTTCGATTACCTTCTTATATGAGTCAACGGCATCGTATCTTTGTGTCAAATTATAATGAGTATCACCTTTAGCGTACCACAATTCGACTACATTTTTATTGAATTCTAACGCTCGGTTGTAATCTTTGATGGCTTCTTCGAATTGCTCTAGAGCATCTAAGCAAACACCACGTCCGAAATACGCTTGATAATTGTAGGGGTGCTTACCTATAATCTTAGTAAATAGGTTGATTGCCTTACCAAAATCTTCATTGTCTGCATAAGCACCAGCAAGCTGTTGCATCACATCCTTATCTTTGGGGGTATATACTAATGCAGTTTCGTACCAAGTAATAGCTTCTGCCAACTTACCAAGAGCAGAATATGAATCCGCTTTTTGGACAATTGCTGGGTAGAAGTCTTCTTGTATAGCAAGAACCATATCGTAAGCGTCTAATGCTTTGTTGAATTGTTCATTCTGAGAGTATATAATTCCTAAATTGAACCAAAGTTCGAAATCATAAGGGTCTTCATCAATTGCTAGATTATAATTTTCGATCGCTAATTTATAATCACCTATTATGGTGTAGCAAAATGCGATTTCTTGCAAGACATCTCTTTTGAACTCATCGTTATTGATGAGGTAAGAATATACTTTAACAGCTTCTTCGTAATTACCTTTCTTTTGATATATGTTTCCTAATATCAGAAATGCTTCATCATTACTTGGGTCTATTCTTAAGGCCGTATTAATAGTATCCTCTGCTAATATCAACTCATCTAAATTTTCTAGGGCATCTGCTTTATATATTAGTATCTCTGCATCATTCGGATTATAGTGCAAAGCACGCTCGAATGAGCTAACTGCAGTTTCAAACATACTCAAATTAAGAGCAGCCATGCCTTTCTTAACCCAAGCATCATTAGAACTAGGGTAATACTCTATCCAAAGAGAGCAAAATTCTAATGCTTCTACGTATTTATCATTGTCTATACAATAATTAACTAAATCTTCGATGATATCAGGAGAGGGTAAGTTTTCAGAATCACTTCTATTTTGGACAGCTCTTCTATATCTCCTGATTCGTTTATTCATTTCATCAGGTGATTCGTCATCAAAATAACTGTTAAATTCTAAATTACTCATTATATCTAGTGTTCCATTATACGTTCAAAGGTATGGTAATAATAAACAACGTCTCATCTTTTTCTAAAGTTTCAATTGTTGTGTTACCGTTCATACGTTTAAAGTCGGATTCTATGAGTGCAATATTGTAAATATAGTCTTCATCTTCAGAAGAAATTATATCAAAAATGTTATTTCTATTAGTTTTGAATTTTTCTACTATTGTAGAAAGCTCGATATTATTAGAGCAAAGTATCTCTAATTCCATTACATTTTCGAAGTTATTCTTTTCTATCTGAATATTGATTTCAACATTATTCTGATTTGTTACTAATGTTCTAAATAGTTGATCGAACGTTTCAGTAAGTGCAGCATCGTTAGCATATACAAATAGATCTTTCAATTGATTCCATTCTGTAATGATTTCTAACTTATTATCAGAATAAAGTTTTTTTGTTTCGTCCAAAGCTTTGTTCAACTTGGATAAGAAATTAACTTTTTCTATTCGATAGTCATTAGATTTGTCCGACATTATAGTATTTTCTTTCATACTTTCGACAATATTATAGACTATGTTCGAGTTCTCTTCTACTTTTACTAATAATTTTTCAGAATCATCAGAAAATTCAATTTTTGATTCATTTAACTTCTGAAGGTTATCTTGATTATCATCCAATATATTTATTAGCTTGTCTGATATATCTCTTATTAGGAATGATTTCGAAATATTAGCTTCTTTAGCGTAATGCTCAGCTAGATTTCTCTGTCTGCTTTTTATCTTACTTTGTTTTTCAGCTTCTTTCTCTAATGTTACATCTCTACCTATAGCATATATCAAACCATCTGCTTTAGATATAGAGAAATTCCAATCTATCCATTTTTCTATTTCATTCACTTTCATTAGTGCCGTCTGGTTGAAAGCCGTTTCTTTCTGAGTTTCAGCTATAGTAGCAACTAATTCTTTTCTATCTATCTCATTTTTATAATATGTATTCAGATGAGTTCCTATAACAACATCCGAATCAATGCCCATAATAGGCAGAATCGCATTATTAACTGTCTTCCAAACACCTTCCAAATCTAAGATACCAATGATATCATTAGATGTATCGAAGATTCTTCTTTGAGATAGTGTCAATCTATCAGCAATTTCTTGTGCTCTTTCACGAGAAGTGATAACTGAAACTAAGAATGCAAATAGCATAATGCCTATAATCAATACAACGGCGAATGATATTAGGGGTAGAGCTTCTTGAGTTGAGCCACCGAAGTTAGGTACAGTAGCTAAGTAAAGCTCAAAATCCTTACCTGCAATATTAATAAGTTCAGTTTCTTCTACTACAGGTTTTAACTTTTCATCTGTCGGGGTATTTGCAGTAGCATATACTAATTTGCTATTATCAGAAGGGTCTTTGATTGTGAAAAACACAGTCGAATCAGATGCGTTTCCTTCACCCAATGCTTCAATAAAGAATTTTTTTGAGTCTATTTCTAGTATTAGTGTACCTTGATTTGTCTCTATACCTTGGTCTAGAGTTACCCTATTCTCGCCATCTTTGAAAATAGCTGTAATTATTTGAAATCCCTCTATATCATCTCTAAACTTATATATAGGTGTGACTAGAGTCGAATCTAACTCAGCAGATTTTTTTATGTATTCAAGTGCAATATCATCACTTGCATAATCAAAACCACTTCTATCTTCATTACCTATGAAAGGAACTACATATTCAACTATATAATATTCTTTTCTTTCAGCTTTAGGATGGATACTCATATCGTAGTATCCTTGGGAGCGAGTGGCATGGATGAACTCAGGCATTTGGCTAGGGTAAACCTGATAAACATAATTCATACCTATTAGAGACTCATAAGTTTGAACTAGATTAAGTCCATTCAACTCGAAAACACTTTTCACTACGAAAGTCTTTTCGAATAGATTTTGCATAGAATTCTGAACATGCATAATATCAAGATTATGCTTATCTATTCTACTATTGATTGAGTTTGATGCTTTTTCAAAAGCTAGTTTTTGGTCAGATTCTATAGAACTTTCAACGAATCGCATGACTATAAAACTGGCTATGATAGTTAATATTAGGACTATATAAGCAGAGTAAGTCTTCTTGAAATCGAAGATAAGACTTTTCTTCTTTTGGTCCGTTCCTTTAACAATTGATTCGTACGTAGAAATTGTTTTTATGCTCATATTCTTATTAGTTTAAATAGGTTTAAGCGAAATTAAGAAAAAGAAATGAAACTATTGTATAATAGTTATCTCTACCCTACGGTTTTTCTTTCTACCTTCGGCAGTTCTAGTATCAGCAATTGGCTTTCTATCTCCCTCACCTCTATCTAAGATTCGGTATCGGTTGATTCCTTTTGCTAGTAAGTATCTTACTACTCTGTCTTTTCTGATTACAGAACGTCTTTGGTTTTCTTCTGCGCTACCCATATTATCGGAGTGACCAACAATACGAATCTCAGCCCCTGGATTTTCGGTCAGGTAACGAGCAACATTATCTAAGTAGTTCTTCAGTTCAGAAGTTAGCTGTGTTGACTCTGAAGTCGTAAACTCATAGAACTTCATTCTATTAGTTTCTAATTTAATTGGTTTGAAATCATTTTCATTAGTACTTTCTCTAGATATATCTGGCTCTTCACGAACGATTTCTATTGGTTCTGGTAAATCAAAGTAGGCGATATCAGTAGGATTTAATAAATTATCTTTCAAATCACCTTTCAGATTAACATTATTATCCATAACTGCAACTTGATAATCAGGCCCTTTGTAATTAGGGTCGAACCTAAGTGTATCGAATAATTTGTGGTCTCGCCCAAGTTTCAATGATACTCCTAGTCGAGCAGATGCCATATTTACGGCTGATTTGCTTAGTCCACCATTTTGAGTGCCTAGCACATCTGTTCCAAAATCAGCAGCTATATATGGAGAAAAGCGGAACCTGGTTCCATTCAAATCAGTTAGAAATAGATCTAAACCTACTCCAAAATGCAGATAAAATCTTGTCTTGATATCGTTAAATTTATATATATTATCTTGTGCTATATCACCAGTATGAACAAACTTTAAATAATGTGTTGAGTTCTGTCCTATATTTATATCTACACCAGGACCTGCATAGCCGTACATATTCAGAAAACCAAAATCATAACGAAAAGCTGGTCTTATTTCTATATACTCTATAGTAGATTCTAAGACATATCGAATATCTTTAGCAGTACTAAAAGGTTTAACCACTTCATCTGTCTCAGAGTTATATCTTCTTTTTAAGTAGTTTACCTGCAGAAAGCCGCCATAAGGAGATGAAATCGGGTTATACTCAAATATTGCTCCTAGTGAATACCCAAACCCCGTTCCATTTTCAAATAGAAATTCTGGATTAAACTGAGCATGTGCCAAATTTGATGGTGCCCCTGGAGCGAAGAAATCACCAAAGTACTGATTGTATTGGGTAGTAACGCCTGCTCCAAACCACAAATCTCCGTACCATCTGGTTACTACTAGTGTATCGTTATTTGGTAGCGGATTATAATCAACCATAGTACCTCTATCTTCTTCCGAAATGAGTGGAAGAATAGAGAACAAAACAGTTAATATAATTATCGCTTTTTTCATACTACTAATATAACAATTTATAATTTATTTGATTACCTGAAGTTTGAAAACCCCAGTTGATTTTTCTACAGATGTATCATTAATTGGAATCGCTATCATAATAATATCATACATACCAATAGCTAGGTTCTCTGGTAAATTCACAGAGAATGTGTGTGTACCAATAGCTACAAACTCATCTTCGTAAACACTTAATATTTTTCTACCTATCAAATCATAAATACCACATGTCAAGTAAACATCATCTTCTACTGTATATTCTACTTGAGCGACTTTCGTTGCTGGGTTAGGGTTTGCTTGCAAATACGTTAACACAGCATTTGGTATATTAACACATGATTTGGCTAAACTAATAATATTATCAGAATCATCTTGGTAGAATAACTCATAGCAATAGACATAGTTTCTATATGAAACAGTGTCATATCTATATCTATACGATTTACCCGGTGAGCGTGTACCAAGTCCAGTCATCTCAAATGCATTTTGTGGTTGGCGATAATCCGCTACGTCTGTATCATAGGTTACCAAGTCTGGGTCAGTTTCATCAAATGGCATTAGACCACGTTTGATTATAAAACCTTTGTTGAATGCTTCACTTCTTGTTTTCCATTCGCATACAACTTTCAGATTAGATGAATATCTTGCTCTGAAATATTCTAAAATCATTCTTGGACGTGCAGAATTATCATTTTTGAATAGTACAGTATTATAATTGTCACCAACCGCAGGAACATTATCTTCTGGTAAAAACCAACCAGCAACAGTAAGTGAGTCAATTGGTAATTCTGTTTTGAATGCAAAGTCTTGGTAGTATTCTACTGGGCTTTTCCATTCAAAGCGAACTCCATCTTCCTCTTCTGTTGAGCCTCTTGGAAACGGTGAACCATCTTTTGTGTAAACAAAGTAACGGCCTAGTACAACTGCATTGCTTCCTAATAGAGGTACAAATATAGTCGAATCGTTTGTATATGGACCTAAATATCCAAATGCAATTCTATCATCTGCTATATCTATCTGAGTAGTATATGCCCCATAAGATAAATTCGCAGGATTTTTATAAGGTATGTCTAATTGATTTGGATGCTCTACAACACCTATATTTTTGAAATCGATATTATCATCGAAGCCAACCATAAAAGTAGAGTTTGCCCAATTCGTTAAAAATGAATCTGTCAATCTGATAGCACTGAATTGTAACATCAGTGTATCTGGTGATATAAGCTCTGAGTATATTTCTACTTGTGCAGTAGAGTCATTGACTTGCGAGACTAAGTTACTCGTACCAAAAGTCAGAGCTAGTAATATTATAAAGTAAATTTTATTTATCATTATTTTATAGGGCTAATTTGGTCTCTATTATTCCAGCTCTTATTATAATCACGAGTCGTGATTATACCGTCCATATTGAAATCTTCATTCAAATATCGATTTATCAGATTGAAGGATTCCCAAGACTTATTGTAATCATCAAAGTTTATTTCATCTATTCCATTAGCACCGAGCATAAGCTCTTGTACTGTTGTAGCCGGGTTCGGATAGTTACCAGCTGTCATACCGTATTGTACACGACCTGTTTCTGTGAAACCGACTGGTCTAGCAGACCCACCCATTAGTAATATAGGGTTTGAAAAATCATATTCAATCGCATTATCAGCAGGGCCGATATATAATGAATCTTTAGACATAATAGTCAAGTGACTACGGTGTCGGATTGCTATCCAATAGTAACCGCCTGTTGTATCCAAATTATTAGTTGAAAGTCTAGATAAACGTACAGGAGAACTCCCGTCTTTATCTACTATCTTACCATCTTTTCTAAGGAAACAAGTTCTAAAGTGTCTATTATTTGGTTCGAACGCTTTATCTCGGAATTCAAGCACTATCCAATCTACCACATCTGGTGGCAATTGATCTACTACGTGCAAGTCCTTGTTCGGGTCTAGATTATAAGGGTACATATCTGGTGGAGATTTAGGTACTAGACCTTTTTCTACCAACTCTGTTCCCATTTCAGTTCCTCTGTATGGACCTTCCATTAAAACTTTAGCAAGTAAGTATAAATAATCTTCTGCAGATAGTCCAACAGCGTGGTCGCCAAAGCTATTAAGTACAGCTTGTGCTGTTAACCAAGCACCGTCTTGATTTGGAATAGTAGATGTTTGGTTATTTTCCCAAACATTTGCTGTAGAGTTCCATTTTTGAAGAACTAATTGTTCTATTTGCACCATCAATTCAGCTGGTGTTTCGTGATTTTTTATATTGCCTTGATCTGCTGCGTCATGTTTCCATGAGTAACCTACATTCAACGCTTGAGCTGATGCTAAATCATCACCTTGATCGTTTTGAGCGAAAAATGCGTAAGTACGTTGTACTTTCTTATCACCCAAACGAGGATTGATAGACCAACGACGTCCGGGCTTAACATCGAATGTCAACGTAGAGATACCATCTGGATTAGATGGGTCACTGAATGATGCGAATGTTGTTCTATTATTAAACAGGTTGTTTGTACCATCATAAGATAGGTTAGTTCTTTTGAATTTACCTTCTATTTCAGTATCGCCATTGAATTCTGGGTCATTATTTGCAGTGTAAGTTAGTGTATGCTCCGAAGTGATTTGGTCTGCACCGTCAACTTCATAAGCTTTTATATTATCACCAACTAGTATTCTCTTATTTGCAGTTGCATCTTTACTCAGGATTATACCACCACCATTCTCTACTAATAGTTCTTGAAGTGGGTCAACCGAAGTAGGAATCTCACCCCCAGTCAACATTTGACCACTACCTATATAGTTCACATCTAATCTACCCTCGAGTATTGGCTCATTAGAAAGTGAGCCTCCGAAGTTACGAACGATTGTAGAAGAATCTGCCATTTTAAAATTAGCGTCAATTGAGTTACGTAACTCACCTGATGTCAATCTTAATTCGCGAGCAACAGTGAATCCGTTTGGAGTGTTGCCTGTTTTGTTTACTACGTCTGCACCAGTCGAATTGTCTAACTCTAGGTTAGCAAATCTACCATTTCCAGATATATTCTGTGCTGCAGTTCCGATTAATATATATTTACCATAAGTAAACGCAGGGTTTATATTACCGTTGTGTTCTGTTTCATTCAACGAATGTATTTCTATTCCCGTAGAGTTTTTATTCCATATTATTGAGGCACTGTCACCAGAGAAGAAATAATTTCTTGACTCTAGGATTGCTCCGTTAGTTCTAAGTTCTTTAGTACCTTTTCCTTTTAGCAATATATTATTATAACTAATTTGTGGTACGTTTCTTACTTCCTTGTTATTATCAATAATAACTGTACCGTCTATAGAAAGCTGAGATATTCTAGCTATATGACCAAAAGATTCAATAGTTCCTTGGTTATTGATAAAACCATCGGAAGTCATACCCGCTTGTTCTTCAATTTCAATTCTTGCATTCACACTATTCTCTATTTTACCACCAACATCATTAGACAATGAGTTTTTCTTGATGATAATTTTCCCTTGATTATTGATAGTTCCAGTAGAACTATTAACTAATCCTTGTTGGGATATTAGAATAGTTGACGGTAAAATCAAAGTTAGGAATATGTATAGAGTTTTTTTCATTTATTTTTATTTTTTTTAATAATTAATCGGAAGGCCATTTTGACCTTCCGATAATTAAATATCAAATCAGATTATTGACCGATAGATAGAATACCACCAACGTTCATAGGACCGTTGTTTATTACACTACCTTTTACAAATAATTCAGGTACGAAAGCATTACTACTATTCGCATCACCAAATACTAATAGACCACCGATATAATTTGTCGCAACATCAGCTAAACCAATTTCATCAGCAAGTGCTGGTATATTTGGAGTAGCAGCGCCTAAAGCACCAATCAATACACTACCAGTACCATTAGGACCAGGAGTACTTGTTTCGAAAGGAACAGTTATATCAGATGAACCAACTAATAATGTTGGAGTTGGATAAGTACCATCTGGAGAGATGATATTAATAGCAGCCGCTAACTCAGTAGGGTGTAACTCATCGCCAGAGAAATTATCAACATTTCTTGTGAAACCAGCCCAAACGTTGTGACGTACTAAAACAGAGTCAAATGCAAGTGGTTGTTCACCAGCATCCCAAGTAGCAGGATTTGACCATCTACCAGGATTAATTGAAGCAACAATACCAGGACCAGCTCTTAGTATCAATTCGTTTGAAGCGAAGAATCCAGCATCTCCAATAGCATCTACATCAGCAGCAGTATAAGTGATACCCGGTAGAGCAACTGAACCAAAAGTAGCACCAGATGCAACCCTTGTATAAGCTTGACCAGTACCAACTCTCTCGATGTCAGAACCATCAGCTTTACCTTCTAAGAATCGAATTTGGTCTTCAGTATAACCTGCAGTCCAAGTAGCTTCTGTTCTATCAGTCTGAGTATAACCAACTTTAACAGTAGATGTGAACCCAGTGTTATCGTAAGCTATATTAACATCTCTTTTAATGTCTCTAGTTGGGTCATATTGTTGAGTTTGACCATCTTTATCCATATTAACTTGGAAGAAAGTTCCAGTTGAAGGAGCAGTAGCAAAGTTAACAGAAGTAGCAGAGTTACCATATACATAATCAGTACCAGTTACAAATGCATGAGTTCTTCTAAATTTACCAATTACTTCTTCAAGACCAGCATAAACAACGTCTCCTACAGAAGAATTTTGTAAGTTAACATAACCATCAGTTGTACCAATCATATCTAAGTCAAATCCACCAGCAAGTTGAATTGCAGTAGCAACGTTGATATCAGGGACACCACCAACAGCAGTACCGTTAGCTTGGATATCAGCAGCAGTTCTGTTCAATTTCAAGGTACCGTAAGGGTTTGTAGATGCAGTAGTTATAATACCAGTAGTAGCACCATCTTGATACTCTACAGTAGATGTAGCAGCAAAAGTTTGGTTAGTACGTGTAAGATCACCGTTAGCAAATGCACCATTTACGTTTAAAATACCAGTACCATTAACAGCTAAATCGCCAGTAGCTGAAACTAAGTTCAATTGACCAGTAACAGTAGTAGTAGTAGTAGTTTCTAGAGTTAAAGTACCATTATCAACAATAGCATTAGCAGCTATAGCATTTGCAGTACCACTCAAAGTAGCTGTACCTGCATTAAGTAAAGAGAAATCACCAGCACCAGCTGCTTGAGTGAAGTTACCTTTAGCATCTAAAGCCCCAAGTAAAGTTCCATCAACAACAAATCCACCACCAACTGTAGTAGCTGCGATGTCAGTTGTTCCATTAACTAAAGCAACGCCAACAGATAAAGTTTTAAGTGCAGGGTTAGTAAAAGCAAGGTTATTGTAACCAGTACCATTAGTTAAATTTTCACCAGCAACAGATTGAGCGGCAACATAAGGAGCAACACCACCATCATAAGTTACAGTAGAACCAGTATATGTTCTATTACCACCAGCTATATCATAATTACTTGCTATAAAGTAGCTTAGTGTATTAGGACCAGCATTGTGAGTGAATTCTTTTACTGATTGACCTTTTACATCTAAATTAGCATAGAAACCGTTGTGAACTCTTTGAGGAGAAGCAGCAGTATCTCTAGCATAACTAACCTTACCTGGAAGACGTAAAGCGGCAGAAGAAGTAAGTGTATTAGCACCATTGAAAGTTTGTGCATTTCCTAAGATTAGGATTTGACCATCATTGGTAATATTGCCAATAGGAGCATCATTTTGGAAATTCCCATTGTTAGATCTGAACTTCACAGTACCTTGATTGTTGAAAGTACCAGTCGGACCTACAACAAGATTTTGTGCTTCAGCAGCAGTTGAAAATAGTACAAGTCCAACTGCGAAAGCAGCTATTCTTGAACCTTGTTTTGTAATGAATTTATTCATGATTCCCTCCAAAGGAATTGTTAAAAATTAAATGTAATTCTATTATTAATACTAATTTATTGTATTTCATATTTTTTACCAATAAGTATTACTACTGAAATTCTATTGACCAATTTCCAGAATACCCTTGTTGTCTATATTCGCATTGTTTATCACACTTCCATCTACTGTTAGTGCATCTACACCTACTTGGTTATCCAAAGTAGCATTATTTATTATCGTCAAATCTTTTCTTATTAGCAATGGTGCTGACACCGATTTCAATCCAGTATTGTTCAATACGCAATATCCTAGTCCAGAAACTAAGTTAACTGGTAGATTAGATATTGTCTGAGCTGAACCGTAGAACTCCACTATACTGTTAATGTCTAGTACGTATGTAGCATAGTTATTAACAGAAGTCAATAGATTATTAGTTCCAGATATACTCAGCTTAGCATTAGCATCGATACTCATAGTACCAGTTCCATCAGAATTAGCTGTTAGAGTATTGATATCAGCGATACCAGTTTGAACTCTCATATTTCCTTCAACTATCACATTACTTTGGAAAGTAACAGTGTTATTGTTCACAAGACCAGTGTTATTCACAGCTATATTTTCTACATTCAACGGTAGTCCGTTACCAGTTACTTGGTTCGTAGTACCATTATACTCAAAGCTAGATCTTAGCGGAGCAGTTGCAAATGTCCTAACTACTGATGCCTGAATATTACCTGTCGCGTTTCCTAGAGCAGTAATACCATCAGCTGAGCCAACACCGAGAGTAGATAATTCACCCATAGTGAAATGATCACCAGTTATAGTATTAGTACCAGTCATCAGAGTACCAGTATTAGTAGAGCTAGTACCAAGAGCAACCCCACCAATAGCCACAGTTCCTGCAACATCGAGAGTAATAATGTGGTCATTAACACCAGCATTACCACCACCCACGACTACTGAATCTTGAACCGCATTAGGGTAAACACCAGTTGCGAATATAGGGCCTATGTGAGTAGAGTTTGCTGTCCATGAATTTGGATTAGTCCAATTACCAGTCATACGACTATAGAATATTCTTCTGAATGCAATCAACTCTGCAAGAGTCCAATCACCAAGCATATCAGCTGGGTTAAATGAAGCAGGGGTTGAGAACGTATTATTAGCTAAGTTGATACCAGTATTATATGTAGTCCAAGCCCCCGGAGTACCTTCACCCGGTTCAGACCATTTACCAGTTCTATCATAATCAGATTCAGTACCACGTATATCTAAGTCATTGTAATTGAATACAAATTGACCGGTAATAGTAGTAGTAGCACTATTGATTTCCCAATATCTAGCGATATAATCACTAGCATCAGAAGAGACTTCGTTATGAGCACCAAGAGGATTCGCATTAGAACCAACATTAGTTTTCAAGCAAATATCACCATCAGCACCAATAGCATCAGTAGTCATAGTAGCAGGAGCATATAAATCATTGCCACCTTCTACTGAGCCAACTGGCCATGTGTAAGTACCGTTAGTAGTAACTGTACGGCATAGTGAGCCGCCAGTTTTTGAAGTTCTTATATATCTAAGTGGGCCATCAGAGCCACCTGTTATTGCGTTCGGATTAGGATTAGTCACACTAAGATTACCACCAGTCCCCAATTCGAAGATTTGTGGGTTCACATTAGCACCAACTAATAAATTCACAGCACCAGTTACTATTGCAGGAGTATTCAATAATCCAATACCAGCACCAGCACCTCTGTCCATATTCAAATCACAGAATGTAAGTGTACCCGGCCCGTTCAATGCTTGATTAGAAGCACCACTACCTTGTAGAGTGAAATCAGAACATATAGGATTACCGTTAATATCTTCGTTTAATACTAGAGGTTCAGTAGTAGATAAATTACCTAGTAAATTCAGGTTGTTACCATCAACGGAGTGACGCAAATCACCATCAGTTATAACCACATCGCCAGTTATAGTATAATCATTGTCGCCAATAGCAACAGTATTATCACCCGGAGGTCCTGAGTTATTAATAGTAAGTGATTGTATAGTAGTCGGGAACTCATTACCAAATATCTGGTCAGTTGTTCCAGAGAATATAAAGTTTATATCTGTATCAATAGTCTTGTTGTCGAATCTAGTCCAACTTATATTATCGTCAGAGTCAATACCAAATTCAGATTTATTGTCAATAGTACCACCAGTCAAATCAAAAGTACTAGTAGGATCACTACCACCAACATATTTACCCAATCCGATAACGAAAGTAGAATTATCTTTAATTGTTAGTGCTGATACTTGAGGAATAGTATCCAAATTGATAATATCACTATCATCTATAAACACAATATCTTCCATTTCAGTAGGATCGTTATTAGGGTACGTACCTCCTGGAGGTAATATAGTGCCACCTATATCCAAAGCCCAAGAAGCATTATCAGTCCAAGGACCATTAGAATTACTATAGAATATTCTTTGAGGTTTTTCACCAATATAGAAGTTTCCGAAATCTTCCCAAAGAAGAGAAGTAGCCGAAAGCTCAACATCAGCATTACCAGTGTTCCACTGTAAATCAGTTTTTTGTCTTTGGTACCAGATAGGGAAAGTTGCAGGTTGCAAAGTTTCTCTTCTAATAACAGCTTTAGTATCATCAATAGCAGCTAGTTCAGTTGCAGGGAATTCGAATTTAGTATCGAATTTTCTAGCGCCCAAATCAACAGTAATATCGCCTTTAGATATTTTCCAGAATCTTTCTATTCTCTTAGCTGGGTCTAATCTATTACCCCACATTGGTTCAACAGGAACTGGCTCGAGTGCAATAGCATCGAATCCACCAGCTACACCGCCAGCACCATTGTCAGTAGTAACAGTAACAGGAGTATAAATATCATTTAGACCGATAGCGAATTGTTTAGAGTCTATACCTGATGCAAAATATCTTTGCATAGTACCATCTACGTAACCAGTACCAGTTCTACTAACAGTAGCACCATTACCAACTATTACTTTTCTATCATCAGTTCTAACTTTAATAAGAGTAGTGTCTAATAGATTCAAAGTATTATTTACATACATGTGTGTATTAGCACTACCAGAAGGAAGCATATTGAATGTAATGTCACCACCAGTAACATCTAGGTTATAGAATGACAAACCGTCAGAATTTCCAACTCTGAAAGTCTTAGTATTAGTACCAGCTACGAGGAAATTACCTATTAAAGGTTTCCACAGACCATTTGAGTATTGTGAGAAATTACCATATAATCTAAAATCTCTATTACCAGATTCATATATACCATTATCAACAATTATCGAGTCTCTTACTTTAATAGCAGGATTACCGATATTATTAGTTGTGAATACAGACTCAGAAGGGTCAGTCAAATCAACTCTAACAGAAGCAAGAGTATCAGGGAATCCTTTCCCAGAAACCATACTCGCATTAATAGCTTTGAAAATAATGTTAGCTACACCAAAAGATTTAGTATTTGTTTGGATAGCCCCTTGAGTTGAATTATCAGAAATACCACCAACATTACTATATGCAAGAACACAATCATCATCAATTTGGAAAGAACTAGCTTTCAAACTACCTGTATTACCTAATACATATAACTCACCAGGATTGCCAAGATATTTTTCAACTATTACAGCTCTTACTGGGTCATGAGCAATACCATCAGGCATTGTTATACGTTTGTTATCACCTATTCTTACAATATCAGAAGTTAGATTAGGGAAACGAAGAGCTGCTGCACCACCATAACTATCAGTTGACCAATTACTAGCCAATCTCCAGTTACCACTAGCAATACTATAGAAAGTAATACCAGCTGGCTCACCTACTACAACATCGCCATAGAAATTAACTTGTTTTGTTCTAATAGAAGTAGCTGTTTTATTAATTGCGTCTAGCTCAGTCCATGTACCAGTACCTGGAGGACAAGCCCCCGGAGGTGCAGGACAAGCAGGATCATACATAAACTGCTCAAAGAAGTTAGTATTAGCACTATTTCTAATGTCAGCAGGATTTAAGAAATCTAATTTTAATTCATAAGTATTACCAGCACCTAATGCAAAACCATTAGTATTAACGTTCCAGTATTTTTGAACGTTGAGAGCAGTATTCATAACAGCTGGGTCTAAATCTGGGTGATCCTTACCGTAGTGAGCAACACCAATTAATCCAGCAGTATTACCATTATTCACAGTCTTGATAAGTGCAGGTCTGTAAGAATCTATTGTGTCTGAACCGACAGCATATAATCTTTCAGTTGCATTTGCTGTGAAATGTCTATAGAACCTACCATAAACGTGACCTTTACCGTTTCTAATAATAGCCGGATTAGTACCACCAAGAGGACTAAGTTCTACGAACGAAGCGAATTGATTAGCACTTCCATCTATGAAAGCATTATTCCCAGCAGTGAATTCCAAGTTTCTATGAATTTGTAAATTCGAGTTACCAGTTCCAGAAAGTATTACTTTACCTGAGGGTTTGTCAATTGTTAAATTATGTAAGCTCATACCAGGAGCGTCATCATTCAAGATTGTTTGATTTCCTGTCCCATTAAGAGTAAGTAATCTGAAATCGGCTATATTACCATTTGAAGCATCAAATAAACCATAGTTAGTAATATCACCACTAACTGCAAGACTATTGGTTGAAACATCATATTCAGCATCATTATCTATTTCTAAGTTATTTTTAACCGATATTGTAGCACCAGTTTGTTTAGCTGTTATAGTACTACCTACTACATGCAAGTCATAAATAGGGGTAGAGCCAATAATTTTGATTTCTGATCCACCTACGGATGAAGTCGAATCGCCTATTTGTACAACACCACCAGTAAATCCGGTACCTACAGTAGAATTTATTTTATAATCTGCATTAGCACCAGGAATAGCATTTGCTACTATAATACGACCAGAAGCCATGTCTAATTGAGAGCCGGCATTAACATTAAGTCCAATTAGTCCAATGTCAGTAGCACCTTTTTCTAATACCTTTAATTCAGAATTATTTTCTATATTAAGACGTACAGTTGCCCCTAGGAAATCACCATCGAATACACCAGCAACTGTCATCTTACCACCGTTTAAGTGGACTAATGTATTATCCTGGTAAATAAAGTTTTCATCAACTTGATCACCGACTACAAATTCTCCACCGAATATCTCGATTGTATTATCTACATCTGTGTTAACTGTTTCATTAGAAATTAGTCGCCCATTAGTAACGACTATACCAGTAAACTGATCCATGTTAATACCAATACCATCATTACCAGCTACGAAATCGTAGTTATTGTAATGCTTCAGTATACCTGATTTCAGATTGAATCCATAATCTAAGAATGTAGATGAAGCTGCTCCCAAAGAAGCTGAGTTGATGAATAGAGTATCACTCAATCCACCATCTTTACTAAGGTTTACTTCAGATAACCCACTCCAATCCCCAGTTCCTTCAATATAACTATCAGTAGAGCCATTAAAGTTTAGTACTACGAAATCATTAGAACTATTGTATAAATCTATACCTGCAGTATTTGCAGAAGTACCATTATTTATTAATCTTTCATATATAGATAATGTATCAACTTTACCTAATTGAGTAGCAGACTGTACTCGACCATCAGTATCTAAGAAAAGAGATCTTTGGATAGTCATGTGTTTGTCTAAAGGAGCAACAGCAAAGTTTAATATACCTCTACCAGCAGTTGATACACCATTGAAAGTACCACCGATAGTGATAGTATCAACAGTAACAGTATCAACATTAAAGGCAATAGTATGCCCATCAATAAATACCGTATCTGATTGCGAAAGCTCACCCGGTGAGTAAGATGATGGTGGACCAGCGTGACCCACATTCGACCAATTTAATGGAACATCCCAATTACCAGTAATTCTAGAATAATAATTTCTACCTTTAAAGTAAGTACTAGATTCACCAGCAGTCCAATCACCTAAATAATATAAAGTATTAGTTGCTTTTATAGTATCTGGATAAGCGCTAGGAGTCGCACCTAAGTTCACTTCCCATTCATTTGATGGTCTGTATAAACCTGCATAATATCGTGGAGCATTTCCGTTAGTATCTTCTGGAATATTATAGAAGAACTTAAATTCAGAAGTACTCAAACTTGTTATACTATCCGAAGCTACAGTCCAGTATTTGTTAATTATTAAATCATTTCTTCTAGCTGGATGTTTTGCATTGTTAAGTTGTACTGAAATCGCAGGGATACCAGTATATGCACCATTGATAGTAATAAATCCGGGATTATAAAGAGTATCACTTCCAATAGGATAAGTAAATGATTGATTACCAGCTGCATTATTGAATTGCTTTTTAACAACTCCAGAAAGTGTAGGGGTTCCAGAAACTTTTATCATTCTGTTTAAACCAAATCCACCAGCACCAGATGTCAAAGTAGATGCATTTCCAAAAGTCAAAGTATCACTATCCATAACATGAATAAGTGATTGTGAAGTAACAGCAGTGTTACCCGCAAATGTAGTGTTAGTATTAATAAATACATCATTCGAATCTTTATTAATAGTAACAGCACCTAAAGTAACAGCATTATTACCACGTATTTTCTGATCTTTACCATCATAGAATGTTAAAGTAGAAGCACCTTGATTATAAGGGTTCAAAGTATCAACTACTATATCACCTGCCAAAGTAATATTATTACCATTAGCATTTAGAACACCACTTGTAAATTTAAGTGAGTCAACTATATTTAATGTAGTAGATGCATTAACCTGACTTGTAGGTCTAGGGCTATGGATAGTTAATGAACTAATAACACTAGGAACTAAATTACCCATATTCTGGGAAATATTTGTGATAGGGTTTCTTACAACAATCGTATAATCTTCTGTTTCACCACTACTACTAGTACAAGGATTCGTGCTAGTACTATTAGATCTATATATAACTCTCAACTGTGTAGATCCCTCAGGAGTATTAGCCGGCACAGTAAAGTTTACATTTGTTGTTGATGAGTTATTAGGGAAATTTTGATTAGCAATTGTTTCATCCGTATCAGTCCAATCACCATCTCTGTTCCAATCAATAAATGCTCTTAAATATCTCGTATTAGAATTATCTTCTTTTTCTACTTCTAGCGTATAAGTTTGACCAGCAGTTAATTCAGCAACATAATCGTGGAATGACAGAATATTGATTAAACTATCACCCGTGTTATTATTCATTATAGTAGTTGCACCTTGACTAACTGTTACTCGACGAATATATCTTGAATTGTCGCCCATATCGATTGTACAATAGTTATGATAATAAGGGAAACTTCTATTTGGATTATCTGGATTAATTCCCTCTGCTGTGTAAACTAAATTCACACTATCTTCGATAGCTCTCGCGTATCCTTTTAGATTACCCAATCCACGAACTGCAACTGGTGAAGTCTGACTCACACCATCGGAAGATCCAATAATAATAGTTGCTCCTTTCTCAGCTTTAAAGGAGTTTCCTCTTAAATCAAATATATCTAAATCTATAATACCATTTGGCTTTACTAATACATTTGGTCCAACTTTCGCTAAATATCTGAATGGAGTTCCAGTTTGAGTATATTCACCCATCCCAATAGAGGCATCAAGTGTAACTCTATGATTTGAGTCAATTAATACATTATCATATTGACGGATAGGGAATTTTCTAAAATTGATTGTAGGGGATATTGTATCAGCAACATTTATAGGGCTAAGGTGACTGACAGTTGACCATGTATTGGCATCAGTCCAGTTACCAGATTGACGAGAATAAAACGTAATAAACTGAGCTTTACCATTTTGGTTACCTAAAACAAAATCACCTAAAAGTAACGCATTATTAGGTAATGTTTTAGTAGTTCCCCATGGTTTAGTAACATTATTAACATCAGTAAAGACATTTCCAGTTGTACCATTTCCAAAAGTATTAGCAAAACTTGGAGTCCTACTCATATCTCTCGTATCGGTACAATTTCCGCCAACGGAAGGCCAAATTGACTCCCAATCAGTTGTGTCTCTGGTTGCATCATCGAAATATTTATTAAAAGCAAAATCGGCACATTCGTAACTGTCTAATGCTTCCCAATCTTCAGAATTTCTATATTCACTTCTTATATCAAAATTTCTAGTACCTCTAACAAATGATGACCAAACTGGTTTTGACAATCTCCAATATCTGTGGACTATACGTCCAGGATAAACTGGCGGATTAGTTGTTGTTATTATCTCATCGCCCATATAAGGATAATCACCAGTTACAGCATTCATTGCAAGAAAACCAGCCGTAGATCCTGTACCACCTCTCATATCTAAAAAGAAAGGAGAGTAATATAAAGTATCACCTACCTCAAAAGTTACCTCTGCTGCATCACCCGAAGGTATATTCTTGATTAATTCACCATTTATATGACCTTCACCTGTTCTGTTTACTGTACCACGTACAATAACATAATTTCCAGGTTTACGGGCATAAATTATACCTTTATTCGTACCTTGGAAATTTAATTGATCAACAATATCCAATGGAGAATTATCTTCTAATATTAAATTTCTACTGCTTTTATTAAGTCTTACACTATACATTCTAAGTGAGTCAATTGCTTCATCATTTATATATTGAGTTGAATCGCCGCTGAACTCGATAATTGGAGCACCAGTATATGCAAATCCAACACCAGCTGCTCTTCGCAAATTACCTTGGATTGTAAATGATGTATTATAAGTGAAATCACCAGATTGCAGATATAAAGAATCTAATATTATTTTACTAGATTGATTGAACGTAAGTGAATTAGATGGCTTATTCATAATCAATCTGAAAGTATTATCTGGTAAACCCGCACCAATAAATTGTGCAGAAGTACCTTTATATTCGAAAATACCTTTATTATGATTGTTATAATTGTAATTCATCGTACCCATTTGCACAGCGCCACTTACACCAGTAGTAGTTATACCTTGGAAATGTTCTATTTCCATTTTACCATATTGATTTAAACGAAATTCACCCGTACCTAATAAACTATTGTTGGCTGTGAAGTTGATTATACCAGTTGAATCTATATTTACATATTTATTATTTGTTTTATTTGCCGCTAAAGTTATTCTTTTACTATCACCAATATATACATTACCATCTAGAGTTGGCTCTATAGTAGTCGGAATACCACCAAATCTTTCTGTTGACCAGCTGGCAGGTGTTGACCAATTATTATTTGCGATACTATAAAAACTATAATTCGTTGGTTCACCTGTTATAAATGTACCGAACTGTTTAGTCTTAAAGAATTTTATACTACTAGCTGTTCTACTACCAAAGTATGGGTTACCAATTCTTTGTGGGAATACCCAAGCAGAACCATTCCATAATCTAGCTTCGAAGAAATTAGGGTCTGCCCCATTTCTTAAATCATTTGTAGCTACGAAATTCAATTGAGCTGTATAAGTTCTATCTACTAGCAAGAAAGTTGAAGTAGTAGGTTTAGATATTGTCCATTGTCTTCTAACATTTTTAGGGTCAGACATCAAGCTACTAGCAGGTAATAGTCCCGTAGTAATAGGAGAAGTTGTACCTGTTAGCGTATCAGCTTTCACAGCAATAAACCCTGCAGAACCAGCTATACTATCCACAGTGAAATTCACTGGAGTATATGATGTAGCAGTCCCAACTTCATAAAGTGTAGTTGACGGACCAGTTGGTATTGTCTTCCATTGTGTACCATTTATATGGCCTGGAGTTGCTCCGGGTCTTAAAACATTAGCTAGTGTTGTTACTCTTCTATTACCAGTAATTATATTACCAGTTTCTAACGTAACATCGCCATTGATATTCAATCCACTTTCTGTAGTTGTACCTACAGCAGCTATATTAACACCATTCGGATTTCTAAGAATTAACTTATCAAACTCCTCATCTGCATTTGGTTTAGTAATAGTTTGAAGAGCGGTACCATTCAAATATAAGTTGGCGTTATTAGTTGTATAGTTACCTTTATAATTCAACCAATTACCAGACAAAGTAATATTTGTGGCTTGATGAAGTAAAGTTGAACTAGAATCAATTCTTATATCATTTCTTATTTTTAACTCATCTAGCGGTCTAACAATCCCTTTACCAGTTATAACTAAATTATAGAATGGATTTTGAGTTGTATCACGACTAGTTATATTAGTAGTAGAAGCAGTAATAGGCGAGTTCATCAATACAGAGTTTGTACCAGGTACGAATATACTACCTGCATCTTGATTAATCCAATTCCCTTCAACCGAAAGGTTGAATCCATTTGAATTAAATGTTGCTTGGTTCCTGATAGTTACATTACCCTTCACTATATATAAAGGTGTTCCAACATCTTTCAGATTTTTGTTCCCAGTACTATCTAAGACCAAATTATGATAAATTAAATAATTCGCAGAATCGGCAGGACTATTCGGCTTAATTGGAATATACTGATTACCACCATTTTTATTAAAAACAACAGTAGAACCAGAAGTCAAAAATTTATATGTAGTTGAACTAAAATCAAGATTTGAGATTCTAAGTGAATCCGCTATTTTTATCTGTCCATTAGAAGGGAAAGTTATATTACCACTTCTATTACCAGAAAGCTCTAGTTTGTTATATTGCAATACAGCGGGTGAAGTTATATTAGTAGGAACTGATGTAGCACCAGAGCCAAAGAAATTAATCAGACCTGCTGTAAAGTAAGGAGCAGAGTAATTAGTAGGAAAAGAGTTTCTTATTCTTAACTCCCCAGCACGCATAATCAAAGTACGATTAGCACTAGCTCCATTGATAGAGTAAGAACCAATATCAAATATACCATCATTTATAACTAATGAATCTTTGATAGAAACGAAATCATTCATTTCTAAAATTCTAGAGGGAAGTGCCTTATTAAGTATTATTGTTCTAACTGATGCAGGTAAGCCATTACCAGAATATTGTAAAGCATCTGTACCTTCATAGACATAGAATACATTTTCAGACATATTCTTATTAGGAGATCTTAAGTTACCTTGAGTATCACCATTGTCTATACCTTGTGCACTTGTGATTCTTAATCTTGCATCATCTTTTACTATAATAGAATCGGCAGCCAAATAATTCTCACCAGTGAAAACAACAGTAGAATTTTCTTCTATACTTAAAGTTGCAATTTTACTAGAATTTGCAACAACTGTAACTGTATTATCTTTTATTCTTGCTCTATCAGAAGGATTAGTAGGAATAGTAGTAGATGCAGCCCCACCGAAACCAAGTTTTGACCAAGTATTCGGGTCATTATAGTTACCATCGGCTCTACTATAATATGTAGCTATTGCAGCTTCTTCTATACCTGCAGTCCAATCACCTTTAATAGTGCTTACTTGTTCAGAGTAAATCAAATCTGCATTTATATCAACTACTTGATTAGAAGCACCTGGGTTTACAAACCATTGTGCTCCACCATCTGGATAAGGTGGAGAATACTGAAGTACTTGATAGTTACCTTCGTTAGTAGTGACTTCAGTATTATCATATTTGAAAAGTAAATTTACACCTTGGCTCGATATAGTCAAATTGTTCTGATCAATCGCCCAATACTTTTTCAAAGCATTATTAGAAATCTGCAATGCAGGGTGCTCTGTTGTTACTGGCTTAACTTGCACATAAGCATTTGTACCAATTGTAACCTTTCCAGCAATTAATGTTACGTCGGCATAAGTATAAACGCTAGAGGGAGAACCATTAGTTGAAAGTGGGAATCTAAAATTATACGGAAGTGTGGCAGCACTAGCAATATTCTTTCTAAGGAATCCACTATTAATTCCTAATGAAGTGTATATACTTCTGTTTTTGGTAAAAGATGTAGCTAAAGCATTGTCTGTATAGATACTCCCTGTCTCACCAATAGTAAGAGTATCATCAGAAATATCAACTAATGAGTTAGAAAGCAGTCTTAGATTATTTTCAATTAATACATCATCAGTAAGAAGTATATTACCAGCTGTCTTATTAACAGATACATTGTAGAATTTTGATTCTGAGCTACCACCAATAGTTTGGTTAGCACCAGAGTTGAAGAGGGTGACACCACCATTAGGAGTCATTGTTCCGTTATTAGTCCAATTACCAGTTACTATTATCGAATCACCAGTACTCTGAGTGAATTGAGAGCTAATACCTAGGAGTACATCTCCATTTACCTTTAACTTAGCGTTAGAGCTAATAAAAAGTGTACCATTACCGCTTACGTTTAGTCCTGCTTGCGAATAAGCAGAGTAACTAAGTAGAGCTAGTATTGAAATAAATATTGTAAAGTTTTTAATCATTCAGATATAGTATCTTTTTTATTATTTTATAACTGTTATAAAGAAGTCCATTGCTGTGAAATCAACATTTGTTGCAGGGTGAACATTTCTAAACCTAACATCAACATTACCTGCACTTGAAACTCTAGCATATGCAATAACTACTTCATCACCTAAACTATTTGCTGGAGAAATCATAACAGATGATCCAACTTCTGCATTAGTAACTGCGAAAGACACTTGAATTGCCTTACCAGCATCAATTTGAGGTAAATCTTTATTTACAGTTGCTTTGATTATATTAACTAATCCCGTACCATTCTTACCGATTTTAACTTTACCATCAGTTTGTACAGTTAGAGTTGTATCGCCATCTGACTCGACTAGTAATGTATTACCAGTCCCAGTATTTTTTAGATAAGCAACACCACCGTTTCCTGAGTTAGTTATTTCGATAGTTTCATCAGTTGCATTTGTACCTGTTAACTGTACTGCGCCATCTGTAACACTTATACTACGACCAGAACCAGCACCACCTTCATCATAAGCAGCATCTAAAGTGTTTCCACTTCCGCCACCTGCTATTGTTCCAGGTTGCCATTGAGTAAGAGTATTGTTCCATTGTAGTACTTGTCCATCTGTTGGAGCAGTACTTGCTACATTTCTTCCTTGAAGACCTATTACTAAAGCTGTATCAGTTCCAGTTAC
The DNA here is from genome assembly GCA_041675005.1 of Kapaibacterium sp. (SeqCode). Lineage (GTDB taxonomy): Bacteria > Bacteroidota > Ignavibacteria > Kapaibacteriales > UBA2268 > PGYR01. The sequence continues at coordinate 26,557 of JBAYUQ010000015.1, forward strand.
TGACAAGTCTCTACCAAAAGAGAAAGTGGAAAGTTGGCCACCTGCTATAGTTCTAACAAATTTGTTAGCAGCCAAACCAGAGAAAGTGATATTTCCAGAAGAAGTAATGCCTGTTGCTGCATTAATAGCACCAGTACCATTAACTTGAAATTGGGATGTAGTTCCTACAGACAATAAGGCAGATGGGTTATTAGTTCCAATACCAAAATTACCATTTGCTAGTATTCTTGATCTTTCTATATTATTCGTAAATAATGTAAAATCTTGATTGTCAGTTGTTCCGAGGAAATCTGTACCAGGTGTAGTACCTGAGTTTCCAGTTCTTGCCCAAGCGGCTGTACCAACATTTGCATTAGTAAGTAATCCTCTCCAAGCAGTAGCACCAGCATCATATACTTCGAATCTGTTATTATCAGTATTGAATATTAGCAATCCATTTGCTGGAGTTGGAACCGTTGCACGTTGTGCTATCGTCATTCGTGGAACTAACACCCCTTTTGGAGTTGTTATATATGTTACGTGAAGAGCTGCAGAATTATCTGGAGAAGTTGTATTAACACCTACGTTTTCAGTTTGACCGAAAAGCACGCTTGACGAAAATAGAACTGTTACTAAAAGGATTAAAGTTTTTTTCATATTTGTATAACCGATATTATGACAATTATCGAGTGTTGTTATTTATAATTATAACAAATATAAGTTATACAAACTGCTTTTTGATTAAGTAGTACTACTTAATTTTAAATTAGAACTACTGATGTTATTCTGTAGTTCTCTTTAGTATTGAATATCTTATTAGTTCAGCAACATTATTAACATCAAGTTTTTGCATCAAGTTATAGCGATGAGATTCTACAGTCCTTACACTTATAAATAGTTTTTCTGCTATATATTGACTAGTTTTTCCATTTGCTACTAAGTCGAGTATCTCTTGTTCTCTTCTTGTTATGACTACTGGGGTTGATTCTAATTCTGATGAACTCGCACCTTTTCTCTTTATCAATCTAACTACACTTTTACTGAATACCCTCTCCCCTTTTAATACTTCAAAAATGGAGTCTATCAATTCTCGTGCGTTTATGTCTTTTGAAAGATAACCATCAGCACCCGCCTCTAATGCATTTTCTAGATGAAACGAATCTTCGTAAGCAGTTAGCATTATAACAAAGCAATCTATTTTCAGATCTCTGATTTTCTTCAATGCCTCTATACCATTAAGTTTCGGCATCATAATATCAGATAAAACTACATCTGGTTTGTGATAGCTGACTATATCTACCAAATCTTGTCCATTATCCGCTTCATCCACTATCTTTATACTTCTATCTATAGACAATAATCTTCTTATACCAGCTCTTACAATTTCATGGTCATCGGCTAGTATTAATCTTATAGGGTTGCTTTCTGTTGGTTCTATCATAATTCACTCCTTAATTTTTCAATTTCCGAAAACCAGACTTTTCCAACCGTATCAGAAGGCATTCGCCAATCACCTCTCGGCGATAGTGATACTGATCCAATTTTAATCCCATCTGGAATACAAGAACGTTTAAATTGACTTGAGAAGAATCTTTTGAAAAATATTTCTAGCCAATTTATTAACTCATTATTTGAATATTTATCAGTGAAAATCCTTTGCAATATAAAGAAAATCTTACTTGGTTTGAAAGAATGTTTGATAAAATAATAGAGAATAACATCGTGAACCTCATAAGGGCCGATAATTTGTTCAGTATTCTGAATCTCATTGTTTTGTATAGGTACTAACTCAGGGCTAATAGGTGTTTCTACTATGTCGGAGAGGAGTGCACTGATTTCCTTATACTCCTCCCATTTACAAAGAGTGCGTATCATAAACTGAATTACTGTTTTGGGTAAACCGGAGTTAACATTATACATAGACATGTGATCTGCATTATAAGTTGACCATCCAAGAGCTATCTCAGACAGATCTCCAGTACCTACTACGATTCCATTGACTTTATTAGCATAATCCATTAGTATTTGTGTACGTTCTCTAGCCTGAGCATTCTCATAAACAATGGAAATATCATTAGAGTCATGCCCTATATCAATAAAGTGATTATTCACAGCAGTGCTTATATCTATAATTTTACTAGTTATTCCGAGGTTCTTATTTAAATCTATTGCATTACTATTAGTTCTTTCAGAAGAACCGAGTCCGGGAAGTATTAGCCCATATATGTTTATGACATCTAGCTTTAGTTTTTGAAACGCCTTATAAGCAACTAGCAGAGCCAAAGTAGAATCCAATCCACCAGATACTCCTAGAACAACGCTCTTCCCATTTATATGGAGTAACCTTTTTGCAAGGGCAGTTGATTGAAAATCTAATATTTCTGCCACTAGCTCATCAGCTTTATCTTCATTTTCTATAATAAATGGATTCTTAGAAAATTCACGATAGATTTTGTCTGTGATTTTATCGCTAATATTGAATTTCAGTATTCTATAATCGAATGCAGGTTGTTCGAAACCATAAGAACTGTTTTTCAATCGAGCATTATATATTTTTTCCAAATCAATATCAGAAATAATATAATGTGCATCGAAGTCGAAATTCCTAGTTTCCTTTAGTAATTTACCATTCTCCGAATTGATTAGATGACCAGAGTATATTACATCCGTTGTTGATTCACCAGAGCCACAAGACGAGTATATATAGGTAGAGAGGGTTCTAGCTGATTGTGTTGTTACTAACTCACGTCTATAATCTGATTTGGATAGAAGCTCATTACTAGCACTCAAGTTCAAAAGTACATTAGCACCAGCAAGACACAAATCTAAGCTCGGTGGCTTTACTGCCCATAGGTCTTCACATATCTCTATACCAACTCTTACATCGGGTCTTTCTTCAGCTTGGAATATAATGTCACTACCAAATGGAAGTATTTCATTGTTTATTTTAATAGTATCAAATCGCCTATCAACATCAGAAGAGAACCATCGTTCTTCGTAAAATTCGTTAGTACTAATAATATACTTCTTCGGAATAATCCCAATGATTTCACCTCTGTTGATGACCACAGCACAATTGAATAATCGTCCTGAGCTACGAAGTGGAGCACCCACTACTATTAGTGCATCTATATCTTTCGATTCAACTTTTATTCTATCCAAACTCTGTTCTACTGCATCTAGTAGTGATGAGTTGAAAAACAAATCATTACAAGAATAGGAAGATATGGCAAGTTCTGGGAACAAGCATATATCCGCCTGTTCTTTATTGGCTATTTGGAGTAGAGAGAGTATATTTTCCGTGTTAAAGTCCACATCTGCCACACGTACTTCGGGTGAAGCATTAAATACTCTTAGATAATTATAATTTCTTAGGTTGATTTTCATAATACTAATATAGTTATAAAATGATTAAAAATGAAAAATGATAAATGTGTAAAATATATGACATATAATAGCGTTAACCATATATGAGTCTTATTTTATAATAACTTATGGAGTGTATTATGTTAAGATGGGTAGTTATTTTTTTGGTAGTAGCTATTGTGGCTGCTGTATTTGGATTCGGTGGTATAGCGGCGGGTGCGGCCTCTATCGCTAAGATTTTATTCTTTATTTTCTTAGTTTTATTTATAATTTCACTGATTGCAGGTGGAATAAAGGGATTCAAATAGCGACAAGTTCAACACTATTTATATTTGAATATGAAATAAGAGGCTGCATTTCTGAAATGGCAGTCTCTTTTGTTTATATACTAATAAAACAATTTATTAAGTTAGGGCACTACCATCTCGTCACTCAGAGGAAGCGTAGCGACCTAAGAGTCCAACCTCTATAAACTCATTATTAAATCTCAATACTTTAATCTCTATTTTGTTTTAACATTGCATTTGGTTAATTTTCATAATAATAATTCAATAAAAAATAATCATAAATGACAAATCACGAAGACGTAGTAATAATAGGAATTACAGGCGGCATTGGCTCTGGCAAATCTACAATTTCCAAATGGATTAGAGAGCGAGGATACTCAGTGCTTTCAAGCGATGAAATTGCGAAAGAAGAAATGAGTTCTAATGAGGAGTTAAAAAACAAGCTTATAGCAGAGTTTGGTAATAGTATATACTTAGATGGTGGCGAGTTGAATAAGTCATTACTATCCGATTTGATATTCGATACTAATCATTCACAAGTGAAAAAAATAAATCAAATTGTGCATCCTTATGCAATTGAATCTATTATGAACCAGTTAGAAGAATTGGCGAATAGTGGGAGCAAGAGGATATTTGTCGAAAGTGCCCTTATGTATGAGTCAGGCATGGCAGAGGGTTACGATTATGTGATAACTGTACATACTGACGAAGATAAAGTAATAGAAAGAGTTCAAAAACGTAGTAGTTTGAGTGAGGAAAAAATAAGAACTATTATGAAATCGCAATTAAATCCAATTGAGAAAAAGAAACTTGCAGATTTTGTGATAGATAATAACGGAACAGTCGATGAATTGCGAGTTTCATTCGATACTTTGTTTCCCATTTTAGAGATTTTGCCTCCGAATGATAGTGATGATGAGGAATAATTCATTTCATTTTAACCCTTAAATTGCTATTTTTGTAACTAATAATATATCAAATAACATACAATCGGGTATTCAAATGCAATTATATATAGACACAGCCAATATAGACCACATAAGAGAAGTCAACGAAATGGGTATCATTTCGGGCGTAACTACTAACCCTAGCTTACTTGCTAAAGAAGACCCAAACGTAGATGTTAAGAAAAGAATATTAGAAATTCACGAACTAGTAGGTGGTCACCTTTCAGTTGAAGTAAACTCAATCAAAAAAGATGATATGCTAGCTGAAGCTGAGGGTATTTTGTCTTGGTTCCCGAAAGCTACAATCAAAATCCCAATGATTGGTGAAGGACTAAAAGCGGTAAAAGAATTAAGTAGAAGAGATATACCAACTAACGTAACTCTAATCTTCAGCCCAACACAAGCTATAGCAGCTAATAATGCCGGTGCGACTTACGTATCAGTATTTATGGGAAGATTAGACGATATGGGACACGACGGTAATCAAGTAATAGACGAAGTAGCTGAGATATGGGACGTAAACGGATTCGAATCGCAGATAATCGCTGCATCTATCCGTCACCAAGGTCACCTAATCGCTTCCGCTACTGCGGGTGCTGATATAGCAACTGTACCTTACAATGTACTTATGCAATCACTTAAGCATCCATTAACAGATTCTGGACTAGAAAAATTTCTTGCAGATTACAAACACATGCAAGCTGAAAAAGCTAAAGTCCAAGCATCTGACCAATAGTATTTCCCTGTCATTGCGAGAAATATCAACTTGCTGATATGACGCGGCAATCTCAAATGAATAGAATAAAACTAAAAAGAGACGAAATTAATTCGTCTCTTTTTTTTATGTCTATATCACAGATTGTACCAATGTATTCGCCACTCAGAGGCCACGCAGTATCGGATGGGTCTAGGGGCTATTCTGTATCACGATTATTTTGATTACAGAATTTCACGGATTTGATTGATTGAATCAGAATTCACAGGGATTTTAAAGAAAGTATTGCCTTTGGTTATAGTCGAATGCATAATTCCACCTCAAAATTTTTCTATTTTATTAGAATTCTGTATTTTGAATCTTTACAAAAGAACTCTTTTTAAGGATGCACCATGAAAAAACTAATACTATTAATAATAACTGCTATTATTTTATCATCAATTGCTTATTCTAAAGATTGTGTTGATGAAGAAAATGTTTATGAATTCAGTTATCATGGAAAGAAATATGAGTTTATCAAACAAAGTAAATGGTGGCCCCATGCATCTGAATGTGCTGAAAATAGGGGTGGATATTTAACAGTGATTGAAAGCCAGGAAGAAAATGATGCAATTCTAAACTTCCTCACAAATGAATTGCCAACTAAATATGGTGTTCAATTAGTTGATAATGACTTCAGAACTAATCATAATATTTGGATTGGGGGGCTTGACTTTATTGATACTTGTACATGGATGTTTCGAAATTCTAAAGATTCTATAAGGGATTTCTATTTTGGAAGATTTGATTATGGAAAAGTATTAGACGGTGGTTATGTTAATTGGGGAAAAAAAGATGGTAAACAAACGTTTCCCATTAGGATTCAAGACTTATGTGCTATTTCTATGTCACTTGAAGCATACTATGATACTACAAAAAAAGTAACGCAAACGGAACCTGGGCAATGGATTAATCAACGAAATCAAATATTCAACTATTTCATAATAGAATATGATTGCTTTGATACTATTCGAGTAGAAAGTGATTTCAAAATCTGTTTTGGTGAATCTATAGTTTTTGATGGAGATACTATTACTGAAGCTGGTGTTTATAGTGATACTGTAGAAACATACTCCTATTGTGATTCTATACATACTTTAACTGTATATAAAAATGAATTGGATGATGAGATAAGAGTTGATAATAAAACAATCAGATGCCTAGAAACAAAAGCTGACAAATACGAATGGTTTTCGTGTGATGGTTTGGAAGGGTTAGGAATATTAATTAGCGAGAATAGGATTTTATATACACCTACTAAAACTGGTAAGTACAGAGTCAAATTAACAAAAGGTCAATGTGAATATATTTCTAGTTGTTATGAAGTTTGTTTTCCGACAACTAATAAACTAGATACCGTAAAATGTAAAAATGATGCGATATCAATAAATGATGTCGAATATACCAAGCAAGGAAACTTTACTCAGAACTTAAAGCAAAAAGGTTTTGATTGCGATTCTACTTTAGAGATTGATATTAGAGATGTAGCTATAAATCTAAGTGTGAAGCAACAAAGTGGTAAACTGGTATCTTCTGAAAGTTCTGGTGAATACCAATGGTACAATTGCGAAGGAGACGTACTACTAGCAGATGCCACTCAGAAAGAATATACACCTATAGAAGATGGTGATTATAAGGTAGAAATAACTAAACAAGGCTGTATTGACTATTCTCAGTGTATATCATTCTCAACTTCTACTAATAGTGTAAAAGACATACAAGATTCAGATAATATAAGACTAGATTTAGATAATAATCTTATTGTCTTCGATAATATAAACTATAACCAAGTAGAACTATTAGATATTAGTTCAAAAACTATCTATAAATCAAATAAATATACTCAATCAATTAGTATTGAATATTTGAATACTGGTGTTTACTTCTTGAAAGTTGTTATTGGAAACGAAGTTGAGATGTTTAAGTTTATAGTGGTGAAATAAAAAGAGTTTGAAAGCCTTATGGTACAATTACCTGTCTTAAATGAAATAAAAAATACTAAAACCTAAACCATGAAAAAAATAATTTTAATAATAGCAAGTATATTTTCCCTAGGATTCATATTAATTTTATTTCTCGCTTATAATTTCATAGGGGCTGGAACAGTTGGTAGTATAGAGACATACCAATTTAAAACTACAACAGATGTCCTTGACTCCCTAATATTAGATATAGCAACTAAAAATAATAATATCAAATTTATTAATTCAAATGACTATTTTAATTCTCTAAAAATAGACGACCCCTATCCTGAAGATGTTAAGTCAATTTTTTTGGATTACAACTATGTTTCTATATTAGTTAATGAAAGTAATTATATTTTACGTTATAATACTTTAGAGCTAGACTCAAATTCATCATTAATAATACTTTTCTCAGGAGCTAAATCTGGTGATTACATTGGATCTCAAATTAGCTTGAGTAATTCTGAAATACGCTTTTATAAAGATATTTTCCGTAAGAATATTATAACACAAATTAATTTACTTCTACCATTTTGATCCATTTAAGTTGACACCTGGATTAGTAGGTGAAAATACAGATGGTCTAACAACTTCAGGTTTAGTATGTTGGAGTATCCATTGAAATAATGCTGATACACCTTGTGCTCTTGATTTTGTTTGAGAACTAATAGGCATATTAGTAACTTTATCTATCCCATTATTTCTATTTAAAACGCTATTAGAAGAATTTACTAAATCAACATCGTCAGGTCTAACTAATCTATTAAAAAATGCCCCGTCCCATCCGCTAGCTCCTTGCTTATCGTATCTCATATCGTGCAACATCGCAGCGTAATCTACTTCGTCTTGTGGCTCTCTCCTATAATCTGGCTCTTCTCTTCCATTAATTGAAAGAGTAGGGTTAAAAGGACCAATATAAATTGAACCAAATAAGTTGTTATTACCTAATTCCATGAACTCATTTCCCCCTCTTACATACTCTCCTTTGTAATTTCTTCTTAAATTTAGTGGATTACCTTCTTCATCAAAATATTTGTACTGGACTTTTCCAATCTCAGAAAAATTCATTGGTTCTCCAGTACGTTTATCAATTTTTGTAATTACTTGATCTTTTTCAGGGAAATTAATTACTCTTAATTCAGAATTATCTATTTTTCTTAGTAACGAGGCAGTCCCATTCTTATAAGTATATTGAAAGATGAATTCTTCTAACCCATCTAAATCTATTGCCCATATAGGTTTATTACCTGCGAACTGGTACGGAGTATACCAAGGATATGATTTCGATAATGGATCAACTGATAAGAATTTGGCGATTTGCGGGTTATAAATTCTAAAACCATAATCATATGAATTCCCATCCCCTGCAATTTCATTGTCTGACTCTTTACCATTGAAACCATATCTGTACAAACTTCCATTATGAAATGGTTCAGTTGTGTTGTTTAGTGTTCTCATCGCCATTTGCATTCCAAAAGGATAATAGTTAGTTGTATTAATCAGATCAAGGGCAAAACCGCTGGGGGATGTTTTTATACGTTTTAAATCTGAAAAAGTTGATCTAACATTACCTAAATGGTCTTTGAGTTCATAACTTTTTTCACGAATCTCTCTACTAAAATTGTTTGTTGGGAATGGGTAGTTAATATAATCATCAAAATAGTGTAGTTTCTCACGCTCAGGTCTTCTAATCCCTACCTTTCCAATGTTCTATATTCATCTTACAGATATGTCCAACTTCATATTCTTCATAAGGATGTTTCATTTTTCATTCCCTCAATACCCAATATTCAACATCTTATATATTAGAGAAGCAGTTAGTATATCCGGATGCGATAGACCCTCCAATGGAGCTAACTCAACTACATCGAAACCAATAACTCGCTTGCCTGAGGCCTTTATCTTGCGTAGCAAATCCAAAGTCTCGTGATATAGTAAGCCGTCTGGCTCAGGTGTACCTGTCGCTGGCATAATTGACGGGTCAAAATAGTCCACATCGAATGTAATATAAACTTCATCCGAGAGTGTATCAACTACAGATTGTTGCCAATTTTGACCGTGCACTCCCCTTCTTATTGCATTTGCGTAGAATGTATTGACTTTGTTTTCTTTGATGAAATTCGCTTCTTCTATGCACTGAGCTCTTATTCCCACTTGTGTTATTTTGTCATTTGGGAAAAATTCTGCTGTTCTTGCCATTATACTAGCGTGTGAGTATTTAGAACCTTCATAGGTGTCTCTCAAATCTGAATGTGCATCGAATTGAAGTACACTCATATTTGGGTATTTCTCGTGGTGTGCTTTTATCGGAGCTGATGATATAGTATGTTCACCACCTAGTGTGATTACAAATTTATCTTTCGCCAAAAGCTCTTTTACTTGGTTGTATATCATATCCAGTGCTTCTTTATTTGCTTTACCACCGAAATCTATTGGCTCTACTGTGCATATACCTTGCTCAAAGCAAAGCTCTCTGTCAAATTCCTCATCATAGAATTCTACGAATTGACTCGCTTTTATAATAGCGTCGGGACCATTTTTTGTTCCACCACCATAACTAACTGTATGTTCATAGGGAGCAGAGACAATCGCCACTTTACTGTTTTCAAAACTTGAATTCTCTTCTTCTAAGGCAAGGAAATTTTTCTCTATATCTAATATTTTCATTATGATTTACTCGTTTATAAGTTAAATTATTAAGTTTGTAGTCTATACAATTGTTAATAGTTGTAAAATAAAAAAAAGTTATCAAATAAACTCGAATATAAAATTATGTTAAATCTAATTGCGAAAGCTTTCGGTGGTAAAAAATCGGATAAAGATATAAAGAAAATCAACCCGATAGTAGATGAAATCAATTCCATCTATTCAACTTTAAAAACTAAAACTGATGAAGAAATAAAAGCAAAGACTGATGAATTCAAGCAGAAGATTAACGCTGCAATCAAAGATTTGGAAGACCAAAAGAAGGAAATTCAAACTAAATTAGTCGAGAACTCTTATACCCATACGGAAGTCCATGATTTCTATGATAAAATCAAAGAAATAGACAAGGAAATATTCGAAACTACAGAAGAAGTTTTAGATGAATTACTTCCAGAAGCTTACGCTGTTGTCAAAGATGTTTGTCGCCGACTAACAGAAAGTCAATATACTTATGAGTACGTTGGTAACACAAATGTATGGAATATGATTCCCTACGATGTGCAGTTAATCGGAGCTATCGTAATCCACCAAGGTAAAATCGCAGAAATGCAGACTGGTGAAGGTAAAACTTTAGTATCTATTATGCCTATGTACCTGAACGCACTAGCTGGGAAAGGACTTCACTTAGTAACAGTGAACGATTACCTTGCAAAGCGTGATTGTGCATGGATGAAGCCAGTATTCGATTTTCTAGGTATTACCGTTGGTTCTATCGAAGCAAAGATGAATAATGCTCAAAGAAAAGAACTTTATCAAAGAGATATAACTTACGGAACTAATAACGAATTCGGTTTCGATTATCTACGTGATAATATGGTTGTTGACCAAGACCACATGGTACAAAGGAATCATTGGTTCGCAATAGTCGATGAGATTGATTCAGTATTAGTAGATGAGGCGCGTACACCATTAATTATCTCTGGACCAGTCGGAAAAGGAGATCAGATATTTGATGAGTTGAAGCCAAGGGTTAGTCAGTTAGTGAATGAGCAAACTAAACTAGTAAATGGCTATCTCAAAGAAGCAGCCGAACTATTAGAATCAGACAAAAAAGAAGATAGAGAAGCCGCTGGTATGCTAATGCTAAAAGCATCACGTGGGTTGCCGAAGCACAAGCGATTGATGAAAATGATGCAAGATCCAGAAATTCAAAAGCTGAAACATCAAGTAGAAATGGATAACATGCGTGATCAAGGTCAGATGATGCGCGAAGTAGATGACAATCTATTCTATACTATTGATGAGAAAAATCATGGAATAGATATACAAGAGAAGGGGAGAAACTTACTTACTCAGAATCTTGATGATAAAGATACATACTTACTCCCAGATATCACTGCTCAGATGAGTGAAATAGAAGGTGATACGGAAATCTCAGAAGAAGAAAAACAAAAGAAGATAGTCGAAATCAATAGAGTTTACTCTGATAGAAGTGATAAAGTTCATACTATCCAACAATTACTAAGAGCATACTCATTATACGAAGCAGACGTAGATTATGTAATTCAAGATGGTAAAATACAAATTGTAGATGAACATACTGGACGTGTTTTAGATGGTCGTCGTTACTCAGAAGGTTTACACCAAGCGATAGAAGCAAAAGAGAATGTAAAAGTTGAAAGGGACACTCAAACTCTAGCTACAATTACTCTTCAAAACTACTACCGTCAGTATAACAAACTAGCTGGTATGACTGGTACTGCTGAAACAGAAGAAGCTGAATTCGAAAAGATTTATAAATTGGAAGTTGTGGTTATCCCCACTAATGTTCCAATCCAAAGAAAAGATTTGAATGATTTAATCTTTAAGACTAAACGCGAAAAATACAACGCACTTATTGATCAAGTAGTTAAACTTAGAGATAATGGTCAAGCGATACTAGTTGGTACTCCGAATGTCGAAGTGTCTGAAATACTTAGTAAGCTACTACAAAGAAGAAAAATTAATCATAATGTATTGAACGCAAAGCAACATGCTCGTGAAGCAGAGATTGTTGCAGGTGCTGGTAAGAAAGGTGCTATCACTATAGCAACGAATATGGCAGGTCGTGGTACGGATATTAAGATTGCCCCAGAGGTACGTGATGCTGGTGGTTTGGCTATTCTTGGCTCCGAAAGACACGATTCACGTCGTATAGATAGACAGTTACGTGGTCGTGCTGGTCGTCAAGGTGATCCAGGTAGTTCGCAGTTCTATATCTCACTGGAAGATAATCTAATCAGGTTATTCGGTGCTGGTGGTGATAGAATTGCAACAGTAATGGATAAACTAAAAATCCCTGAAGGCGAAGCAATAGAGCACAATATGATTACCAAATCAGTTGAAAAAGCTCAACAGAAAGTAGAAGAAAATAATTTCGGTGTTCGTAAGCGTCTAATCGATTATGATGACGTAATGAACCAACAACGTGACGTTGTTTACACTCGTAGAAAACAAGCGCTAAGGGGTGACCGTCTGAAAGGTGAATTCTTCGAATACATCGAGGATTTGGCCAATGATTGGTACCAAGATTTCGTAGGCAGTGAAGAAGACGTAGCTGAAGAGATAATGAATACAGCTCGTGCAAAGCTATTATTGAACATCCATATTACAGATGAACAATTCAAAAATATGACTGTGGATGAATTTGTAAATGAAATTCACAAAGCAGCAGAAGAGTTCTATACTAAGAAAGAGGAGATGACTTCACCAGAATTCATGAAGCAGTTAGAGAAAGTCGCTGCACTCCGAACTATAGATGACCAATGGAAAGACCACTTACGAGTAATGGACGACCTAAAAGAAGGTATTCATCTACGTTCTTATGGTCAGAAAGACCCACTATTAGAATACAAACAAGAAGCGTATAAAATATTCATTGAATTCATCAAAGAAGTCAACGAAGAGACAGTGCATTTTGCATTCAAATACTTCCCTCAGATAGTAGAAAGAGAAGTGAAAACAACTGACAATAAAGGAAAAGAGTCCACTCAGAAAGAGCAAACATTAGTATTAGCGCCAAGTGATGCTAATAAGAACGTAAAATATGAGCGAAGAAACGATGTTCCAACTGGTCAATCGCAGGGCTACGGTGCAGCTGCCGCTCCAAGACAACAAGGCCCACAAGGTGGTCAAGCGACTACTGTACGCGATGAAGGTCCTCAGAAAATTGATATTGGAAGAAATGACAAAGTTTCTGTACGATATACTGATGGTAAAGTAGTAAAAGATGTGAAATTCAAAAAAGTATTAGAAGACGTAGAAAACGGACGATGTGAAGTAATAGACAAATAGAAGACAAAGCACTACTTTTTTCAATATGCTAGAAAAAGTGGTATAAAATGCTAAAAAATAGAAAAAGCCAATCGTGAGATTGGCTTTTTTATTAATCTTTTGGGCGAACGACGGGACTCGAACCCGCGACAACCGGAACCACAAACCGGGGCTCTACCAACTGAGCTACGATCGCCATCAATTAAGAATACAAAAATAAGGAATTGGTCGTTAATTTACAAAACAAAACGAATAATAACATTTAGTGAAAAATAAAGTGTTGAATTATTTATACACTTTTTGTAACTTTACTTTCTTAGAATTGTCTTTACTGAGATAGAAAAGAATATATTTAATTTTTTAATAATCATTTATAGAGGTCTCATAATGAGAAATAAATTTACTTTAGTCCTGATGGCACTGACAATTGCCTTGACAGGGATGTTCGCAGCAAACACAGCGGAAGCTGCAAAAAGAAAGATAGTGATAGAGGATCATACAGGCGCATGGTGCGGTTGGTGTCCTAGAGGGATGGAATCTTTAGAAAAGCTAGAAGATGAATTTGGTGATGAAGTTATCGGCGTTGCGGTTCACAATGGTGATCAGATGGCGATTTCAACTTATCAAACACCACTTGCTACAATGATTGGTCTAACAGGTTATCCCAGTGGATCTGTAAGTAGAATAATTAATGGTGGTAAAATAGCACAATCTGATGGCGTTTGGACACCTATGACTAAACAATATATTGGTAATGACGTTCCAGTTGGTGTAAAGCTAGATTTGGACTATAACAAGTCAACAGGTGCTTATACAGCAACTATCACAGCTACAGTTGAATCACCAGTTAATGCTAACTTAACATTCAATCTATGGGCTGTACAAGATTCAATGATGGGTTCTGGCACAGGATGGGATCAATCTAATTATCTTAGTGGTAGAGCTGGATATGAAAGTTCTAAATTTTTTACTGAAGCAGCGTCTATTAAAAACTTTGTACACATGAATGTGTTCAGAGGTGCTACTGCTGGTCTAGAAGGCGAACAAGGGACATTCCCTGCAGGTACAGTTCCAGCTGGAACTTACAAGCAAGTTTACACAGGAAATGTATCAGCTTTGAATGTAACAGATAAAAATAGAGCTTATTTTGTGGCAGTAGTACACAATAAAGACAATAAAGAGATTATCAATGCAGACCGAGTTGGTAAACCTGAAGTACCAAGAGACAAATTGGCTGCTACTGTAACTGACGCTTATATTAGCGTAGTAGATGATACTAAACATATAGCTGAAATCACACTAACTAACGAACAGGAATGGGGAATAACTGCTGATATAGCAATTAATGCTAACAACTCTGTTCTACCTGCAGGTTGGGGTATTTCTGTAAGTAATACTTCAGTAACTTTAGCCCCTAATGCAACTAGAAAGATTCAAGTCGAAGTTCTTAAAAATAAAATCGAAGGATTTGGACAAGTAAATCTAACTATTACTCCAAGAGATAATGGTAAAAAAGTAGTAAAAACAGATGCAACGGCTTACTTTATGTCAGAAAACATTGATAATGCAATTATCTATGGGTTTGAAGACGCATTAGCTCCTGTCGTAACTGGTGTTGTCAACAGTGGTGTTATGCCTAATGCTGTAATGGTTTCTGGTGCTTCAGATGTTATTGCAAATTTCCCTCAAATGGCAAATTTCAAAACTGCTGTATTAACTACATCTGATAGAAGTCTAGCATTCTCTACTGAAGAAACTGCAAAAACTTTAGAATTAATTAATAGTTGGATGAACAGTGGTACTGACTTTATGATAACTGGTGTTTTAGACATGGTTAATTATGGTGGTGTTGTTACAGATGCATCTCCTTCTGCTGCTGCAACTGACTTTTTCAGAAATAAGCTAGGCGTAGAATATACACGATTTTTTGGTTTAGTTGCTAACAATCAATTAAGTAGTTTACCTATAACTGGTATTTCTGGAGATGAAATTAGTAATGGCATGGTATTTTCGTTAAACGAAGCGTATTCACAAGCATATCCTAACTACGCTACTTATGCAACTTGTTTCAGTTTCAATGGTAAAACTAGTGCTGAAGCATTCCTTATCACACCTGTAAATGCTTCACTTGGTGTAACTGCAGACAACAATAAAATTGGTTTGAAATTAGATAATAATGGACAAAGAACAGTTTTTGTTTCAATTCCTCTTGACCCAATTAATAATCCTAACAGAGATTTACTATTCAAGAACATACTTACTTGGTTGAAAGGAACTGGTGCTACAGCAAAAGGACCTTCTATTTCTCTAAACACAACTCAAGTTGTATTCGGTGAAATCAAACAAGACCAAACTGGTTCTGAAACACTTAAAATATCTAACACAGGCGACGAAGCACTAGTTATATCTGCTATTAACTTTAAAACTGGTTCTAACTTCAAAGTGAAAGGTTCTACACCTCTAACAGTTGATGCTGGTCAAACAGTTAATGTTAATATAGAATTTACACCGACTGAAATTAAAAACTACTCAGATGAAATAACTATCGTTTCTAACGATAAAGCTAATCCGAACAGTGTTCTTACTGTTATGGGTATTGGTATTTCTTCTGGTACTGCTTCAGTTACTGGTATTATACCTAATGTATTTACTATGACAGTAGGTCCTAACCCAGTAGTAAACAGTTCTGAAATCAACTTAGATATCAACGGTTCTGTGAATCTAGATTTAGAATTAATTGACGCTACTGGTAAAGTAGTTAGAAATATCTTTAGTGGTGTTTCTACTTCTAACACTCTTGAGTTAAACGCTGCACAACTAAGCTCTGGTACTTATTACCTAAACGCTAACGTTAACGGCAAAACTACTCAATTACCAGTTGTTATTACTAAATAACAATTAGCAAAAGAGTTTGTATTTTACAATCCTGCTTTCATTCGGAAGCAGGATTTTTTTTGAATAAAAATAAACTTTGCTACTTATTCGTTATTTTAGAATGTTTTATAAAACCAAATTCGGAAAACTTTTAGATGAATAATTCAATCATCCCTTATATAATTGAAACTACTAGTCGTGGCGAAAGATCTTACGACATATATTCAAGACTATTAAAAGAGAATATCGTATTTATCGCGGGTCCAATTGATGACCACATGGCGAATTCTGTTATTGCTCAACTACTGTTTTTATCTTCGCAGAACCCAAAGAAAGATGTGAACCTATATATCAATTCACCCGGTGGAAGCGTGACGGCTGGATTGGCTATCTATGATACTATGAAATTTATCAAACCTGATATAACAACTATCTGTATGGGAATGGCTGCCTCTATGGCGCAAGTCTTACTATGTGCAGGTACTCGAGGTAAGCGATTTGCTCTACCCCACTCACGAATAATGATGCACCAACCTTCTGGTGGTACACAAGGTCAATCTGCAGATATAGAAATATACACACGCGAGATACTTCGCATAAGAGAAGTATTATATAAAATCATTGGTGAAAATAGTGGTAAAGATGCTGAGCAAATCAAAAAAGATGCTGATAGAGATAACTATATGACTCCAGAAGAAGCACTAGAGTATGGATTAATAGACAAAATTCTTTTACCAGGTACCAAATTAGCATGAGTGGAAAAAAAGGAAAATACCCATTTCAAGTAGTCTGTTCATTTTGCGGACGTAACTCGAAGGAAGTAGAAAGTCTAATAGAAGGTGTCCAAGAAGTATATATATGTGATGTATGTATTAATACTTCGCATGAATTACTTAGTGCTAATAAAAAGAACGAAAGTGCTATAAACTTTGATATTAACCTATCTACTCCCAAAAAGCTCAAAGAAAAGCTAGATGAATATGTAATCGGTCAAGAAAAAGCTAAGCAAGTACTTTCTGTCGCTGTTTACAATCACTATAAGAGAATATCAAATTTATCATTGGATAACGAGTTCGATTCAGTAGAATTAGAGAAAAGCAACGTACTTATGCTAGGCCCAACGGGTACTGGTAAGACTTTGTTAGCTAAAACGCTCGCTCGCTCGCTGAATGTACCTTTCGCTATAGCCGATGCTACTACCGTTACTGAAGCTGGATATGTGGGTGATGATGTAGAGACTGTACTATTAGCACTATTGCAAAATGCAGATTATGACGAGAAAGCGGCTCAACGTGGGATAATATACATAGACGAAATAGATAAGATTGGTCGCAAGAGCGAATCATCTAGTATAACTCGTGATGTTTCTGGTGAAGGTGTGCAACAAGCACTTCTGAAAATACTAGAAGGTACTAAAGCTGGAATACCTCCTAAAGGTGGTAGAAAGCACCCTGAGCAAAAGTTAATCTATGTTGACACTACTAATATACTATTTATATTAGGCGGTGCGTTCGATGGATTAGAGCAAGTAATTTCTCAAAGGTTGAAAAAGCAAACAGTTGGATTCGTAACCGATGACGATGAAGGTATAACTGATGAAAAAGATGATTTATTCAATAGAGTAGAAGCAGAAGACATAGTAAAGTATGGCTTTATCCCTGAGTTAGTTGGGCGTATGCCTATAATAACTGCACTTAACTCTTTGAGTGAAGAAGCTATGTTAGACATACTAACTAAGCCGAAAAATGCGGTTATCAAGCAATACCAAAAGCTTTTTGCTTACGAAGGTGTGGAACTAGAGTTCACAGACGAAGCACTAAAAGCTATTGCCAACAAAGCAATGAAGAGCAAGACAGGTGCCAGAGGACTAAGATCAATGGTGGAGGCAGCAATGCTTGATATTATGTATATAGTACCAGAGATGAAAGGCCTAAGGAAATGTATAGTATCTGAAGACACCATTAATTCGAATGCTAGTCCAGAGTTCATATATTCAACTAAGAAGGATGCTATCTAATGCCAGAAGTAATAAACATAGCAGGAAAGAAAGTCCATATCGGCGAAATAGAAGAAATTCATTTAAAAATAGCCCGACTTCCAACTTACACAACTATCAATTTACCTGTACATGTGTACCGTGGTAAAAAAGATGGTCCTGTTTTGTTATTAACTGGTGGGCTTCACGGCGATGAACTGAACGGAATAGAAATAATCCGAAGAATGATAAATAATGGTTCGATAATACCTGATTGCGGTACTGTTATAGCAATGCCATTAGTGAACGCTTATGGCTTTTTGCAGAATGTACGTGGCGTACCAGATGGAAAAGATATTAATCGTAGTTTTCCTGGTTCAAAGAATGGTTCATTAGCTAAGCTAATAGCACATACACTAATGCATCAGATAATACCTTTAATTGATTACGGAATTGATTTTCATACTGGTGGAGCATCGCGTTCAAATTATCCTCAGATTAGATGTGCATTCACCGTGCCGGAGAATTTAGTATTAGCAAGAGGTTTTGCACCTCCTATGATTCTAAATTCACCTTTAATAGAGCATTCATTTCGTAAGGCCGCTTATAGAAAAGATAAGCATATATTAGTTTACGAAGCTGGGGAGTCATTGCGATTCTCTGAACATGCTATCCAAGAGGGTATAAACGGTACACTTCGATTAATGAAATATCTGAATATGATAAAAGAAGCACCACTACCCGAGGAAGAAACCGTCATTTACCTCAAAAGTGATTGGCTAAGAGCTAAATATGCCGGTATGTTTTCATCTTATGTAGAATTGGGTCAAGAAATAAAGAATAAAGAAAAGATTGGTCATATTGCTGAACCATTTGGCCATGAAGAGTTTGAAATATTCGCAAGTAGAAACGCAAGAGTAATAGGCGTGAACAATGCACCAGTAGTGCACAAAGGCGATGCTTTGATTCATTATGCTTATGAAATAAAAAAATAATTATTGTAAACTGAAGTTATTTTCTTGTATATAAATAATTAAACAATTATATTTGAAGTCTATTAAAAATTACATTCGGAAAAACAAATGGCAACTGTTGTAGAAATAGCTGGTTTCCAATACGAAGTTGAAAAAGATGCAAAGCTAAGTGTTCCTTTATTAGAAGGTAACCCAGGCGATAGCGTTGAATTTTCAAACGTTCTATTGAACGAAAAAGATGGAAATTTCACTTTCGGTAGCCCATTAATTGATGGCGCTAAAGTAACTGGTATGATATTAGAGCATAAAAAAGATAGAAAGATTCTAATTTTCCACAAGAAAAGAAGAAAAGGTTACCAAAAATTAAATGGTCACCGTCAAAATTACACAAGAATTCAAATCACTGATATATCAGTTTAAGGAGAGAATAACATGGCTCACAAGAAAGGTCAGGGATCCGTTAGAAACGGTAGAGACTCACAAGGTCAGAGAAGAGGAGTTAAGAAATTTGGTGGCGAAGAAGTAATTCCGGGTAACATCATTATCAGACAACTTGGCACTAAATACAAACCAGGTGTTAACGTTGGTCTTGGTAAAGATTACACTATATTTGCTCTTACTGAAGGAACTGTGAAGTTTCATAAGAAAGCAAATAATAGAACTTGGGTATCTGTTTTACCTAACTAAGAAAATTTATTTTTTATAATTAAGTTATATATATAACTCTCAGCTTGCAGTCCTGTCTATTCCAATAGATGGGATTTTTTTTTGTACTATTCATTTCTAAACCAAATATTATCTTTCAAATGTATTGCATACCCCATAATGTACATTTAATCAAGTACCTCAGATATCACACTAGAGTAGGAATGGTACAAAAGTCCAGAATAATGATAATATCACCATTACTAATGTTTAACTTAAACCAACTGCTATTCTTTCGATTTGAACTATCACGTAGCACAACTCTGAACATTATGTTTACTATAATGCTTCATTGAAAAAGTTAGATTGAAGTTCAATAAGTGACTAGTTTGTAATAGAATATTCAAAATATTAATTGCATTTAATAAAAAAAAACCGTAATCTGTATACGTAATTTGAAAATAATTAAAATATTTAGAACTTTAATAATTAAATTTATGATAAAAGAAGTTAGTAAATCTGCCCAGCTATTCGAGCGCAGAAAAGATGTCGTAGCTAACGGAGTTGGGGTATTCAATACAGCAACAGTTAGTCACGCAAAGGGTGCTATTATTACTGAAGTTGATGGAAGAGAATTAATCGACTTTGCAGGTGGAATTGGAGTTGTTAATGCTGGTCATTGTCCTGAAACAGTAGTAGAGGCTATTCGTGAGCAAGCAGGTAAATATATACACACTAGTTTTAATGTAGTTACATACGAACCTTATATACAGCTTTGTGAGGAATTAGTAGAAATACTACCTCATGGTGAAAAAACTAAAGCTATGCTAGTATCAACAGGTGCTGAGGCAGTAGAAAATGCAATAAAAATCGCTCGTCAAGCAACTAAAAGACAAGGCATACTCTGTTTCTCGGACGCATATCATGGTAGAACTATGATGGCTATGTCACTTACAAGTAAAGTCAGCTATAAAATTGACTGTGGTCCATTCGCTCCAGAAGTATATCGACTTCCTTTTCCCAACTTTTATACAAAAAGTAATGGTAGAAGTATGGAAGAGTTCGTACAAGACGAACTAAATCTCTTACAAGAAAGCACACTTAATTTAGTAGATATTAATAATCTTGCTGCAATAATTATAGAACCTATACAAGGTGAAGGTGGGTTTAACCCCGTTCCTAAAGCTTATCTAGAAGGGTTAAGAACATTCTGTGATGAAAATGGCGTAATGCTAATAATGGATGAAGTCCAAAGTGGATT
Source organism: Kapaibacterium sp. (SeqCode) (assembly GCA_041675005.1). GTDB lineage: Bacteria > Bacteroidota > Ignavibacteria > Kapaibacteriales > UBA2268 > PGYR01. The sequence goes on from JBAYUQ010000015.1 coordinate 47,541, forward strand.
TTGTAGAACTGGTCACTGGGCAAGCTGGCAATATTATAATGTCGTTCCAGATATTAGTACCTATGCCAAATCAATGGGTTCTGGGCTTCCAATAGCAGCCGTAGTAGGGAAAGCTGAAATAATGGATGCTGCAGCCATTGGGTCTATTGGTGGGACTTATATAGGTAGTCCTATAAGTTGTGCTGCATCTTTAGCAACTATTCAGTACATGAAAGATATCAATCTAAATGAAAAAGCTCTTTTGGTTGGGGATATAATACACACTAGATTGACTAAACTAAAAGAAGAATGTCCTGCAATAGGCGATGTACGCGGAGTTGGAGCAATGGTTGGGATGGAATTCGTTCAGAACGGAGACCCCAAAACCCCTGATACCACTATCTGTAAGAAAATTGTAGAAGCGTGTTATGAAAACGGACTTATTATACTGAGTGCTGGAACACACAAAAATATTATTAGAATACTGTCACCATTAATTATCACTCTAGAAGAGCTAGACAATGGGTTGACAATTTTAGAAACACAAATAAGAAAATTAACAAAATGAACCACATGAATACGTTCTCGATAGCTGGGATACAAATGAGAGTGTCAGCTGTTACCCCAAATATAGAAATGATGAAGCTTAAGATAGATATAACGATGAATCTATATCCTTGGATAGAGATGATAATGTTTAGTGAGCTTTGTGCTTTTGGGCCACTTACCTATCCAGCGCAAGAGTTTCCAAATAGTTTTGAAGAAGAAATGCAAGAAATGGCTAAGAAATATAACATTTGGTTATTACCTGGTTCTGCATTCGAAAAAAGTGAAGGTAAAATATATAATACAGCTACTGTAATAAATCCAGATGGTGAGATTGTAACTAGGTATAGAAAGATGTTCCCATTCTATCCTTATGAAGTTGGTGTTGCACCTGGTCACGAGTTCTGTGTTTTTGATGTACCTGATGTTGGTAGATTTGGAGTATCAATTTGCTATGATATGTGGTTCCCAGAGACTACAAGAACACTTGTTAGTATGGGAGCAGAAGTAATACTTCACCCTACATTATCTGGAACAATTGATAGAGATATAGAGTTGTCAATTGTTAGAGCAATGGCATCTGTAAACCAATGTTTCTTCTTCGATGTGAATGGATTAGATACTGGTGGGTGCGGACGCTCAGTTGTATGCGGCCCAGATGGTAGAGTTTTACATCAATCTGATAGCACGGAAGAAATAATACCATTAGAATTGAACATGGATCACGTAAAGCGTAGTCGTGAGTTAGGAATACTACGTTTAGGGCAGCCACTGAAAAGTTTTAGAGATCACTTAGGTGAATTTGATATATACCACCGTGGAGCCAAATCAGAATATTTGGATTCATTAGGCCCCTTGATTAAACCAACTAGGTTGGAGACTTTATCAAGATTAAAGATTAAAGAAGATAAAATAATGAATCCTGTGTCCCCTGTAAGATTTAAAGGAGATGGTTTAGTTTAACTAATTAGGAGAATAATTATGGGCGGAATATTAGCTCAAAAAAGAAATAAGAACGGTACAAGAAAGGATTTTGTGAGTTGGTTTGAAATACCAGCTATTGATTTCCAACAAGCAGTTAACTTTTACAATTATATCTTCAATATTGAGATGGAACAAGTTGTAAACGAAGATAGCGCAACTGCATTTTTCCCTGTTACCACTGGAATAGGAGGTGCTATTACATCTGGATTCAATAATGAGACCAGTGCAAGTGGGCCATTGCTATATTTGAATGGTGGTGATGATTTGAACCTTGTTCTTAACAAAGTAGAAGATGCGGGTGGAAGAATAATAATGTCTAAAACCCTAATATCAAAAAATGCTGGGTATTTTGCTGTATTTATTGATTCACAAGGAAATAAATTAGCACTGTATTCTAAGAAGTAATTAATGAAAAAAACTAATATCTCAAGAAAACAATTCTATAACATTAGTCAACTTCGAATAGACTATTGGAGTCGGTTAAAAGTAGATTCTCATTTACTTAAAGAATCTAACACTACCGCTAATAGCAAGAAGTTAATTAAAACACGAGTTAGTCATCTAATAGAAGAGTTGACTAACATAGAGTCTTACTTTGCTTTACCTGGCACTATGAGATTGAAGTCTATTAGTACTCTTTTTAAAGAGGGAGATTATAACTCACTCTCTTACAAAATCAGTGAAACCTGTAAGCAATTAGTTGGCAATAAGCATAATTTGGTGAATGACATATCAATAGAAGATGAGACTGAGCTTGATCAACTTGAAGAGTTGGAACAAGTTGTCAACCATAGAAAGAATCATTTTGAAGTACTTTTTATAGATCGAGTGTCAGAACAAGAAGAGATAGATTTAAAAAATAACTACAGAAATATAAGTGAGAAAAGCGATAAATTCACTTATAATATAATCTTCCAAAATTCATTCCAAGATGCTCTGATAGCACTACTATTCAATCACAATATACAATCTGTGATTATACGATTTGCTCCCCAATACTTTTCAAATAGAATCAGTGATGAAATTGTACCTTATGTCAAAAGTATTGAGAAATATGATTACTCAAAATTGGATGAAATTGAACTAGGTCCAGTATTAGGTGATTTGATTAAAAAGATTAGACCCGAATTAGATGTTTACTATGTAACAGATACTTCGCTTAGCAAACTAAAAGATTCAACTCTAAAATGCTTCAGACGTATATTCTACCAATCTGAAGATATACAAGAAATGCACTTGACTCTGCTAAGAGGAATTGAAGAAAGATACGACACCCCATTTTTTAAAGCTTTAGTTGAATATAGTCAAAAACCAACAGGTGTTTTTCACGCAATGCCCATATCCAGAGGGAATTCAGTATTCAAATCAAATTGGATAAATGATTTCGGAGAGTTTTATGGTAGAAATTTATTCCTTGCGGAGACTTCCGCCACAACTGGTGGACTTGATTCATTACTAATGCCTACGGGACCGCTGAAAAGAGCGCAGGAAAAAGCCAGAGACGCTTACGGTTCGCTTAATACTTACTTTGTGACCAATGGAACATCTACAGCTAATAAAATCGTTCTACAAGCTCTAGTAAAGCCGAAAGACGTAGTTTTGATAGATAGAGATTGCCACAAATCACATCACTATGGATTAGTTCTAGCTGGTGCATATCCCGTTTACTTAGATTCGTACCCTATACAAGAATACTCTATGTACGGAGCTGTCCCTATTGACCATATTGTCAATAAGCTATTAAAGCTAAAAGAATCAGGACGATTAGACAAAGTAAAAATGCTTTTACTTACAAACTGTACGTTTGATGGTATAGTTTATAATGTAGAAAAAGTGATGCAAAGAGTGCTTGCAATCAAACCAGATATGATATTCCTTTGGGATGAGGCATGGTTTGCTTTCGCTGGGTTTGGTGTGAACCACAAACAACGAACTGCAATGTTCACTGCTAAAAGGCTATCCGTAAGATACAAAAGTGAAGAGTATAAACTTAAATACGAACAACATATAGCAGAGCTTAAAAAAGGCGAAACGCCTAGTTTACCTGACCCCAAATTAGTAAGAGTAAGAGTATATGCGACTCAGAGTACTCATAAAACTTTGAGCAGTTTTAGACAAGGTTCGATGATTCATATATGGGATGAAGATTTCAGAAGGAAATCTGAGAGTACGTTCCTAGAAGCATATATGACACACACATCTACTTCACCTAACTATCAGATGTTAGCATCCCTTGATATAGGCAGAAGACAAGTTCAGCTAGAGGGATTTGAGTTAGTAGAAAATAGTATCGAAATGGCAATGCTATTAAGAGAGAAAATAGTAAATAGCCCACAGCTTAGTAAGTATTTTGATGTTCTCACGGTGTTTAATTTTATTCCAGATGAAAGAAGAGAGTCAGGACTTCAAGAGTATTACACCAAAGAGTTAGGCTGGAATTTGATGGAAGATGCGTGGAGAGATGACGAGTTCGTATTAGACCCAACAAAAATTACTCTTTGTATAGGTAAAACTGGGGTAGATGGCGATACTTTCAAGAACAAATATCTTATGGATAAGTTTGGAATACAAATAAACAAGACATCTAGAAATACAGTCCTTTTCATGACGAATATAGGTACTACCAAAGGTAGTGTGTCTTACTTGATAAAGGCCTTGCTGAATATATCTGAAGAACTAGATGATGAGTTAAAATCATTGAATGACAAAGAATTGGAAATACACGAAAAAAGAATTTGTTCATTGATGAAAGACGTACCTCCGTTGCCTGACTTTAGTTATTTTCATCATTCATTCCAAGCTGTACCAGGCGTACCGGGCGGTGATATTAGAACGGCTTATTATTTAGCTTACAATGAAAAGAACTATGAGTATATACTATTAGAAGATTGTTTGGAAGTGATGAAAGCAGGTCGAACTTTAGTTGCTTCTACTTTCTTAATACCATACCCTCCGGGATTTCCTGTATTAGTACCGGGTCAAGTAATAAGCGAAGAAATTATAAATTTCATGTTAGCTCTGGACGTAAGTGAAGTTCATGGTTATAATTCAAATTTAGGAATGAGAATATTTAAAGAAAAAGTTTTAAGAAGAGATCAAATTAATTCATCTATTGGTGGAATCTCCACAATTAAATAAGGGAAAAGATTATGAGTGCGAAAAAGAAAGATGTTATTCCAAAGAAAGTGGCGACTCCAAAGAAAGCAGTGACTACTAAAAAAGTAGCTACTACGAAGGCAGCAGCAACTTCAAAAAAAGTAGCATCACCTAAAAAAGCTGTTGCTCCGAAGAAAGTAACTACACCCAAAAAAGCCGTAGTCCCAAAGAAAGTAACAACACCAAGTAAAGCGGCATCGCCAAGTAAAGCTCTAACTACAAAGAAGGTAGCAGCTACCAAGAAAGTGGCTAAAAAGAAAACTAAAAAGGTTGCTAAGAAGGGTTCTACGAAAGAAGTTTTGAATGGCTTACCTGATATAAGAAGATATTTTCATAAGAATGAAATCCCGATTTATTTTATTAGTGCGACTAATTTCAATCTTTTAGGTGCGGATGAGTGGATAAAAGGATTCAAATTCATTTCACATATTGAATGTTTTGACGGAGAACACCCTAACGTATTCTCACCAAAAAATGAAATCCCACACGATGAATTTACAAGTATCGAAGATATAAATAATTATTTACTTATGCATCCAGAAGTTCAAGACTATCTAGTTACTAGAAAGAAAGGTAGAACTACTGGTAAAGCAATGTTCCTAATGTTTAATGAAGAGACAGAAAGGTTAGCAAAAAAGCAGGGCTTAGAGATAATTTTCCCATCCGCTAAGTTGAGAAATTTTTTGGATAACAAAGTAAACACAAACAGAATCGCTGAAAGAGCTGGCGTACCTTGTGTTCCTTATGTTTTATCTAAAGTAAAAGATTTCCAACATTTGCGAAGAGTCTCATCTGATTTGGGTGAAAGTTTAGTTATACAAACTCCTTATGGCGATTCGGGTCATACGACTTTCTTTATTTCAAATGAGACAGAGTACAATAAGCACAAAGAAGAAATAGAGAAAGAAAAAGAAGTTAAAATAATGAAGCGTATTCGCTGTAAAGGTACAGCGATAGAGGCCTGTGTAACACGCCACGGGACTATAGTTGCTCCTCTGATGACTGAGTTAGTTGGGTTCAATGAATTGACACCTTACAAAGGTGGGTGGTGTGGTAACGAGATTTACCCTGGTGCCTTTACTCCAGAAATCAGAGAAAAAGCATCAGATTTCACAAAGAAATTTGGAAATCAGTTAAGAAAAGAAGGTTACAAAGGTTATTTTGAATTAGATTTCTTGATTGATCAAGATAATGGTGAAATTTATCTAGGTGAGTTGAATCCTCGTGTAACTGGTGCTAGCTCTATTACAAACCATGCTGTTTTTGCATTAGCTGATGCACCTTTATTTATATTCCACATACTAGAATGGATGAACGTAGAGTATAATATTGATGTAGATAAAATCAATGAAAGATGGGCAAGACAAAGAAACATAGATGAGTGGAGTCAGTTGATAATCAAGCATACAGAAGATACTATTGAGTACGTTGCTGAAGCTCCAAGATCTGGTATTTACAAAATGTTTGACAATGGACATATCCAATTTGACAGAATGGATACTCATAGAAGAGCAGTTGAATCAGATAAAGAAGCATTTTACTTACATATCTCCAAAGCTGGTGATTACCTTTATGAAGGAGCAGATATGGGTATATTAGTTTCAAGAGGAAGAATGATGACCAAAGATTTCAAATTGAATCAAAGGGCTAGGAAATGGATAGAAGCAATTAGAGCCCAATATTCGACTAGACTAATCAAAGATAAGAGAATAGAAAAGCATTTGAAAGGTACACTTACTAAGTAATTGCTACTCAGATAAATTTTATAAGCCCAACCAAATTATCTTTTGGTTGGGCTTATTTTTATTTTAAATATTGACGTACCTTTTTACGAGTGTTAAGACAAATAATCTGTGTTTCCTCATGTTAACATGGAGGTCGGGAGACGTAAGCATTACGCCTCTAAATTGATCTAGTGTTTATATTTTATTGGAGTTTTTTACTCCACCACCACTTTCACTGCCTTCTCTTCTGTGCCGTGCTTAATGTTGATTAGGTATATACCCGGCTGAGCTGAGGAGCAATCCCAAATAAGATTACCATAGTGATTCTCTTGCTTTACTATGCTGATTTTATCAGTGGCATCTATTTTCTTACCAGTTATATCGTATATACTAATGTCATCTGTGGTCATCGGTAAATTTATATCCCAATAGAATAGCACCTTTACCTCTGATTTTGCTGGATTAGGGTAAGGAGGATATGTGTATAGATAATTGCGTTCTATTTCTGATTCGACTGAGGATTTGACTTCTATACCGAGGTCGGAGAGTTTAGCACGATAAATACCATTTCTAGTACCGGCTATCAAATATTCATTATGAACTGCCAAATCTAAAAATGTGAGGTTAGTACCATCTGATTCTATAAAGAACTCTTCCCAACTAATACCATTATTTTGAGATATAATAAGTCCTAAACTTGAAGTTATATATATAATTCCATTTTCAACAAATGCTCTCTGCAATCTACCTTCAACATTATAAGTAATATTTATACTTTCCCATTCTAATCCATAATTAGTAGAAGTAAATAATTCTTTGTCCAAATTAAAATAATAAATCTTACCTTCATCAAACATTAAATTTAAACTATTAATTGGTATTTCAGATTTTATAAATTTCAAATCATCACTATCAAATAAGTTTTTATAAATTCCTGAATCAGATACTGCAAAATACTCTTCTTTATTATTTAGAAATTTGTATAATCTTATGTTCGTATCTAAATTTGGTTCTGTGTAGTTGTCCCAAGTTTTACCCAAATCTTTAGAAATTCGAGATATCTCAGTCACAGAACTAACAATTATTATACTATCTTTTATTAAAAAATCAGACATCCAACCTTCTAGTATGAATGGGCCTGTTGATTCGTAACGCCAATTATTACCATAGTCCAAAGATAAATAAAATGAATTTCCATAAGGAGTAGGAGCTATTAGGATACCATCCTTTTTATAAAAGCTAGTAGTACTAGAGCTGATAGTGCTTAAAAGAGGACTATAATTATACCAATTATTTCCGTAATCAGTAGAATATATTATTCCATTGTTCCCAGCTACTGAAAAAAGAGTATCGCTTATTAGTTTTACAGTTGGAACAATATATTTATCAGTTTTAGGGGTTACTTCTTCCCAACTCTCTCCCTTATTACGGGTCAGATATAGAGTGCCATCATCAGCTAAAGTAAAAACACCCTCTTTAGAATCTGAATAGATAATAACACGTGGAGTTAATATACCATTATTACTTTTTATCCAAGTTTGACCGTCATCTGTAGAGCGATAGATACCTAAAGTATCTTTGAAATCTGGTGAATTTGTAAGGAAAGTTCCAAATAATACATCACCAAATGAATGAAATTTCATAACTGGAAATAGATTATTTGTATCTACTAACCAAGCCCCCCCCCTATCAGTAGTTCGATAGACGTGATTGTCACTTGCCCCTACAATGAAATGTCCATTGTGATAGACCATTGAAATTAGGCCTTTTTCATTAAACTCTATTTCCTTCCAAGTATCACCATAATCTTCCGAATATTTGATACCGTCATGTGTTCCGTGTTCTTTATTGTAATTAGTATCGCCAGCATAAATAATATTTCCATCTGTAACTATTAAATCGGCATAAACTGAATCCGACTTATCGCTATTGGTATATAATTTTTCCCAAATTCCTTCTTCTATATTTAACCTATACAAAGATGAATTAACTTTACTCACTTGAGCATAAAAAGTACCATTAGCGCAAATAATGGAATTTAATTCTTTGTAACCATTCAAACTTTCTATTTTTCTCCAATTCTCACCATAATCTTGTGATAGAAATATTCCATTTTTGCTACATAATAAAACTAAATTTTCTTTCTGAGTGACTGAACTAATTAATCCGAATTCATTTATACTAATCGAATTCAAACTAACCCAATTGTCATCTTCTAGTATTAAGTTTCCATTTTGTTTAGTTGAAACATATGACTCGCCATTTAAGTTAAAAATGGAATATATCTTTTCTTTTTCGACTGCTCCATTCACTCTCTGCCATACATCGGCAGAGAGTGAAAGAGTAAGGAAAAGGAATGTTATTATTAATATTATTTTTTTCATAATTTTATCCATTATAATTTATTTTTTAATCATCCCATTCAAAATCATCAGGATTGCAAGGAGTATGAAGGATAAAACAATCACTTTCATCCCCAGGTAAACTACCTATAAAATCATCAGGTAATATAACCTCATTTCCTTCTAATACGCAATTAGGTATTACCGGAAAAACTGTATTTGTTGGATCACTATGTATAATTCCAAGATCATCAATACAATACTCATACTCAATTTCACAATATTCTGAATCTTCACAAGGTAATATAATATGCCTGTCGTTATTTGCACCTGGAATCGAAAATTCTAATTTGGCATACCAACAAACTGGCATTCTCCATTTCATTATTGTTCTTGTTTGAGTGGAACATGGGGGTAATAAGGTTTGACAGTAATTCAGCCAGATTGATGCAGTAGTAGCAAGTTGTGTATATGCTAACTGCATTAGTTCATTTCTGTCTAATGCACTATTACAATTAGTTAAAGGGCGTACACTATTTATTATCGCATAACCTGGGTAAGATAGTCCGCAATACACACACAAATCCACTTCATAAGGACAGCCATCTATAATTAGCGTATCCTTCATATTTGTACAAGGCTGTGCCTCAGCCTCGCTTTTCATTCCAACAGATAACAGGAATAATGTTACTCCAAGAGCAACCCATAAGTTAGAAAATCTTATCATTATAAATACCTCTTAAGTTATTAAATAGAACAAAATTGAGGTCAAATTTAATTTAATTTAATTTAATTTAATTTGCAAATAAATAGAAAAAAACAAGATTTTTTTTCAACAGCTCTATCGTAATGTTACGAAGAGAGTTAGAGAGGTTTGAATGTGTAGCATTTTAGAATGATAGGGGAATAGTAAAAGGGAATACTCTTTGTTTTCACATCAACCTTAACCCACCTACCTGCCAAGCCGTGGGTATGGCTAAATGAGGTTTTTTGGGGGCGTATGTGCATCGACTCCAGCACAGACACTTCGTTCAAAGTGTGGGGAGTCTTGCACCATCACTCAGAGGACACGCAGTGTCCGAAGAGTCTCCAGGTCAAAAAGTCTTTACCTACCTAACCTCTTGACCACTACTCACTGCTTTCTCTGGTGTTACCAATGCAAGCGAGCCATCATCTGAGTTAACAGCTAATAGCATTCCTTCAGATTTCTCACCCATTAACTTAGCTGGAGCAAGGTTGGCAACAACGACTACTGTCTTCCCTACTATCTCTTCAGCAGAGTAATGTTGGCTAATACCAGCTATTATCTGTCGAGTTTCTTCGCCTATTTGTACTTGTAGTTTTAGCAATTTATTCGATTTTTTAATCGGCTCAGCAGCTATAACAGTAGCTGTTTTTAGCTTCACTTTCATGAATTCATCAAAAGTTATTTCTTCCACTTTTTCTTCCACTGTTTCTTCCTCATTTTGAGCATTTTTCTCGCCAAGTTTTGCTTTTTCGGCTTCTACGAATTCATCTTCTATTCTGCCGAATATTATCTCAGGTTGGCGAACTAATTGTCCTTGATTTACTAATGCCAATGAAGCAGATGACCAGATATCAGTCAGCAAAGTATCATCGCCAGTAGTAATTTCTTCGCCAAGTAGTGATTGCATATAAGCGGCAGAGTAAGGTATAATCGGAGCGAAAACTATAGATAGTGAACGCACCAATTGACAGCAAACAAACATTGTTTTAGCAGCTTGATCTCTGTCAGCTTTTATTGATTTCCATGGCTCTTCGTCGTTGAAGTACTTATTAGCAGCTCTTGCTATGTTCATAGACTCAGTTATTGCATCACGGAATCTGAACTTTTCATAATTCTCAGAGGCCTTCTCTACCCCACTTTTTAGGGCATCAATGACAGCTCTATCATTTGGCTCTAACTCGCCTTTTTTGCCAGTATTCCAATAGTCAAGAAGTGGAATATATTTATCAGAAAGATGTGGAACTTTGCCCTCAAAGTTCTTGTGTAAGAAAGTCATCAGACGATTAACAAAATTACCCAATATAGATGCTAATTCGTTGTTATTACGAGCTTGGTAGTCTTTCCAAGTGAAATCGGCATCTCTAGTTTCTGGGAAATTCATGGCTAATGAATATCGCAATGCATCAATCTTATCTGGTTCTGGGTGTGCTTCTACGAAGTCTTTCAGATCAATTGACCAATTTCTAGATTTAGAGAATTTTCTGCTTTCTAAATTCAAAAACTCATGAGCAGGGACATTCTTTGGTAATATATACGGATTGTCTGCATCCTTTCTACCGCGGAGCATAGCAGGGAATATCAGAGTGTGGAACACGATATTATCTTTACCTATGAACGCGTAGTATTCAGTATCCTCGCTTTGCCACCAATCTTTCCACTCATCTGAATCACCGAAATGCTTTTTAGTAGCAGAAATATAGCCCAAAACGGCATCGAACCAAACATACAATACTTTATCTTTTGTCTTTTCTTTATCCATTCCCTCTATTTCATCGAGGCGAACACCCCACTTCAAATCACGAGTGATTGCTCTATTACTAAGCCCCTGTTTCAGCCAACTACGAGTTTGTTGCAATACATTGTCTTTCCATGCATCAGCGTTAGATTCAATATACTTCTCCAAAAATGATTGGAATTCACCGAATTTGAAATACCAATGAGTTGTTTTCTTTAGTGCAGGAGTTTTACCTGAGATTAAGCTAATTGGGTTCTTTAGTTCGATTTGATTATAATATGCACCGCAACTGTCGCATTGGTCACCGCGAGCGTGCTCTGCACCACAATTAGGACATATACCCTCTACATAGCGGTCTGGCAAAAACATATTAGCCGACTCATCATAAAATTGCTCTGATTCTTCCTCTTGCAGATAACCTTTGTCAAGGAAATGCTTGAAGAATTCTTTTGCTACTTCGTGGTGCTCAGAGATAGATGTACGAGAATACACATCGAACGACATACCAAGCTTTTCGAACGCTTCTTTATTTGAATAATGATATTTATCGATTATTTCTTGTGGAGTTACCCCCTCTTTTTCGGCAGCAATAGTGATAGCAACACCGTGTTCATCAGAACCGCAAACATATAGCACATCATCTCCTATCAGTCGTTTGTAACGCACGAATAGGTCAGCCGGTAAGTAAGCACCAGCACAATGCCCGAGGTGAATATATCCGTTTGCATAAGGTAAAGCAGAGGTAACAAGTATTTTCTTATTCATATTAAAATCAAGTATTCGTAAATAGTATGGACTACAAATATAATCAAGGTAATTGGTAAAAAGTAATAAAAAGGGCGACGATTCAAGAATGAATTACGTATATTTGAAAATACGACTAATTATATGTAAATTTGATTATGAAATTAACAGCTAAACATATAGAACTTATTAAAGACTATTTCAGAGACAAGCCGATATTAAAAGCATATCTTTTTGGGTCTGTTGTTAGAAATACTGCTGATGAAAATAGTGATATAGATATATTGGTTGAGTTAGATTACAGTCACTCTATTGGTCTGCTTTTTGTTAGAATGCAAAGAGAACTAGAAGAGCTATTGGGTAAAAAAGTTGATTTAGTCACAACTAAAGGAATTTCCAAGTATATCTCCCCTATTGTAAATAAAGAAAAGCAGTTGATATATGCGAGATAGGATTGGAGACAAGGCAAGATTGCAACATATACTTGATGCAATTTCAGAAATTGAAGATTACATCGATGATGTTGACTTTCAAGATTTTGAAACCAATTCTATGATGAGAAATGCTTCGATCAGACAACTCGAGATAATTGGTGAAGCAAGTAGTAGATTATCCAAGGAATTGAAGTTAGAAAACCCTACAGTTAATTGGAAAGATATTATCGGTTTTCGTAATATCATAATACACCAATATTTTGGAATAGATGAAAAAATTGTTTGGGACATATTAAAAAATGACCTCCAGCTCTTAAAAAAGCAAATCGGAAAAATTTGTAAATAATTTCTAGAATCAATGAAAAAATCAAATTTCAGTTTAGTTCTAAGAGAAATAGCTTTGGATGTCTTTTTCTATATGATAGTCCTTAATGGATTATTCTTGTTAGAAATGAACAATATATTTCTTGAAATAACCATTGCCTTTACTCTTACATTAGCTATGAGATACGCCTTGTATTTACATGAGGGAGAATTCTTTGAGAATGATAGGTAAACACCTAAATATTGGAAATAAAGTCCTGATAGGTCTTCCCTCAACTCTTTACCCGTTGCCTAAAGCCAATGGCTACACAAATTCAATTTTTTGTAAATTCCTTAACCCTACTACTTCCCTATCTTTTGTTTTAGTGTTTCAATTAAACTTTCCCCACGAAGTTCGGACTGGACTTTAGTATCGAATTCACCTTGAGGGTTTATGAGCATCATAGTTGGAAAAGCTGTTATCTTGTAGTCTTTAAGTACATTTTCTATATATCCTTTCATCTGAATTGTCTGAGTCCATTTTATATTATTCTTTTTGCTATATTCTTTGATAACATCTACACCTCTATCATTAGCAATTCCAATTATTTCTAATCCCTTGTCTTTGAACATTTCGTATGCCTTAATTAAATTCGGGGTCTCAGCTACACATGGTCCACACCAAGTTCCCCAGAAATCTAATAGCACCCATTTACCCGCAAAATCAGACAGTTTATAATGCTTATCATCAATAGATTTGAATTCTAATTTTGGTGGAATTTTAGAAATCATAAAATCCAGCTTCTCAATAGTTCTATTCATTCCATCAAGTTGTGACTCAGATAAATCTTCTTCCGATATATAGTCATTAATCTTATCAATAATAAAATCATAACCTTCCGGTTCAAAAGCTACTTTTGTACGAGATAAGCTGTAATAGAATCTATTTTTTAGTGATGTTCTTTCTGTATTTGATTCTATTTTATTAAACATTTTCTCGACAATTGCTACATTAGATTTAGGGTCCCTTAGAAATTCAGATCTATATAGCATACCATCTATCACATCATAAAATAAATAAGGGAATTCGTTAATCGAATTAAATACTTCCATTCTAAACTCATGATTACTACTAGTATCAGTAACTTGCATCAAATATAACTTGTTAACTTTTAGATAATCGTTTAGGATAGGTGTTTTTATAACTTTGAGTAAGCTATCATTTATACCTTTAAATCTATTTACCAAACTAGTTAATGATATTTTCATACTATCTATGTATTCGGGAGTGTAGTCTTTGAGGTACTCATCTTTAACTTGTCTCACAAAAACATAATAATTGAAATCTATGTTAAATATTTCTTTAACAGGTAGTAGCTTTAGTATCTCATTATACTTTGTATTAATGGGAGAATTAACCCATTTACCAGCCGTTAGACTCGAATCAATATCCGACTCTCTTACTCTATATTTACTAAAATCAACATCAATATCTATTTTATTGTCAATTGGATACCGGACTGCTTTATAGTCACCATTATGATCATAATCCCATTCCCCAATATGTGAGTTCGGAGTATATGTTATGTCGTCATTGAATACTAAATAGTAACCAATAGTATCTAGGTCTTTGGGACTAATTTTAGAAAATGTATCTGTATTTAGATTTACTTGAAATGAAAAATTATCTTGGTTCAACTTTTTATTAAAAGGCGTTGCCTCTCTTACATCCCTTCTTCCTGCTGAGATAAAAACATCGACGGAATCTATAATTTGGGGAATACCTCTCTTAGATAAAACAGCTTCTACTCTTGGATTAATATCACCACCAATATAACGAGTTATATAAGCTTCGTAGCCAGGAGAAGCTAAATGGAGTTCTAGATAATTTTGATAATCTGGAATTTTATACTTGAATTCACCACTACTATTAGTATTTACAGTATCTAATATAAACCATTTCTCAGCTTTATCTCTATTACTATACACAAAAACTTCTTTTTTCGCATCACTTCCATCGGCTAATGTAATTTTACCAGTTATATATTTAGCCCCATCTTCACTTAGTGAATTTTGAGTAGCAATTATCAGAATTACAAGTAATAACAAAATGTTTTTCATACAACCCTCATGAAACTTATTAAGTATATTAATAATTTACAGTTAAAATTACAAAACATTCGTATAATATTAAAAGTATATTTTTGTATGAATTGAATTTCTACTCCTTACCAACCATACTTTCTAAAGTAGGCAGTAAGCTTTCGCCACGTAACTCATGAGCTTTTACATCAATAAACTTACCCATCGGGTCTATAAGTATCATAGTTGGGTAGCTGGTTATGCCGTATTGCTCGAGTACTCCTTTGGCATATCCCTCGAGTGCAACAGTGTTAGTCCACTTCATTTCGTTCTTTTTCACATATTCGCTTACCACTTCTACACTGCGGTCGTTGGCTATACTTATCATCTCAAATTTCTTTCCACCAAGCGTATTATATGCTTCTACTAAAAAAGGCGTTTCCATAACGCAAGGGCCACACCATGTTCCCCAAAAATCAAGCAATACCCACTTACCTTTATAATCGGATAGTCTTAGTTCTTTTCCGTCTATTGTCTTAAAAGAAAAATCAGGTGCATAACTCATAGTATCTAGCTCTAGCTGTGCCAATGTCTTTGGAATCCCTGTTTTCGGCCAACTGTCTAGGTCATCGAACTCGGCTAACTCCTTGAGATTTTTTATCAAATAATCCCTATAATTTGGTTCTTTTACTATTTCGTTTTTTGCCAATCGAGAATAAAGCCCATATCTTAAGTAATAGTTATTACGTGTGTTTTTTGATTTAGCAAAAAGTGCTTCTAGTAAATCTAAATATAATTGTGGATCCTCTTTGAACTCTTTTGTGTTGATTACATCGTTGAACTCAGAGTAAAACACAGTTGGTAGCATTTGCAAAGATTGCATTATTTCATACTTATCTTTCCAACTTTTAAGTGAGTCAGGAGCGCTTAGTAAATCCATTTTGGTCAGATTCAAGTAATCCTTTAGATATGGAGATTCGACTAACCTCAATAAGCTATCATTAGTGCTAATATAACGACGGAATTTCATTATAGTCCCCATCTTTCTCTTTTCTAATTCAGCAGAATCTAGTTTCTTGATTGCTTCATTATTATACTGCATTACATAGTAATAGAAATTCTGCCTAAGTCGGGCGACATCAGTCAGGGGAAGCAATTGGACTACTTCATTGTATTGCATATTGACAGGGGAATTGACCCACCCACCACTCGTTAAACTCTGCTCTTCGGGGTCATCCGAGTATCTATATTTGGATAAGTCAATACTCAAAGATAGTATTTTCTTTTTAGTAACAGCAACGGCATAGTAATCGCCATTATTATCATATTTCCACTTTCCGTTGTGCTCGGCTGGTGTGTTAGAACTTTCCTTGAAATAGAGTGCATATCTGACAGTATCTTCACCTTTATTAGTAATACTAGAGTATTTCTTGTCTTTAAAATCAACTTTAAGTTTAACGAATCTGGAATAACCAACTTTGATTCTTTCCATAATACGACCCTTACTAGTGTAAATTAACACTCCTATAGAATCGAACTTTTCTGGGATTGCCCTATTATATAGTATTGCCTCAACTCTAGGGTTTGTATCACCTTCTATAAAGTCAGTCATATATGCTGCGTAGCCAGGAGCAGCAAGGTGAATAGAAGCGTAGTTTATACTATAAGGTATAGGGACTTTGAACTCACCATTAGCATCAGTCGGGACTATCTTCATCAAGTTATCATCGCTATATTGGAAACGATTATAATATACATACACTTCTCTCTTAGCAGCTCCCCCATCGCCTAGAGTGATTTTGCCTGATATGTATTTCATTTCCTCTTCGCTATGTAAAGCAAAAGAAACACAGAATAATATTCCAAGTATTAAATATAATCTTTTCATTACAAAGTCCAAGATTCTTAAGTGATAACCAGTTACAGAAAATTAATTTACAAATTATATTTGAGTTACAGAAATATGTGGTGAATGTTGTTTTTTCTTATTATTCATTTATATATTTGAGAGGAATTTTAGTATTTTTAGAAATTGAAAATTAATTTACTTTGATTATGATATATGAAACTTATATTCCAACTTATCCCCTATCGGAAATAGTAGATTACTTATGGTATGTAAATGGAGAAGTTAGTCACAAGAAAGAAAAAATATTACCTGCTGGTAATCAAGAACTAATGATTAATTTAAATGATTCATTTATTATGGAAGATAGATCAGGTGAATCTAATAAAAGATGCAATAAAATGTGGTTTTCTTCTGTACTTACCAAACCAATTACAATACATACTTCGGTTACTAATGTAATAGGCATTAGTTTCAAGAATTCTGGGGCATATTCATTATTTGGATTTCCACTTACCGAATTCAATAATTACGTTACTGACATTGAAAATATATGGAAAAATAAAGTAATAGATATGCGTGATAGAATATTAGAACTAGAATCAACCCAATCTAGATTCAAACTCTTAGATAAATTATTGACGCATGAAATCAAAAAGGAAGCATCACTTAATAAAAGTGTAGAGTTTGCAATTAGTTTAATGGATAGTAATACTATTAGCGAAATTAGTCAGAAAGTTGGATTCACTAATAAGCATCTAAATGATTTATTCAAGAAGTACATGGGTATCTCACCAAATAAATACAGGCGAATAAGACAATTTCAGAAATCTGTTAATATGATAGGACTTGACACTAATGTTGATTTACAAGAAATAGCATTTACATCTGGTTACTTTGACCAATCCCATTTCATACGTGATTTTAAAGAATTCACAGATTTTACTCCAACAGATTATTTGAAAAATAACAAAGGTTATGTTAATTTTATTCCAATTGAATAATAACTAGGTTAATTTTATACAATTTTAAATGAGTAAAGAATACTATTTTGCTTTTTTTCAATATTAACAAAGGTAATGATTATGGATATGAGTATAGCATTTGCATCACTTAATTGGTTAGCAATATTTTTAGCAGCACTATCGACATTTATGATTGGTGGGGCTTGGTACTCACCGTTAATGTTCAGCAAAAAGTGGATGATAGAAGCAAAAATAAACGAAGAAGACCTGAAAGAAGGGCAAGCAAAAGTATTTGGTTTATCATTTGTTTTCTCGTTTATAGCAGCTATGGTATTAGCAATGTTTTTAGGGCCTGAAGCTGACATTTTATTTGGACTAACTGCTGGATTTATGGTTGGGTTTGCTTGGGTGCTTTTATCTATGGGCACTACTTATCTGTTTGAGAGAAAGTCATTCACTTTACTTGCTATTAATGGAGGGTTTCATGTAGTTTCATTTATGATTATGGGTTTAATTATAGGATTATTTAACTAAGAGGTAAATTATGACTCCAGAAGAAAAGATGATAGATAGTATAGAAAAAAATACTGGTAAGCCGATTAGCCATTGGGTAGAGGTAGTGAAGAAATCAGGAAAAGAGAAGCATAAAGAGATGATAAACTATCTCAAAGATAAACATGATTTTACTTATGGATTTGCAAATTTGGTAGTTTACAAAGCTAAAAGTTCTGATGCAGGTTCAGTAGCTGAGAGCCAAGATTTGGTAGATTTACAGTATAAAGGTAAAGAGGCTCTTAGACCTATATATGATAGTCTAATGAAAGAGATTTCTAAGTTTGGCGATGTAGAAATAGCTCCAAAGAAAGCTTATGTTAGTCTTAGAGGTAAAAAGCAATTCGCATTAATTCAACCGTCAACTAAAACTAGACTAGATGTAGGAATAAACTCTAAGGAATTAGAAATAACTGATAGATTAGAAAAATCAGGTAGCTTTAACTCTATGTGTTCTCACAGAGTTAGATTAACTGATGAGAGTCAAATAGACAAAGAATTAGTTGGGTGGCTTAAAGCGGCTTATGATGAAGCTAAATAGAAAAAGCCTATCTTATAACTATTAAGATAGGCTTTAAGTTTACTAACTTAATTTATATCTAGCCTTACTAATTACAAGATATTTTTAATTTATCTAATAGTTTGTCAAGACTGAAAGTAGAAACTCCACCATCATCATGAACCATAATAAATAGCCCCTCATTTGCATTCCCTACCGGTTCTTGAGTTAACCAAATACCGTCAGTATTCTGCGTTACTTCAGTTTTGAATGATGTTACATAATTTTGAGATTTCCTTTCGAATACATGAACAGTATTATTTCCTTTATCTTGGTCAGTAGTAAACCAATAACCAGTACCGTTACCACAGTCGTAAAGTGCAATACCTTCGGCTTGATATTTGAATAAGCCTGAACCAATATTTTTGATAAAAGCACCTTTTTCCAAATCGTACACTTTGATATTCTTATTTATATTACTCTCATCGGATATTAGCAATATATTGTTTTCAGGATCGGCATAAATAGATTCGACTACGAACAATCTACCATCACCATTCTTCTCTCCTATATTTTTGATAAACTTAGATTCAAGTTTATTACTCTTATACGTGAAAGTAAATTGTTTTACTCTTTTATCAAGAACATCAATATTAGGTTCTTTATCTTCATCAGATTCAAAATCATCAGTTACGAATAGTGTATATTCTTCACCTTTTTTATGGACAGAAAGTCCATAAGGTTTCAATAACTTATCTTGACCAATATATCCCACATGCTTATAATCAGGTAAAGTGAATACTTGAACTCTATGATTATCCCTTTCAACTATCAACATCAGATTATCTATAATCCAAATACCATTGGGTCTACTAAACTCAGATTTACCACTTCCAGATTTACCTATTTTCTCAAGCTCTTTTAATGATATTGCATCATAGATTTGTAAATAATCTTTATCTTTCGAAGTTGCTATTATATATGATTTATCTCCATCTTTAAAAAAAGCAGGTGAGTCTATATTATTTACATCATCCCAATTGGAAACTACATCTTCCGAAATAGTCATATACCCTGTTTGAGTTTCTACAGTATCAACAGTATCTACTTTATCTTGTTCTATTTTCTTATCGGCACAAGAGAAAAGTGCAGAGGCAATTAACAATAATATTATCTTTTTCATTTTATTTCCTTTATTGATTATAAGTTAAATTTAATTCCAGCAGTCGCTCTTGTATTATAATATTCTAGTTGCATTACTCTACTAGAAACACCTTGGAAATATCTAAGTGGCTGGTTAGTAAGGTTATTTACTTCGAAGAAGAAACTAAACTGGTCAGTAAACTTATACGAACCATTTATATCTAAGAAGAATTGTTCGTCATAGTATCTATCATTTCTTGCTTCGCTCTCGAGTTGATCTATATAACTAGAAGCATAGTTTCCTGATATTCTCAAAGTTAAATCTTTATTTTCCCATGATAGTGATACGTTAAAAGTATTCTCAGCTGTACCTGGTAATGATAAATCCGTTTCATCTCTCCCATCTATACCTAACCCACTTACAGAAGAATTTGTATATGTGTAATTAGTATATATATTTAGATACTCTAGAAAAGATGGAAGGAAATCTAGTCTTCTTTGGAAAGCTATCTCTGCACCCATGATTTTAGCTGAGGCACCATTTCGGGGAGTGCTATAGTCATCATAAACATCACCTGTCCCAGGCTCTACGTAGTCTCTAGTATTAAAAGTATAAGTAAAGTCTGTCAAATCTTTATAAAAAGCTCCAAGAGATAAGATACCTACAGACTCATAATAGTGTTCATACATCAAATCAAAATTCATTGCATTAGTTGGTTTTAGAGAAGGGTTTCCTTCTTTTAATTCTCTATCACCTCCATCAATTATAATTTGTCTATAAGGGGCTATATCGTAGTAGTTTGGTCTTGATAAAGAGTTAGTCCAAGCCGCTCTAAGTAAGTCAGATTCGGTAAGAGCATATTTCACATGTAATGAAGGAAGGATATTTACATAGCTATCTGTACCTGTTGTAGGAGTGATTGTAGTAGTTCCTTCATCTTCATTTACTTCAAATTTATTTGCGTTATATGTTAGGTCTGTTGACTCTAATCTAACACCATACAGAATATGAAGTTTGTCGGTGAAGTCGTGTTCAGCCATTATATATCCACCAAATATATTCTCTTTAGCATCAAAATTAGCAGGTACATATTCTTCTTTTATATCTTTTTTCTCAAACTTTGATTCATCAGTAAAATCAAGATTTCCAAGAAATTCTCTAGATACAAAGTCACCAGCTACATAATCACCAGGCAGGAAGTTATCCTTTGATTTGTTCGAAGATGCAGAATACATTTCTTGTAAAAATTGAGCTTCGTAACTATCAGTAGGCTTATACTCGAAAAAGTCATTGTCTCTAAGTTTTGTTTTCATTCTAAACCTTCCTCCGAATTTGACTTTTGAATTATACCATTCCAAAGGTAATTCGAAATCTATTTTACCATTGAAATCCACATCTTCAGTATATTGATTTAGTTCTTCTATTTTATCAAATTCGTATTTAGCAAAAGCATTGTCTGCATTATCATAACTAATGTTTGGTTTTTCTAAATTAGATAAGTTTTGAATTACAGAAGCCCCATCATAAGCTACATCTATATATCGTTCGTTTGGTCTATCCTCAGATGCTTTTGCATAGTTACTATTCCAATTCATCTTTAAAGAATTGAATAATAAATGCTGACCAGAAATAGCAATATTCATAGTTTGTTGTTCTTCTAATCTTGAATAGTCCGTATTTCCTCCACCAATACCACCTTTCGTTTGTCTGATAATCTCAGTAGGGTAAGCGCCATTTTCTTGATTGTCAAATTTGAATCTAGTTCTGTATCTATTTTCCCAATCATCTCTATTATTGAAGATTCCTCCAAGATTTATAGTATTATTCTCGTCAAATTTGTAATCTAGATCTAAAGATATAGAAGATCTAACTCTTTGAACTTCGTATTGTCTAATTTGGAAATCTTCCATAAATGAAGTATTATTATCATCAAATGCCCATTCTACTTCAACATTATCAGAACCTAGTTTATGATTATTATAAGAACCACTAACAACAAATCCTAATTTATCATCTAGTAGTCTTTCACCGTAAATCAATGCTCCATTTAAAATAGGTTTTTCACTTAGAGCATTATATCCAGAACCAGCTGTAACGGACAATCTTCTTTCACTTGGTGCATTCCGAGTAACGAGATTAATTGATCCACCAATCGCATCTGCATCCATATTAGGAGTTAATGCCTTACTAACCTCTATTGATTGTACCATATCAGCAGAAACTAAATCTAATTGGACTTCTCTATTCTCAGCTTCGGCAGATGGGATTCTATTACCGTTAATAGTAACTGAATTCAGTCTAGCAGCTGTCCCACGTATAAGTCCAAATCTTGCCTCGCCTTGATCATTTTGAACTGTTATACCAGGTACTCTCTTTAGTGCATCTCCGACATTTGCATCTGGGAAACGACCTACTTGGTCCGCTGATATTATATTGGTAATATTATTGTTATTTTTTTGAGTATTGAGAGCTTTAGCTTGTCCTTTTAGCCCATCACCTAAAACTAATACTTCATCAGCATTAATTGTTCCTGAGACAAGTAAGAATTTGAGTGAAGATGTCTTTTTATCAGTTATTTCAATTTCTTCTACTTTATTAGAATAACCTAGATAACTAACCGTTATGGTGTGTGTTCCTATAGGAACATTTAGTATCTGAAAATTTCCAGATTTATCAGTAACGGCACCAAGTTTTGTCCCCTTCACCTTCACAACAGCTCCAGGTAAATAGTAACCATTTGATGAATCGAGGACCTGACCAGTAATAATACCTTCTGGTTTGAAAGCTAAGGCAACAGTAGTTGCAATTATGAAAAGAGCTAGTATAGATAATAATTTCTTCAACATTGATACTCCAATATTAGTTTATGTAAAATTAATTTTGTGCAAACTTATAGTTGAATTGTTAGCTCTTGTGGTAATCTGAGTTAATGATTAGTTAAGTTGAAAACATGTACGAAAAATTAATTTCTTCAAAACTTTAAATTTTTTGACTTGTTGTTCGTTTGAAAATACCTTGCTGCCATCTATTTCTATAAATTATTTAGGAAGTTTGGCAATCAATAATTAAATTGAATTCTATACAAACAATAAAAATGCTAATAATATGGCTTGGTTTAAAAGATCTGAACAGAATATAAAAAATGATGGCCACAGGAATATGCCTGATGGTTTGTGGACGAAAGCTCCAAATGGTAATGTGATATATAAGAAAGAATTAGAAGAAAATTTATATACTGACCCTACAAGTGATCACCACTTCCGAATAAGTGTAAAAGAATATGTAGGTATTATCTTCGACGAAGGTACATTCAAAGAAACACATAAGAAAGTACACTCGGCTGACCCTCTAGATTTCGAAGATACAAAAGCATATAAAGATAGATTAGTCGCAGCTTACAAAAAATCCGACAGCTCCGATGCCTTGACAACAGGTCACGGTAAGATAAATGGTAAGAAGGTTTCATTCGGTTGTATGAACTTCGATTTTATTGGTGGGAGTATGGGTTCCGTAGTTGGCGAAAAATTCGTTCGTGCTACCCATTATGCAATTAAGAATAAATGTCCACTTATAGTGATTTCCGCTTCTGGTGGAGCACGAATGCAAGAAGCTGTGATATCTCTTATGCAGATGGCAAAAACGAGTGTGGCACTTGCACAGTTAGACGATGCGGGATTACCTTTCATCTCTATACTATCTGACCCTACAACAGGTGGTGTTAGTGCTAGTTTCGCGATGTTGGGCGATGTTATAATAGCAGAACCTGGTGCATTAATCGGATTCGCTGGCCCAAGAGTAATAGAGCAAACTATCAAACGCAAATTGCCAGAGGGATTCCAAACTTCAGAGTTCTTACTTGAACACGGATTTGTAGATATGATAGTTCATAGAAAACAGTTAAAAGAAGAACTAACAACAATCATAGATTGGTTTGGTTTCTAATAGAACCATATTA
>JBAYUQ010000016.1:0-70223 GCA_041675005.1 Kapaibacterium sp. (SeqCode)
AAAAATACTTAATTATTTCTCTAGTTTTTGCTTCAGAAATCCTTGAACGATATATATACTTGTTAATCATTGGTGTCATTGACGTTAAGCTGTTTTGTTAATTGCTTAAGTTGTCAAGACCCTATGTTTATTCTCTACGAATGAATCTAAGGCACAATTGCCCGATGGTGCATTTGGTATAGGTTCTAGTTTCTCTAATGGTTCACCTACTCTAAGTGGGATGTATTCATTTTCTCCTTCATTCGATTTGGGATTGAATTTAGGTTATATATCTAATAGTAGTTCTATAGAAGCAAATGGTAGTAAAACGACATCTACCACTAGTCAAACATCTATTGGTTTAACTGGTCGTTATTTCTTTGTAGATAACAAGAGAATTGACCCTTTCTTCTCTTTTGGATTGGGCTTTGCAACTGCAGATAACAGACCAGATGAATTAGGATTTAGTCTTATGTTTGGTGGTCAAACGCAAGTTGCAGAAAACTTTTTCGTTTATATTGCTACTGGTATCGGATATAGTAGTGCGAGCGAAACAGAAAACAACATAACAAGAAGTACTAGTGAACTATCATTCGTGACTACTTCTGTTGGTGCTATAGTTTACTTCAAGTAAATATTAGCCCTTACATTAAATTAAAAAGAAGCTGTCTAAAAAATAATAATTAGACAGCTATTTTTTTATCTTACTGATTCATCAATCCTATGGATTCCAATTCAGACATAGAAATGGAACTATTACCCCAAATACATTTTCGCCCAGTTATAGATGATATCTGCTGTTTTGATAGCATTGCCCTCATCCATAATTAGATGCCCATAGTTGTTCAGCATTATATAGCTGCGATGTCCACGAACTTGTGCTAATATCTTGCGGGCTTCGTCTAACGAGACAGTATCGTCATCAGGAGAGTGAAGAACTAAAATAGGTGTTTTCAATTTAGATAGGTCATAGTCCTTACTATTCGTAGTCAAATTATCAAAGAAATCCTTAGTAAGAGTGAATTCTATTCCACCGATTGTACGTTTTGAAGCTCCCTTTTCCTCAGCTTCCTTTACGTTGCGACTCAGTACGTGGCATAGATGATCAGGAGTTGAAGGAGCTGCGATAGTTACCAACGCCTCCAAAGGTTCATATTCCATAGCAAATTTCATCATAGCCGAACCGCCCATAGAATGACCTATCCCGAGCTTTGGTGCTTCGTAATTCTCTTCTAACCACTTCGCCGCCAATCGAATATTCTTCAGATTAGTAGAGTATGTCGTCTGAGCAAAATCACCTTCCGAATCACCCAAGCCAGGGAAATCAAAACGCAATAGCGCAATACCTTGAGATACTAATTGCTTTGATAAATGCTTAACTACCCTGAGGTTCTTAGTGCAAGTGAAGCACGGTACGTAGAGGCAAAAGTATTTGGGATAACCATCTTCGGGTAAATCCAGCTCTGCTGACATCTCATAACCGTCATGGCCTTGTATAGTAAATTTTTTTATTTTCATTGTTGTGCCGTTTAGTTTCTTGCAAGTTAAGAATTAAATAGACGGATTAGAATAGCAAATCTTTGTGGCTTTACTTCGATTTCGCTCAGCACAAGTGTGTTAAAAAAAAGCCGACGGTTATACAACGAACTATTTATCTTTTTTCATCAATATAGTCCAAAGTAGTAACACAAATAGAAGAGTAATAATAGAAAAGAACTTCTCGAAAGTAGTCTCTGCGAAGGCATTGCCAACTGTGTTTAATCCAAAAAGAACCAGAAACACCCATAGGAAAATATCGACTATTTTCAGGGGGATAAGACCTTTTACATACTCCCCTTTTATCAGTAGCGCATAACATAACAATAGGTTTATGAAGACCGAAATTAACTCAAAAACATACATCTCATTGTCATTGGTTAGGTTTCCACCCCAAGCAATTTCATAAGGTATAAATTTCATAATTATACATAAGTGGAATATAATCACAGCCACTAGTAGCCCAAGCATGATCTTAATCGCGGTTTGTTTATTTATTATGTTTTTCAAAACTTGTTATCTCATGGATTAGTTTCTTTTTAAATTTATTTCTCTAAATCTACCTTCGCAACTCCGTTAGGAGTTGAATATGAGTATCTACTTCTTTTCTAACACATCTCTTTCAAATTTATAAATAGCTTTTATTTCTGATTGATTTAGTGGCTTTGTATAAACCTTATTGGTATAAACGAATTCGCCATTTCTTTCTATAGTAATTGTATCACTTTTGAAGACTATATAATTGTCTATTGAATCAAGGACATTATTTCTGAAGTACACGATTTGATATTTAATAGTTTTACTTCTCAACTCGTTTCGGGGCGGAACAAATTTTGATTTGAACTCTATTACAAGTTTATCATTCGGCTTTAACAAAGCTAACTTGATTTTTTCAATCCCCAAAGCTCCTTTAACATCATATCTTTGTATTAATGAATTATTGAAAGTGAATTCATTCTCTTTGTCCAATATTGCGATTTTATTGACAAGAAAGTTGCTTGAAAGTAGAAATTTGTTGTTCTTGTTTGTGCTGTCATTTTGTATTACCCCCCAAGAATCTAAGAAAATGTATTTATCAGTTGTGTCGTTATTCTCAAAATCTATGAAAACACTATTGAGCTTAGGCTCTTCATTTGAGCAACCAAATAGAACTATAACTACAAATATTATAAGTGGTTTAATCATTCATTTTCTCTTCAAGTTTTTCATAGTCCATTTCAAGAAAAATATCAAGAAATTCTAATGCTTCTTTTTTCTCATACTCCCATTTGTCAATTGCTTCAACAACTACTTTTTCCCCGAATAAACCTAGAAATGATTTTTTTATAACAGGCCTTCCAAACCAAATTGAAAACATAATTTTATTTTCTTTTTTATGAGCTGTCAATCCTAAACTATAATTTGTCTCGATGTTTTTGAAGTCTAGAGATGGATTATAACAAGGTTGTTCAAGTCCTTCCATCTTAACTAATTCTGAACCCCAAGAATAACTATCAGCTATTTGCTTAACTTCATCAGTAGTTAATATATTATCCTTGTTTTCTATCTCTTCTTTATCAGGGTGACATATTGAGTATTTGTATTTCATTTTAATCTCTGTTTTCTCTTAATATACTAAAATTATGCATTCAAACTCTGCCCTCGATGTTACATCTCACTCCGCCTTCGACTCCGCTCAGGCATCGTAGCCCTCTATCATCGCAAAAAACTGATCTTCGTTGAGGACTGTGACGCCCAGCTCTACGGCTTTGTCGTATTTACTCCCGGGGCTGTCGCCTACTACTACGTAGGATGTTTTCTTACTAACTGAACCGGTTTGCTTTCCTCCAAGATTCTCTACTATTTGACCTGCTTCCTTGCGGGTCATACGGATTAGCTCGCCTGTGAATACGAAGCTCTTACCGGCTAATGCGTCTGATTGTGGCTCGTCCGCTTCATCTGACTCGAATATTAGTCCTGCTCTCTTTAGTTTCCCGATTATGTTCAGCTCATCTTCATCATTGAAGTAATCTACGACTGATGCCGCCATTACGTCGCCAACTTCGTGGATTGCTTTTAGAGTATCGTAATCCGCGTTTTCCAGCTCGGTTATATTCTTGAAATTCTTGGTTAATAGCTTCGCTCCCTTTTCACCTATGAAGCGGATACCTAGTCCGAATAGCACTCGGTTGTAGGGTTGCGTTTTGCTCTTTTCTATTGCCTCGAATAGCTTGGTTGTGCTTTTCTCGCCCCATCCCTCTAGTTCTTGCATATCGGGTCGGTGCTGCTCCAAATCGTAAATATCAGCGACATTGTTAAGCCATCCTTTTTCTACAAAATCATCTATTATTCGCTCGCCCATACCGTCTATGTCCATCGCATTCCGCGATACGAAGTGCTCTATTTTCCGCTTGATTATTGTCTTCGAGCTTTTGTCCGAGACATAGTGTGCTGCATCGCCTTCGTTTCTATGGATTGCTGCACCGTCTATTTCGGCAGGGAACTCGAAAGGAACAGAGTCGCTTGGTCGCTTGTTTAGGACAACTTGCGTTACTTTGGGGATTATCTCGCCGCCTTTCTCGACCATCACGTAGTCACCAACTCGTATGTCTTTCTCGGCAATGTAGTCCGCATTGTGAAGCGAGGCGCGGCTGACAGTTGACCCAGATACGAATATCGGCTCCAGTATAGCGACTGGTGTTACTGCGCCTGTACGACCTATTTGTAGCTGTATATCGAGCACTTGTGTTTCCATTGATTCGGCTTCGTACTTATACGCCATAGCCCAGCGTGGGGCTCTAGCTACGAATCCTAGCTCGTCTTGATACTTTTTCTCATTGACTTTGACTACTATTCCGTCTATCATATATGGCAACTCAACTCGTCTTGTGTTCCACTCGTCTATGAATTTGAATATCTCATCTACCGAATTGCAAACTGCGAAATGCGGTGAAACTGGGAAGCCCATTTCCTTGAGGATTTCTGCGTTCTTCTCGTTTGTTTCTAGCTCAGCTCCATCTACAAATAGTGAGTAGCAGTACATCTGTAAATTTCTAACTGCTGTAATTCGCGAATCCAATAGCTTCAAACTGCCGGCAGTTGTGTTTCGTGGGTTTGCGTATAGTTTGTCGCCGTTTTCCGCTCTTTCTTTGTTGATTTTTTCGAATTGTGGGTTGGTCATATATACCTCACCTCGCACCTCGAAGTTCTTCAAATCGCCAGAAACAGAAAGGGGAATAGAGCGAATAGTTACAGCATTGCTCGTTACATCATCTCCTTTGAAGCCATCACCTCTTGTTACCGCTCGGCTCAGCTTCCCATTCTCATAGACTAAGCTGAGGGCGACTCCATCAAATTTCAGTTCGGCTGTGTAGCTGAATTTCACGTTCTCCAATCCCTTACGGACTCTAGCATCGAAATCCTCGACTTCCTCACGGCTATATGTATTTTGAAGTGATAGCATTGGCTGTGAGTGTTCTACCGTTGTGAACCCCTCGACTGGCTCTCCGCCGACCCTTTTCGCGGGGGAATCATCAGTTGCTAATTCAGGATGTGCTTTTTCGAATTCGAGTAATTCATCGAATAGAGAATCAAACTCTCTATCGCTTATAACTGGTTCATTTTTAACATAATATAAGTGGCTGTGTTTCTCAACTTCTGCTTTCAGTTCTTCGTATTTTGTATTTATTTCAAACATTTTTCAATCGGAGTATAATATATCTATGAGTAATTAGTTATTAACTGCAATATAAAATATATTTCGAGTGATTAATAATTAAATACGAAATTTGAGAAAACTCGAAAAAAGAATTAACTTGTATTCTGTAAAAATGAAAATTATAAAAGACTAAAAATTAAAGGTTTTACAATGGCAAATCATTCATGTGATGTAGTAATAATCGGTTCTGGACCTGGTGGCTATGTAGCTGCAAACAGAGCTTCACAATTAGGACTAAAAACAATTTGTGTAGAGAAAGCTGAACTAGGTGGAGTATGTTTGAATTGGGGATGTATCCCAACAAAAGCATTATTGAAATCTGCTGAGTACGCTCATTTCCTAGCTCATACTGAAGACTACGGATTTGAAGTAACTAACGTGAAAGCAAACTTCGGTAAAGTAATCGAAAGATCTAGAGGCGTAGCTAACCAAATGTCTGGCGGTATCAAATATCTTTTCGGCAAATACAAAGTTGAAAAAGTAGAAGGTCACGGCAGAATAGCAGCCAAAGGTAAAGTAGAAGTACTAGACCCCAAAGGTAAAGTAACAGATACTATTACTGCTAAACACATAATAATAGCTACTGGTGCTAGACCAAGAGAAATGCCAGGTATTGAAGTAGATAGAAAGAACATTTTGACTTCGAAAGAAGCAATGATACAGAACAAAGCTCCTAAAGACATGATTATCATGGGTGCTGGTGCTATTGGTATCGAGTTCGGATATTTCTACAATGCATTCGGTACAAAAGTAACTATCGTTGAGTACCAAGATAGAATATTACCTATCGAAGACAAAGACGTATCAAGAGAATTAGCTCGTAGCTTCAAGAAAGATGGTATCGAGATGCTAACTTCTGCTAAAGTACTAAGCGCTAAGCCAACAAAAACTGGCGTAGAAGTAGTAATAGAAAGAGACGGCAAAAAAGAGACACTAAAAGCTGAGAAAGCTATCAACGCTATCGGAATACAAGCAAATATCGAAGGAATTGGCTTGGAAACTGTAGGCGTAAAAGTAGAAAAAGGCTCAATAGTAATCGATGAACTATGCCGTACAAACGTAGAAGGTATATACTCTATCGGTGATGTAGCTGGTGCTCCTTGGTTAGCCCACAAAGCATCTGCTGAGGGTATCGCTTGTGTAGAAGCAATAGCTGGTCATTCTGACAAAGGTATTGACTATAACAATATCCCTGGCTGTACTTACTGTATCCCACAAGTGGCATCTATCGGTATGACTGAAGAGAAAGCAAAAGAAGCTGGTCACAAAGTAAAAGTTGGTAAATTCCCATTCACAGCGAACGGAAAAGCTCACGGTATTGGTAAAACACAAGGATTTGTGAAGCTAGTATTCGATGAGAAATACGGTGAAGTATTGGGTGCACACATGATAGGTCCAGATGTAACTGAACTAATCGGTGAAATAGCACTAGCACGTTCACTAGACGCAACTGCACACACAATAATGAAAACTATACACGCTCACCCTACTCTTGGCGAATCTATTATGGAAGCGTCAGCAGCAGCCTACGGCGAAGCGGTAAATATATAAGATTGAAAGAATATGATGCCTGAGCGGAGTCGAAGGCGGAATAATAGAATAATATAAGAGACGTGTGAAAATACGTCTCTTTTTTTATGCCAGTAATCCCCCAAACCTCACGTAAAACCGTCATTCTAGAGATCGTGTCATTACGAGGAGCGTAGCGACGTGGTAATCTCTTTATGTCTGAATCACGGATTTTTTGGATTTATGGATTGCACGGATAATTATTATCAAAAATGTAGAGACTTATTGTTTAGAACGACTTGTATTTTAGCCACAGAGTGGCTGTATATCTGTAGCAAATAGGTAAAAATCAACCTACAAAGCCCCAGAGGGGCGGAATATCTTAATAATAAAACGCACACCAAACAAGCGATTCAAGTTACCTGTAATTGGGTAATACGTCATTCAGTGGACTCGTAGCTCACTGAGGTTCTCGAAGTACTCCGCTCAATGACCGCATTTTATACTCCTTAGTCTGAACTCTCTTGTCCTAAAAAAGGTTGCCACCCTTTATTTACCACTTTATATTTGTATTCGGTAACCATCCTTCAACTTTTGCTTTTTCTATATTAGATAAGGAATTACCTTCTAATCCCAATTCTATTAAATTTTCTTTTAAGTTTTTGATTGATTCGGGTAAACTAGTTAATTGATTATGACTAAGACTCAGCGTTTTCAAATTCTGTAGATTCCCTATACTTTTAGGTAAACTAGTTAATTGATTATTTCCAAGGGACAAATATTCTAATTTTTGAAGAGTACTTATAACTTCTGGGAAACTACTAAATCGATTATAATGGAGAATTAGATATTCTAAACTCTGAAGATTCCCAATACTCTCGGGTAAACTAGTTAATTGATTATAATCAATATCTAGATATTCTAAATTCTTTAAATTCCCTATACTCTCAGGTAAAGAAGTTAATTGATTACGATAGAGATCAAGTATTTCTAAATTTTGAAGATTACCAATGCAATTTGGTATTTTACCTAATGATAAATAATATAAA
This sequence comes from Kapaibacterium sp. (SeqCode), assembly GCA_041675005.1. Lineage (GTDB taxonomy): Bacteria > Bacteroidota > Ignavibacteria > Kapaibacteriales > UBA2268 > PGYR01. The sequence continues at coordinate 7,771 of JBAYUQ010000016.1, forward strand.
TTTAAATAGTATTTACTACTATCTTTTGGCAGGTCATTATTATCATACAATTTACCCCCAATTTCACAAGTCCAATCTCCTTCTTTATAGTTTACTATTCTGCTTAAAACTCCATCTCTATTAATTTGAATAGTTCCTTCTTCTGGTATTCCGTTTGGTACAACAAATTCAATTAGATCATTCTTCCAAGTTGTGGTTTCTACTTCATTGCCATTTAATAATAGCTTATATCCTTGTCTTTTTTCTTCCCCAAAGTATTTACCCTTAATTTTTTCTGTTTGCCCTATAGTGATATAAAATAAAGTCTCAGATATATATGGTTCGATAACATTACCTATACTTACATTAATTATAATATCGCCAAGATCATCAACTTGCCCCTTGTTGGGTGACGTTGTATAGCTGATTATTGTTGAGCCATAAATATCAAAAAAAGCTTCAATTTCAGATTCATTTGATTCCGGAGTAAGTAATTCAAATGTGCCATTTTCATTTGTCTTTGCTGAGTTTTGGAATCTATATGTTATTCCCTTTTGTACAACACTTGCCCCTTCAATAGGGTTGCCAGCGTTATCGACTACTCTGCCAATTATCTTTGACGTTTCATTATAAGGTCTATCCCAATTCCATTTTGTGAAGTGGCTAACTTCTGCTATATAGAATCCATCTACTAGACTGCCAACTCCTTCTTCTATCCACTTTCCTTTATCTTCATTATAATGCCACATTGGGATTGTAGCTGGGGAGTTCTGTGGAGCTTTAACCTTGATTATTGCTGTTACTCCGTCAGCTAGTTGAACTGGTTCGCCAGATGCAACTTTTAATACAACATCAATAAATCCGAAAGATTCGATTGCGGTTTCTGTACCGTTTTCTCTTGTCCCTCTGAACTCACCTGGGAAAGCATCTAAAAATTCATCTTCACTTGTTAAAAATGCAGTTACTTCTGCGAAAACATCTTCCTCAACAGGTCTTCCATCTGAAAAAACGAATCCACCCGGCTTTATTTCGACTGAGAAATATTTCCCTTCGATTTTGCCACCATCAATATTCATTTTTTCTGTTTTATCAATTGGAAATAGGCTAGCATCTATTCTATTCGGCAAATCTTCTTTTATGTCGGCCAGTTTTTGAGTGGAAGCAAATCCCGATTTCTGAAACCAAATTCTTTTATTAGATCCTGCGGATAGGGTGTTTAATTGATAACCACCATCAGAGCCAGTTAATGTCTTCTCTTCTCCAAAGAACACTGTAACACCAGCGAGAGGACTACCAGACTTATCTTTGACAAATCCAACTAGCTTTGCTGTGCCATAATTTTCGGTAATAATTTTAGGAGTGTATTCATTACTGGGTGAAACAATATCGCCTTCATCGTCTTTACAAGAGCTTATGACAAGTATAAATAGTAATAGAAATAGTATTTTTTTCATTTTTTACTCGAAATTGTTATTTGCTGACTGAATAAAACTAATAATAAATCAAAAGACAACAATAGCCACCCATTTACTATTTACCAATAAATGGTAGTATTTGGTAGCCACTTTTCAACTTTAGCTTTTTCTTCTTCCGAAAAATTGTTATTTGTTAAAATTAATAAAATTAGGTTTTCTTTTAAGTTTTTGATTGATATCGGCAAACTACTTAATCTATTCGTACGAAGATTAAGCTCCTTTAAGTTTTGAAGATTGCCGAAACTTTCTGGCAAGGTCGTTAACTCATTTTTATAAAGATTAAGCTCCTCTAAGTTTTCAAGATTGCCAAAACTTTCTGGTAAACTTGTTAAATCATTAAGTTCCAAGTTTAGAGTTTTTAAATTCTGTAGATTACCAATGCTCTCTGATAAAATTACAAAATCATTATTTTCTAAGTTTAGAATTACTAAATTCTGTAGGTTGACAATATTTTCAGGTAAACTATTAATTCTAGTAAGACTAAGGTCAAGCTCTCGTAAATTTTGAAGATTGCCGATACTTTTAGGTAAACTACTTAATGGATTAGAATGAAGGTCAAGCAATCTTAAATTTTGGAGATTGCTGAAACTTTTAGGTAAACTTGTTAAATCATTATAATGAAGGTCAAGCTCTTGTAAATTTCGAAGATTTCCGAAACTTTCAGGCAGACTACTTAATCGATTATTACTAAGGTGAAGCTCTTTTAAATTCTGAAGATTTCCTATGCAATTTGGTATGTATATCAATATTCGATTAGATAAATATAAATAAGTTAGTTGGTCATTATTGTCGTATATATTACCTTTAATCTCACAAGTCCAATCACCCTCTTTATAATTTACTTCTCTACTAAATACTCCATCTCTATCTATTTGAATTGTTCCTTCTTCTGGTATTCCGTTTGGAACAACAAATTCAATTAGATCATTCTGCCAAGTTGTGGTTTCTACTTCATTGCCATTTAATAATAATTTATACCCATTTCTTTTTACTTCTCCAAAATATTTGCCTGTAATTTTTGCAGATTGCCCTATTGTGATATAAAATAAAGCATCAGAAATATATGGTTCGATAACATTATCTATACTTACATTAATTTTAATATCTCCAATATTATAAACTTGCCCTTTGTTAGGTGAAGTTGTATAGTTGATTATTGTTGAGCCATAAATATCAAAATATGCTTCAATTTCTGATTCATTTGATTCTGGTGTAAGTAACTCAAAAGCGCCATTTTCATCAGTTTCTGCTGAGTTTTGAAATATATAAGTTATTCCTTTTTGTACAACACTTGCGCCTTCAATTGGGTTTCCAGCATTATCGATTACTCTTCCAACTATCTTTGAAGTTTCATTATAAGGTCTATCCCAGTTCCACTTTGTGAAGTGTTTGACCTCTGCTATATAGAATCCATCAACTAGACTGCCAATTCCTTCTTCTATCCACTTTCCTTTGTCTTCGTCATAATGCCACATTGGGATTGTAGCTGGAGAGTTCTGTGGAGCTTTAATCTTGATTGTTGCTGTTACTCCATCTGCTAGTTGAACTGGTTCGCCAGATTCCACTTTTAACACAACATCAATAAATCCGAAAGATTCGATTGCTGTTTCGGTACCATTTTCTCTAGTCCCTCTGAATTCACCAGGGAAAGCATCTAAAAACTCATCTTCACTTGTTAAAAAGGCAGTTACTTCTACGAAAACATCTTCCTCTACTGGGCGACCATCAGAATAAACAAATCCACCCGGCTGAATTTCGAGAGAGAAATCTTTTCCTTCTATTTTTCCACCATCGCTATTCATTTTTTCGGTTTTATCAATCGGGAATAGACTAGCATCTATTCTGTTTGGTAAATCTTCTTTTATGTCAGCTAATTTTTGAGTGGAAGCATATCCCGATTTCTGAAACCAAATTCTTTTGTTTGATCCAGAAGACAGCGTATTCAATTGATAACCACCATCAGTGCCAGTTAGTGTCTTTTCTTCACCAAAAAATACTGTAACACCTGAAAGTGGATTCCCTGACTTATCATTTACAAAACCAACTAGCTTTGCAGTTCCATAATTTTCGGTAATAATTTTAGGAGTATATTCATTTCCAGGTGCAACGATATCGCCTTCATCATCTTTACAAGAGCTTATGACAAGTATAAATAGGAATAGAAATAGTATTTTTTTCATTTTTTACTCGAAATTGTTATTTGCTGACTGAATAAATTAGTAATAAATGTTTAATAATAAAAATTTGAAGGTATCGGGAGCGTCAATCACAAGCTAATCGAATTGATATGGTAAAGCATTATGACTTAGTTAAATAACACCTAGATTCTTCTAATGTCTGCGGCGTTATCAGAGTGACGTATAATCCAATCATCCTGACTATCTTATTCCACCTTGTATTCTTGTTCTTAATAAATACAATTAGGACTACCTCTCTTGACTCTTTACTTCGACAACGGTCAGCACAACAATACGTCTCTACAATCTGTCATAAAAGCAAAAAAAAAGAGCTACCCATATAGGATAGCTCTCGTCGAACAACTTTAGTACAAGTTTATTCTTATTTTTTTGCCTTATCTTTGCAGCAGTTCTCTTCCGAGCCGCAATCCTTAGAAGCGACTTTCTTGTTAGTTGTGCTACAATCTTTATCGCCTACTTTACCAGTAGTAGAACACTCCTTGTCTGAAGTAGAGCATTTCTTAGTAGAAACTTCAGCAACATCATAACCTAATTTTGTTACTTTTGTTTTCAAATCTGCAACTGTTATAACTTCAGGATCGTAGTCAAAGCTTACAGTTTTAGTCTTTACGTCAACGCTAGTAGTGTTTACGCCATCTACATCTTTCATGTTCTTTTCTATCTTGCTCTTGCAACCATCACACGTGATTGATGCTGTGAAAGACGTTTTAGCTGATTTTGCTTCAGATTGATTCGGAAGCAAAAAGAATACTGTTAGAGCGATTGCTGTTAGAATAAACGGCACTAATACTTTCTTCATACTTATCTCCTAATTTAGTTTATTATAATTCTGTACAATTTAATACTTTTGTTTTAATATATCAAGTGCTTTTTTGATTTTTGGATCATTTGGATAATTATCCTTCCCCTCGATAGTTATATCGGGTATGATAGATTTATATTTTATCTGATCATCATTTTTAAATGACATTGGGTATATATCGAACGAAATATTATAAAAAGCTGGCAATTTGACCTCTTGCATCATATCATAAGAGCCGGCTGTTGGTTCACCTATTATCTTACCTATTCCATAGTATTTCACTATTTGTAATATGGTCTCAGATTTACCTACAGTTGTTTCATTTGTTATAAATACAATATTTCTAGCCAATTCAGATTTCTTAGCTTTCACGTAACCATCTATTATCCGAGTTGATGGCTCTTTACAAGGGCTAATATATGAGTTCAACCCCCATTCAAATGTCGGTATATTCTCATCTATAAAAAAGCCGAGGAAGTGTTCAGAAAGTAGAGCATCTCCACGCAAATCTATTATTATCCCCTTTGCTTTAATGAAATTACCCATCATCTCGCTCATCTCAAAGTCATCCAAACGAGTTCCATCTATGTAAATAGTATTACTATCCAACCACTCCAATGTATATGGGCGAGCTATCACAACTTCTCTATTAGTTAAATACCTAGTAATGGGAACTATTAACTCATCACCGTTTCTATTAATTCTGACTTTTTCTTCTGATTTGAAATCACCTGCTGATAGCTTGTAGAACGCTTTTTTCTGTTTCCATATAGTTGAATTACCAGGGTATTGTTCCGATTCTTTTGCTACAAAATCCATTACGTTCTTATTGCCAATATCTAGTATTCTATCCCCTTTTTCTATTTGCTTGTCATAAGAGCTAACTACTACCACCTCACCATTTTCAAAATCTACTATGAATGGTAACGTAAAATCCTTTGATTGTGAAGTTAGCCACGCCGTTGAGCGTATATTATTAGTTACCTTCATTATCTTGTTTAGCTCTGCTTCAAACTCATCAGTGGTTCTAGTTTGAGTTATATTAGATATATTATCCAAAAATAATTTCTCCCACTCGCCTTCTGTATAGTTGACATTAGAATAGTACCTCATATAGTTCCACATCTCTATAAATACAGCAACTTTAGATATTCTGTCATTTGGGTTCATTGTTATTCTTTGCTCGGGTTTGTCATCTGATTTTGGTAAAGAAACATTACCATCATCATATACAGTTAGTGGTAGTGCAAGCCACATACCGTCATCTATTTTGCTAATGCAGATTTCCTCTGGTTTTGACAAAGGATTATACAACTGCTTATCTGTAGAGATAACTAACGAACTACCGTCTAGGGCTTCTTTGCTATTATCAATTGAAAACGCATACCCCGATTTTAGTATGGATTCGGGGATTCTCCAGTACTCTATACTATTCGGTTGCCATTTCATATCGAAAGAATTATTCTTAGGGTTATATTCCAAATCTTCACCTTGACCTTTGGCTGTGATCTTTACATCGTCGAACCAACATCTTCCCTCTCCAAAAAATACAAGCCCCGGTCTTATCTGAACAGCATCTTTCGGTATTTCAACTTCTATACTATATTCCTTCCATTTATCAGAATATATAACCTCAGGAATTTTAATATTAAGTGGCTCTTTAGCTGGGTCTTCGAAATCAACACGAAACCATAGTTCAGCGTGGGCGTCATTACCATAAGGTACGACCTTAGCCATAGCTGAGTATTTTATTTTTTTACCCGCTAAGTTAGAAGCGCCTATTATCTGGTAGGTAGCTGCTTCGCGTGGCATTCTGGAATCATATACGTTCAATCGTTTAGTGCCTATGTTCAAATCACCATTTTTATAGTATATATTATTCGTAATCTTAGCTATTGCAACTCTATCTAGTGCGTTTTTTGGCTTGTTTACTTTGTGTTTTTTCGCACTTACCTCATCTTTGTATAATCCAGCCGAAGGGGCTATTCTCTTTATACGATTTTGGATAGTAGTAAAAGCATCTGTATTACTCACAAGCCCTTTAATACTATGGTAAAGGTAAGTTTCCAAATCAAGTTTTTCTATTTCATCCGAAGGGTGAAAGAACTTAGTATTACCATAGGCCTTCGCGAAATCCAGATATTTTTTTGCGGTTTCAGCATCAGTGCTACCAGCTGTAACTATGTCTTGCACTTCATCTATAGCTTCAATGGTTATACCATCTATCCACGCCTTTCCACTACCTTGTAGGAAGAGACCGATATTAATAGAATATGCATCATCGGTAACAGTATGTTCTACTGTATATCGCTCCCAAGTATTGAAAACAATTGGATCTTCTTCATTAGTATTGATGAATGGGTATTGATTTTGGAAAGTACGTTCTGAGATGTAGAACCCAGCGTGTCCCTCGCCTTCTATCTCTGCACGTATATGAGCTGTGAATCTCACTTTCTTGCCTATATACTGGCTAGCATCAAAACTCTGAACGGCAGAAGCGCTCACTTTCTCTGTACCAGTAGAATCCATAGGTCTTTCTATACTCAAACAGTATTTGCCATCGAATGGGTTAGTGACTGTTGCTTCTGAATAATATCCCTTTTCCTTCGCTTGTTCGGACAATGTCCACTTTGCTGGCATAGCACCAACAACGGCATTTTCGAAGCTGAGATTATGGGGTTGATAAGCTGGAGCGGCCTCGAATTGGGAAAAAGCAGTTGTACAAAATGATAGCAGGAGTATAATATATTTCATGTCTTTTTGAATTTGTTTTTTATATAACTATAATGACACTTGAACACGTAAAACGTCTCAAATGATTGAAAGTTTATGCAAATTAATGATTATTAGGAAATGGAGCCGGAGAATTATCTGACTTTTCCAATTCTGAATTGAAAAAAGTCTTGTTTTGAGATGCAAGTTACTTCTTTTCCTCAGCTTGACTGGAAATATATTAGTCATAAGCTGTCCCTACCTACTCAACTGTATCTTTGTGCTGCCCCATACACCACCATTGCAATACTTAAGAAAGTAAACACCAATAGGGTAACTGCTCATATCTAACTGAGTGCTCCCAACTTTGGGGTCTAAGTAGAATATGGTTTTGCCGTTTATATCAACGACAGTTAGTTCATCTAACTTCTTTTTTAATACTAATTGTATATTGCCATCTGTAGGGTTTGGTGATATAGCAATAATATCTTCAACAGCCAGATTTGTAATATTTGACTTGGATGAAATAATATCACGGATTGCTTGCATTTTATAATTTCTATCTGGGTTAGTGTAATCATCAGTCAAGCCCCAACAACCGTAGCGGTTATACGATGATGCTAATGTAAAGTGCAAAGCTAAACCTCCGCCTATTTTCTCCCAACCTTCTTGATAATTGTACTTTATTACATTCCCCATTTCTTTCGTTCTGTGGGAGTTGATTAAGTTACTGAGATTGTCTAGACTACCTCCAGCTGGTACATGCGGGCCACCTTCGTAAGAAGTACATCCCCCGACTAAACCCCAATCCTTTGCTTTATTAATGTGATTCAATCTATAAGTGGACGATTGTGTTTCTATTATTTGTTTGCCTATGCTAAGTAGCATTCCATTATTTATTGTTTCTAGATCATCAGAAGCCGGCGCTTCTGTCTGAAAATATAGTGCCGTACTTGTTGCATAAATATAGTTTTTTGGCTCTCCTATCTTATCATTTATATAATTCAACTGTATGTCGCTTCTACCATTATAAGCTTGTTGTCCAGCCAAAATAATTCTTATTCTATTGTTGATAGCATCTTTGCCGAACACATTAGAAAACCAATTGGAAAGCTCAACAGTTCTTCGGGCATAATTCTGGTCAAAAGTAATACCGTAATTATCCGCCTCGGCTTTGTTATATGGACCATGAGTGGCTTGAGTCGGACTCCAAACTTCATTGCTATTTTCTACATAAATATTGATATTTGAGTTCAGGTTCGCCTGTAAGAACTTAGCCAATTCAGCTACATAAGTTGAATCGCAAGACATGTGAATATTAATCCAAATATCTTTATCGAGTATGTTCGACAATTCGACTATATACTCCCAACACCAAGCGTCTCTCTTACCGTTGATTACTTGCATATTCTCTTGGGCAGCATCGAGTGGAGTTTTTCTGTTGTCCCACGTCGTTTTAGCAGGATAAACTGGCTCACCGTTCCATATATTCTGAACATTATAAAAGCGATAACAAGCAAAATCAGCTGCTTTACAAAGCGCTATATACTCATCAGTGAATGTCTTTTTTGTATCCAATTCGTACCCCGGTCTCATTACTTTCAGCTTAGAAATGCCCGAGTTATTCATTGCCTTAGGGCTTATTCTTGTATCTTTGAAACTCAAGAACACTAACCCATGGTTGGGTTCATCATGCCCCCCAACTATTAGATCAAAGTAAGTTGTATTTGTCTCATTGTCGTATCTTAGATTCTCCAAAGTCACGTTTGTACCAGAGGCAGTCACATCTGCCAAACCTGAGAAAGATGCCTTATAGGTACCACTATAATCTACCCTATATTGCTCTGGGTCATCTATATTACCAGTCCATTCCGCAGCAGGTCTGCCGTCCATCAGCACTAGGTCGAAATCACTTGTAGGCCATCCATATTCGCTGTACCCAGTGGCATTACTATACCTAACAGTATGATTTATCATATTAGTAAATGCACCATCATCATCTAAGTTAACGCCCATCTCGAATTTGGCGTCAAGTTGATTAAAGCAAATAAGGAACAAAAGCATGTAGATATATTTCATAATAATTCTGTATTTTAATAGTTGTTAATATTACAATATAAACAACAAAGTAATTAGATAATAATTACAGATAAATAAGTTGGTGAAGCATATGGTTGAATAAGTATACATATTTATAAAATTTGAGTATATTTGGATTAATCCTATTAATAACTGGTTTAAAATAATGAGAATGTGGGCAACAGTATTTCTTGTAATCTTAATTTCTTGTGGTCAAGTAGATAAGAAAGCGACTTATGCAAATAACAATGAAACTGAAATTAAAAACAGCTACCCAGAAAAGTTTAATAAAGAGCTATTAGAGTCTGAGTTGAAAATACTTGAAGATTTCCGACTACGACGTGCGATATTTGACAGCTATCTCAAATCTAAAAACAAAGAAGAGAATATTTTTACATGTCCGTCTTGCGGATATCCAACTCTGTCTGAAAGGCGAGGTTATGATATTTGTGATATTTGCAAATGGGAAGATGATGGTCAAGATGATAAAGATGCTGATGAAATATGGGGTGGTCCAAACGGGAGATTATCATTAACACAAAGTAGATTACTTATTGGGCAAGAGCTACAACAATTCGCAGATAGCCTAAAAGGTACAATTATTACAGACCCTGACAAGTTTACATTAATACTTGAGGAACACAATAAAAGAATGGAAATAGTAGATGATAAAATAAAAGGTGACACTGATATTAATGATCCTCTTTGGGATGAATGGAGTCGTATAAGAGATATAATTAAGATAGAACTTATTGAAATAAACAAATAGAAATATTATCTAATGAACCCTAATAACCCAAATGCACTAAAAACTATTCTTTTAGGAATATTAATATTATTGAGTTTCTTGGATTCTTCGGACTCTGCGTGTCCTCTCAAATGACATGGCTTACCGCACTTTGTGTTCTCTGTGTAGAAATCAAAAAAGCAAATCATTGTGGCTTTACTTCGACAAGACTCAGCACAAGTGTGTTAAAAAAAGTAACCCTGAGACAGCTACGCCCTTTCAGTCCTTGCTGTGGCATATTCATTCAAAAAAAAACAGCCCTCTTGTAAACTAAGAGGGCTGAGAAATTTAAAAATAACTTTAGTGCGAGTGACCGACTGAACCCCTGCACCACCATTACCAGCTTCTTCTGTGGCTATGTAGAGCTGGGTTTGTCCGAAATCTAGACTCTTTTTACTTTGCTTACTAGCTTTGGTTATAGAATGCTCCTTTATCTTCAACTGAGGATAATGTTCTTTTGCCAGATTAACAGCTATTGCAGTTGTTGCTAATTTAGTAATTAACTGATTATTCTTCCAAATTTCTTAGTGCTGACAATATGGAATATGCATTTTTCGTTACAATTTTTGCATTATTGATATCCATACTATCTGATAGAGTAATTGCAGTATATCCTTCTTGCTCAACACCTTTTTTGATCTGTTCTAATTGAAAGTTAACAGAGCCATTCTTTTCACTCAATTCCAAAATAATGAAATCCTTGCCTTCCAACTGCACTATAGCATCCCTTGGAACAGCCATTTGTTGTTGTGTTCCAGTTTCTACCCAAGCTTTGACATACATCCCTGGGAGCAATCCTTTTTGATCACTCGTTATATGGCAATGTACGGGAATACTACGATTTTCTCCGGCCGATTTACCAATAAGAAATATTTTTGCTACGCGATTAAAATTGTTTTCATTTGCGAGCGAAAACTTAACCGATTGACCTTCTTCCAACAGACCTAAATCTTTTTCGAAAACGTTTAAAGCTAGATGGATATCATCGAGGTTTATTAGTTCAAAGATTATATCGTGTGGAGTTACATAATCGCCAATATTCTTATTGCTTAACTTAACAAACCCTGATATAGGTGCAAAAAGATTAGCAGTTCTGGTTATGTTGCCTTTTTGAACAGATGTTTTATTTATTCCCGCCAATTCTAATTGTTGCTCATATCCTTTGATACGAGCTTTCATAACATTCAATTCTGAAGTAATCTGTTGAAATGTTTTTGCAGAATTTATATCCTCATCTCGCAATTTTTGCTGACGTTGATACTCTTCTTCGAGAAATTGAAGTTTGCTCAAACTTTCCAAATAATTCTGTTGTATATTTATAAATTCGGGATTCTCAATAGTGGCTATAACTTGCCCTTTCTTTACCGCTTCACCAGGTATTAATGCTGCTGATTTTATGTAACCACCTAAAGGCGCTGAAACAGAAGCCATACTTTTAGGTTCTACATCTATTAGTCCATTAATTTTGATGATATTACTCAAATTTCTCATTTCTACTTGACCAGTTTCTATGCTAGCTAGATTGTATTGGGCTTTTGTCAAGCTTATCTTATATACTCTATTTGATGCCGTTGCTCCTTGATTAACATTTGTTTCAGCAGGAGTTCCATTTTCTTTATTGTCTTTGTTTCCGCAAGCCGTAATTAGTATTATCGACAATAACAATGCAGAAATTTTTGTGATAGATTTTATATTCATTTTTATTTTTCCTTTTAATTTAGAATCGATATTATTTTAAACCCATTAGGGTTTCTACTATTATTATAGATTTGTTATATTGATAAAGCGTATTCAAATAATCTTTTTGAATTGTATTTGCTAAAGAGATATTTTGCAAATACTGAGTATATGACACATCACCACTTTTAAAGCTTTTTTCAGAATTGTCAATAATCAAATCTGCTTGTGGTAGAGCTTCATTTTGATAATACTGAAGTGTACTTTGAAGCTTGTGATACTCCTCAACCAAATTTTGCAACTCACCATAAAAGTTTATTTTAGTCAACTCCAGCTGTGATTTTGCTATGGATTCATTTAGCTCGGCCTCATTTATCTTAGAACTATACCCACCTGGGAATAAGGTCACCGCAATGCCAACTTGAAAATATGAAAACCTGTCACTATTTGTATAGACTTTACCAAGCGGATTTTGACTCCCAGCAAATGTTGGACTGTTGTAACCAAACATAATATCGGGTAACAATTTATTTATCTCAACTGTGGTCATTTGTTCGTTAATCCTAAGTTGCTGCTGCAAATATGCAATTAATGGACTTTGAGATACAGAGTCGCTTTGAAAACTCATATCCAATGTGTTAGGTATCAAATTATTTTCTGCAACCGTAATGTTATCTGTCGTATTAAGAAGGGTTTGCAGTTGCTTACTTGCAATTTGAATATCTGACTGATTTCGCATTAATTCATTTCTTATTTGCATTGATTGTGTAGCAGATGTTACACTTTCTAGCTTTGTCGATTCCCCAGTTTTATACCTCATTTCGCTGAATCGACTTAGATTGTTATAGAGAGTGTCACTTTTTAAAAGTAATTGCTCTTTTTCCAATGCAAACTGTAAATTCAAATATGCGGTTTTGATATCGCCCTTTAATTTATTTTCTTCTATTGCCTTCAATCGTTCACTACTTTTTACCCTTTCTTCAGCGAGTTTATATTGACTTATGTAAAGCATAGGGAAATTAATACGCTGGAATATACTGATCATATTATCAGTAACACCAGGATTATTAATATCACCAGTAGTATATGACAACTCAGTTTTTGGTATTGTGAACGCACCCAACTTACCAGTTTCTTCTACCTCGATTTGATAATTGGCTATTTTGATGCGCTTATTGTTTGTCAAAGCCTCATCTATAGCTTGTTGCAAGGTTACTGCTCTTACTTTTGGCTGATTGTCTTGTGCCTGTATTTTTGTTATTGGACTCAATAGTGCAAAAAGAATAATACAGCTTGTAATTACGTTATTTTTTTTAAATCTTAGTTTCATCTTCCCTTCAGTAAAATAAATATATAACACGGGCAATACAATAAGTGTCAATGCGGTTGCCGTAATCAAACCGCCAATAACCACAGTAGCCAATGGACGCTGTACTTCTGCACCTGATGAATTTGATAATGCCATAGGTAGAAAACCTAAAGCAGCTACGGTAGCGGTCATTAATACAGGTCTCAATCTTACACGTGTTCCTTTTACGACACGTGCATAAATATCGGTTACTCCCTCTTTATCCAACCTATTGAATTCTGCCACCAATACGATTCCATTTAAAACCGCCACACCAAATAAGGCAATAAATCCAATTCCTGCTGAAATACTAAAGGGTATGCCTCTTATGATTAGTGCAAAAACACCACCAATGGCAGATAAAGGGATTGCCGTAAAAATGAGCAAACTTTGTTTAATTGAACCAAAAGTGAAATAAAGAAGTACTAAAATAAGCAGCAAAGCTACAGGCAAAGCAATCATAAACCGCTGATTAGCTTCTTGTAGGTTTTGAAATTGACCGCCATAAGTTACATAATAACCTGCTGGCATATCAACTTTTGAATTCATAATTTGCTTGATGTCCTCAATAATACTTAGAACATCCCTGTCACGCACGTTGAAGCCAACTATAATTCGACGCTTTGCATTGTCACGCTGAATTTGTACAGGTCCCGGTTCAAATGAAATGTTTGCCACCTGACTTAACGGAATTTGATTTCCTTGTGGTGTGCTAACATATAGATTCTGAACATCGGTAATATCCGTTCGGAAATCTTTGTCCAATCTCACAACAAGGTCAAAGCGACGTTCTCCTTCATAAACAAGTCCTGCAGAAGTACCAGCAAAGGCAGTTTCGATCGTCTTATTTATGTCCGCGACATTCATACCATATTGAGAAATCTTATCACGGTTCATTTTAATATTAATCTGTGGTAGTCCGGTCACTTCTTCAATAAACAAATCTTCAACTCCTTCTACCGATTTTATTTTGCTACCCACATTACCAGCCAAATCTGAAAGAATATTGAGGTCTTCACCATAAATTTTTATTACAACATCCTGTTTTGCACCGGTTAAAAGTTCGTTAAAACGCATTTGTATGGGTTGTTGAAAACCAAAAGTAGCATTAGGGATGACAGACAGCGATTTCTGCATCACAGCTGCCAGTTCTTCTCTTCCGCCAGCTTTTGTCCATTCCGATTTTGGGCTTAAGATAATCATCATATCTCCAGCTTCAATTGGCATCGGGTCTGTTGGAATTTCTCCTGAACCAATCTTGTTCACAATTTGTAATACTTCATCTGGATATTCATTTAATAATATGGTCTGTGCTTTTTGAGAAACATCAATAATCTGATCGATAGAACTTCCTACAGGAACTCGTGTTTCAACCGCAAAATTTCCTTCGTCCAATTGGGGAATAAACTCCCCACCCATATTTGCAAAAACTATAAGCGTTAAGACTAATAATCCTACTGCCAATCCAAATACTAATAGTTTTGCATGTAGGGCAGCTTCTAAAATAGGTTGGTAGATACGCTGAAAGAAATCCATCATTTTATCTGAAAAATTGCGTTTATGTTCCGTCTTGCGACCCAGTGCAAGGGCAGACATCATTGGAACGTAGGTCAGTGATAAAATTAATGCTCCAAGAATAGCGAACATTACAGTTTGAGCCATTGGATGGAACATTTTTCCTGCAACGCCGGTCAAAGCTAAAATAGGCACGTAAACGATTAATATTATGATTTGTCCAAAGGCAGCGGAATTCATCATTTTTCCTGCAGAGTGCTTTACCTCAGTATCCATTTGTGCAGACGATAGTTTTGCAACGTCAGCATATTTCTTTTTACTGGTATGAATCCCAAACATTACAGACTCAACTACGATCACCGCCCCATCTACAATTAATCCGAAATCAATCGCCCCAAGACTCATCAAATTTCCTGAAACACCGAATAGATTCATCATAGCTATAGCAAATAGCATAGAAAGTGGAATGACCGAAGCGACTATCAATCCACCTCTTAAATTTCCAAGAAAAAGGATTAGCACAAAAATTACTATTAACGCACCTTCTGTAAGGTTAGTTGTTACAGTCCCGATTGCGCGGTCCACCAAACCTTTCCTATCCAGAAAAGGCTCAATGGTTACGCCTTCAGGCAAAGTTTCTTTAATCTGCTCAATTTTAGCTTTTACATCATTGATAACGGCAGAAGAATTTGCTCCCTTTAGCATCATTACAATTCCTGTAACAACTTCGCCTTCTCCATTTCGCGTAGCCGCGCCATAGCGCACACCGTGACCAAACTGTACTTTGGCAACATCCCTAATAAGAACAGGTATCCCGTTATTTAATTTAACAGCTATTTTCTCCAGCTCTTGTAGATTGTTAACCAGACCTTCGCTCCGTATAAAATAGGCATTAGGACCTTTATCAATATAAGCACCACCCGTGTTTTGATTGTTTTTTTCCAGTGCTGTAAAAATATCTTCAATAGTAACATTCATACTTTGAAGTTTATCTGGGTCTATGGCAATTTCATATTGTTTCACTAAACCGCCAAAACCACTCACTTCCGCTACGCCAGGTGTTCCCAATAGTTGTCTTTTAATTATCCAGTCTTGTATGGTTCTTAATTCGGTAGCATCATATTTATCTTCATATCCTTTTTCGGTATGAATTACATATTGATAAATCTCACCCAACCCTGTAGTTACGGGTCCCATCTCTGGTTTTCCTATCCCCTCAGGAATATCTTTGGCAGCAAGCGTTAATCGTTCTTGAATTTGTTGCCTTGCCCAATATAAATCTACGTTTTCTTCAAAAACAATAGTTACAATGGAGAGTCCGAAACGAGAAAAGGAACGCATATCCTTAATCCCAGGAATGCTCACCATTGTTTGTTCTACTGGAAACGTAACTAATTGTTCTACTTCTTGTGCTGCTAAAGTAGGTGATATGGTCATCACCATAACTTGATTGTCTGTAATGTCTGGCACAGCATCTATGGGAAGCTGAGATAGCGAATAAACGCCCCATCCAATTAAAGCCAGTGTCATTAATCCTATAACAAGTTTATTGTTAATTGAAAATTGAATTATTTTGTCTAACATTTGTTTCCTTTTTTTTTTAATGTTCGAAGCCATTTGCAGGTGTTTTGATTATTATATACTAAGATTGAATACTCAGAATATATACAAATACTACAAAAGCACAATGCAATTATGGTTCAGGAATATATATTATTTTTATAAGTAAATTGCTACATTATTAGCTATAGAGTCGCAGTGATGCGAAAGTAGGTGTTATACTAAGATTTGGGAGGAGTAACTTTGGGTTGTATATATTGGTCGATTGTAGCGAAAGTATGCTCTTGGCATTCAGTTATTGTATATTCTAGAACAAAATCTATATGAGCTACTTCTTCTACTAATTGGGTGCTACAGCAATTGCATATACAAAATGGGGTGCAAGTTTCTTGATCAGGAACAACATCCGAATGTGCATCTGAGTAATCCACCACGCTGTATTCAGAGTGGTTCTCTAATTCACCGTCATGACTATCTGTGCAAGGGAATGCAACAAATGTCGAGATTAGAATTAGTAATATGATAGATACTATTTTCAAGAGATTGTTCTGTTGTTTTGTTAAAAGACTCAAGAGTCTTCTACTTATTTTAGTACATTATAAAAAAATGTGATGAATGAGAAAAAAAAAGAGCGGCCAATAATTGGCAGCTCTTATTCTATATACTATTTAGTGTCTGTCTTAGTTATTTATAAACTTACCCGCACTGATTATTTTACCATTGGAAGTAATGTTATATATTATTACTTGGTTGCGACTTAGTACATTAGTAGCTATTTGCACGTTACCAATACCAATATTTGAGCTTTGTTTATTCAACATATTACCATTCAGATCATAGAACGCAATTTCAATCATACTAACACTTTCATTACCATTGTCTATTTTAAGGTTTTGGTTATAGTAATTAACGTTGAAATCTCTGATAAAGCTCTCTACTGAAGATACACCATCGCCCATACCTGTTATTGGTACTTCTATTCTTCTTAGAGCTGGGTCAGTATTATTAGAGCGAATTATTAATTTAGTTGTATATTCTTTATTGTATTTAGGTAAGAATTCTAGGACAATTGAATCTTGAGATTCGGCAGCGATTGTCTTATTGTATTCACCTACAAATTTGAATACACCATCCATTTGGTCGTCTATTGCACTATTCTTTAACTCTAGCTCTATATTACCAATATTATTAATTACAACAGATTTTCTAACCGGTTCTATAAAATCGGTAGTACCGAAGTCAACTGCTTCAGTAGCAACTTGTATAGAAGAGAATTGTTGCAAATTATCGCCTTCCCCTCTAAGTGTAATGCTATAAGATGACTCGTTGGTCGCATTAGTATTGATAACCATAGTAGAGAAATAGTTGATTTCTTCTTTTGGTTTGAAGTTAACTTCTAAAGACAAATTCCCTTTTTCAGGCACATCAGGTATTTCATTGTTCAAGATTGTGAAAACACCTTCATCATTATCCATTATCTCAACAGAGCTAATTCGTAAAGTACCTTTACCAGTATTAGTAATATTTACTATTTCTTTTTGTGATTTGGAAACTTTCCCGAAATCAAGTGCAGTAACATCAGTAGTTATAATCGGATTGTCACTACTCTCAACTTTCCCATTTATTGGTATCACTAATTCTGGTGTATTAGTAGCGTTAGACTTTATTGTTACAAAAGTACTGTATTCACCTACTTCTTGATTAAGTAGTTTAACGCTTAACAACTTTGTCATACCAGGGTAAATTCTAGTCTCCGATTCAAAGTGTTGAAGTGAAAAATTATCCTTCGAGTCTAGTTGAATACTAGATATATCTATAATGTTCATTGAGTTATTATATAACTCTATTGACTCCACTTCATTTTTATTAGATTCATCGAAATTCACAGAATCCTTATTTACAGCTATTATTGGCTTTTCATTATATATCTTATTCTTCTCTGCTTGCGATACTTTCTTAGTCAAAGTATTTTGAACCCATGCAATAGCATAAATCTCATCCATATTCCAAAATTTCTCTATTTCAAATGCAAATCTATTTCCCGAGAATCCAAGATCATTTCTATCAATTTGCTCTCCTCTCATAGGGTTCAAATCAATTTTTCTTGTAACATAATAATAATCACTCTCACTAGTGTTACCTACTTGTGGAGCAACTACATGCCTTTCTATAATTGCACAAAATAGTAAATCTGACTTATCTACTGGAGTTTCTAAATCCATTTTCACTTCTACGAATAAAAAATTATCGGTTACGAGACCTTTTTGTACTTTCATTTTTATCGGAACAAATTGACCTTTCTCCGAATTAATTTTATTTTGGAGGTTATTCATACCAACTACTTCCGAACCATTTACATACAAAGTAGGCAGTGAGAAAGTACTTTTATAGAGTAGTATTCTATCATCTAAATCCTTTCTCTGTTCCCAAAATAAATCAGGGTTTACATTCATGTGAATAGTCATCGGAATCACTTCTACATTACTATTTACAATATTGTTGAATTGGTTAGCAAGCGGAAGCAGGTCTGGGCTATTGTTCGAGCTAGTTGTCATTTGCTCAACTAGTATTAGCTTTTGTTCAGCTGAAAAACTTTGGCTAAATGCTAAAAGAAGAATAGAGCAAAACAGTAGGTTTTTTTTCATTTTTACACCTTTTTAGTAATTTTAATTTAAAATAATTTCTAAATATAGTAATGTTTGTACTTCATAACAACAATTAAACTTTAAAAAAATTACATTTATTATAAATTATTGCACTTTTTTTCTATTATTTAGATGAATTTCGTATGTTATCAAATTCAATTCATAATAAGCAGCAATAACTTATGAGAGCAAAATATTTAACCAGTGGTCTTATCATCCTGATACTTCTTTTTATACCTACATATTTACAAATTTTTCCGACTTGGATATTTACAATAATTGCAGCCCTTTACATATTGGGTATATACAATGTATTCCAAACGAAGCACACTATACTTAGGAATTTCCCACTGTTGGGTTATTTTAGATATTTATTCGAGTTTATCTCACCCGAGATACAACAATACTTCATAGAAACATCAACCGATGGAAGGCCTTTCTCCCGTAATCACCGTTCTCTAGTTTACAGAAGGGCTAAAAACATAAGCGATACAGTTGCCTTCGGTACTCAAAATGATTTGGATAAAATGGAATATGAGGGTCTGAGACATTCCATCTATGCTAAAGAACCAAAACACGAACTACCTAGAGTCAAAATAGGCGGTCCAAAGTGTGAGAAACCTTATGAAGCATCTATTTACAATATCTCTGCTATGAGCTTTGGTGCATTGAGCAAAAATGCGATTATGGCGCTCAACAAAGGTGCACTCAAAGGTGGGTTTTACCACAATACTGGTGAAGGTGGTATATCATCATATCACTTGCAAGGTGGAGATTTGGTTTGGCAAATAGGTACTGGGTACTTTGGTTGTAGAACTGAAGATGGTCGATTTAATCCTGAAACATTCAAAAAAAATGCTGCTATTCCCGAAGTTAAGATGATCGAATTAAAAATATCACAGGGAGCAAAACCCGGTCACGGTGGAGTATTACCAAGTATAAAAAACACCGAAGAAATCGCATCTATCAGACATATAAAACCGGGTACTACGGTGCTTTCACCTCCAGGTCATAAAGAGTTTAACGATGCACAAGGGTTACTAGAATTCATCGAGAAACTGCGTGAGTTATCGGGTGGTAAGCCGATTGGAATGAAGCTTTGTATTGGACGTACTGAGGAATTCAAGGAAATTTGTGCACTGATGGAAAAGACAGGTATGATGCCAGATTTCATCACAGTAGATGGTGCTGAAGGTGGTACAGGAGCTGCACCATTAGAATTCTCCGATTCGGTAGGAATGCCACTTCAACCGGGGCTTATATTTGTTAATAAAACGTTAATCAAATATGGACTAAGAGATAAAATTAGTGTTATTGCATCAGGTAAAATAGTAACTGCCGAATCAGTTCTGAAGAACCTTGCTTTGGGTGCAGATATCTGTAATTCTGCACGTGGGTTTATGTTTGCTATCGGCTGTATCCAAGCCCTTCGTTGCAATACAAACAACTGTCCAACTGGAGTTGCTACTCAAGACGAGGCACTAGTAAAAGGGCTTGTAGTCAGTGACAAGTCGGAGAGAGTATTCAACTTTCATAATAACACAGTCTATGCAGTCATGGAACTACTCGCTGCTTGTGGAAAGGACAATATAGATGAAGTAGATATGAAAATGTTCGTCCGTGGAGATGAATTTGTAAATCTAGCAAATAAATATTACCCCGATAGTTTTACAATGGATTGATATTCCTTATATTTGGGAATGAGAAGACTATTAATACTATTATTTTTGATTAGCTATACTAGCTATGGGCAGCTACAAATAAATGAAGTTTGTTCGGATAATGATGAGCTTTTGCAATCTGCTAATAGTGAGTATTGCGATTGGATAGAGATATATAATAACTCGGATAAGCCCGTACAATTATCAGATTATTACCTAACCGATGACGAAAAAAAGTTAGATAAATGGAAATTCACTACACAGATATTACCTGTAAGCAAGTATATGCTTGTATTTGCTTCGGGGTTAGACGGGCTAATCGTTGGAGAGCAACACTCCAATTTCAAGCTATCTAGCAAAGGTGAAACACTATACCTAACAGATGGAACTAACACCATAGATAAAGTAAAATTCGGAAAAATAAACGAAGATTACACTTTCGGAAGATTAGAAGAAAACTCTGAAATACTAACAAACCTAGCAATTCCTACACCAGGTGAATCAAACAGAAACAGCGGCACTGTAATAGCAAGCAGAGAGTCGGGCTACTATGTCTCCGAATTTGATTTGACTCTAACAGCAGCATCTGGTCAGCAAATATACTACACAACTAACGGCGACGATCCAACAATTGAGTCGTTCCAATACTCAGGCGAGATAGAAATAGAAGACGAGTATGAGGTTTATGAATACTTAGACGTACCTACTACTACCCTAGATAGTTTAAAATGTGGGGTAGAGTGGTCTAAACCAACTCAACAAATACCAAGAAGCCATGTTATCAGCTATCGGGTAATAGATGAGAATGGTGTTGAAGGTAAAGTTCATAGGAAGACATACTTTTTGGGTAATGAACATAAGTTACCTATTGTCAGTATTACCGTTGATAATAAGAGCTTATTCAGCCAAGATTCTGGAATCTATATTCCTGGTAATATGCTCGACCCTAACTACCCTTGTTGGACTGGTAATTACTATCAGAAAGATTGGGAACGAAGCGCTACTTTAACATATATTGAAGATGGTAAGACAGTATTCGAAGAAAACGCAGGCATTAGAACACATGGTGGAGGTACGAGAGCTTTACCACAAAAATCTATAAAGTTCTACGCAAGAAAGGAATATGGGATTAATAAATTTGATAATGTCTTTTTCCCTGAAATAGATGTAAAGGAATTCAATAGCTTGCTTATCAGAACAACTATGGCGGGTTGGAATGGAACCATATTCAAAGACGCACTTACTCACGAATGTGTAAAGAATCTGAACTTGGATAGAACTCATATTAAACCCGTAGTCGTATATATAAATGGTAACTATTGGGGATTGGCTGAGTTGAGAACTAGATTGGACGAGGACTACTTCTCTGAAAAATACAACATCGATAAAGACAGTATAAATATAATCCATGCAGATAGTCCAGATTTTGCGAAGAATGGTACTTACGATGACTTCGCTCCTGTCTATGATTTCATTGTAAATAATGATTTATCAGTTACAGCTAATTACGAATATATAGACAGCCGAATAGACATAGATAATATGATTGATTATTATATAGCAGACATGTATTTCAATAATTTTGATTGGCCGGGTAATAATTTCCTTATTTGGAATAGTATGGAGATGGATAAAAAATATCGGGGATTATTCTATGATTTAGATGGTGGTTGGAATGATTACACTTATGATATGTTCGAACATACAGCCCAGCTAGAACATAGCGATTGGCCAAATCCTAAGAATATCAATATAGTCCAACAAAAGCTTTTAGGCAACGGAATATTCAAATCAAAGTTCATAGACCGAATACTATTCCTACTTGATAATGATTTCAAATTTGAGATAATAGAGTCATTAATTGCATTGTATATTACTAAATATGAATCTGAAATAGAGAATAATATTGTACGGTTTGGATTTCCAGAGAGTAAAGACAAATGGTTAGCTGATATAGATTATTATCTAACTTCGTTCGCTAGGGAAAGAGAATGCTATTTTAGACAGCATCTTAAGGATTTCTTCGATTTGGATAGCAATGTCTTGTGTATTCCTTCTTCAGTTAATTACGCATCTACTGATGATTGGACCATCTCCCCCAACCCAGCTAGTGACTATATTACTATTGATAATATTAGCTCCGATGTGATATATATTGTAGATGTTCACGGCAAAGAGATAATGCAGATAGATGCAAATTACAAGAACAAACTAACAGTAGATATTAGCAAATTGGCTCCCTCTATTTACTTTGTGAAATCGAGCAACCGAGTTTATAAATTCATAAAAATAAGATGATGAAACATATTATAATATTACTATTACTGACTAGCTATATCGGCTATGGACAGCTACAAATAAACGAAGTTTGTTCAGATAATGATGAGCTTCTACAAGCGGCAGATGGTGAATATTATGATTGGATAGAGATATATAATAAATCTGATATGCCAATACAGTTATCAGATTATTATCTAACTGATGACGAGAAGAAATTAAACAAATGGAGATTCACTTCACATATACTACCCTCCAATCAGTTTATCTTAGTTTATGCTTCGGGATTAAATGGACTAATTCTTGGCGAACAGCACGCTAATTTCAAGTTATCTAGCAAGGGAGAAACGTTATTTCTGACCGATGGTGTGAATATAGTTGATATGTTAGAGTTCGGTCGTATTAACGAAGATTACACTTACGGACGATTAGAAGAAAGTTCTGCGTTACTAACTAACTTGGCAACTCCCACTCCGGGAGAATCAAACAGAAGCAGCGGTACCATAATAGCTGATAAACACTCAGGAATATATAATTCGGAGTTCAATTTAACTCTAAAAGCTGCTGCTGGTCAGAAAATCTACTATACAACCAACGGTGACGACCCAACTACTGAATCGCAAATGTATACAGGTCCCATATATATAAAGGACGAATACGAAGTTTACGATTATTTAAACACACCTACAACCCCATCTGATGAGGCTAAATGCTATCATTCCTGGAAAAAAGTCGAAGTCGAAATACCTAGGTGTAATGTAATTAGCTTCAGAGTATTAGATGATAATGATGAATTAGGAAATGTCTTTAGTAAATCATTTTTCTTTCAGAAACCCCAACAATTTTCTGTTCTAAGTATAGTTACAGATAATCAAAACCTTTTCAATTATGATACTGGTATATATGTACCAGGAGTGAAGTCTGAGACTTATAATTTATGTTATTCTGGTAATTATAATATGAGAGGAAGTGAATGGGAGAGGCCTCTTACATTTGCGTATATCAAAGATGACGAATTGGTGACAGAGCAAAATGCAGGGATGAGGATTCATGGCTCTTGGTCTAGAGGTGCCCCTCAAAAATCATTACGCCTATATGCCAGAAAGAGCTATGGTATTAATAAATTCCCTAATGATTTTCTGCCTGAATTGGAATTAAAGAGCCTAGATAATTTTATAGTTCGTGCGACTATGAGTGATTTCAGCCGAGCATTAATAAAAGACGCTGTATCAATGGAGAGTGTGAGGGGATTAAATTTCGAACAGATATACATAGAACCTGTAATTGTATATATAAATGGTAACTATTGGGGAATTCATGAAATAAGAAATAGATTCGATGAGGACTATTTTGCTGAGAAATATGGTTTAGATGAAGACAGCATTGATATTGTCATACCTGTTGTGTTTGGAAATCCTTCGGAATTGAAATACCAAAAGATGAAAGCAGTGTATGATTTCATAGTTGAGAATGACCTTTCGAAAGTAGAAAATTATAATTATATTCAACAGGTCTTTGATATACCACAGATTATAGACTATTTTATAGCTGAGACATATTTTGCCAACACAGATTGGCCTGTTAATAATATGCAGTTTTGGAATTCAAATATTGATAAGAAATATAAGCCCTTATACTATGATCTAGATGCTGGGTGGCGAGATAGTAGAAAAGACATGATAGAATATGCATCACAAATGGAACATGACAATTATCCTAATCCGCGAAACACAAATGTTATATTCTCAAAGCTTTTATCAAATATAGTATTCAAACAGCAATTCATTGATCGGGCACTATACCTAATTGAAAACGAGTTTTCCTACGAAAAGCTGAAGCCAATAATAGACAAATACGTCAATAAATATAGTACGGAAATGATCAATAATATTGATAGGTGGCACTACCCAGTAAGTGAGTCAGAATGGCAAAAAAAGCTTTTTGAAGATTATTATGAATTTGCACTGCTACGAGGCTGCTACTATAAAATGCATTTAGTCTACCATTTTGATTTAGATTCGTCTATTTTGTGTGTAGCTACCCCAGTAGCTTCAACAAACCAAGAGGTACTTTCTATCTCCCCCAACCCAGCGAGTGACTATATCACTATAGATAATATTAGCTCCGATGTGATATATATTGTAGATGTTCACGGGAAAGAGATAATGCTGATAGATGCAAATTACAAGAACAAACTAACGATAGATATTAGCAAATTGGCTCCCTCTATTTACTTTGTGAAATCGAGCAACCGAGTTTACAAATTCATAAAAATAAGATAAAATTATTTTAGCTTTGTTTACCTTATCTGATATGAGTACCCAATTTGGAATAATAACTGAGGATTGGGAAAAGAACCACTACCTGCTGAGAGACCAACACCTAATATAAAACCCCTGGTGTTCATCATATAGTTTATACCTATGTAATCCCATGTGTTATAGACACGGTAGCCGTAGCCACTATACCCAGTATCCTCTATTTTAGTCATTCCAGCAGCTAAAGAGATTGCGTGGTAAGTCCGCTCTACTTCGTTAAACTTATATCCCAAATCTACTTGGATTCCTGTTATAGTGTTTAGAGCCATACCTGTAAGCCGGACTAATATTTTATCTGCATGAATTGCTCCTGTTAAGTTGATTCCGGAGGGTGTACCAAAAACAGCCCCGATTTCTCCACTTATAGGATCTATTTTTGCTTTAGAATTCATAAATACGGTGTCTTTTGTAACAACATATACCGTGTCTTTGGTTTGCGATTGAAGCGAGATTGCCCCAATAGACAATGCGATTATTAATATTAGTACTGTTTTCATTATTCCTGTTGAGTTTTTTTAAGTTTTAATATTCGTAAAATTAATAAAATTTCTCTAGAGTAGTCAATTTAATTGAATAATTGATTGCTGGTTTAGTGAGGAGAATTCGCATATCATAAGTCAATATTTAGTATATTACTCCTTAATCTTATAATAATTACGGAAAAGTTGTTCTTTTTTGTTCCCTTTTTGGGGTTAGTGTGTTATTATAATCAGACAGTGACATAATGCGGATTATGAATAGAAATTTAAAAAAACATAGCGACTTAGATTTGATCTCAGAAATGTTTGAGACCAAACAAAAGGAGGAATTAGCTTTTAGTGAGCTATATGATCGCTATGAGTCTATGCTCAGAGCTTATGTCATTACTGTGATTAGAGACAATACAATAACAGAAGATATAGTACAAGAGACTTTCATTAGTTTTTATAATACTATAAAAAAAGGTAACGAATTCCCAAATGTTCCGGGGTTTTTGATAAGAGTAGCACGTAATTTGTGTTTGAACACAAAAAGAAAAGACAATCGTAATACTCCTTTAGGCGACTATGATGTAGCCAGTGTTAATACTAGTGGGTATGAGAATAAAGAGCTATTGGAGTTGATAATAATGTCAACAGAATTCCTAAAAGATAAGTACAGAAGAGCGTTTATGCTCAAAGAGTTCGAGGGAATGAAGTACAGAGAAATAGCAGAAATAGAATCAATCGCATTGGAAACCGCAAAAATCCGTGTTATGCGAGCTAGAAAGATGGTTATAAGTACATTAAAACCATATATAAAAGATATTAGTAAATAGGCCGAAAGGTAAACACTATGAAAGAATTTGAGAAAATAAATAGTTTCGTAGAAGGCGAATTGGATGCATCTCAAGAGCAAGAGCTTTTTAACGAAATGGCAACTAACGAAGTGATGAGAGGTGAGTTCAAAAACTTGCTTGCCATTTCTGCGGCTGTCAAAAATAATCGAAACGCTTTTACTAAAGACAAAAAGTCTAAAAAAGCTGTTTTCGCGGCACTTGGATTATCAATCCCTGTTGCTGATGCGGTAACAGGTGGAGTTGCCACAACTGCAGCCGGTGCTGCTATCGGGTATGGCTTCAAATCTCTTTTGGCTACTGGGGTGCTCTCTGCAGTAGTTACTGCTGTTATACTATGGGGAATAGGAACAGGTGAAATCAAAGAATCTAAAACTATTAATACAGCTCATCTGACTCAGCAATTAGAAATTGAAATTCCGCATGAAACACCTATGGTTTCTTCCAAGGAAGTAAAAGTATATAATAGTGATGCGAAATACAAGGCAATGTACGAACGTGCTATGATTGTAAACACTTCTCTTCAGCAGCAATTAAGTGAATACTCTGCCAGAGTAGAAGAAAAAGACGCTATCATAGCAAGACAAAGCTCAGAAATTGCGGCTCTCAGCAATGAGGTTCATATTCTGCAAGGCAACCTAACTATAAATAATACTAATTATCAAGAGTTAAGCCAACAGCACAAAGAAAGTGAAAGTTTAATTAGTGAACTTGGTGTAACCACTCTCAAGTTGCAAGAACAGCTAAGCTCAATGAAAATAGATAATAATATAGAGCCAATGCTGTTACAACCGAAAAATGGTACAAGTAGTTGGTCTGCGGAATGGAAGGGAAGTCAGACTTTTAACACTAATTCATTTCAACTCGATAAAACGGATTTATCACAATTCAACAACAATTCAATTTCAATAATGTATAATTTTGCGAATGGATTCTCTGTTGGCTCTGAACTAAGACAAGAGACATTCTTGTTAGAGTTCACAGGCAAAGATGTGAATGATATTACTTTTCTTTATAGACAAGAGCCGAACTTCACAACTCTTAGCTTCCTAGGTCGCTATAGTTATGATATGAGTGCTACTATCGATCCAGTCGCTCAGTTCACGTTCGGTGGTAATAAGATAGGTGTGGTTGGTCGGTTGATGGGTGGGTTTATGTATTCACCTTACCAAAATCTGAATATGATACTAGGGCTAGAGTACAATAATATGTCGTTCCAATACCAAGGCGATAGATTCAACTCTGGTAAATTAGGTATAAACTATGGGGTAAGCGTACAATTCTAATGAAAATATATGTTTATATATTGCTCTCGGCTATTCTACTCTTTACTGCTTGCAGTGAGCCGAATCCTGCAGAACCCGATACTAAACGTCATATCAATGATATAGTGGAATATCAGATAATAGACCAGACGGAATTTGGGTTTGAATCGGAAGTATTTACTGAAATCATAATCCGCGACGAGCAAGAATTGAAAAGGGTAATTACAAATAACTCTACTACTTATAATCTAGAACTAGTTGACAATTTGCTAAAAGTAGAGTTAGACAAAGACATTCTGGTAGTTATTTCAGGGAATACTTTTTCCGAAAAAGCAACTATTTCGCTAGATTCAATATATATTGATAACTCTGGGCAAATACAAATAGATTACCTAGTAAATAGAACAATTGGGATTAACTCCCGAGTTAGTTCTCCTACTTTAGCTATACTAATCAAAGACAGAAAAACAGCTAAAATAAATTTCCACAGACAATTCGATGATGAAGGCACTAACCCAAAACTAGATGGCTTCGAGACAATAACTACAGATGAACCAATCTTTACATTTGACAAATGGAAACTAGTATTCAACACTGCTGATGAGCTAAAGCAATGGGCTACCGAAAATACTTTGAAACAAACAGATTTCATAGATAATGTTGACTTTACCAAAGAAATGGTAATAAGTGTAGGGAACTCTAGGTTTTTCTCAGGTGATCGTAGCTACAAAATAACTGATGTTAAACAGCAGGGTGGTAGAATAGTCGTTAGCTCTGCCTTTGAAATGATAAAATTGGGGCCTTTCAACTATGTTAAATCTAACCATTTTGTAAAAATAAAAAAGACAGGATTACCTATATACTTCAATACCACTGAGATTGTGAATAATGTGAAACCTTGGGGTAGCTTCTATAACGAATATTACAAATTATTGAGTTTAGAAGTGACCGAAAAAACAGATAAAAGTATCACAAAAGTCTCTAGTTACTCTGAGCTATTTTCAGTTTTCAAACCGACTGATGATTTTGCACCAAATAATGTGGATTTTGATTTCGAATTTTTCGATTTGCTTATTATAAAAGCACCTACATCCACTTACAAATCACTAAAATATGAACTTAATTATCTATTCAAAGATGCTTTGGGAATAAAAGGCAAAGTAGCTATTGAACTTGATACTAATGGTATTTCTAATAATTACGATAATTATATATTCTTAAAAATATTAAAAACAAATATTCCTATTTCTACTAGTTTCGAGGTAATAATAAAATGAAAAAGATAATATATTTATTATTAGCAGTGATGTTATTTGCCGCATGTAAAGACCCTAACACTGGCCCCGGTGAGCCGCAAGAAGATGCTGGATACATACAGTTCGAATCTCCAGCCGTGGGTCAGAAAAGTAGCTTTGTCCACTTCTATGCGAAGGGATATTGGGAAGAAACGCCTTCCACTCTCACATATACTAGAGATACTATCCATTGGGAGATAACTAAACAGATTGATAGAAACACTTACCAGATTACGGAAAGATTGTCAGGTGAATTATTCGGTGATTTGGCGACTAATCGGGAACTAAGAATACTTACTCTAACGAAGAAAGATAAAAGTATCCTGATTACATCTGGTCGCTCGCTAAGTAGTCCATTAGTGGGCTATAATGATTCTCTAGTTTTAAAGCTAAACAATGATATACAATACCCATTCACTGATTGGAGAATAGGCGAGATTACTAGTACCGCTGCTTATGATGGGTATGTGATTGATTACAAAATAAAAGATAAACAGTATAATAAGCTAGACGTTTATTCTGATTTCACACCGACTCATCGCGATGGCACTGGTCTAATGTTTGCATATAACGGCAAGTATGGTTTAGTAAGATACTATGGTATGAACCCATGGCTAGGCGATGTTAGTGGCTTCGATTTGATAAGAGATTTGAAAAAGCCAACTGACGAGCTCAAGGAGTTGAATGGGACAAAATGGCGATTGAAAAATGTGTTTTATAAAGACGGAAGTGTGAAGAGTGTAAAAGATGCTTCTTATGATTCTCCTTTTGCCGATCAATTTATAGCAGAGTTTAAAGATAATAATACAATTGAAGGATATTCTGGATGTAATACCTATGGCGGAACTTACAACATAGATGGTAATAAAATAACTATCAATGCTGGAAGTTTAACAGAAGCTTATTGTGGATTTGGAGCTATTTACGATAAAATAATGAGAAATTCCACTATTTACAATGCAAAAGAAGGGACATTAACAATATATTCAGATTACGAAGAATACTCAGGGCTAGAATTCGAGCGAGTTTATGAGCCAGAAGTATTCCAACTAGAAGGTACGGAATGGGTTTTATATAATGTCCATTATAATAATGGTGATATAGTGCCAATAGGCCGGATACTAGGAACCAATAGCACTAATCCCGCTTTCAGCCAATTCGAGCTAAAGTTCATGGAAAATAATCTATTGGGCGGCTTTTCTGGTTGTAATACTTTCGGTGGTGAATACATAATAGATAAGAACAAAATCAAAATAGAAGCTGGAAGCATAACAGAGGTGGGTTGCAAGTTCTCCGATGAATATGGCAAAATACTTAGTGCTTCTACTACATATAGTGCAGACAGAAATCGGCTAATTATCTACTCATCTTATGAGAGATATAAGGCACTTGAGTTTGGGATAAAGTTTAGGTAGTAGAAGATGAATTTAATTTTATTACAAAGCCGGGCTTTAAGTTCGGCTTTTGTGTTTCTAATATTCCTTAATCACAGTATCATTATTCAAAAAATAATCCGTGCGACTACTTTGCAAGTACACCCTTTCAGTCCTTACTTTGTATTACCTTTAACCCCTTTTAATCTAGGATTCAAAAAAAAAGACTGCCTCTTTTATAAAGCAGTCTTCTAATCTATGAAAAATAGATCTAACTAATATCTATTCTGTAAACAACATTCCTTCTAACTTTTCAGCACCAGCGCCACGTCTGATTATCTCGAAGTCTGTTTTTGTCATGTCTATTACGCTTGATTCCCCTTCGAAAGCATAGCTATCCGAAGTTACAGTCAAATCAACTTGCTTCCCGAAAAAGTCAATTATCTCCTCAGGAGTAGGTGCTATATTACCTTCTAACTTAGCAGAAATTGCCAATATAGGGTTCCCCACATCTTTGAGTAATAGTTGTACTAATTGGTTATTTGGCACTCTTATACCGGCTGTACTTCTTTTCGGATTGTATGCGAAATGAGGAACTTTCTTCGAAGCTGGTAGTATGAATGTATAAGGACCCGGGATAAGTGATTTGATAGTCCTGTATGCTACGTTATTTACTTGTGCGAACTCAGATATATTTGCCAAATCGCGGCAAAGAAATGTAAGTTGGTGGTCTTTGTCTAATCTTCTTATTAATCTAATCTTGTCTATTGCATCTTTGTTTGATAGGTCGCAACCTAAACTGAATCCGCTATCTGTTGGATAAAGTATAACTGCACCGTCTTTCAAAGCATCTGCTGCCATCTTTACTTTTCTCATCTCTGGCGTTTCTGAGTGAATGTTCAAAATTTCGTTCGCCATTTGACCTCCAAATTAGTTGTTAGAATAATTTTTGTTATTGAAATATAAATAAAAAGGAATACCTAAAGATAACAAAAATAATCCGAATACCGAACGAATTATTTCTGAATCACCATTTATATAACTTTCTATATCTGTATAAAGGGTAGCTATAACATATATTGTAGCTACTATAACAAAAATTGCTGGCACATAAGGATAACCCCAGACTTTATATGGTCTTGGTGTATCAGGCATTTTCTTACGTAAAACGAAGACACCATAAGCCCCACCGGCATAGAAAATCCAACTCACAAATATTAGCATATCAGTAAGTTGATCGAATGTACCCGACATAACTAATACACACGACCAAATCGCTTGTAATATCAGGGCGTTACCGGGAGTGAAAAACTTATCATGGCTTTTCCCAATGTTTTTGAAGAAAAGTCCTTTTTGAGACATTGCGTAATATACTCTAGAGCTTACCATTATAGTCCCATTAGTAGTCCCAAATGTAGATGCCATAACTGCTGCTGCCACGAACATAGCGCCAATCGGACCCATCGCTATATTTGCTACATCGGCGGCTATTCTATTACTACCAGCCATCTGGTCAATAGGTATAACGTAAAGGAACGCGACATTAATCAGCAAATAGACTGCGATTATTATTAGTGTACCTATTATGAGTGCTTTAGGGATATTAATCATTGGTTTCTTGACTTCACCCGCTATGTAGGTTATATTGTTCCAACCATCATAAGACCAAAAAGCAGCAGAGAGAGCCCCTATTATTCCTGCGAACATTATCTTACTATCGGAGCTGAAAGTAACCGAGTCAGTAGTTAGATTGGCCACTGAGCCATCACTATACGCGAACCCAAATCCTACTAATACTAGAATTGCTAATACTTTTGCGACTGTAAATACGAATGAAATCTGACCGCCAAACCTAACACCTAAATAATTCACAAAGCTGAGGAAGAGGATTACTCCTATAGTAATCGCCTTGACACCTATGTTCTCTAAGGGGAAAAATTTACCTATGAATGGTATAGTAAATGTGATACTTTGTTCTATTTCTGTAGAGAATCTGGGGAGAATAAGTGCAGAGAATTCTTGTGAATATTCGGCGAATACATAAGCGATTGATGCGATAGAGCCAGTTTGTATAACTGCAAGCAATGCCCATCCGTACATAAAAGCGATAAACTTACCGTACATCTTATCGAAGTAAACGTACTGCCCACCAGTCTCTGGTATCATCGATGCAACTTCTGCGTTGGATAGAGCGCCGAATAGTGTCAAAACACCAGCAAGCACCCATACGAAAAGCATCAGCTCAGGTGAGCCGGTGACTTCTGCCATTACAGCTGGTTTTTTAAAAATACCAGAACCTATTACCGCCCCTACCACTATGGCGAGAGTGGTATATAGTCCAAGAGTCGGTAGTAAACCGCGTTTGAGGGTTTTATTTTCTTCCATGAATTCCTTTGATTGGAGTCAATTCAAAGATAGTAAATAAAAAAGTGAAAAAAAAGTAAAATAATTTACAATATAACAAGATAAAATAGTCTTATATCTTGAAGATTTGCTATATTGCATTTCGAATAAGTTAAATTTTAAGGAGAATTATTAAAATGACGTATCCAAAAGTAGGCGAAATGGTTGCAAGTGATATCCGAGCAGCTGAAGTATTTAAAAAATTGAACATTGATTTTTGTTGCGCTGGCAACCTTACACTTGAAAGAGCTTGTAAGAAAAAGGGTTTAGACCCGGCTGATGTTATGGCTCAAGTTGAAGCACATCTAGCTGGTAAAGAGCCAATCGAAGACAAATTTGGCAAGATGAGTTTGACTGAATTAGCAGACTATGTTGAACAGAAACATCATACTTACGTAAAAGAAAGTTTTGAATTCATAGACCCAATATTAGACAAGGTAATCAGAGTACACGGAGACAAACACCAAGAGCTAAATGAAGTTGGAGTTTTATTCTATGCCACTATGAACGAACTAAGTTCTCACATGAAAAAAGAAGAGAATATCTTATTCCCATTGATTAAAGCTTTGGAAGCAGGGACTATTAAAGAACTAGATCCTCAAGCTTCGGTTAAACATCCTATCGAGATGATGGAATCAGAGCACACAGAGGAAGGTGATAGATTTATGAGAATTCGTGAATTGACTAATGATTATACTCCTCCTGCTGATGCTTGTAATACGTACAAATTAACATATTACAAATTGAAAGAATTCAATGATGATTTGGAACAACACATACATTTAGAAAATAATATTCTGTTCCCTAAATCCATCCAAATGGAAGCGGAATTAGTTTAAATAAGATTTTTACATCGGCAATACAATTATAGAGAAGTGAAGAATGCAAACACTCCAAGATAGAATAAGACACACTTTAGAGAAAAAAAATGCGATTCTTCTAGCTCATTACTATCAACGAAAGGAAATCCAAGAAATAGCACATTTCTTGGGCGATAGTTTGGAATTAGCAAGAAAAGCACAGCAAACTAAACACGATATAATTGTATTCGCTGGTGTTAAATTTATGGCAGAAACTGCCAAAATCCTTAATCCCGATAGGAAAGTATTGCTCCCAAGCTTGGAGGCGGGTTGTTCGCTTGCGGACTCATGTCCACCAGACAAATTTGCAAAATTCAAAAAGCAAAACCCAGATCACTTAGTAGTTAGCTACGTGAATACTAGCTCCGAAATAAAAGCTATGAGTGACTATATATGTACATCGAGTAATGCACAGAAAGTAATAGAAAGTATTCCAAATACTCGTCCAATTATTTTTGCTCCAGATAAAAATCTAGGTCACTATTTGAACAAAGTAACTAATAGAAATATGCTTCTATGGGACGGTGTATGTACTGTACACGAAGCATTCTCTATGGAGAAAATGACGAATTTGAAACTAGCGAATATGGACGCTAAGATAATAGCACATCCAGAATCAGACCCCGTTGTATTGGACATTGCCGATTTCATTGGTTCGACTTCTGCATTGCTGAATTACGTTATAAACGACAGTTCTGAAAAATATATAATAGCTACCGAAGTTGGAATACTCGACAAAATGAGGCTAATGGCTCCGAATAAACAGTTCATTCCGGCACCGATAAACGAGAATAATACTTGTGCTTGTAGTGAATGTGCATTTATGAAGACTATCACTCTCGAAAATCTCTACACCTCGATAGTAGAGGAAAAACATGAGATAATTGTTGAGCCAGAGCTAGCAAGAAAAGCACTCATTCCTTTGCAAAATATGATAAATATGAATTAGGATGCACTCCGACATTTTAATAATTGGCAATGGTATTGCCGCTCTCTCATTAGTCTATCATTTGACAGAACTAGGGATTGACAAAGATATAATAGTCCTATCGGAAGAACCAATCACACGCACTAATTCGTACCTAGCACAAGGCGGGATAGCCATAGAGTTTGGTAACGCCACCAACAAGAGCAAACACATAGCTGATACTATTTCCTGTGGGATAATCAATAATCAAACAAGTACGACTACTATCCTTAGCGAAGCAGAGAATTCCATTCGCAGTATTATCAAATCTGGGTTAAACTTTGAGCATGACTTCACTGGCAATCTACTAAAGCGAAGAGAAGGTGGACATTCGGAAAGGAGAATACTCTACTATTCGGATACTTCAGGTAAGCATATCACTGATTTTCTAATAAGAAAAGTAAACACAAATAAGAGGGTAAAGGTCCTCCAACATAGCTTCTGTTTTAAGCTACTGAAGGATGGGAATACTTGCATAGGGGCAGAAGTATATAATACTTTGGAAAATACAGTAGAGCCAATCTATGCAGCCAAAACAATATTAGCTACTGGTGGTGCAGGGGCTTTATATTCAAACACGAGTAACTCGTCGCAATCAATAGGAAGTGGAGTAGCTCTAGCAAACGAAATAGGTGCAGAGGTTACTAATATGGAGTTCATACAGTTCCACCCCACTGCTTTCGTCAGCGAGGAAAAGACGATACTAATATCCGAAGCACTGAGAGGCGAGGGTGCTGTTATCAAAGATAGTAAAGCAGACAGACTAAACGGTGTGGAGCTATTTACAAGAGATAGACTATCTAGAATATTATACGACGGTATGCAAAATGGTGAAGAGTACTACCTCGATTGTACAGATATTCCTGATGAAGTACTTACCAAATTTGATTATGTACGAACTAGTTTAGCTTCGTTCGGAATAGATATTAGCACAACTCCGATACCAATAAAACCCGTAGCTCACTATATGTGCGGAGGAATAACCACCAACGTACAGGGAAAAACGAATATTGATAATCTATACGCAATCGGCGAAACTGCAGATACTGGTTTGCACGGGGCTAATAGGTTGGCCTCCAACTCACTAACAGAAGCAATCACAGTACCATATCTACTAACACTCGATTTGCTCAAATCCGATTGGGAAAAAACACACTCCCAAATCCTAAATCAATACACAATCATAAACGAAAGGAATTACAACGCTAAAGTTGAAACACTCCGAACTAAGATGTGGGAACAATGTGGGATAGTAAGGAATAATCCTGCACTTGAAGAATTACGTAATTACATAGCAAATGAAATTAGTACAATAGAAGTCGAGAAGAGCATTAGCTACTCCAAGTTGAGATATAGAACAATGCTAACAACTGCTATGATTATAGTTGATTCATCTATAAATCGAAACGAAAATGTCGGCACTTTCTGGAAGGAGTGAGTGAGGTGGACAAACGAAGAAGACTCTTTTAACGCCTGCGGCGTTATCAGAGTGACGTGGTTGTTCTGACAGCTCCTCCCGAGGAGCATAGCTCGAATTATATTCAAATTCCAGTGGAGTTGCCTAGACTCTTTACTTCGACCGGGCTCAGCACAGGCGGATGCTTTGCCTCCTCTGAGTGACGTGGTTTCAGAGGTTAGGAGACGTATGCAATACATCTCTACAATCTATGATTCAGACAAAAAAAAGAGCCACTCTTTTATCAAGAGCAGCTCTAATTTCTCATAAAGTTAAGTGGAAGTATTAACCAGCTATATTAGTAGCCATGATAATAGAAACACCATTTACTTTACTTACTTTACCTTCGATAGTTACAGTTTCTTTATCTGCAACTTTAGCAAGACCTTTCCAATCGTAATTTCCAGCGGCGTTATATACCATATAGAATGTACCATTAGACAAGAATCCAACATATTGACCAGCCATAACTAGTTCTTTTACTCTAGCTACACTTAATGTTTCGTAGTTACCAGAAAGGAAATCAGTCATTTTCACAACTTTACCAGTCCAGCCGCCATTTGTTGGTTTTGTAGTTTCGCCACCAGTTTTCGCTTTCTCAACTGCTTTCTCAACTTTTTCAGCTACTTCTTCAACAGCTTCTTCAGTCTCAGCCGCAGCTTCTTCTACTGCTTCTTCTACTTCTTCAACTTGCTCTTGTACTGCTTCTTCAGCAGGAGTGTCCTTATCTTCTTCTTTACCGCCACAAGCATATAGTAAACCCGATAGCAATAATACTAATAGTATTTTTTTCATGATTTACTCCTTAGTTGTATGAATTAGCGATGATGTAATTAAATCCCTTAGCTGATTTTACTGAGCCACCGATTGTGTAATCTTTGCCAGCATTCTTGATAAGGTTTTTAGTGTCTAAGTTACCAGCAGCGTTCATCACAAAGTATAGTTTCCCATTAGATTTGAATGCTAATGCTTGACCTGCTCTGTAAAGTTCCGTTGCTCTTTCTGTATTTATAGATACATTTGAATTTATAAATTCAGAAGATAAACTTACTGTCGTACCAGATATTCCTGATTGTGCATTGATATCCATTTGAGTTACGGCTAAGCCAATAACAGAAACAGAAATCAAAATAGCTAAAAATAATTTTTTCATTGTTTATTTACCTTTGATTATTATTTCTTTGCGTAAGGGAAACCAGCGTTTAACTGATAAGAGATTTCAACTTCTACATAAGTATCGCCAGATTGACCTTGTATAAAGCTACCATTTACATTTTTCAAGAATACTTTAGCATAGTGAACTTCATTAGCTGCATTAGTTGTTCTTACATAAACAACAACGCTAGAAGTAGTGTTAGTCAATAAATGTCTATCTTGGCTATAGTTTTTGTTGTCTAATGCTTGTGAATCAAATACATCATTCAAGCTAGTCCCAGGAACAGCATCAGATACTTCCGCTGACTCTGTTGCTGTAGATGCATTTTTATAGTTTAGTACCGAAGCAGAACCAAACATAAGAGTGTCCATAGCTTTGCTAGTGTAAATTCCTAAATTCCACTTAGAAATATTATCTGTTGTTAATACTTCGGGAATATAGATACCATCTACGCTTTCAAATGTTTCTAATTTGATACCGCTTCCTTTACCAATTACGTTAGAAGTGTAAAGCTTAATAGTTTGAGCTGCTACTTTTTCAAATCTAAGAGCCGGAGCCCATTTAATCATAGAAGCAGTAGAAGATTCACCATTATCATAGTTAGTTACTACTTCAAAAGTGTATTCTCTAGTAGAATCAAGATCAGGGATTGGAAATGCAACACCAGATTCTGTTGCAGAAAGCGTTGGTGCATCAGTTGCGTTTGTATTAGATGGGTAATAAGTAACTGTATAGTCTGTTACCATAGTCTTGTTTATATCACTAGCATCTTTCCATTTTATATGGACAGTAGTGCTATTGATTGAAGTTGCTTCTAGAGCAATAGGAGCGCTTGGTGTATCTACAGTAGGTGTTACTGTGTCTTCTTCACAAGCATTGAACGCGAACATAACTGCAACTAATGCAGTCAAAAGTGATAATTTTTTTATTAAATTCATAAAAAAATACCTCCGTTTAAATAGTTAATAAAATTATAATGTCAAATATAGCAAATACTATTATATAATGGAAGAAGAAGATAAAATTTGTGATAGAATTTTCGTTAATTCTTTTCTATCATAGTTACTTACAAACTCATTATTCCCTTTGGGGAGTGAGCCCCTCTTCCACAAATCATAGTATGTGCTCAGTGCCTTGTATATATCTTCTTTGTCATTTGGTTCAGCCGTTAGGGCTATTCCCGATGACACTGCCAATTCTCTCATATAGCTCTTAGGCATAGTAGCTAATATTGGCTTTTTCGCTCCGAAGTACTCATACAGTTTACCCGGAGTTCTAACATCGTCATTTTGCAATATCCAAAGAATGTCAGATTGCATAAGATGAGCAACCGCTTCTTTGTGACTGATATTTCCTTTCAGTATTACGTTTTCTTCTAGTTTCAGTTTCTTTATTTGTTTTAGGTGGTTATTTCTCATCAAACCAACTAATTTTAACTTTATACGACTCTTATCTAATTGATTCGAATCTATAAGCTTTCTAAATGCTTCGAAAAAAGGTCGAGGATTCCTATTGTCTTGGAATAAACCAGAGTGAGTTATTACGAAATCGTTTTTATCTGATCTTGGCTGTATATTTTCAAAATCTTCTTTGTCATATCCATGAGACACGATACTAATGTCATTATGTTTTAATAACTTATAGTTTTTTAGTAGTCGTTCCTTCTGTTCTCTTGATATGACTACTATCTTACTCGATTTATAAAGAACTTCAGCTTCTAACTTTTTGTTGTAGTGTTTATGGAACTTAGTCGGCATCACGTTGAATGGATTACCGTACCATTGGTCTCTATAGTCTAACACTAGCGGAATGCCGTATTTTTCGGCTAACTCGGCTGCTGCTAGATGACTAGTAAAAGGAGGTGCAGTAGAGAAAATAACATCTGGTCTTTCCACTTCTATTACTTTACTGCCTGTTTCTATTGCTTTTTTCTTCCAGTATATCTTGCTGTCGGGTTGGCGGAAAATTCCGCTTACATATCTACCGACTTTTTGAACGAAGGTAGATGGATAATTGCGTGGTTTGGATGATTCGTCATCAGTTCTATATATTCTGATGTTCTTTTCTTCTATTTCGGAAAGAAGTGTGTCATCATAAGCATAATAAGAGCCAGAATTCGTAGTGAGAACAATGGGTTCCCATCCGAATTCTGGCAGATATTTTACAAACTTAAGAGTTCTTTGTACTCCACTTAGTCCCATAGGGGGGAAGTAATATGCCATTACAAGAACTTTTTTATCTTTCATTGCTGTGTTACTAATTATTTAACAACAGGCAAAGTAGCAGGTGCACTAGTAAAGGCAACAGCACCATCGAAAGTTACGTGAACGTTATCTTCTAATCTGATTCCCCATTTACCTTCGAAGTAAATACCTGGTTCGATTGCTAATACAACCCCAACTGGAACATTGTCTTCTTTTCTGAAAGTAATGAATGGCATCTCGTGGGCAGCAACTCCGATACCGTGACCAAGAGAGTGCTTGAAATTTTCACCGTAACCAGCTTTTTCTATATGCTTTCTAGCGTACTCGTCTAGTATCTTACCGTTGATACCCGGACGAAGGTTAGCTATGGCTTTTTCCTTTGCTTCATAAACTACTTTGTAAACAGCTTCTTGTTCTTTAGTTGGTTTAC
Source organism: Kapaibacterium sp. (SeqCode) (assembly GCA_041675005.1). Taxonomy (GTDB): domain Bacteria; phylum Bacteroidota; class Ignavibacteria; order Kapaibacteriales; family UBA2268; genus PGYR01. The sequence continues at coordinate 47,528 of JBAYUQ010000016.1, forward strand.
CCATACAGAATACTCTAGTGATATCACATCCGAATCCTTCGATCATAGTCCCAAAATCTAAAAGAATCAAATCACCCTTCTTGATTTTTCTGTGTGATGGACGACCGTGAGGCATAGAAGTTCTTTCGCCAGCCAATACTATTGGGTTGAACGGCTCTCCTTCCGATCCTTGTTTACGAGCTTCGTAGATTAGTTCACTTTGAAGTTCGATTTCTGTCATACCGATTTTTACTTTCTTCTTCATTGTTTCGTAAACTGATTCAGCTATTTTACAAGCAGCCATTATGTGTTCCAATTCAATTGGTGCTTTAGGCATAGTGAATGGTTCCACTTCTCTAGGAGCAGGTTTAAATTTAACAGGTCTGATTACGTTTCTAATGTCAACTGCTTCTGTGTATGCAATTCTATCCGATTCGAAACCAAGGTTCTTGATTTTAGCTAATACTTTAGCATCTACCATATATTGCCATACATCACGAGTGATATGCACAGATAAGTTTGGTAAATCGTACAAATCAGTTTTCACAGATTCTTCATATCTATCATCTGTAAAGAAATGCAAATCATTAGGAGTAACTAGTAATGCTCCGTTAGAACCAGAGAATTTAGTTAGATATCTAACTGTTGGCATGTGAGTTACAATCATAGCGTCTAATTTCTGATCATCTATCATAAACCTAATCTGCTCTAATCTTTTGTCATTTAGTGCCGGATAAGGAGTAAATGTCATCAATTCTCTATCTATTGAAGTGTCAGCTCCAGCTTTCTCTTTTTTTGTAGAAACTTTACCAGTATCAGCTTTTTTAGATGCTGCCTTCTTAGGAGCTGCTTCTTTTGTGTCTGCCTTTTTCGTTGCTGCTTTTTTAGCAGCAGGTTTCGTAGCAGCTTTAGCTGTTGACTTTTTAGTCGTTTCTGTTGTAGCTTTTTTTGCCATAATATTAAACTTTTATTTAATTAAACAAAGTAATTTGGTGCTTCTTTAGAAATGCGAATACTGTGGGGGTGTGACTCTTTGATGCTCGCACTTGTTATTTTTATGAATTTTGCTTTATCCTTCATAGTCGGTATATCTTGGCAACCGCAATATCCCATTGATGATCTCAGACCACCTTTTAGTTGATAAAGCGTCTCACTTACTTGACCTTTGTAAGGTACTCTTCCTTCTATTCCTTCTGGAACGAATTTAGAAATCTCGTCTTCCATATCTTGGAAATATCTATCAGCTGAGCCAGTTTTCATAGCTCCGATAGAACCCATTCCTCTGTACATTTTGTAAGAACGGCCTTCGAATATTATTTTCTCACCGGGTGATTCTTCGTGACCAGCAAACATACTACCTATCATAACAGAGTCTGCGCCAGCAGCTATAGCTTTTGCTATATCGCCAGTTTGCTTTATCCCACCGTCCGCTATCAGAGGTATATTTGTGCCTTTTAGCCCCATTGCTACATTTAGCACAGCCGTTAGTTGTGGGACTCCCACACCAGCTATGATACGCGTAGTACAGATAGAACCTGGGCCTATACCTACTTTTACTGCATTCACACCAGCTTCTACTAAAGCTAAGGCAGCAGCTTCGGTAGCTATATTGCCACCGATTATCTGCAAATCTTTATAAGCTGCACGTATTTTCTTAATAGTATCAAGCACTCCACGAGAGTGACCGTGTGCAGTATCAACAAATACAGCATCTACACCCGAAGAAATTAGTGCTTCTATTCTATCCATAGTATCAGCGGTAACGCCGACTGCAGCTCCAACTCGCAAACGACCGTGTGAGTCTTTGCAAGCTTGAGGGAAATTCTTTTTCTTCTGAATGTCTTTGAATGTGATAAGACCACAAAGCTTGTTATTACCATCTACTACGGGTAATTTTTCTATTCTATGATTTTGCAATATCTCTTCTGCTTCCTCTAGCGTAGTGCCTTCTGGTGCAGTTATGATATTATCTTTAGTCATTATATTAGCTATGCTTTCCGATTTATTAGGATTGAAACGCAAATCACGATTAGTGATTATACCTATCAACTCATTATCATTGTTAATGATTGGAATACCAGAAATATGATATTTATTCATCAGATTTATTGCATCGCCGACTTTCTTATCAACCGTTAGGGTAACGGGATCCATAATCATTCCACTTTCCGAACGCTTTACTTGGTCAACTTGAGATGCTTGCTGTGCTATTGACATATTCTTATGGATAACACCTATACCACCTTCACGAGCTATTGCTCTAGCCATCTCTGCGTCAGTCACAGTATCCATAGCCGCACTTATGAATGGTATATTCAGTTCTATTCCGTCAGTTAGTTTTGTCTTTAGCGAAGTATCGCGAGGGAGGACTTCCGAATAATCGGGCACAAGAAGAACGTCATCATAAGTGATCCCTTCTTGCAGAATTTTTTCGTGTGCCATGGCGGTATGACTTTATTTTTAGTGAATTCAAAATATTGAATACGAAACATTTTAAATAAGAATGGCAAATACAGATAAACTGTATCTGCCATTAATACTTTATTTTCTTACTCTACTATAACTGCATCTTCTACTAATATAGATATGCGGTTATTTTGCAATTCTACAAAACCAGTACCGGTTGTGTAAACTAATTCTTTGTTACTAGTGTCAGCGATTTTTATCTGACCTTCGTCCAAAGAGGACACAATAGGTGCGTGATTGAATAGAATCTGGAAAGGTGATTTCGACCCAGGAACAGTAACTGCCTGTACGTCACCTTTGTATATTACTTCTTTAGGAGTGATTATCTCCAAATATAATTTTTTATCTGTCATAGTAATACCTTACTATATACCTTGTTTCTTAGCTGTTTCAAAAACTTCGTCGATAGTACCTTTGTAAGTAAACAAATTCTCAGGTATCTCATCACAATCACCGTTCAGGATAGCTTTGAAAGCAGCCACTGTGTCAGTGATAGTTACATATCTACCAGGAAAACCAGTAAATTGCTCAGCAACGTTGAATGGTTGTGAGAAGAATTTCTCTATCTTACGAGCTCTGTAAACTGCAATCTTATCTTCGTCAGAAAGCTCATCCATACCTAGGATATTGATGATATCTTGCAAATCCTTGTAAGTTTGAAGTGTACGAACACATTTTTGAGCTGTATCATAGTGCTCTTGACCAATGATGTTTGGATCCATGATACGAGAAGAAGAATCTAGAGGATCTACCGCAGGATAAATACCCAAGTTTGCAATATCTCTAGAAAGTACAGTCTTCGCATCTAAGTGGGCGAAAGTATTAGCAGGAGCTGGATCTGTCAAGTCATCTGCAGGAACGTAAACCGCTTGTACAGATGTGATAGAACCTTTGTCAGTTGAAGCAATACGCTCTTGCAATGCACCCATCTCTGTAGCCAAAGTTGGTTGGTAACCTACAGCTGAAGGCATACGCCCTAATAGTGCAGATACCTCAGAACCAGCTTGAGTGAAACGGAAGATATTATCTACGAAGAGTAGTACATCACGACCTTCTTCGTCACGGAAGTACTCAGCAGCTGTTAGAGCCGTAAGTGCTACTCTAGAACGTGCCCCAGGAGGTTCGTTCATCTGACCGAATACTAATGCCGTTTTGTCCAATACGCCTGATTCTTCCATCTCTCTATAAAGGTCATTACCTTCACGAGTACGCTCCCCAACACCAGCGAATACAGAATAACCACCGTGTTGCTTTGCAATATTATGGATTAGCTCTTGGATAATAACCGTTTTACCTACTCCAGCACCACCGAAAAGACCAGTTTTACCACCCTTTGTGAATGGCTCAATTAGATCAATAACTTTGATGCCTGTCTCAAACATATCAGAAGTTGTAGATAGAACTTTGAAGTCAGGAGATGGTCTGTGAATTGGAGAAGTATGTAAACCTTTTATAGGACCTTTATTATCAATAGGATCACCGATAACATTGAACATACGACCAAGTATGTCTGGTCCTACTTGAATAGATATTGGTTCACCCAAATCAAAAGCTTTCATTCCACGCACTAAACCATCAGTAGATTCCATTGATACAGTTCTAACTCTGTTTTCCCCAAGGTGTTGTTGAACCTCGCAGATTAAGTCTAGTTCTTCGCCAGTTTCTACGTTCTTTGTAGGGATTTTAATTGCATTTAAAATCTCAGGAATATCACCTTCAGAAAACTCTAAGTCAACTACTGGTCCTATGACCTGTATTATTAATCCTTCTTTCATTTGAGAGCTACCTTAAATATTTTTTATTGCTTGAATTATTTTTCTAGTTTATAGATTTAATATCTTTTTGTAGATTAACTATTAAATCGAATGCAAAATTAGATATATTTTTAGCTATAACAAAGAAAAGTATCAATTTATTTTAAATAATGTTTTTAATATTCAATATTATCTATTAAGTTGTCTGTCTATATAATTCGCAACTGCGAATAATAACTGTTGGGGAGGTGGCAGAGTGGTAATGCAGCAGCCTGCTAAGCTGTGACGGGTTTCCCGTCCCCGAGTTCGAATCCCGGTCTCTCCGCCAGCATAAAAACAAGCCCGTCCTTTTTTAGGATGGGCTTTTTTTATTTGAAAAGCCCAAGATAACCTTCAAAAACATAAGTTTTATTTCGCGTTACTATTTCCCTTTCTACTAGTATTTCTGATTTTACCATATCATCTAATAGCTTATATACGGTTGGTTTAGACAGCCCAGTTATTGATTGTACTCTATTAGCATCTACCAACGGATGAGTGTACATAGCATCAATTAATTTTTGAGCATTAGCCGCTCTACTTCCCATCTCTCTTAGCTTTTCATCAACCTCTGCTTTCAATTTCAAGATTCTATCGAATGTATCGATTCCTTTCTTCGCTGTTTCCAAAACACCAACCAAAAAGAATTTTAGCCATTGATTTATATCATTTTTCTCTCTTACTCTAGTTAGATTGTCATAGTATAGAGTTCTATTCTTCTCAAAAAAGTCTGATAAATATAGAATTGGTAGTTTCAATATTCCCTTATCTACTAGATAGAGAGTTATAAGCAATCTACCGACTCTACCGTTTCCATCTAAAAATGGATGTATAGTTTCGAATTGATAATGAATAATAGCAATTTTCAGAAGTTCTGGTATTTTTATCTGTTCGTTATGTACGAATTTTTCTAAATCGCTCATCAGTTCATCTACTGTCTCCCAATGAGGTGGAATAAAAGTAGCATCATTTATACTTGCTCCACCTATCCAGTTCTGACTAGTACGAAATTCACCGGGCATTTTATTCATGCCCCTTACCTTTTGTAATAGAGTATTATGTGTCTCTTTTATAAGTCGCGATGAAAATGGTATTTTGCTAAGATTATCAATTGCTGAGTATAGCGAACTAATATAATTTTGAACTTCATCCCAATCATCTCTTTTCTCCTGTGAAATATCTTCTTTTTCTAAGAGAGCTTCCTCTATTTGAGTTTTTGTACCTTCTATTTTACTAGATTGGATCGCTTCTTTAACAACGTGAAGGCTTATAAATAAATCAATATTAGGAATATACTCAGAGTACATATCCAATCTTCCGATTTGTCTATCTGCTTTGCTTAATAAACTCAGGAGCTCCATATCATCAAAATACCATTGACGGTTTATGTTTTCTGGTTGAAAACTTTTGTAATTCTTTTGAGCTATTTGCTTTCCTGCAATAAAGTTTTTCATATTTTTTTTACTTAGATTGAAGAATAGTTAAGTTTTTGTCTAATTATTTAACTCAAATTAAATAAAAGTTAAGTTTTTTTGCAATTATCTTAACTATTTTGATTTGCTAGTTAAGTTTTACGTGAAATACTTAACTGAAGGTGTGGTGTAGAGGTTTGTATTTTAATACCAAATCCTTATTTTAAGAAATGAAAATCTACATTGCCATATTTATTCTTCTAATATCAAACCTACTTCACTCTGAAGAAAAAGATACTCGTGCTTTATTGCTAATAGAAGGGGGAGTCTCAGAAATTTCGGTTTCACCTGATGAAAAGATTTGGCTAACTACAGGGGATGGTAACATATACTATACTGAAAACATATATAGCAATTGGCATTATGGAGATAAGCTATTTGAATCTGAAGGGAAGTACAAAGGCAACGATCCTCATTTTGATAGGATTACTTTTTTCAACAATGATACGGCTATAATTTCTGGTTATATCTCAGCTAATGCTGAGAATTACCCTATGAATGGTTACTATTTTTCAGAAAATTCTGGCATTGACTGGGAGTTAAAAAAATACGTTGGTAAATCTTGGGTTTATACTACTTACTTTGATTCAAGTGGTAATGGATGGATGGGGTGCTCGGATAAAGAACTTTATTATTCCAGTGATTATGGAGCAACTTGGGAAACAAAAATAATACCTTTCAAAGACTCTGAATGGATTCTGGGAATTCATATGTTAGATAATAAAATAGGCTACATCTCTTCTGAAAAGAATGAAGTACTATATTCTGAAGATAATTGGAGATCAGTTTCATATTTACCCTCGCCGAGAAAACAAGACAATATTAAGCTTAGAGAACTTAGGTCAGGTGAAAAGCCAAATGACAAAATCTATAAGTGGAAGAATTTTATATTGATCAACCAAAGAAATAATATATTTTATTCGGATTTAAACAACATCGATTGGAAAGTATTCCCTATAAATATCATAGATTTCGAATTGGATAAGAATAATGATAAATTTTACGCTATTACTGATAGTTTAAAAGTGATTGAATTTGAATCTCCTATAGAATATAAATATTTATCAGAAAGCAAATTGAAGAATTACCCAATAGATTTGAAAGTTGTGAATAGTTCAGTTTTTATAATTGATTATTCATATAATATCTATAAAGTTAATGAAAAGGAATTTGTCGGGACTTTACCATATACTATAGATGAAGATATACCAAAACCTAATGTAATTAGGGATGGAGAAGATATAACTTGGGGTGCAATTGACAACCATTTATACTTGTCTAATAATGGTTGGTGTTATGATTGGTATAGAGAGGATGTTTTAAATTTATATATTGCAGACATCTTTTTAATTGACGATAGTACTGCAATCCTCTGGGATGGTAGAGGTAATAATTATATTTACTCATTAAAAGATAATAGTATAAAACCATATATTTATGAAAACCCTTTGAATGGATTTTTAAAGTATCCTGTTGAATCTTTATCAATACTCTCAGGTTGTCTTAGATGTGATTTAGAAAAATATGAAATAATGAATTTTGTAGCAACAGAAAATGACAATTTAGTATCTGAATCATATATTAAATATGATAGAATTAAGCCCTATTTCAAAAGCATAATTGAAGTAGTAGAGCTAAAGGAATTGCTGAAAGAAATCAATATGTATCCAAATAGAGTTCCAACTATCAATGAGTTTAACATAACCGAAGAGAATAAATCAGAATTCATCAATGATATTGAAGGTATAATTAGTTCAGAATATTGGGTTCGAAAAGAAGAGGGGTTATCTATTCTTTTATATTATAATATAGAAAATAATTTTAGAAATGTTATTGAAAATGTTGAAACTTATGACACCAATCAAATTAAAAAGTCCTTGGATTTATATTATGATAGATGGGTACATTATCCTTCTAGATTCTACTTCTATTTCGTAAACACGAATAGTGATACACTTTTCTTTTCACAAAGTTCTTATGCTTCTAGTCCTTGGTATTTACCCTGGGATGTAAAATATAAGGGGAAGCATTTTTATTCTTACAATATTGAGATCTCAAAATTAATTAACAATGTCATCCCCGAAGAATTTAATGGAAAAGAAGCGTTTGACAATATATTCCTTTTAACTGGCTTAGCAGGTTATAAGTATAGAGAGACAAATCAACCTTATAGTAGAGAATGGTACGAGGAAATGAGAATTCTTTTGAGACAACATTAGTTATTATGAAAAGAAGCAAAAATGTCACAATTTGTATCCTTAGAATTGGAACTATTTAAACAGAAGGCATCAAGATGACCAATAAAATTGAAATATCAACTGTACTTATTGAAAACAGAATCTTTACTATCAGGGGTGAGCAGGTAATGATTGATACTGATTTGGCGGAGATATATCAGGTGGAAACTAAGGTGCTCAACCAAGCAGTAAAAAGGAATATCGATAGATTTCCAGCTTCATTTAGGTTTCAATTAAATGAACAAGAATTTGAATTCTCACAAACTCAAAAACTTGATCCTAAGTTTCTAAGGTCACAATCTGTGACCTTAGAAACAGGGCGTGGTAAACACAGAAAATACTTACCTTTCGCTTTTACAGAGCAAGGTGTAGCAATGCTCTCAGCCGTGTTAAGAAGTGATACTGCTATTAAAGTAAGTGTAGCTATTATGAATGCTTTTGTTCAAATGCGAAAAACAATAGGCAACCACCAACAATTACTTCAATTAACGGATAGCTTTACACAGCATAAATTCGAAACAAATCATAAATTTGAACAAATTTTCAAAGCGTTAGAAGTCACTGGTATAGATAACAAACAAGGTATTTTCTTTGATGGACAAACCTATGATGCCTACAGTTTTGTTAATTCATTAATCAAGAAAGCAAAGCATTCAATAATATTGATAGATAATTACATAGATGAAAGTGTCATAACCCAACTTACGAAGAAGCAAAAGAACGTAAATGTATTTGTACTATGCAAATCAATTAGTAAACAACTAAAGCTAGATATAGAAAGAGCTAACACACAATATCCTTCATTCAAAGTGGTACATTTTGCTAAAGCACATGACAGGTTTCTAATAATTGACGAAGAGGATGTTTTTCACATAGGTGCTTCGCTAAAAGATTTGGGGAAAAAATGGTTTGCCTTTTCCAGAATTGAAAGGGATTCAGTAAAAATACTTGATTCCATAGTTGATTTGCTATGAAAAATGCAATTCTCATATTTTCAATTATACTTTCCGCAGTACTGGTGTGGTATTTCTACACGATTGAAGATGTGAAGGGCAAAGCAATTGCTCATGAGGAAATAGGAGATTATCAGAGAGCTTTGGAGTATTACAAAGAGTACGCTGAGTTAACGAATAACAATGTAGAATACGCAGAGAAGATAATTGAAATTGCTAGTAAACAGCTTGATGATAAAGACTATTTAAACACAGAGACTAACTTTGAGGAATATAAGAATATAAACCTAAGTAATGGGTGGGTGTTTAGTTCAGTAGATACCATAGTTGTAAATAGACACAATTATAGCAAAAACAGACTGACACATGTGAATATTGAAATCTATGAAAATACTGGTAGGTTAGATGAAGCATTAGATCTTTGTTTGACTCGAAAAAAGCAACTCATAACCACAGGTTGTATGAATTGTTTTATGGAAGATTTGGAATTATACAACAACAAGATTTTCAATCTGAGTTATAAACTGAACAAACTGGATACCGCATTTTATATTTATTTGGACAATATGTATGCAATGCCTACTCTTTTTGCCATGGCTACAATTCACGATGTAGAAGCAATTGAAGATGTTATAAAATACAAGATTTCCAAGTATAATAACTCGCAGAAAGACAGCATATTGAAGGATATATTCGACTCTTATGAAATACGTATTTCAGAGAATGAAGACCATAAATCATTTAAAACAAGTATTGAATTGTTCGGAAGAAGAATCCCAGACCCAAGCGAACCAAGACCTCGCCGAACTCTAGACCCCAATATCAGTATAAAAGATACAACTTATATGAAAAGTATTGAATGGGAAAGATTCAAAAACACAAGACTCTACCAATTGCTAGCAGAAAGAAAATGATATTATCACCCATTATTTAGTATATTTGTGTTATTACATAACTATGAATACAATACATAATGTGCTTTCACTATGCCTATATTGCAGATAAAATAAAAACAGGTAATCGATTTGGAGTAACTAATCCTCCCGATTTCGAGTCCGTATTCCACGCTAATGCATTTGCTAACCCAAGTATGCCCATAATAACAGCAGAGGAACCCGATAGCATTAGCTATTATAATTGGGGTCTAATTCCATCATGGATAAAATCAAGAAAAGACGCTGATGATATAAGTAAGAAAACTGGGAATTCTCGTTCAGAAACAGTATTCGAAAAACCATCTTTTAGAAATGCAATTAAAACCAGACGCTGTATAATTCCTGCCTCTGGGTTTTATGAATGGAGGCATGAAGGAAAAGAAAAAATACCACATTTTGTTTCGACAATCGATCAAGAAATTTTTTCGTTCGCAGGTATTTACGAGCATTGGACAGACAAAAGTACAGGTGAAATACTACACACTTATAGCATACTCACTACTGAAGCGAACGAGTTAATGGAATATGTCCACAATAACCGCAAACGGATGCCAGTCATATTGGCTAAAGAAGATGAGAAATACTGGCTATCAAATCTGAAAAGCAAAGAAGAAATAGAACAAAGTATAACTCAATATCCGTCAGATAAGATGAGATATGAGGTTATTGATAATAAGGATTTATGGACGTGGGCTAGTAAGAGGTTTGGTTGAATATATTATTGTTTGATATAGAATTAGACATTCTACTAAAAAACTTAGTTAATACAAAAATGCAAAGTCATAATGATTGTAGAATGTAGTAGTTGAAAAACTTAAACAATAAAAAACACTTTCTTGTCTCTAAATAATTATTATATTAGTAAAATTAAAATCAAATAAAATAGAGAAACTTAAAAATGCCGTTTTATCATAAACTTGGGATTATGCCCAGCCCGAAACACACAGCATTCCGAAAGACTGATGGTAGTCTATACACCGAAGAATTAGTAAGTACAAAAGGATTTTCCGATGTATATAGCAACAAATATCATATACATCCTCCTACGAAAGTACTTAGGATAAATGAGCTCCCAGATATTGATTTGAAGCTCTGGGAAGACCCACCGGTAAAACATATACATTTCTATACTGATAAGCTGAAAAAAGACGGTGATTTTTTCGATTCGCGTATTCCATACTTACGCAATGACCATGTTGTTGTATATACAGCACACCCGAATAAGAACCCAAAAGACTTTTATAAAAATGCTTATGCTAGCGAATTTGTATTCGTACATCACGGTAGTGGGAAGTTATTAACTGATTATGGAGTTATAGATTTCGTAGCAGGTGACCAGATAGTTATCCCTATGGGAACAGTACACCAAATGGTATTTGATGATTTGAAGGACAATAAGTTATTTATAGTAGAATCCTCTTCTTCGTTCGAAATTCCAAAGCATTATCGTAACCAATACGGTCAGTGTAGTGAAGATGCTCCTTACTCAGAACGAGATTTCAAAATCCCATCGAGATTAGAAGTTCACGATGAGAAAGGCGAGTTCATAATCAGACTAAAAGCTGGTAAAAAAATGTACGAATATGTACATCCTTATCATCCATTCGATATTGTTGGTTGGGATGGTTATCACTACCCTTGGGCTTTCAATATTCGTGATTATCACCCTAAAGTTGGTCGTATTCACTTACCACCACCTATTCATTTGCTATATAATACAGAGCATTTCGTATTGTGTAACTTCAATCCTCGTCCATTCGATTGGTATCCTGATGCTATAGCCGCTCCTTACTTCCACACTAACGTGGATAGTGCTGAGATGCTGTACTATGTAGAAGGTGACTTTATGTCACGAACAGGAGTAGTCGAAGGTTCTATTACTCTACACCCAATTGGATTACCACATGGCCCTCAACCTGGTAAAACAGAAGCATCAATTGGAGTAAAAGAAACGGAAGAATATGCTATAATGCTCGATACTTTCGGAGCCCTGTACCCTACTTACAATGTGAATGATTGCGAGGATGAAGAGTATTATAGAAGTTGGCTAGAAGAAGGCGATAAATAGGTAAACACAATGAAATACTACATAGCTGGACAAAAGAAAGAATACTTCTTTAGTAAAAGAGAAAATAGGGTTCTAACCTTAGGTATAGGGTTTGTACTAATAACAGCGTTTGATTTTTACGTGTTTGATTTTTATGAAGCTTTATTACAAATATTTTGGACTATTCTGTTTTTCGGAATTTTAGAGTTCTTCTTATCGAAAATGCCGAAAGAAGAATTAGTAATGAGCTTAGAAATAACCGAAAATGCTATTAAACTATATAATTACGATGAAAAAAATGACCAAGTTATTTCTATTTCAGATATTAAGAGTATAGATCGTTCGCAAACCGAAATAGTTATAAATAAGGGTGAAGTAAATAAAATGATAATTCTATTCGTACGGTTCTCTTATTCAGATATACAGTCCATAAAAGCAGAGTTAGAAGAGATAATCACTAGAGTAAAAAGTTCCGGAACTATAGGAGATAGAGAGATATTGTCAGTATGATAAAGGAATATTTTGATATGATTCATCCTATAAGTGATGATATTTATAATGAATATATTTCACATTGGGAGGAGGTTAGCATTCCTAAAAACACTATTATGACATGGGAGAATGAAGTACAAAAATACTTATATTTTGTGAAAAGTGGTGTACAAAAGTCATATTACATAAATGAAGGAAAAGAAGAAATTATAGAGTTTACTTATTCTCCATCATTCACTGGAATTCCCGAATCTTTTATCACTCAATCACCCTCCAAGTACTTTCTTGCGACTATTACTGAAAGTACTTTTCTGAGAATATCGTATTCTAAGCACATTGAACTTCTTGAAAAATACAGACCTATAGAGACTCTATTCAGGAAAGCTACAGAACTGATCTTAGTAGATATACTAAATAGGTATTATGAGATGATTTCATTTGATATCAATAAACGATTTAGTTCTTTTGTCGAAACAAGATCAGAACTACTTCAATTAGTAAATCAAAAAGACATAGCTTCGTATTTGAGAATTCATCCTACTAACCTAAGCAAATTAATCTCGAAAATGTAAATTATTAGTTTATACCAAGAAACCTAAATTTCTCATGTATTAAATTGCATTAAAAAAATAGGGCTAAGTAATAAATGAAAAGTAATAATTCTGAAAAATGGTTGGATAAATCCGAGTATCCTTTTGAAAGCAAGTTTATTGATTTAAAAAATGGGCGTATGCACTATAACGATGAGGGGGCTGGCGAGATAGTTCTTTTTGTCCATGGAACCCCAACTTGGTCATTTCTTTATCGGAATTATATAAAAGAACTTTCTAAAACAAATAGATGCATTGCTATTGATAATCTTGGTTTTGGGCTTTCAGAAAATCAAATAAGGTTTGATGGCACTCCTCAGTCGCATTCGGATAACCTTATTGAATTTATGGAGAAGATGGGTCTTGTTAATATCAACTTAGTAGTACATGATTTTGGTGGTCCTATAGGATTGTCAGCAGCGATTGCTCAACACAATAGAATATCAAAAATAATTATGTTTAACACTTGGCTTTGGGAAACGAAATCTAACAAAGATGTTGTGAAGATAGACAAAGTGATAAATAGCTTTATCGGCAAATTCATGTATATGAAGTTGAATTTTTCGGCAAAAGTATTATTGAAAAAAGGTTTCTATAATAACGGGCTTTTAACGAAGAAACTACATAGTCAATATATTGGGCCATTTCTAGAAAGTAGCTCTAGAAATTCGACTTATAATCTTGCCAAATCGCTACTTGGATCATCAGATTGGTATGAAAAACAATGGCAAAATTTGGATAATATATCCGATAAAAAATGGTTAATACTTTGGGGAACTAAAGATAGTTTTCTTACAACCGAATACCTAAAAAAATGGCGAACTAAACTCCCGAACGCTAGAGCTGTTGAGTTAGAAAGTGGTCATTTCTTACAAGAAGAAGAATTTGATAAAACATTAGCTGAAATAAATTTATTCCTAAATAATTAAAATCAATATTAACATGCAACTTATAGCACCAAAATTCGTCTAATCGCCTATGGATGATCACAGAAAGTATTTAGACCCCAAAGCAACTGCTGAGCTAAAGGGCATAGACCTAAAAGCACGTATGGTAGTCGAAGGTTTCATAACGGGATTGCACAAATCGCCGTACCATGGTTTCAGTGTGGAGTTTGCCGAACATCGCCCATACCGAGCTGGCGATGAGGTAAAAAACATAGACTGGAAGGTCTATGGGCGTTCAAATCGCTATTACGTGAAGCAATACGAAGAAGAAACTAATCTTCGTGCAACTATACTTGTTGATATTTCTGCATCTATGGGATTTGCTTCCGAAGGGCATATACCTAAAGTTGAGTATGCATCCTATTTGGCTGCATCACTTGGCTATATGATGATGAAGCAACGCGATTCTGTTGGGTTGGCACTTTACGATAAGGAAGTGAAGACGTATCTACCTGCAAAATCAAAACCTTCTTACTTGAACCTTATTCTAAAGTCACTAGAAAGCATAGAGACATCTGATGAGACGCACACGGCAGCTGCTCTAGACCAATTAGCAGACCAGATAAAAAGACGTGGGCTGATAATAATAATATCAGACTTATTCGATGATATAGAATCGATTAGCTCAGCTCTGAAACACTTCCGCCACAAAGAGAACGAGGTGATTTTATTCCAACTACTAGACCCACGAGAACTAGATTTCGATTTCGGGCGCTCAGCTAAGTTCATCGACTTAGAATCCAAAGAGGAAATGGTAACAAACAGTCATCAGCTAAAAGAGTCTTACCAAAATGCTATGCAAGATTTCATTAGTAAAATAAAGAATGTATGCTACAGTCAGAATGTGGATTACAACTTAGTAGTTACCTCAGACCCATTTGACAAGGCTCTCCGCGAGTTCTTATCTAAAAGAGCTAAGGTTTAGTAAAAAATTGCGAAAATAAATATTCGATTTATTGAATATCTCATTAATTAGATAATATCCTATCAAACTAATTTAGATTTAAACTTACTGATTAAATACCATACAATTGGTATTAGTATTAGAATCCAAAAGATAGATATGAGGTTTGGATTTATGTAAATCGGATTGTGTTTAATCAAAATAATTTCATGTGAAATATAAAAGAAAGTATTTCCAGACCAATGCATTATCCCAGTAATCCATAGATTTCCTGTAATTATTAATGGAATTGTCAATACAACACCTAGCAAAAACAGATATACAAAAGTCTCAATTCCAGCATTTAGTCTGTAAATATGGTTTAATACATATATCAATGAAGAGATAATGATAATCAAACTAGAACTAATTTTGTTATTATAAAGACGAAAAACGGTACCTCTTGTTAAAACGTCCTCTGAAAAAGAAGAAAAGATTAAACCAAAAGAAAATGGAATACCTGTTTTCAAAATATCAGTCCATAACGGAACTTTTGATATAGATTCTATTTCAAAAAATAATGAGAAAATGTACGGAAAGGCATATAACATTACACCTAAAAATAACCCGATTAGTAGGTGTTTTATTCTAAATTTTGAGAATGATAACCCCCAAAAATCAAATCCATTTTTTTGATTCCAATTTCCTAAAAGCCATGCTGATAGAAAAAAAAAGAATTGAAATATAAAAAACCCCTCGATACTATTTTTAAAAAGAATCATGTACTCTGCAGAATGATATAACACAAACATTATTAGAAATGATATTGATATCTTCACTATGCCCAAATATTCCTTTTTCATTATTCAATTTTCATAATATTGATTAATATCAGAATGCTTCACCGAAAGTGAAGAATACTCCATTTTGGTCTTTCGCAATACCATAATCGAGTCTTAATACAACATTTGAATTAATTGAAAAGCGAACACCTCCACCAAAAGTTACTAGTGTTTTATCAAGACTTTTCTCACTAATATCACCTTCATCAATAAAACAAACCCCTGAGAACTTCTTATACAATGGGAATCTGAATTCAGCTTGTGCAGAGTAAAACAAATCACCTCTGAACCTATTAGTATAGTAACCTCTTAAACGCTCTGCTCCACCTAATGTATAGCGGAACATATATCCTGGATTACCAAATAAAGCACCTGCCGAAAAACGAGTAGCCAATACAAATTTAGAGTTATAAATATAATGAAAATATCGAAAGTCAGCTATAAACAAATTCGAGTTTATGCTATTCGTTTGTCCAAGACTAGATACATTGATGTATTGTGCGGCACCATAGAAACCTAGCTTTGTGGAAATGGGGTTATCTCTAGTATCATAACTTAATCCCATTCCTAAACCCAATGACGTCTCATTTGGCATTAGTCTTTCTATTAATTGGTTACCTTTATTATCTTCTAAATTAGTTTCATTTATGTATCTAAAATCAGCAAATAACGAAGAGCGGAAGGCATCATTGAGTGAGAATGAAAATTCTGGTCGTATTAAAATTCTATCAGAAAAAAGTACTTTATAATTCGAAGAGTTTGTAGTGTCTAATTCACCATAATAATACTGCACAAAATTGTTAGCGGTTACTGGTAATTTGAAATCAACATTATTAAATATTTCAAACCTTTTGAAAACACCCTGAATATTGAAATTTCCATTTGATGAAGCCATTATTTGTAAGTCTCCATAATTACCCGGTATTTTTAAAGGGAAAACGAACCCTGCACCTCCAAAAATAAAACCTACAGTTGGATCATATCCAAACAACGGGCTAATTGTATAATCATAAGGTGAGATTGCTTCGCCTTCTTGTAACGATTCCAATGGGGCTATTCTATCGTAAACTTTTTCGCCACTGATATAAGTTTGTAATACCTCCATATTATATAATTCCATTGGATTTGTAAAAGGAATATTTTGATTTAATATGATGAAGTCTGCAGCGTAGCCTTTTGATATTTTACCAAGAAAATTTTCCTCCCCTAGTACATATGCACCATTCGTAGTGTAAGATTGTATTGCTTCCGATACAGAAATTGTTTTATTTGAAAATCCATTTATTTCACTCCCATCTGGAAACATTCCAGTTATATTTATAGCCATGTTCGAAAGTGGGCTTAGTCCATCAATACTTGGGTATTGTATAAAACTCGTGTCCATCCCATATGGAAAGTCACTTGTTAAAGCCCCATGTAAAATATTAAATTTTTGTCGTACATTTAATAAATCATCTTCTATTAAGCTTACATTATTATTGCTGTATTCTTTAATAAGACTGGGATAATCGAAAGTTTGTGAAGCAAGAATAGTAACTGACGCGCCCAAATTGTGTAGTTGTTCTAATTGTTTTTCTGTACAATAACCAGCATGATCAATTACATGTCTGCGGTTATTATTTCTTGCACCTAAATCAATTAGTGCGTCAATTATATTTTGCAATCCTTGTTTTCCCTGAACATGAAATGCAAATGTGGTTTCAGGACTAAGGAGTAAATAGTTTTCAATTTCATTCTTGCTTAAGTACACTTCCCCACCTGGTTCTATATTTCCAGCGATTTCAATTGGAACAGATAACGACATGTCCGTAAATAACTTACTTAGATGATAGTGAACACGACTGTAATCATTTTGAGGCCCTATAAATCCAAGTTTTTTTAGTCCCATTGGCTCCATCAGATTTGTTGTTTGTGGAATACGCCCATAGCTTCTTGTCCAGATTCTCAATTTAAGGTTTCCATCTCTTTGCATCGACTGATAAATCTTCATATTGTATGGAGAAAATGTGTTGTCACCTATGGTTGTGATGCCATAAGATAAGGCAAGTTCCTGACCAGTTAAAATAGCTTTTTCTAATGTCTTAAACTTATATTTTTCTCCAATATTCTTGAGTGCTTCCATTGCAGCTGCTTCCATTAGCCATCCGTTTAATTTGCCTGTTTCATCAAGTCCTAATAGACCATCAGCTATTTTAGTTTTTTCACTAAAGCCGAGTTTGTTCATACCTGCTGAATTGGCAATTGCTGCGTGACCACTTTTCAAAAAAATTATAACGGGGAATTCAGGGCTTATATAATCTAAATATTTTAACGGGTTTGATACCCCTAACAATGCATAAGAGGAAAGTTCCCTAGCCACATAAACACCATCCGAACTATTCCCGAGAGTTTCTAATATTCTTTCCTCCAATGATACCGAATCTTTCACATCAACCAAACTGACTTGATTTAGACCTAAGGATCCGTCTATAAAATGAATATGACTATCAATAAACCCAGGGATAATTGTCTTACCCATCAGATTTTCTGACTTTTGAAATCCGGCTATACGTTCATCTGAAATTGTATCACCTGTTTCAATGATGATTCCATTTTCAACAATAAAATAGCTTATATAAAGATTATTAGTATCGGAAGTGTAGATTTGACCATTATAGTACAACATTGGTTGTGAAAACAGTTTAGGTGTTATACCTATCAAAAACATGAGGATAATTTGGTATTTCAATAGTCTCATTTTGTCAATTACATTTTAAGCAGAAAATTGAATGTTAATTTTAAAACCCAATTGGATAAGTCATTATTTTTAACATTTTGTTTAATAATTTAGTGACCAGCATATTGTCTAATATTCACAAAAATAATAATATTCATTTTATTAACAATGAAATATATTTCCATTATCTAATTATACTTTCTGGCTTAGCTAAATTTAGCTCAAAATTTACCTCAGGCCCATTTGACAAGGCACTCCGCGAGTTCTTATCTAAAAGAGCTAAGGTTTAGATATATGCTATTCAAATCCTATCGGAGTTGTTGTGTTAGGTTGGTCATCAGTTGCTACTAATATTGAACTCCTACGGAGTTCTCCTGGACTCTTCGGACACTGCGTGCCCTCTCAAGTGACGAGAACTTTGTGTCCTTTGTGTGAAAAATTAGGAAAACAAATCTTCGTGGTCTCTGTGTTAAAATAAGTAATCTTGAGAAAGCCACGTCCTTTTGATTCCTCCTTTCACTTGGTTAGCAGAGAAAGAGATTTACCAGCCGTTTAAGCTGCTTCACTGCGTTTTTATATAGCTTTCTGGAATATCCTATACGTTTTGTAAACTTCGCCTTTCATAGTCGTTTCTAACCCTCGTTTCATCATCTCGTTATCTTCCAAAATCCAAGATGCTTCTCCTTTTGGCATTCCCAATTCGAAGGCAGTTTCGCCTATTTCGTGGTATAGGACTGCGTCTATCCCAGAAGATTGGTACTCAGGTAATACTCCTAGTACGATGATTCTGGTTAGGTCTATTTTCTTTTTCTTAGTTAGTAAACACCACACAGCTCCCAATATCCCGCCTTTCTTATTATAGATAAGCGATTGGTTGATGTCTGGTAGCGAGAGTGCGAAGCCAACTGGCTTGCCTTTTATCTCTGCTATTATTGTTAGCTTCGGCTCGGCTATTGTTTTCAAATCGTTAGCTAGGAAATCGAACTCCGCATCTGTCATCTTCACGAAACCCCAATTTGGTTGCCAAGCTGCATTGTATATTTCTTTCAGAGTTTTTACGTCTGCTTTGAATTGTTTAGCATCCTTGAAGTTCAACGCTCTTATAGTGATGCCCTTTCTATCTCGGACTATCTGCTGCATTCTTGTCAGCTTTTCGCTTGCGTAAGTATCATGATGCAAGATATATGCGAGTAAATCTTTTTCCTTTTTGAACCCGTAATTCTCTATTAATTGTTGGTAATACGGGGGATTATACGGCATCAGAATAACTGGTGGCAGATCAAACGCATCTACTAGCAACCCAACTTCGTCATTCGTTGATGGATTCACAGGGCCTCGTATATCTGTCATACCCTTACTTTTGAGCCATAGTACTGACGCATCGAATAGCTTGTCCGCTACTTCTTGGTTATTAGTGGATTCGAAAAAACCGAAGAATCCGACCTTGTCTTTGTGGATAGCATTATGATTATCATTAGTTATAGCAGCTACTCTGCCGACTATATCCTTACCATCGTAAGCTAGGAATAATTGTATTTCTGCATGTTTGTAGAATGGATTCTTATCTTCATTAAGTAGCTTCATTCTATCCATTTTTATAGGTGCTACCCAATTCGGGTTACCCTCATAAAAATTCCATTGACAGTTGACGAACTTTTTCTTACCCGATGCATCGGTAACTTTTTTTATTTCTATGCTCATCTTAGTCCTCTATTTCCATTATGTTTGACCATTGTGATATATTTCTTCCATTTCTAGCACGAACGCGTACGTAATAGTGTCGTTCCGCATTTTCAGCATACATCTCGAATTTAGTAGTTTTACCCACGTCCATTAGCTCATAGTTTTCTACTAGAGTTATAAACTCTGGATCCAAAGCAACTTGAAGCTCATATACTTCAGCTCCTTTTACTTCTGTCCATTCTAATTCTATCGTTTCTTCTAAGTAATCAAAATCATCCATTTCGGGTGCTGCGAGTTTCATAGTTACTTCTCGCGGATTACCTGGACCAGGATTTATATTATAATTAATATACTCCTTATCACCATTATAAGAATAAACTTGAAAATAGTAAGTCCCAAATTCTAAATTATCTATTTTAATAAACTCACTATAATCTTTACGTCCAGAAAAGAGTGAATATGTAGCTCCATCATTTACCGCTTTACTTGTACCATATTTCAAAGATGGATGGTATGCCTCTCCATCGACTGGAGGTATTGGCGGCTTGTCTTTAGAAACTAGCAATAAGGAACCTTCTGAATTGATAGCGTCCTTCCAAGTTATAAATAGATGATCTGTATCAGTATTCTTGAAAATAATGCCCTCGGGGCTTTCTTGTGGCTCTGTGGCTTTGGTTAATGTACCGTGAAGCATAGTCGGTATATATTCTCCATTCACATATCTATATGAACGTAATATAAAATATGATTTGGGTAGTAAGCCTGTCAGTACTATCTTATCGTGTGAATTGTTCTTTCCAAGTATATAGTAAGTACTATCCGTTTGTTTCAACTTTCTTAGGTTCACTTCTTTTTGTATTGGTACTATACCTTCAGTTGGTAAAGTTCTAAGTACATCTATTTTTATATCGGGTTGTGTGTATGCGAATATAAAGATTTCATCTTTGTTCCCTTCGTAATCATCTGGGTAGTATATCTCTAGTGATGTATCTTCTATATTTCTTAATTTCTGCGAGTAAGCACAGGTTACAAGCAATAATAATGCTATTATATATTTCATATCGCCATTAGTAATTTATTATATACAAATATACTTCTATTCGGAGAAAAATAAAACAAAAAAAAATCCCGCCTTTTGAGCGGGATTTGAAATTTAATCTGTTTGGATAGCTTTTTATAAGATTATTGGAATCTTACCCAAGCAGCACCATTCCAAACTAATTGTAAAGCACTTTCAGCAGGCATAACATAAGCACCACCTAATATACCAGTGATGTTAATTGTGCCAGCATCTTCATTAGTAATAATTAGAATTTGACCGATTTGAGAACCTGCAGAAAGTGCAGAACCAGCATGAGTACCAGTTAATCTAATCATTGTTTTAGAACCAACAGTTATAGCAGCACCAACTGCAGCCGAAGCTTCAGAAGAATACTGAACGTGACCGTCAGATACTGAAACAGCATAAGCGTCATTTGAACCTTCTAAGTTGTTCAATACAACAGTTGCGTTAGAAGGACCAGCAGTAGCACTTGTGAATGAAGCAGCAGCTCCAGCACCTGTGTTAGCAGCAGATAAAGTTGCAGCAGTTCCAGTACCACTAGCGTTGATTGTATTTACGTTAGCAGTTGAACTTACAGTTAAAGGAGTTGCAGTAGAACCTGCACCATTAACGTTAACTTGTTCAGCACCAGCTAAGGTTACAACAACACCATCATTAACAGCAACGTTACCAGTTGTGTTAGATACAGCACCACGAAGGTCAGAAGTACCAGTTACAACTAGATCATCATTAACAGTTACAGCACCAAGAGAGTTAACAATTGTACTTCTTGCATCAATAACACCACCAACAGTAGCATTAGCAGCAATATTTGCGTTTCCAGCTGTTGTTGTTAAATCACCAGTTACGATAGTAACACCACCAGTAGATACATTAACACCACCAGCAACGTTAGCACCACCAGTTACAGCAAGTGTATTAGTAGCAGCAACAGGACCGCCGAATGAAACATTTCCACCAGCTTGAGTTAAAGCACCAGCAGGAGTTACAGAGAAATTAGCTCCACCAACTGTTAAGTTAGCACCAGTTACATCTAAACCATTTGTTGCATTTAAGTTTGCAGCAAAGTCAGCAGTACCAGCACCGTTTACGTTGAAGTTATTACCAGCTGTAGTGTTTACATTGAAAGCACCATTAGTTAATGTAAAGTCAATTGCATCGCCACCAGCAGTAACTATATCGCTACCATTGTTGTAAGCAGTTTGTAATGTGTGTAAAGCTAATGCATCAAACACAGCTTTTTCAGTTACTAAATCAGTAGCGTCTGAAGCTAAAGGAGCAGTAGTTTGAATACCATCAACAGGAACAGCACCTAAAGTGAAGTTACCAGAAGAAACAGTTAAGCCAGTTCCAGCAGTTACAGTTGTAAAAGCAGATACACTACCAGCTGTTGCAACGATGTTTCCTGCAGTTGCAGTTACGTCACCAGTTGTAGCTGTTACGTTTCCGTTTGCAGTTACATCACCAGCTGTTGCAACGATGTTTCCTGCAGTTGCAGTTACGTCGCCAGTTGTAGCAGTTACGTTTCCGTTTGCAGTTACATCACCAGCTGTTGCAACGATGTTACCTGCAGTTGCAGTTACGTCGCCAGTTGTAGC
>JBAYUQ010000017.1:0-69005 GCA_041675005.1 Kapaibacterium sp. (SeqCode)
ACGATAGTAAGACATCATCAATTTCAGAAGTAATAGTTATAGTAGTATCATTCTGAGAGTTTATACCAACTTCTCCGAAGTTAATAAAGGAAGGTGTGATACTAATCTGCGAGTATATAGTAATCGGAATTAAGATAAAGAATAGTAAATATTTCATAATAGTTTTTCCAAATTTGCACAAGTCCATACCTATATAGACACATGAACAGCAAAAACGTCTCACAAAAGTCGAAAGTTTTTTTAGGATTGCTTGTGTTCACACGACTAAACATAATAAAATGAGTGGAATAATGCAAGTGGTGGTATTAGTTTTATTGGGCAACCTTAACCCACCTAAATCCTCCCTTAACAGGGAGAACTTTCATTGTCATTCTTTTCTCCTGGACTCTTCTAACGCCTGCGGCGTTATCAGAGTGACAGAATTACGAAAGGTATAATAGTGTATTGAGACAGCCCATGCCTTTGGCTTGGCAAGCACGTCCTTACAGTCCACGCTGTGACAGATACATTCTAATCACCCACCAACTACGAACTTCTTCGAGTAGATTTTATCGCCAATAGTAAAGCGCAGTAGGTAAGTTCCGGTAGCATTTTTGCCGAGGTTAAGTTCATATAGTTGTTTGTGGTGCAACCCTTGATAGACTGTTGACAGGGTATTCCCAGCTAAATCGAATAACTCGATTGTCATCTGCTCACCGATAGGAACATCAAGTTCTACATTGATTTTACCATCTTTCGTTGGGTTAGGGTAAACAGAGATTGGGCTTTGCTCTTCAGTAACTTCTACGCTAGTTAGTCGCTCTTTGAAGAAGATTTCGTTTGCCTCTAATTCAGCTTCTATTTTCTTTCTAGTGTCATTGTCCATATTCGGGTAGTCTTTATTCGGAGGTGTCATATTTATTTGTATAACAAAGCTAGCAGATTGGTTTGCAGGTAATACAAAAGGTATTGTCGGCATAAAGAATCTTTGATCTGTTTTTTGTTTTAGATTCTCACTTCTTGAAATAAAAGAACTCCAATATTCCAGATAATCATATTCATTTGGCAATTGTCTATACCCAAGTACTTTTAGTCTGGTATATTCATAATTATAGTCTATTTGAATTCCGCGAGCAAGAGGTGTTTCTAACCATTTGAAACTTATATATCCAAAGTCTTCTCCCTCTTCATATTCTTCCAATTCTGTTGCAAATGATACATAAGAGCTGTCTTCGGGGTATATGATAATATCATTATCTATACCAGTAAAAGCATTTGAAACCTTCGTAATATCTATATCAAATACAGGTGCAAATGAAAGACTTTTGATAGCATTTGCCGTATTATTTGTAATCACCCAATTAATAAAAACTACATTTTTTTGCGCTTCATTTACATAACTATAAACTCTTGTTTCTGCTTCAATTCCTATCGGAGATATATAATTATTATATAATTCAGAAACTATATTAACATTCGTATCTGAATCTTTATAGATAGCTACTAAATCTTCATCTGATTTGAATAGTGGTTTACTAAGTGAACGAGTTCTTTCTGACTCATCTACTTTGTAATCTCCATAGTAGGCACCAATATAATCATAGTCAGTCCATATAGGCCATCTAGGAGCATCTTGATCTGATAAATCCTGACCCGAATATTTATCATAGTTACTAGAATTATATACTCTGTATTTACTTGCTTTACTAGAGTCTATTAATTTACTATCTACAATTGCACCCGGTACAAACCAACTAGTTGCATCCATGAAATTGTATGAGTACTCGGGGAGATGAGATGTGGGTCCAGCGGCAAATTGCTCACGTAGCAATATAAAGCCACCACCAAATAGGTACTGTGCATTAGATCCGCGAGGCCAAATAAAACCTGATTTTTTAGTTACTGGTTTATGACCAACCATGCCATTATTAGTCACAGTTAGCTCTATATTGCCTTTTGTTGAAGTTACTGAATGATTGATTGGTATCTGGGGAAAAACAGCATAGAGTGCCGTAAAAAATGCTATTAGGTATATCGTAGCTTTCATTACACTCCTCGTGTATTTGGTTCCCATATAAATTTGTGCATCTGCATTTGCATTCTCGCAGATAGTTGATCTTCAAGTATCCAGTTTGCTAATTCTATCGGCTCTATTTCTCCGAAAACAGGGGAGAACAGAACTTCGCTTACCCTATTGAATAGATAATACTCACGGCATTTCTCAATTGCCCAATCATAGTCAGCTCTATCTTTAATTACGAATTTTACTTCGTCTTTAGCATCGAGCTTCGGCATATTAGAATAGTCGTTCTTCTTATGCATAGCTGAGCCAGGACACTTTAGGTCAAGTATTTTCACCGCTTCTTTCGGTACTTTGCCTATGTCTTGTTGCCCATTAGTCTCTATAACAACTTCGTATCCTTGAGCTAGAGCTTCTTCTACAAGTACACCTATTTCCTTTTGCTCCAGCGGTTCTCCGCCTGTAAGCATTAGGAATTTACAATTATGTTTCTCTACTTCAGCGAGTATTTCCGCTATACTCATTAGTTTTTCTGTTTGCTTTCTTTCCAGTGCATACGGCGTATCACACCACGTACATCTGAGCAAGCAGCCTTGCATGCGAACAAAAACGCAGGGCTTACCGCTTCGGCTGCCTTCTCCTTGTATAGAGTAAAATATCTCGTTTACGTTGTACTTTATTTCGTCTTTGTTCATTCTATTAACACATTAACAATTATAAAATTACTAAATTCTTTCCAATACTGCAATAGATTCTATGTGATAAGTTTGTGGGAACATATCAACTGGTAATACACTAACTACTTTGTATTTCTCACCCAATAGCTGACAATCTCTAGCTTGAGTAGATGGATTGCAGCTCACATATACTATTTTTGGAGCATTCACAGTAAGTAAATGCTCAACCAAATTAGTATGCATACCAGCTCTAGGAGGATCTATGAATATAACATCTGGTTTCGGTAATTTATCAAGTAATTCGGGAGTATCTTTTGCGTGCAAATCAGCAACTTGGAATGTTGTGTTTGATATTCCGTTTAGTTCGGCATTCACTTTTGCATCAGAAATAGATGATTCGACTAACTCGACTCCGTGCATTTCCTTTACTCGTTTTGCAGCTGGTAGAGCTATAGAGCCAGTACCGCAGTACAAATCCCAAGCTACCATATTCTCGTCTAATTCAACTGAGTCTATTATCTTCTGTATGAAATTGTTTAGCTGTATTCTATTTGTCTGGAAGAATGAAAAAGGGGATACTTTGAAGTCAACTCCGAGTATATTATCCATCAGATATTCTTTACCGATTATCAACCTTTTAGAATCGATATTAACAGGCGAAGGTCCAGCATTTATAGCGTGAATGAAGTTAATATTCCCATCTATCTTTTCAGCTAATAGATGAGCTAGCTCATCAACTTTAGCATCGTGTTTGTCGTCAGTAGCATTCGTTGTTAGCACTATTATTATGTCATCGTTCGAACCACTATGACGTATGATCAGCTCTCGCAAATAACCAGTTTTTTCTCTCTTATCGAATGCAGTTAATTCATTCTCTAAAGCAAAATCACGAACAATTGATAAAATCTCATTTCCATTTTTGGGGTGGATATGACATTCTTTGATATCCAATACTTTCTCATAAGCACCGGGTGTGTGTAGTCCAAGAGCAAACTCTTTATCATCAATCTCATCTTCCGATTCGACTTCTTTTCTAGTCACCCAGCGCTTTGCACTGAACGTGAAATCCATCTTGTTGCGATAGTTGAACTCATCTGGACAAGGAACAACATCTAATATTGTCGTTTCTATTTTCCCAATTCTTTGAAAAGCGTCTATTACGTGCTGCTTCTTCCATTTTAGTTGGTTTTCGTAGTTCATATTTTGCCAACTACAACCACCACAATCATCGAAGTACTCGCAACGTGGCTCTA
This sequence comes from Kapaibacterium sp. (SeqCode), assembly GCA_041675005.1. GTDB lineage: Bacteria > Bacteroidota > Ignavibacteria > Kapaibacteriales > UBA2268 > PGYR01. The sequence goes on from JBAYUQ010000017.1 coordinate 3,930, forward strand.
TTCTTTCGTGACCAGCTTTTAGTAGTTTTACGAAGCCAGCTTCATTGTAGCTTTTACGTTTCTTACGGACGTAAGCTTCTACCACATCACCGGGTACTACTTTCTTTATGAAGTGGACTTTATCGTTTAGTCGTGCTATTGCTTTCCCCTCGAATCCGATAGATTCGATAGTCAGCTCTATATTTTGTTTGTATTCTTTTTTCATTGTATTTCTAAATAAAACAAGCACTAATCAATATTAGATTAATGCTTAGGGTTGTACTAATTTATATTTATAGTTTCTCAATTCAGTGATAGCTCTGGCAACTTATGCTTCGAGTTATTGTAGAACATAAGTCCATCTATTTTAAAATTCATATATTTGAACATTGGGAATTGCTGTGTAATAGCTATTACTTCTTCTTTAGAACCAGCTACAGCCACTACCCATAGGCAAGTGCGGTCATCCGATAACCCATAGCTTAGTATTACGCCTTTGTCCATCATATCTACTACATAGTCCCTCTGCGGTGCTACCAAAGTGTAGAACTCAGATGGAGGGTTTACTGGCATTTTGATCTCTATCATAAAATGCTTTAATATATTAAAATTCTTTGCATTCATATTCTTATACCTTCGCTGGTAAATTTCTTTTAATTGCTTCGTACAATGAGTCTGCCGATATGTGTTCGATACAACTATACTCTTCATTTGTACATTTGGGGCTGAAATAGCAATGACACGCTTTAGTTGGTTCTACTATTTCACCTCTTCCATACAGTTCAAACTCATTAGAGTTGAATATATTGTTAACTAGTACAATTGGCTTTTTAAGCCCAATAGCGAGGTGAGATGCCATAGTAACGACACTTACTACCAAATCGCACTTATTAATCAATGAGATGAACTTATCAAGCGAAAAATGACCTAAGTACGCTGCCTTAGTTACATCAGCTAAATATTCGTTCCTATGATTCTCCTGTGAGCCACCCAAAAGCAATGGGTAATAACCTTTCTTCTGCAATTTCTTTATCAGCTCTATCCAAGTACTATCGGGGATTAGGCGGCTAGTCCATCTATCTCCGCAGCCAGTATTCAGACCGACTATCTTTTTACCATCATTAGCTATTCGCCAATAGTGGTCAACTACGTCTATTAGATATTCTTCTTTCTCGAATTTCCACCCACAAATCTCAAATATCTCTTCTGGATATGATTTAGTATTGGCTTTGCTCACATCATCGAATAGACCCGTTAGGAATTTCGGCAATGCTCTAGCGTCTATTGGTGATGGCTTTCCATCTTTTAGAGAATAGCCAATTTTTTCTTTTGCAGTTATTGACTTTGTCAAAGCACAAGCTTCGTAGTCTTTATCAAGATTGATTACTACGTCGAATTCAGTATTCTGTAATTGTAATATTGACTTATGATCTAATTTGAGTATTCTATCAACGGATTTGGGAAGTATATCTGGGAATTCCGTTACCCACCATATTTCCTTATCGCTATGCTCTACCCACAATTTGTGAAGCAAGGGAGTAGTGCGAATAACATCGCCAATAGCACCCAACTTTACTATAAGCACTTTGCCCGTTTTCTTATCGTAGTACTTGCAGTTATTACAATGCACACCGTGTTGTTTGTGGGGCTTACAAGGTATATGTCCCAAAAAGTGCTTGCAATCGCTATGATAAATTAGCTTATCTGTCATTTAGTCTAGTCGGTACTGTATCATCAAAGAAAAGTAGAAATTGTAAGTTAGCTCTTCTTCTAGCTCCCATGGGACAGGGACAATAAAGTCACTTTGTGAAAATGGAGTTAATAGCTGACCACGTAAATCATCTCTACTCAATATGTTGAGTACGTCTATACCCCAGCTTACATTTATCATATAGTTTTCTGAAATTTCACCTTCTATACCAAGCTTCAATAATCCACCGATTCTTCCAGTATTTTCTTTACCAATATCTCTAGGTTTACGGGGTATTACTTCCCCTGTACTTCTTAGTGATTCTGTAAATGTAAATTCTGAACCATGAATATAATTGTATCTGAGCTGTAGCCCTGCATAGAATGAGGACATAGCAGAGGGGAACCTAAATATTGTATAATTGATGCCGACAAGAGGAGTCAATATATTTACTGTATGAGTCAGTCTATTTTCTGTAATGTCACTAGGGAATTTCTCTCTAGCACTATAGAACGTATAATTAACCCCACCGACTAATCGCCAATCTCCAACATCATCTAATTTGTATTGTCCTACAACTTCAACTCCGGGCATAGCCCCATTGAAACTACCACCAGGTATTGATTCACCTATGATTCTCATCGTATTAATAGCTGGGTTGTCACCCAGTACTTTCGAAGTTGTAAACGCTACACCTATACTATAATCATAGTCATATACATCTGCCTTCATTTGTGACGGCATCAGTAATACAACGACTAAAAGTATAGCTGCTGCTACGCTATTATATATTTTCTCTGATTTGATATTCTTCATCTCTTTTAAAGTTTTTTACTATCATTTCGCCCAATAATCCGAGCGATACTAATTGAACACCTACTATTATCAACGCTATACCTAACAATGCTATTGGCCGATTGCTTAGGAATGTATCACCCATTATCCACTCTATAGTCAACCATGCATCTATACCGAAGCCAACAAGTCCCATCAACACACCAACCGTTCCGAAGAAGTGCAAGGGTCTTTTCAAATATCTAGTAGTGAATAATAACGTTATTAAATCTAAAAATCCTTTCAGATATCTAGATGCACCAAACTTCGTTTTACCGTGCTTTCTAGGGTGATGTTTTACTGGAATTTCAGTAATTCTAAATCCATTCCAATGAGCTAACACTGGCAAATAGCGGTGCATTTCACCATATATATCCAATGACTTCGCCGCTTCCGATCTATATGCTTTTAGTCCACAGTTAAAATCATGCAATTTCAAACCACTCGCCTTTGCAGTAACATAGTTAAAGAACTTAGAAGGCAACGTCTTATTAATTGGATCATTTCTCTTTTTCTTCCAACCGGAAACCACATCATAACCATCTCTTATTTTAGACATTAAGCTAGGGATTTCCATTGGGTCATCTTGCAAATCAGCATCCATAGTGATAATAACGGCACCTTTAGCTTCCTTGAAGCCGACAGAAAGTGCTGCAGATTTACCATAGTTTCTTCTGAACCGAATAGCTTTGAACTTTGGATTCTTCTTATTTATCTCTCTCATTACTGAGAAAGTACTATCAGTGGAGCCGTCATCTATAAAAAGAACTTCGTAGTTGTTCTTAGTTTCTCTAGAAAGTACTCTTTCTAGCGAGTTACTAAGTTCTATTAGTGAACCTTCCTCGTTGAACGTAGGTATAACAACTGATATAAGAGGTTTATTAGAGTATTTTTGTTTAACCTTTTGTCTAACTGGTCGATCATCTTTACTCTTTTCTACCTTATCAGTAGTATCGTTTTCATTCCTTCTAATTGGCTTTCTCTTTGGTCTATTGTCAGGTTTTTTATCTGTTTTAATATCATTTTTATTGTCTTCTTCAGATTTTACCACGGGCTTTCTATCAGGTCTAGGATGTTTTCTCCTAGGTCTGTTGTCTCTTTTACCTTCCTCTTTTGCTTCACCTTTTTCCACCGTAGGCCTCTCAACTCTTGGTTGATTTCTCCTAGGACCTGTGTCTCTGATGCTTAGTTCGTCTATTGGTTCAGGACGAGCTGGTTTCGCTTCAGATGGATTATTTTCTGGGTTTATATTCTTATTCGTTTCTATTTCTTTTTCCTAATTGTATATTCTTGTTATTCTAATAACAGTTATTTTCACAATTAATTACATTTAATTTCACAATTTAATAATCTTTAGCATTCTAATCACTAAATCACTTTCATAAATATATGCAAAATATACACCACATTGCAAATTTTGTATATTTATCTGGTTACCTATATACCCATTTTCACTTATTAAGTTTCCAGTTAAGTCATATAATTGGTACTTTTGGTATATCTTATTATTCAGATTTATTATTCCTTCGGAATAGTAAATAGAATTATCTTCCACTTGTCGTACTACACTAGTTGGGCTTTGTTTATATGTAACCACGACGAAAAAGTTTTCTATGAATCTATTTTTTACATAGAATCGTTGACCATCCACTATATTTGAGTCAATAAGATCACCCATAGTTATGCCATCTATTATTCTAACTTCTTCTACCTCTGTTGACTTTGCTCCTTTAGGTATAAAGAAGTAGAAGTCCTTACCTTCATCTCTTTTACCAAGAATATCAAGTTGATATTGTACGCTTGATAAATTCTCAGACGGAGTCTCTCTATAATCACTGTCTGAGTATATCAACTCATCTGGTAAGTCCTTATATTGTCTTAATATTCTAAATCCGGGGATTATTCCTCCTGGAGGGGGGAACGATGGAATATCTTTCTCATATTTCTCATCAAAATACACAGTCGTTGAATCTGAATATCCGGCTTTTAACAGAAAAGCATTACCATCATAATTTACATTTAAAGTAAATTGAGTAAAATCTACTGCAAAAGTGCTAGCTGAAAAGCACACAAATAATATTAGTACTAATTTTTTCATAATCACCTCTATTAATAAAAAAATAGGGATAGTACATATCTGTATCTATCCCTATTATATTTTAATTCTATTTAACTTAGGTTATTTAACTATTTGTAGTCTCATAACTTTGTTGAATGAATTACCTGCTATTTTCACGAAATAGTTACCAGAAGCTATACCATTCACTTGGAAAGGTACTTGGTTTGCACCAGCATTCAAATTACTATTGAAAATAGTAGCAACATTATTACCAACAGCGTCAATCAATGTGATGTTAACATTACCAGATTCTGGTAAATTAAAGTCAACTACAGCATTGTTAAGTACTGGGTTAGGGTAAACATAATTAACTGTAACTACTTCAGTTGTTTCTACTTTATTCATTTTGATTGAATTAGAAGAACTATTGATTTCTACTGAAGAGTAGTTATCAGAACTGATAGTACCGAAATATTCACCAGTAGCAGCATCTGAAAGTTCAAATGTACCATTCAATCCTTTAGCAGAGATTGATACTGGGTATTCTACGTTAGTTAATTGGATTACCGCTTCGTTATTATTTGTCAATTCAGTGTTACCTTCAAATCTAACATCAAATGATGGTGGAAGTGGTGGTAATTCGATAGAGTTTACATTAGAACTGTTTGAAACGAATAGAGACTTAGCACTTTGATTGTTGTCAGAAACAACGATTTCAGTTGACATAGCTTTTAGTTCATTTCTGTATGTTAATGAAGAAGAAACTTCGTCAGATAGTTTTGGATTTGCAGTATTGAAATAGTAGTAACCATTTTCATTAACTTTGATCCAATAACCTAAACCTGGACGTAATTCATTTACTTCTTTATATCCTTCTTTAGTCATATATTTCCAAACACCATGCTCAAGCATATAGTTTTTGTCTGGTCTAACGCCATTACCTAAAGCTCTGAAGTCTAATGCTTCAACATTGATAGGAATAGAAGGAGCACCAACAGCATTCCATCCACCTCTAGTGTCTTCTGCAGTAAATACTCTAACTGGGTTTACTTCAGGACTTACTTCAAAGATATTAGTACCTCTGAATGTTCTGTCAATTTCTAATTCTTTATTATACTTTAAGAAATATCCAACACCTGGTCTAACTAAACCATTAGATTCTTGTTGATATGAACTCAAGAAGAAATAGTAAGGATCATTTAGTGCACCTAACCAAGGGTTAGCGTTACCTAAAGGTTGTACTGGTAATGATAGTAAGTTCCATCCAACATTGATAATTGGATTACCTTCGTCATCGACGTATTCAACAATCTTAGCAGGAGTATATTCTATTATGAATTCTCTGATTCTAGGATCATCTATTTTCATAGAATAAGTAAATGGTTCAGGTTGAGTTGTTCCTTCTAACCACATATCAACAGGTTCGAAAGATTTACCATTGTCAGTATCTCTTATGAATAGAGAAGAACCTTCGATAAAGTCTTTTCTGTTCCAAGTGATAATGATAGGGTATCTTTGATCTTTGTTGTCTTTACCTGGGTTGAATTTAACTTTGAATAGTAATGAACGAGTAGTATCATCAGAACTTCTAATATCTCTAGAGTTTGCTTTTACTTGTTCGTCATTAGTAGCGAAATCATTCATACCGAAAGTTGCAAGACCTGGAATCTCTTTACCATTAGCGTCAATAGGGAAGAATCTAGCGTCTAATTCATTTTGTAACAAAGGAATATCATATTCAGTTTCACCGAACAATGAATCTACACCAATAGTAGCTCTATCGCCAGTACCAAATATTAGAGTATCAGTTTCACCGTCTCTATTAGTAACTGTTATAGGGATACCTGTTAGTTTTCTACCTTGAGGATCATGACCTTCTAATGGTGGTCTAAAGTAAATAAATGTTACTTTGATTCTGATAGGAGAAATGTCAGCAAATTCTGATTTGAAAGTTATATAACCAGTATATATACCAGTTTTTTCAATTTCAGGATTATCAGTAGCATCGTCACCAGCTTGAATTTTTGCAGGATCACAAGAAATTTGTAATGATACTCCACCCGCATCAAGAGGGATATCGTTCATTTCATCTCTTTCAGAAGCTTCATTTAAAATACCATTATCTATGTAAGGTATAAAACCTTCTGTAGTAAGTTGAGATATTGGGTTCTGTTGAGTTGATCCAGCTAATGTTCTAAACTCTAACCAAGGTTGATCAGAAACAATTTCGATATTTTTAAGTATAGTACCAGCTTCCACATTCAATACTTCTACAGTTCTTGTAGCAGTACTAGGGAAAGGATTAGGATTTCTATTTGGATTCAAATCTACTGTCATTGGGTCAACTAATTCATACAAATCATTACGTCCTTCAACTAATTTGATAGGAGGTTGTTGTCCAATTTGTCGGTTAATTTGGAAACCTAATTTAGGTTGATTAGTCATATATTGGAACCAAATACCACCTGGTAATATTAGGTTTGGTGGTTCGAAAGCACTTCTATTATCCATACCCGCAAGACCAGTAAACCATGCACCTGGGTTAGATGCGTAAGTAGGTCTTTGTGGATTAGGGAAATCTTGAGATACTTGTGGATCATAGTCTCTATATTCCATAAATGGAGCTTCTTGCAATACATTCATATCATTATAAACAATAGTATCACGTCCAATATGGAAGTAAGTATAGTTTAAGTTAGAAGCTGGCTCACTTTGTTTCAATACAGCTTTAAATCTAACATACAACAAGACATCAAAATCTTGGAAAGTTAAACTAGTATTAGGCAATGGTTGATTACCACTAGCAGTAATAACTACAGCGTGACCTCTATTAGAAGTAGTAGGAGACGTATTGATATGAGTGTAGAATGATTTATCTACATTATCACTCCAATCTATTTGGAATCCCTTAGCCAACGGGTCTTTCAACTTAGCTGAGTTAGGAGCATATTTTGGATGAGTTGTTTCAACACCCACAGGAGTTACCGAAGCAGAATCATAAAAAAGCTTAAATTGAAAGCTTTTTATAGGAGTTACTGGTAATTGCACAGAGTATCTAGTAGGATTCTCTTTCCATCTGTTATCAATAAACACAGGTACTACGAACTCACGTTCGTATTCTGTATTTCTTGGCATTATGATTCTACCATTTGGGAACCATAAATCGTTATACGAATTCTCCTGACCTGTCAACGAGAGTACAGGTATATTAGGATAAGTAGGATTTAGTGCGTAAGTATTACCAAATCCGACAATAAATAGCAGAGCTAATATCGCAAGATTAGTTATTTTGTTTACGCCCTTTACTTTTGTATTATTTCTATACATTAGGACACCTTAAATTATTTAAAAAAATTAATTATTTATTATTTTCAATATTTTTGTTTTGTTACCATCGGTAACCTTAATGAAGTATATACCTTGCTTCAAAAGCTTTGTATCATATACTTTATTAAAACTACATATCTGCTCATCTATAAATAACCCTGAATAGTTATACACTTCTATATTAAGTTGTTTATCTCTACTCATTATAACACCGTTACTATATATTAAGTCCGTAACGTTTTCAACTGTTGACTTTACAATAGTATCTTTTGTTTTATGATTATTTATTTCTAAAGAACTTTGTGGAAAGTTAGTGGCACATATACATTCTGTACTATTCACTGTTTCCAATTTCATCTTAACTAATGATGAATCTTTCTTATCAGAATTCACTTTAAATGTGAAATTCAAATTATCTTTATTCAGAACTTTTAAGTCAATTAAATAGCTGTTGTTTTCTTCTTTTCTGAAATTTTCAATTGAAATTGATTCATTACCAACAACATCTATTACACTCAAACTATCTTCTTCAATTGTAATTCTAGTCTGCCAATAGTCCAAAGATTCCATAATACCAAGATCAACACCAACATTTATAGAGATTGTACTATCATACGTTATTTCTCTAAGAGATTTATCAACTATAAAACCCAATTTTCTTTCTGGTTTATCAGCGATTGTGCCTTTTATAGTTATATCTTTTATCGTATCTATAGTTCCTTTGAAACCATCGATAGGATAAAAGTATTTTACTTTGAAGTAAGCGTCTTGTTCGCACTCTCCGATAAATTTACCGCCAAATGCTACAAGTGGTAAATCACCACTAACAGGATTTGGAAATGCATCAAAGCTAACAAAGCCTTCCATTATTATTTCTCCACGTTCTTTATCAAACGTAGCATCCTTAAATTTAAAGAACTGTGACATAGTATTAGTGTACAGTTGTTGGTTCATTTGTACTACGTCTGGGTTGTATTCAATAACTATTTCAAACCCAACCAATGAATCAGATTTTGATATAACTCCCAAATATGGAGCAATAATAATCTCTTTCTGATATTCCTTACCACACAAATCCATTGAACTTTTGTCCAATATCTCTAAGTTGTAAGTTTTTGATTTAGCTATGGAGTTGCCTAAAAAAAGCAACCCCAAAGCAAAAATCAAATATAATCTAGAACAATTCATTATTATCTATTGATAATAACTTTTTGAACTTTATTCACATTGTTTCCTTCTAATTTCAAGAAGTAAACACCTGAGCTAAGTTCGTTACCATTGAAATCATTCGCTGACCAAGGTCTTTGAATAGATTCACCAGCTCTCAATTCTTCGTTGAATACAGTTGCTACTTTATTACCAACAGCATCATATACTGAAAGTGAATAAGAGCCGCTGTTTTCTACTGCTACACTATATGAAGTGAAACCACTTACATAAGGGTTAGTAGTGATAGAAAGACTAGCATTAACAACATCAGTTTGCTCTACAATAGAACCAACTAGATTATCATTAACTCTGATATTGTTCAATTGTAAATTACCATCTAAATTAGTAACATCTACATACAATACTGGTTCTGATGAAGTAAATTCACCAGTACTAGCAAAGTAAATACCGTTAGCTGATTTATTTGCCAATTTAATTTCGTTGTCTATGTTCATTTCAACATTCTCAACAGTTCCATTAATATCAAAAGAGAATGATAAAGGACCTGAATGATTATTATTTATGTAAACAGGGATACTTGTAATACCGTTATGAACTACTTTTTTGCCTAATGAGATATTATCTGCAAATAATTCAGCTTTTTTACCTTTGAATACGATAGTATCGTTTACCCATGGTAAGTAAGGAACTGAAGCAGCTAGATAAGTCATAATTACAGCAGCATCGTGCTCATTAACTTGATAGAATACTTTTTTCAAAGATGTAACTTCAGAAGGTAAATCATCAAAATAGTTCATACTACGAGTAGTAACTTCTACTTTCTGAACAACGCCTGGAGATATATTTCTGTAGAAATATCTACCACTATGATTCACATCACCGTGATAAGCAGCTCTTCTTCTAACACTATCCAAAGGAACTTGAGTAGCCATAGATCTTAGTATTAATCTAACATCATTAAATGTTACGTATCTGTTCTGAGGCAAACCAAAGTGTCTTTCCGCAGGAGTTTTAGAGAAATCAACATCTCCATCACCCCAGAATTCTTCAATGTTCAAAGTTTTTTGAGCAGTGAATAGGATTCTATAGTTAGAAGCACCAGATGGTTGCCAAGCGTTAGATAAATTTGTACTATCAGTTGCCTGAGGTAGTACACAAAAATCTAAGTCAGCAGGATTATCAGTACAAGGCCATAAACCATTAAGATAGTCATCAAACTCACCTTTTATACCAACAGAAGCACCTTTTGTGATAACTTCAGTTTCAGCAGTCAAAATGTTACCACCGATTTGTCCATAAGCGAACTCTATATCACCTTGAGGCGTAGCAGGATCATCTGACTTATATAGAATTACTTGGAAATCAGCTATACTTGATGGCTTTGTTTTGTCATTAATATTCAAATCTCTCCACTCGATAGTCAACTTATCTGACTCTCTTTTGTAGATGATTCTTGTACGAGTGTACAATTGTAACGCTTCGATATCAGTTCTGTAAACGTGATCACCCCAAAAAGGAGCAACAACATTTTGCTGATATGTAGAAGGCAATTCTTTAAACAAACCAGTTGGGTTTGTCTGTTTCAAAAAGTTAGGACTGTCAAATGTAACAAAACCATTCACACAGATCCATAATTCTGTATATACCTCACCATTGTACTCAAATGGGAATCCGATGCTAATTTTAGCATATCCATCATCCGAATCTTGAATAGCAGGTGGTTTGATAAAATCTACAGCATCAAGTACAGTACCGCCAACGATTGGCTCGTAGTTCTTTTGTACTAAATGCAGAGATTTGAACTCACCCGGTACATCAGACTTTAGCGTTAAGCTACTTGATAGTGCTATTACAGCAACTGTCATCGCGGCTATTATGCTTTTTGTAAGTCTCATTATAAAACCTCTATTATATTATAAATTAATTTCTTTTTAATAAATGTGGTACCCTTTTGCAAGGGTACCGCAAGTTTTGTCTTATTTAACAATCATCACTTTGATGAAGTCAGAATTACCGTCAGCGTTCATTCTGATACTATAAGCACCACTTGATAATTCAGAACCAAATCCAGTTCTAGAATTCCAGTTAAGTGTATGTTCACCAGCACCAAAGTAATCACTTCCAACTATACCAATAACTTTACCAACTTCGTCGATTAATTCAAACTCAACATTAGCTGCTTTGTTTAAGTTAAACTTGATAACACTTTCGCCATTAACTGGGTTAGGTGATACGCTAGTAATAGAATTAGTAGTCATTATCTGAGTATCATTTACACCACTCATCACATCGTTGTAGATAACGAAAGCTTTAATAGTCGCATTAGTTATAGTCAATGTAGCTATGTTACCTTGTACGTCAAACGTAGCGTTAGTTGGTGATACAGATCTCACATTTGGATCACTCATCTTGATATGGAAGTAAGAACCATCAGAAACAGGATCTCTTAAATACCAAGTTGAACCTTGAGGATTTCTTGTTTTGTCACTTGCATCAGGAATAGTTGTAATATCCCAAGATACTGTTACAGGGTAATTAATAGCAGTTTGACCACTTTCACCACCAGCTTGTATTTGAGCAACATAGATTAAATCACTGTTGTTACCACTTAAAGGATATATACTTCTCAAGATACCATTGATTGAAGGCAATGTCCATCTCGCATCGAATACGTCTTGTTGTGGATAAGGAGGTAATTCATACTCACAGAAATTATGATCTAATTTACCGATATCATCACCATCTCTACCATCACCAGTTGATACATTATCAGTCGCAATACCAAATTCAAGAACTTGGAAAGAACCAATAGAGTTTCTAACTGTTATAGGAGCAGTAAAGTGAGTTGCATCAGATAATTTCAATCTAAATCTCATTATAGTAGTTTCGCCATCAGCATCTGTAGCTTTTATTTCAACAGTAATTCTACCGTCAGCATCTACAGGTACATTAGCTATTGCTGCTGTAAAGATTAGATTAACTTTAACTGAATCATTATCTATAGTAGCACCATCTAATATGTATTGGTCTAATTTAACACCGTCTAGTGGTAATACTACTTCTAGTGTTACTTTTTCTTGAGGTGTTACATCATTATCTCTTTCGAAATCTTTGTCAATTACATAAATGAAGTTGTTAGTTGTTAAAGAACTGTTAGGGTCGATACAATCAACATCTGGAGCAAGTGCAAGTTTTGGTCCTTGATTAAGTGCTTCAACTCTTAAGTCATAGACTCTTAGATCTGGAAGACCATCTTCATCAGTTACCAATACAATTACTTTCTCATCTTTAAGAGCGTCACCAACTAATGGAGTACCATATAGCAAACCACTTTCTGGATTTATTTTCAACCATGCTGGAGTATATTTATCTCCAACACCATAATCAACGCCTTCTTCCCAAGTACCAGCTTCGTCATAACAAGGATCTTTCGCTATCGGACCTCTACCACTATAGATCAACTCGTAAGTATGTTCTTGGTGGAAGTTAGGGTCTTTAACTTTAATCCCTCTAGCAGTATCAAGCAATTGGTCGTTATAATCAATACTTTCAACAGCATTTACTAATGTAGTTGTTGTAATAGTAGGAGCAAAGTTTACAAAAACTTCAAGTTTTTGTTCTAATCTTCCACCATGACCATCATTAACAACGAATACAAACGCAGTATCAGTGTTGAACTCTTCATTCTGTCTGTTGTTAGGTTCTAGTAAAGTTTCAACTTCTGCTCTATCTATTCTGATATTTAATTTACCAGAAGTAGTAAAGTCAGCTGAAAATTCATCTAGATCAGTTTCGCCATCATATCTGTAGATATATTTATCTGCCATCCAGATAGGTCTTTCTTGATCTATAATTGTATCTAATCCACCTTGATCGTTAACGATAATAACATCATCAATAACTACTGTATCGCCAGCAGAGATGATTTTGTTCATGAAACCATAAGCAGTTCTACCATATCTGAAATCCCATCCATGTTCTGAAGCAGCAAAAGCGTCTTCAATCTCGTCATCAGTATTGATGTCGATTTGGAATCTTAGTTTGTCAGTTACGTTAGCTTTTAATCTAGGAGTATCTTCATTAGTTTTACCACAAGTTAATTCTGTAGGTACATACTCAGCAATTATATCTTTAACTGTTACACCATCAGATTCATATCTATTAAGTGTTGTAGCTGAGTAATCTTCGTCTAAGTAAACTGGTGGTTGATCAACTACGTATAATTCAAATTGATATTCAGTTTTCCAACCATTAGCACCACCTACGTCGATAGTATCTTGTTGTAAGTATCTAGCTCTATCTACATCATAAGATCCAGCATTGAAGTAAGGACCATAAGTTTCGATAAATTTGTCGATTTGTTCTTGAGTAAATAACCCAGAAGCTACCATAGAATCTAATGTTCTGTAGTGAGGAGGATAGTTAGCAGCCGAAACTGAAACCTTCTCGCCACCAGGTACTACATAAGGGTTAACTGGATGACCTTTTAATACAACATAACCGTTAGCTTCATCTTTCATGTTATTTGCATTACTAGAATAAATAGTATCTGCTTGTAACCAGTTAGCTAAACCAGAGTTGTAAGGAACATCCCAAGTGTATGTTAAATAAGTATAGTTATCAGCATCAGCTAATGAGCGAGGATCGTAGAAATTATTAGAATCTACAGCTGTAATAGCTAAGATACTATCTCTACCATCTGTGTAATTACCTGGGTAAGTTCTATCTTCAGTTATGAATACTCTATTAGTGAAATCATCAATATAGACAGTATCCATTTCGTTATTAGCTCTCTTAATAGGATCTAATGATGGAACTAATTTCATAATAGTATCTTGTTGTAATGTTACTATGTTACCAGTAAATTCTGGAGGTAAAGTACTTCTCACAATTTTGAATTCCATACCATCGTCATAAGCAGCTATTACACCTTCTTTCCATAGAACTTGTCTAGAGATTACTCTGATTACGTCACCAGTATCTACAGGAAGAGCTTCATATCTCTCACCAGCAAAATAAGTTACGATATCTTCAGTGATATTAGAAGGATCATCGATAGCAGGTCTGTTACTGAACAAGTCAGAAACTCTACCTAATTGTCTGAAATCAGCTTCATATTTTCTACCTGGTACAGTTGCACCAGCTTCATTGTAAGCATTATCTTCCAATTTAGCTAATAAACTAAATCCTGTACCAAAGTTAAATAGTCCTTCAGCCGTTCTTCTGTATAGTGTATTAGCAGTTCTGTTAGTAGAATCAGGAACAAACTCAACTCTAGATCTGAATACTTCTCTATAAGGAGCAGTCTCAGAAACTTGTTGTAAGTTAGTTCTGATATAGTCACCAGTAGTTTCGTTAATAACGAAGAATACTGTTTCATTTGTTGTTTCAGTTATATGGTTGCTTCTTTCAGCAAAGCCATCATAATCTGCATGTGATTCTAAGTATAATGGGTATCCGATAGGGTGGTAGAAATTACCATCGTTATCAGGCATAAACTCAGATTGAAGTGCAGTGATATAAGGGAATTTCAAATCACCGTTATCATCTAACAATCCAACACAATACGGATCTCTTGTTGTTCTTCTTACATATTTTCCATCAGAAGGTTGTGACGGAGCAGCAAATCTTCTTGTAGAGTAAGGGATACCAACTGCAAAGTCTTCGATTGGAGACATGATTCTCTTAGAGTAATCAGCAGTTTTAATATCAGTACCTTTGTCATATAAGTCATAGATTTTACCAGACATCAATACTTTTTCATTGATACTAGTTGCAGCTGGAGTATTTTCATCACCAACAACATTTTCTAATAATATAGGAGTGTAAGTATATTCATCGAATATTGATTCGAATGGACCTTGCTCTAATGGATCAGCAGAGTTTCTTACAAACGGTAGTGGAGATGTATTATCACCAGCGATAAAGAATGTTTCATTCAACGCTAATGGATAACCTAAGTCATTAATTACATCAACAGTTATGTTTGCTTGAGTTCTACCCCAGAAGTTACCGTTAAGTGGGTTAGTACCACCAAGACCTAGTCCTAAGTTACCAGCCAAAACACCTTTAGTGTTAGGAGCATCAGGTAAACGAACTATAAATCTTGCATTGTTACCATATACAGAGTTACCTGCAACTGGACCAGTACCTACTGGTAATGGACCTTGCATTTCACCATATATTACTGCACTTGCCAAATCAGAAGATGCTTCGTTTGAAGTAATACCATTGTTACCATCTAAAACGATAGGACCAGAAATAGTATTTTGTTCAACACCAATATCAGATAAAGCAGTATTTGCAGAAATTAAAGATCTACCGAAAATTAATTTCAAATCAAAGTTATCAGAATAGATAGCAGCACCAGTATAGGCAGTGTTATTTAACATTCTAACACGGTTGAAAGAAACTGAATCAGTTCTGTTCAATTGATTAACATCAGCATTGTCTAAGATGTAAATTGCACCACCAAGTCCAATACCATTTTCTGGTAAGCTTGTACCTGGGTGCATTCTAGCTACATCATAGTGACCAGCGTTTGCAGGGTTAGTTTCATTCCAAGTAGCACCACCATCTTCTGTTTTCAATAGAGTACCGTAGTCACCTACTGCGTATCCTACTGAATTAGTAGCAAAGTGTACACCTTGTAATCCGAATCTTGTTAAGTCTTCCATCAATGTCCAAGTAGCACCACCATCAGTTGTAGCTAACATATCGCCATAAACTGTAGTAATGAAACCTTTAGTAGAAGATGTGAATACAATGTCAGTCAAGTTAGCAGCTGTACCAGTTGCAACTGTATGCCATGAATCACCACCATCAGTAGTTGATAACAAAGTACCTTTCTCACCGATAATGAAACCTTTACTTACACTTGTAAAGAAGATTTTTGTCAAGTTATAATTAGGTATTGGAGGAACAACTTCTTCCCATACAGTACCACCATCAGTAGTACGTAGGATTAGTCTGTCGTCTCCAACTACGAAACCTGAATTCAAGCTACCATAATATACACCGTTAAGGTTTTGTTGTTGTGGTTGCATTGTACCCCATGTTGCGCCAGCATCATGTGATTCGTATATTAGACCATTGTTAGTAACAGCGTATAAATCATTTTGACCTATAGAATAGAAGTCATTAAATTGATTTAATGTGTTAGTATTGATGTTGAACCAAGTGCTACCCGCATCTGTAGTTTTTTTCATGATACCTTGAGCACCAACGATATAACCAGTGTTTGCGTTAACAAATTCAACGTCTGTTAATCTGTGATTAGTATTTGAAACTGGGTATTCCCAAGTATCGCCACCATTTTTAAATTTAACGATTGTACCAAACAAGCCAACAGCATAACCTGTTTGAGCTGAAGTAAAGTAGTTAGCTAATAATGGACTTCTTGTTCTAAATACGCCTTCAGCGAATTGTGTAGAGCCAGATCCCATTTCACCAGATGCTCTTTCTTCGTAAATTGCTTGGTTACCTTTGAATTGAGTTAACATTCTAGCGTCAGGAGGGAAACTTACTGCACCATAAGTGAAGACGTCATCTCTTGAAGACATGCCAACTGCAACATCTTTAGAATCATAAGTAATATTATCTGCATCAGATGTAAAATATCTTTTATTTAAGTTAAAAGGTTCAACCATTGAAAGAGCACCACCGTTACCATTGTAAACAGTATTACCATTAAATTCAACACCTTTAACTAAGTTAAGATCGCCACCAGCAGAATAGATAGCTCCACCACCTCTTAATTGACCAAGATTTTTGTCAGCTATATTCATACCTACAGTATTGTTCAAGAACAATGCTCTAGATAATTGTACTGCTCTTTGGAAGTAAGGAGGATTATCAGCGATTGGTATTTGGAAGTGAACAGCACCACCAGCATATCCAGCAGTGTTGCCTTCAAATCTGATTGGGTATTTACCACCATAACCGATTAATTCATTTGCATTAATACCACCAGCACCAGTTATAGAACCTTGTCTCTTAGAGTAGATAGCACCACCCCAAGAAATAGCTGCGTTATTATTGAATTGAATATCATAGCCATAATCTCTAGTTAACAATAATGCATCAGAACCACCAATAATAGTAGTTAATACTGGATTAGAGTTACCATCTACATAGATAGCACCACCAGCACCTGAAGTATTACCATCAAATCTAGTTGCATTACCTTCTCCTTCTCTAGCAGGACCACCTTTTACGAATAGTCTGTTTAAAGAGTTCTCTACATAAATAGCACCACCCATTGAGTATAAACCAGCTACTGAACCAACTGTTTCGTCAGTTAAGTATTTAGCAGCAGTTTTATTACCTTCAAAGTGACCAGCTACTTGTAATGAAGTATATCTACCAGCGTAGATAGCACCACCACGAGAACCAGAAGAACTACCATTAGCTTGGTAGTTGTTTGCTTCGTTACCAGTTGCATTGAATGTATCAGGTTTATCGAAATCAACTTCAGTACCATTTACCATGATACTATTGTTAATACCAAAACCTACATCGATTTTTCTATTTTCTTGTCCTTCAGTACCAGACATATATACAGCACCACCAAAAGCAGTGTTTCCGTAAACTTGTGGGTACATAGCAGGCTCGTTCAATAAGTCAGATACAATCTTAACTGGAGGAGTACCTACAGTAGTTTGACCGTAATTTGCTAATTGAACTTTGTTATTAGTGAAAGTCATGTTTCTCATTCTACCTAAGTAAAGAGCTAAACGACCATCATCATGTCCCATTCTTGCATAATCGCTTAATGGCTCAGCACCAGCTTCGTCAATTAAATCAATTGCGGGGATTGGGTTTTCAACTATAATAGTTGATGGATTACCATCTCTGTCAGTAATATTTGGATTCTTGTTAGAAGCGTAAGTACCAACTGTAGCGTTAATCTGAGTTCTATCTATAGTAGTAGGTATTTCAGAAGGAGCTTGAAGTAATTGTAATGCACCACCTTTAAATCTAGAAGTGTTGCCACTGAACACAACATCCAATAGCCAAGTTCTAGAAGAGAAAGTAGTAATTGCACCACCACTACCATTAGTCAGCATGTTAATTTTACTATTAACAGCAGCCCAAGCAGAGTTAGCACCACTTTGATTGTAAACAGGGTCACCATCTACAGTAGTATCTTTCTTGAAGTTTTCAAAAGTAGCATTTCTGAAGAAAGCTGATCTAGCACCAGGAAGAACAATAATATGTCCCCATTCTACAGATACGTTATTTATTGGTTGACCAACAAATCTAATTTTGTCTTTAACGACATTAACAGATAAGCCACCAATTCTTGACCATGGCTTAACATTTAAGTTAACGTCATTGTTAGGGTCTTGGTTCAATCTACCAGCTACAAACATAATCGCTTCTTCAAATGTTATGATATCCAAATTTGGATCAGACATAACAGAAGCAGCGTTCAATGGATTCAACTCAGTAATTTGACGAGTTGATCTATTTAATACAACATTAAACAAGTAGTTATACTTATTCGGATGTACTGATTTATCTCTTTCAGTTGTAACATTGATTGTACGGAATACATCTGTTGATGGGGGGTTATTCCCATTAAACAAGAAATAATTAATATCCGCATAACCAGTCCAGCTGAACGGGTTTTGAGAAGTACCAGCAATACCCAATGGATCGATTCCATGTGGATTACCAGTATAAGTAGCTTCAGCGAAACCATCTGCGATGATTCTACCACCAGTTGAATCTATTAATCTCCCGTTAGGGTGAAAATAGACAGTTGTACCAGGCTCAATTATCAATGTACCGCCAACCACATACTCTCTTTCGACAGTATAGATGGAATCCTTTACAAAGACTCTTACATCACCTGGAGCTATCCTTCCGGATATTTTAACGGTCTTCTGCGCATATCCTGAACTTGAAGACAGGATAAATGCGAAGGCCATGAGTACGCAAAGACGAATTAATCGTTGCATAATACCTCCAATAAACAAATTATTATTAAAAAATTAACTTTTAGTTTCATTATTATAGTGTTTAGTTTAATTCAAATGCTATTTCGCAATTGAATGTTAATCAATTTTTGTGCCAAGCATTGATAATCGGACTTTAGATTTGTTTCCAAACTCCGAATTCTCGCTTAACTCTACTACTGATTGATATATATTTTTTGCATTATCTTTTTTACCAGCTTGCTCATAGTTCAACGCCGCAAAGAATAAGTATTTAGATTTCAGCACATCTTCTTCTAAATTATCTGCTGCCTTTTTATAATTATCAGCAGCTTGCTCAAGCTTTCCGTCTTCTTCATCGCAAAGTGCCAACCCAGCGTAAGCTCCTGATTGCACGACTTTCGCCTTACTACCTGTTGCTTTATCGAAGTAATTTCTTGCTTCTACGAACTGATTTGAATTAACATAAGCGTTACCTGCATATAGTGCAGCTAACTTACCTTCGTTAGTTCCATCATATTTATTAGCTATGTCAACTAATCCTACAGCGTCTATACCTAATGAAGTTGTACCACCATCTAGTGCTACCGCATAATTGCCAGCGTCATATTCTGGTAATATTTTTGATAAGGCCATAGCCGCTTCTTGAGTTGCCTTTTCTGTTTGGCTGGCAGAGTAATAATAGTAACCTACTGCAGCTAATACAATTACAATGATTATTCCGAATATCGTTCCGTTCTTTTTGAGTTTTGCCGCTGATTGTTCATCAACCAAATTCTCACTAAGCTTTCTTCCGATTTTCAATTCTTCTTGTTCTTCCGAATGGGACATCTGATAATCCTTTTATATTCAATTACTTATTTAAAATAAAAATACAACGAACACAATTAAATAATTATGCACACTTTCTATTGTACCTAGCATACAAATATATAACAACAAACCCGAATATCCAATTAATGAATATTCGGGTGTTATGTTTTTTCTTATTTATTTTGTCTGTGTGTAATTTTGATATTACAGTGTCAGATTAATTCCACACAAATAACGTGTATTGTTATACACAATTATCTAAAAGTTTAGGCATTCTTCAATTTTTGCTTTAACTTTATCTACATTTATTAAAACTTCATCTTCGTAGCTTTTCGCAAATCCAACTGGACAATCTTCAGAGCCCAATCTCATTACCGGTGCATCTAGATAATTGAATGCTTCTTGGCTTATAGTAGATGCAATCTCTCCACCAAATCCACCAGTTATAGTGTCTTCGTGTACTACTACCAATCTATTTGTTTTCTTAACTGATTCAATTATTATGTCTTTATCCCAAGGTATAAGCGATCTCAAATCGATTACTTCAACTGATACGCCTTGCTCCGCAAGCTTTTCGGCAGCAAATAAGCTCATGTGAACTCCAGTTCCATAAGTGGCAACTGTTATATCCGTTCCTTCTCTTCTTATTTTACCTTTTCCGAATGGTATAACCCAATCTTCATCACTTACTGGACCTGCAGCGGCTTTGAAGTTATATAGGTATTTCGGCTCTAAGAACATAGTTGGTCCTTTAGAACGTATACAGTTTCTTAGTAGTCCCATAGCATCATCTGCAAATGCAGGTTGTACTACTCTGATACCTGGAATAGATGTAAATACAGCTTCTAAGTTCTGAGAGTGGTATAATCCACCTTGGATATACCCACCACTCGCTAATCTTAGGGTTACATTCGGACTAAACTGCCCTCTTGTTCTCCAATACTCGTGTGATAACTCGATAAGCTGTTCCATTGCAGGCCAGAAATAGTCTGCAAACTCGGCTCCTTCTATTACTAATCTAATGTCATCTCTGTATCTTGAGAATCCATTAGCAGATCCTACTATATTATCTTCAGCTATCGGAGCATTGAATACTCTATCTTTACCAAATTCTTCTGGCATACCTTTAACAACGTTGAATACACCACCTTTCCCTATATCTTGGCCCCACATAAATGTATTAGGGTTAGCTCTGAATTCTTCTTTTAGTACTCTATTAATACCTTCTATATAGTTAACGACTTCATTATCTGTATTCAGTGGATACTCTGTATCAGCATCTGGTCCCGCGAATGCTTCTGGGAATATAAAGTTGGGCCAACTCTTACCATCTGCATTAGGTGCAGCTTCAGCTTCATCGGCAGCGTCGAAAATTTTCTGTTTAATACCGTCTTCAATTTCTTCTAACTGTTTTTGAGTAAGATATTTCTCTTGTATAAGTCTATATCTGAACTGCATAAGAGGATCACGATCCAAAACATCTTGTATTTCTTTACTTGGGCGATAGTTATCTTGTTTATCAGAGTTAGAGTGAGAACCAATTCTATCACATTCTGCGTGTACAATAGCTGGGCCTTTACCACTCTTAGCATAGTTTACAGCTTCTGTCAAAGCTCTATGCGAATCAAAAGCATCTCTACCGTCACATTCTATGATCTTAGTATTTGGAAATCCTTTGAAATTATCTGATACAACCAAATTAGACGATACTTCATGCAAAGGAACCGAGATTCCAAACAAATTATTTTGGATAACGAATACTACTGGGGCTCTATCAAAATCAGCACTTGCTATTGCTTCGTAGAAATAACCTTCTGCACAAGCCGAATCACCACCCGAGTAGAATACTACTTCGTCGCCTTTGTATTTTTTGATAGCTCGACCCAAACCAGCAGCGTGTTGTGAGTGGTTACCTGTACAAGAAGATACGTTCTGAATATTAATTTCTGGCTTAGCAAAGTGATTAGACATGTGACGACCGCCACCAGCTACGTCCGTATCTTTAGATAGACCGTTTAGGATTATCTCAACCGGAGTCATACCAGCAGAAAGAGAAGTCATGAAATCACGGTAGTATGGGAACAAATAATCTTTGCTTGCTCTGAATATTTGACCTAGTGCTAATTGGATACCATCGTGACCAGCAAATGGTGCGTGGTAAGACCAACCTTTAGCCATCTTCAAATATAGAGCAGCCTTATCGTCTAATTTACGACCTAATAACTGCAATTTGTACCAATCTATTACTTGCTCTTTCTTGTAGCCCTTAAAATCAAATTTTGAGTGTAATACTACTTCTATATCCTTACCACCAAATTTCATCTTTAATTTTTTAGATGATGTTGGCTTTGTAGACTTTACTGCCTTAGTAGCTTTTTTACTTATAGTTTTCTTTGCCGTAGGTTTAGTAGCAGCTTTCGTAGCAATCGGTTTAGCGGCTGCTTTTTTTACCTTTGGCTCTACCTTTTTAGGAGTTACTTTTTTTGAAGCTGATTTCTTAGGAGTTGCTTTCTTAGGTGCAGTTGCCTTAGTCACTTTGTTAATAGTTGTGCTTTTAGAAGTACTATTATTAGTCTTCGCTACACTTTTATTTTTCTTTGCTTTATCTGTTGATTTTGCTTTGCTTTTAGCTGCCGTTTTAGCCATAACTAACTCCAAATTTCAAATTATATATTATTTTTTTATCTATTTTTTTTAACTTAAGCATCTTGTAGATATTTATCTACTAAGTCTGAAACAATTTGTGGATTTGCCTTACCTTTCGATTCTTTCATTACTTGACCAACGAAGAATCCTTTTACTTTAGCATTTCCTGACTTGAATTTCTCTACCGAATCTGGGTTTGCTTCAATCACTCCTTTCACCAAATCATCAATTACGGAAGTATCTGATACTTGCTTCAAACCTTTTTCTTCTACTATTTCTTTAGGTGATTTGCCCTGCTCTACTTCTTCGAATATATCCTTTGCTATAGTATTGGATATAGCACCAGAAGAGACCAAATCAATAATTTCAGCAATATGATATGGTTTGACTTTCAGATCGGCAACTTGCGTATCCCTATCTTGTATCATCCTCATTATCTCTGTCATCACCCAGTTGCTGACTAGTTTATTATTGCCAGCATTCTTATTTTCTAATTTACTAATAGCTTCTTCATAAAAATCGGCTATTTCTTTTTCAGCGACTAAGACCCCAGCGTCATAGTTTGGTATTTCGTACTGTTCTATAAATCTATTCTTTCTTGCTAGAGGTAACTCAGGCATCATAGCTCTGACTTTCTCTACCCAATCTTCCTTTACTATAAGTGGTGGAAGATCTGGCTCAGGGAAGTATCTATAATCGTGAGACATTTCTTTAGTACGCATTTCCTTAGTTTGGTTTGCGTTACCGTCCCACTGCATAGTTACTTGCCTTACTTCGCCACCTTGCTCGATTAATTCGATTTGACGCTTTATCTCATAATCAATTGCTTTTTCTACATTTCTAAAGCTATTTAAGTTTTTTACTTCCGTTCTTGTACCAAATTTTTCTCTACCTTTGGGTCTTACTGATATATTTGCATCTACCCTTAGAGCACCCTCTTCCATATTCCCAGTATTAATACCAAGATATACAAGTATCTGTTTTATCTGTGTTAGGTACAAATATGCCTCAGCCGAACTGCGAATATCTGGTTCCGTTACAATCTCTATAAGAGCAACACCAGCACGGTTAAAATCTACTAGTGTATCTATATCCAAATCGTGTATGGACTTCCCAGAATCTTCTTCCATGTGGATACGAGTAATCCCTATATGCTTTGTGTTCACTTCATCAAGTTCAATAACGAGGTATCCATCATAACAAATAGGAGTATTATCCTGAGATATCTGGTAACCTTTCGGCAAATCTTGATAAAAGTAATTCTTACGCGCAAAAAGGTTTCTTTCCCTAATGTTGCAGTTAGTAGCTAATCCCATCATAATAGCGTAATCAACTACCTTTCTATTAAGCACAGGAAGAGTACCCGGATGAGCTAACGTTACAGGGTCTGTATTTGTATTAGGCGAAGCACCAAACCTTGTAGAGCTGGAGCTAAATGCTTTAGATTCAGTCAGTAACTGAGCATGAATCTCTAATCCTATCACAGGTTCGTATTTTTCGTATATCTCTTTGTTCATTAAGCCAAAATCTGATTTATATAATTCTACAAATTTAAGAAATATAAAGTAAAAACTATTACTTTATAACATCGTTAAACATACAAATGCAACTTTTAATTATTAATTTGTTAGAAATATTAAGAAATTGTATTAACTTAACTTTCGTTAGCGATATAAATTTATTAGAATACATTTATGCCAAAGCAGTTTATAATAGGCGATATACATGGGTGCTATAAGACTTTGGTCGCACTTATCGAAGAAGAGATAACCCCGAGTAAATCGGATACTATCTACTTCCTTGGTGATTATGTAGGCAAAGGACCCGATTCGAAGAATGTAGTCAAGTATATAATGTCATTGAAAAAAAATGGTTATAATGTTCGTTGTCTGATGGGCAATCACGAAAAAATGCTTTTAGATTCGATGCTTAATGACAAACTACATTATAAATGGCTATGGAATGGGGGCTCCGAATGTCTTAGGAGTTTCGATGTTTACAGGGCAAAGGAAATCAAGAAAAAATATATAAAATTTTTCGAAGAACTAGAGTATTACATAGAGCTTGATGAATTTATACTCGTGCATGGTGGACTTAATTTCAACGCTACCAACCCTCTGACTGACAGAAAGTCTATGCTATGGACTAGAAACCAGCATATAGATAAGACCAAAACAAAAGGCAAGCGTTTGATAGTAGGACATACACCCGTAAAATTCAAGAAAATCAAAAAATCTCTTAATGAAGATTTAATTATGCTAGATGGTGGGTGCGTTTATTCTAAAGTTAAAGAAAAGCAAGGAAACCTAGTGGCTCTAGAACTTAATGAAATGAAGCTTTATCGTAAATATAATATAGATATGTAGATGAATATAGAAGAACTCCGAGAATATTGTCTATCCCAGCCATATACTACAGAGGATACCCCATTCGACGAAACAACATTAGCCTTCAAAGTAGGAGGAAAGATATTTGCACTTACTAATATGGAGACATTGCCAACGAGAGTAAATCTAAAATGTGACCCCGAAAGAGCTATTGAACTCAGGGAGAGCTATCCAGAAGTGATTATTCCTGGTTATCACATGAATAAGAAGCATTGGAATACTTTAATAGTAGATGAATTAGAAAGTTCAATTGTTGAAGGGCTTGTTACTCATTCTTATGAATTAGTTTTTAATTCATTGTCAAAAGCGAAAAGATTAGAAATAACTAATGTTACCTAATTCCTTCTTAATATACCAAAGTAGAACATTTTCGTAAGTTGATTAGCAAGCTCATCAGTAGATTCGTACACTTCATTTAGTCTTTCATCTAGTAATAGCTCATTGATGTGATCTAAGAAAAATGCGATAAACTCTATTTTTACATCATCTCTGAAATTCCCTTTTTTCTGCTCTATGATAATATACTTTAAAGAAAGATCTCTATAATAATCAACTTTACTACGCATATAGTCTTTCATTTGAGGATTATCTTGTTTTATTATGTCTCGGATTAAATCTGGGCTTATTTCCTTTGTTGCCTCCATATTATAATATATGAGTTCCATAACTTTCTCAATGAAAGGAATATTTTTAGTGAAGATATTCTCATACGCAATCTCCATATCCTTGTAGTTTTCGTCAAGTATTTCTTTGATTATGTCGAATTTGTTTTCGTAGGCACGGTAGAAGGTCATTTTACTAAGACCTGCCTCATCACAGATTTGATCAACAGAGGTTTTGTTGACCCCTTGTTTCCATATCAATTTCCTAGTTGCAACTAGTAATTTTTGGTGTGTAGCTTCTTTCATTATATGCCCCTTATATAATTTAAGACGGTGTAATAGCATAAGCTGAAACGAAACGTTCCAGAAAATACTTCTTTATTTATCTATTCATTTTAAAAAGGGTAATAATTAATATTCGTAGGCGACTCCTATTTTTTTGATTTTATAATTCATCATTTGTTAATTTACTATTCAAATTCGATATTTCAAAATAAATTGAGAATTAAAAACTTGACGTTTACGCTGATATTAGTAACAATGGGGGGTAGATACTATCAAACAATAGTACAATAACAGCTATAGACGATAAAAGTTACATTTTAATTAAATTATATTTAATCGCGGTATCAATATTTTAATTTTACTATACCTAAGTTAGACTGTAAGTCAATCTTATCATTGATGTAAGTGTACTTTGAACCTTGTAGTAAACGATAAATTAGCCAGAATCACTTGAACACTAAAGCCCAATTACTAAAGTGAAATACTCAGCGTTTGAAGAAAAATTCTAGTTACGACTTAAGATACCAAAATAGAACATCTTTGTTAGCTGACTAACAAGTTCATCAGTTGATTCATATATGTTATTCAACCTTTCTTCTAGTGCTAACTCATTGATATGAACCAAGAAAAAAGAAATAAACTCCAGTTTAACATCACTTCTGAAATTCCCCTTTTTTTGTTCTATAATTATATACTTCAAGGATAAATCTCTTTGAAACTCGATTTTACTTTGCATATAATCATGCAAATGTGGGTTGTCTTGCTTTATTATGTCTCTGATTAAATCTGGACTGATTTCTTTTACAGACCCCATAATATAGTATATAAGTTCCATAACCTTTTCTATGAAGGGAATATTTCTATTGAATATTTGATCATAATCAACAGCCATTGTATTATAATTTTCGTCAAGTATTTCTTTGATTATATCATATTTGTTTTCGTATGCACGATAAAAGGTCATTTTGCTAAGACCAGCATCTTTGCAGATTTGATCAACAGAAGTTTTATTAATTCCTTGTTGCCAGATTAACTTTCTAGTTGAATCTAGAAGTTTTGTGTTTGTAGCGGTTTTCATTGTAAGCTCCCTTATAATTATAGTTATAAATATGTGAGATGCCTAAATCTGTCACAATCTTTTTTAGACAATTCTACGTTCGTATCTATTTCAATTTAAAGGGTAATAATTAATTTACATAAGCACTATATAGTTTAAATTTATAATTCATATATGTTATTGAAATAATATAATGTTAAATTTTTGCTGTTTATATTACAATTTAGTAACATCGTGCATACACTATACCATTCACTTATTACAATAACAATTACACAGCAAAAAGGTTACAATTTTATTGAAGTTTTTTTTTAATTTATATCACATTTTTAATTCTTCTTCGTCTTACTTAGATTGTAAGTCAAACTTAACCTAAATATAAGAGTAATTTGGAACCCACAACAAGCGACAAAATTGGCATAACGGCATCTATTCTATGTTTGATTCACTGTCTGGCATTGCCTATAATCTTTACAGTGTCTGCGGATACACTACATCTTGTGAATCACGAAATGCCAATTATTGATTATATATTCGCCGGAGTAGCACTCATTGCAGCATATTTTGCTGCTCGTAGAACCACTAATCCTAAGATAAAACTTGCATTTGGAATAGGATGGGGGTTGTTCATACTTGGCGTATTACTCCATGATAATCCTTATCTGTTTGTTTCTCTACATATCGGTTCTATCATACTTATAGTAACACATCTGAAAAACATACAAAGTTGTGGTCTAAATTTAAAAAAACCAAAAGAATCTCAATGAGAAACGAAATAACATTAATACTAAAAGAAATAGCAGAATTATTAGAACTAAAAGGCGAGAATCACTTCAAAACTAGAGCTTACTCTAATGCCGCCGCACTTATCTCTGATGACAATATAGATATAGAAAGACACGTAAGAGAAGGTACGCTTCGTGAGATAAACGGTATTGGCCCTGCACTGCAAGAGAAGCTAACTCAATTCGTAGAAACAGGGAAAATGGATTATTACGAAAAGCTAAAAGCTGAAATTCCTCAAGAAATGATTGACATTAGCAAGATTAAAGGAGTAGGTGCTAAAAAGGCAAAATCACTAGTTGAAAAATATAATGTAAAGTCAGTAGATGAACTAGAAGAAATGGCAAAGAACGGTCAGTTAGAAGCACTAAAAGGATACGGAGCTAAATCGGCACAGCTAATACTAGAGTCAATCAATGAAAATAAGCAATACGAAAACAAGTTCCGATTGGACAAAGCATATAAAGCCGGTAAATATATACTTGAGCTACTCCAAAACACGGGAGCTGTAAAAAAAGCAAGCTCCGCAGGTCAACTAAGAAGATGGCTAGAGGTTATAGATAATATTGATTTTGTAGTAATCACAGAAGATTTGGAACTATTGAAATCTGAGCTACAGAAGGAATTCAGCATTACAGTAAATAGTGATACAATCACATTCAATTATGACAAAATTCCAATTACTTTGCACTTCGCAGATGAAGACAATTTTGGTGTAGTATCGCATAATCTTAGCTGCTCAGATGAGTATTTATCTGTATTCAAAGACGTAGCGAAGAATACTTTTACCCTCAAAGATGATAAGATATATGATGGGGACAAGCAAATCAGCATAAGCTCCGAACAAGAGCTCTACGAAAAGTTAACAATGCAGTACGTAGAACCCGAGAATAGGGAAGATGCTCAAGCATTGCAATACGCAATCACTAGTGGACTGCCAAAGCTAATAGAAGAATCAGACATGAAAGGTATGCTCCACTGCCATAGTACTTGGAGCGATGGGCTGAATAGTATAGAAGAGATGGCACT
This sequence comes from Kapaibacterium sp. (SeqCode), assembly GCA_041675005.1. GTDB lineage: Bacteria > Bacteroidota > Ignavibacteria > Kapaibacteriales > UBA2268 > PGYR01. The sequence goes on from JBAYUQ010000017.1 coordinate 32,532, forward strand.
AGAATCGAAAAGACTTGGATATTCTTACTTTGCTATTTGTGATCATAGTAAGACAGCAGTCTATGCTAATGGATTATCAGAAGAACGTGTATTAGCACAGCACAGAGAGATAGACGAGCTAAATAGCCGTGACTTAGGAATAAAAATACTGAAAGGAATAGAATCGGATATATTGAATGATGGGAGCTTAGATTATGACGAGGAAATACTGAAGAAATTTGACCTAGTTGTTGCCTCTGTACACTCAAATTTTACAATGAGCAAATCGGATATGACTGACAGAGTAATCCGAGCAGTTATGAGCCCTTATACTACTATATTGGGTCATCCTACTGGACGATTATTGCTAAAAAGAAAGGGCTATGAGATAGACCAACACGCTGTTATAGACGCTGCTGCAGAATACAAGACAATAATTGAAATTAACGCCAATCCGCATAGATTGGATTTAGATTGGCGATTACTCGGCTATGCAAAGCAGAAGGGTGTTAAGATAGCGATAAACCCAGATGCTCACAACTTACGTGGGTTACAGCACGTAATGTATGGTATCCGAATGGCAAGAAAAGGGTGGCTCACTCACAACGATGTAGTGAACACTTACAGTTACACAAAATTCAGAATGAATTGTTTAAGCAAATGAAAAAATTAATAATAATACTATTCTTACTAGCCGTATCTCTGCAAGCTAATAGGTCCAAAATACTTATTAGCAACGTAGCCCAAGGTACTGGTGCGGACTCAATTAGCATACACAAAATATATACAGCTACTAAGTTAGCAGTAGATATGACATCTAGCTATATAGCTATTTCCGATTCTATCAGAAAGCAATTATCAGATAATTCGACTACTAAAATCAACTCCGATTCTATCGCAAAAGTATTAGATGCTAGCTACTTCCTATCTTCATCTATTGATGTATTCCACGGGATGCTTAGAGCTAATATAACTATGGTAGATGCTAAAACTAAAAAAGAGAAAAATGGCTTTGGTTATGCTGATTTGCGTTATGTAAAAGACGGTAACAAAATATATGATGTAGCGATGTTAATGGCTTTACAAAGAGCGATGATGAACGTTACTACTGACAGTACTCTATATACTCACCAACCGAAAGAATATAGAACAAAGCCTGTAAAATCTTTGGTCATTGGTGGGTTTATGTTTGACGATAGCAATTCACCACTAATTTGGACTATATTCAATAATAAGTCTGTGATGTCATATTTCGCTTCGGAAACTATATACCAAGCAGCAAAGGAATCTGACGATTATGCAGTCTATGATCTCAATTCAAGAGATTCTATGTATGCTGCTTTTAATCTGTATCTGATGGAGAATTTCACTCCTCCAAGTAATACAGAACTAAATATACTGAATACTTTTGCAGTAGAAAACTATATTTTCGGCTCTATAAAAAGGGTTAAAAGTCACGCCGAAGTGAAAATAGTACTCACTGAACTTAAAGACGGTAATTTGAACATAGTCCGCAGCGAAGTAGCTCGACTAGAAGACGACTATAAAGACGATTTCGAGAAACTGATAATGGCTATGACTAACAAGGTATTACTCATTGATGACAGTAAAGGGGTAGGAGAATAGCTCTCCGTCTTTCACTACTCCAAAGTAATATGCACCTTGTGACAGCCCAGCAGTACTGAATTCAATAGGATTGTAGCCTATAATTAATCTCTTTGTACCTAGGTCAACAATGACTCTACCTCTATAATCATATATCTTCATAACAACTTCTGTTAGTGATTGCGAGCTTATATGTGCTTCTACTGTCTTGTTATTAGCAGCAGGATTGGGGTATAGGCTCTCAATATTGATGGGTCTTATCATCTCAACTTTCGATTGCAATTCAAAAGACTTCAACTTTTCATCTAATTTTCTTACACTTTCACTTATATCAGCTTCGTAATTGCTAGCATTTATACTAAAAAGAACCTCTGTCTTTTTACCAGCAGGTATGAATAGTGGTCCAGCAGATATTACCATAGAACCATCTTTATTAGGACGGCTGCTTAGTCTAGCAATACCAGAAGTCATAGTCATCTGTTTCTCAGCTTCCGAAAAACCATCGTATATTCCCATTTCCTCTTGGAAAGCGGCATTGTCTATTGCGTAACCGTTGAACGTCTTATCCGAATGAAGGTGCACACCTATAACAGGTGCATCATTATCATCTACTATCATAGCATAGCCAGTTCTATCAACTGAATCCATCACGATTACATCATTCTGCCCACCTTCGCTTATATCCCAGTCATAGAATAGACCCACGTAGATTGAATCCATATCGAATGAATTTTGATTATGTAATATATATCTAAGTAGAATACTATTCCGCAGACCATCTTCATTGAATAAATATGCCTCACTTTTCACTTCTATACCCAAAGCTAGTGAGTCGAAAGTGCCGATAGCACCCTCAATTTTATCAGTAAATCTGGAATTAATTACTGAGTAATTGCCGAAGTCTTTTCTACTTATTTTTTCTAATGAGAAAAAGTCTCTGTCTTTCACACTTGAGCGGTTTCGGATGCCATCAGCAACATATTCTTTGCCTTTCTGAGTCATCATAAACCCACCCTCAAACATCAAATCTGTCGCCTCTTTATACTGGAATCCTATCCCCTGTATATTCTCCGAGAAATCGTTATAGCCGTGATTACCAATACTTGTTACGGTAATTGCTATTTCATCATTTTGCAGATTCAGATAGGAAGGATTAGCTATAAAACTCACATAGAAATCTTGTAATTTCTCACCATTATGGAAAGCAGTAATGACTATATTGAAATTGTAGTTTTCCGGAGTGTTCTCTGGAATTGTTATCTCTATATTATCTTTTATACTAAACAATTCCCCCGAAGGAATATTCTGAAAGTTGAAAATTGTATTATCAACTTCTACTTTCACGTATTTATCGTTGCCGATTATTAATTGCAGATTTCCAATGCTATCTAACACATTTTCGAATACTAAATCTAGTTTAACTTTAGAGGCAACATTTATAATACCGAAGGGATTATCTGATATTATAATGTCATCTTTTAGATTAATAGCAATGTTATTCTCCCTTGTGATTGCCTTATACAAGTTCAATCGCCCACTACCGGCTAGCCCCTCAAACCCAGGGTTCAGCTCATCTATATTATCCGTATTTACTATAATCAAAGATTTGATTTGCTGAGCAGTATAGTCTGGGAACTGAGAACGAAGAACAGCTGCTGCACCAGCCGCCACAGGTGATGCCATAGAAGTACCACTTTTGAAATCATATTTGTTATCAGGAACTGTGGAGTATATGAAAGTACCAGGTGCAGAAATATCTACCCTAGTGTTGTAGTTTGAAAATCCCGAGCGAACATCATCATCAGCAGAAGAAGCAACCGAAAGCACACCTTCATAAGAAGCAGGGTAGAATGCTTGGTTCCGATTATTGTTCCCAGCGGCAGCTACTATAAGGGCTCCAAACTCCGTAGCTGTTTGCACAACCAAAGCGTTGGACTGTGAAAATCCTGTACTCCCCCAAGAACAGTTAATCACGTCAGCTCCCATCATAGCAGCGTATAGCAATCCCTCAAACTCATTATACACGGAATTATCTAAACCAAAATCAGGACCTATTTTCACAGGGAGTATTTTTGCACGAGGCGATACCCCTGCTACTCCAACGTTATTATTCACCTGAGCGGCAGCTATACCAGAGACGTGTACTCCGTGATCTCCACCGTAACTAGGATCATTGTCATATCCACTCTCAGAGCCAAAATCCCAACCACGCCAATCATCTACGAAACCATTATTGTCGTCATCAATACCATTTGTTGATTTATCATTACCAAACTCATCTTTTCCTTGTTCACCGGGATTGTACCAGACCTGATTTTTTAAATCCTCGTGATCGAAGTCTATACCTGTATCCACAATGCCTATTAGTACCGTGTCACCTGTCATTAGATTCCAAGCTTCGAATGCCTTTATAAGATAAAGATGATATAACTGATTCAAATCCGGATCGTTCGTTTCATTTGCAAAAATATAGCTTTTCGGTATTGGCTCTGCATACTCAACACCCCGTTTCTTTGCGAATAGATTTGCCATTTTTACTGGGTCTATAGGGTAGTTAAACTTCAGCTTTTGTATTTTTCCTAACTCATATAGCAGAGAATCTGCCAATCGAGATTGATTTCCAAGATTATATCTCCTCAAATCAAACGCAGGGGTAATAGTATATTGAGACGAGTTTGATTGTAGCTTCGCCCCTTTGCTATCAGTGTATTTCACGTATATAGCATTAGTGTGATACATCTCTTGAGCAAGAAGCAAGGATGTAGATATCAGAAGAATAAATATAAAAATAATTTTTTTCATGTTTTACTATAACAAATGAGTAGGGTTTTTCGTTACATAATGTTGCAAATATTGACTAAAATAACTTTAATTAATATTTTTGTAAACAATTTAATCAATAGTGAAGACATTGTTAAAATTAGAAAACGAAATATATCTATATATCTTATTAGCATTGCCCATTTTGGTGCTTTTTTATCTGATTTATAGAGCAAGACGAAAGAAACTTCTGTCCAAATTTGCAACGCAAATAGCACTTGCTCGGCTTGCACCCAATGTATCTACTTTCAAAAATAGCTTGAAGTTTATATTGATACTAATAGCTTTTTCATTGATGGTACTGGGATTAGCTAATCCGCAAATAGGTACGAAGATGAAAGAAGTGAAGCGAGAAGGTATAGAAGTAGTGATAGCTGTCGATGTATCCAATAGTATGTTGGCAGAAGATATTCGCCCTAACAGATTGGAACGAGCTAAATCTGCAATCAAGAGACTAATAGACGATTTGAAACAAGATAAAATAAGCATCGTCTTGTTTGCGGGGGATTCGTTTCTCCAATTGCCTTTGACTACCGACTACTCGGCAGCAAAACTTATGGTATCTACTATGAGTACTAACCTAATAGAAAAGCAAGGAACTGCAATAGGTAGTGCTATAGAGCTAGGATTAAAATCATTCTCGGATGATGATAAAGTTAATAAGGTAATGATAATAATTACTGATGGCGAGAACCACGAAGATGACGCGCTAAGCGCTGCCAAAGAAGCTGTTGAAAAAGGTGTAATAATCCATACTATCGGTATGGGTTCTGTAGATGGTGGTCCGATACCAAACATAGTAAACGGTCAATCCAAAGGGTATCTAACGGACAATCAAGGTAAAACAGTAGTTTCCAAATTGAATGCAAATATGTTACAAGAATTAGCGACCATAGGTGGCGGTAATTTCGTGCGTGCTTCTGGTGGAGATTTTAATATTGGTGATTTGATTGATGATATTGCCAAAATGGAAAAGACAGAATTTGAAGCGAAAGTATTCACTGATTTTGAACATAGATTCCAATATGTGTTCTTCTTTGCTCTCTTTGTGTTAGTTTTGGAAATGCTAATAAGTGATAAAAAGAATAAGACATTCACAATGAAAAAAATAATAGGAGAAGATAATGACTAAAATCAGCATATTCGTAGCCCTATTTATATTTATAGCTAGCACTGCTTATTCTCAGGAAGAATCGAGTAAGTACATTTATAAAGGTAACAATAGCTATAAAAGTAATAATTACAAAGATGCGGAAATAGATTACCGTAAATCACTGGAAAAAGACCCAAATTCGAGTATTGCGAAATATAATTTGGCTAATTCACTTTACAAGCAAGGCAACTACCAAGAAGCTATGGATAAATACAAAGAGCTTTCTGGAGAAAATTTCTCCAAAAGAGAGCTATCTAAAGTATTCCATAATCTGGGTAATTCTTTATTAGAGGACAAGAAGTACAAAGAAAGTGTAGATGCGTATATAAATGCTTTGAAGAATAACCCTAAAGATGAAGACACAAAATATAATCTTGCTTATGCTCAAGAAATGCTAAGAAAAGAGCAACAACAAGATAAGAATAAGGATAAAAACAAAGACAATAAGGATAAAGACGATAAGAACAAGGACAAGCAAGACCAGAATAAAGACAAAGACGGCGATAAGAATAAAGATAAAGATGGTCAAAATAAGGACGACCAAAACAAAGATCAGCAAGACAAGGATAATCAGCAAGGCGATAAGGACAAAGATAAACAGAACGATAAGAAAGACGGCAAAGACGGTCAGCAAGATGAGAACAAAACTGGAGATAAAGACCAAGCAGAAAGCGGTCAGAAACCAAAAATCTCTAAGCAAGACGCTGAGCGAATATTGCAAGCTATGATGAATGATGAGAAAGAACTACAAAAGAAACTAAGAAAACTAAAATCTAAGTCTAACAAGACAGAGAAAAACTGGTAATGAAACTAAGAGTATTGATATATTTATATTTAAGTATTTTTATGTCCTTCGTTGCATTAGGACAAGAACCTCAATTTACGGCTGCCGTTAGTGGTAATCCTGTAGTGCAGGGCGAACCATTCCGGGTGCAATTCAGTGTCAATACTGATGCCTCCAATTTCAGGCCTCCGAGCTTTGACGGATTTGAGGTAATTAATGGGCCGTCCCAATCGAGCAGTACTCAGATTATTAACGGTCAATTCAGCCGTTCGCTTTCGTTTACTTATGTATTAAAAGCGAACAAAGTCGGCACGACTACTATACAACCAGCATCCATACAAGTTGAAGGTAAGAGATTACGTTCGAATACAATAGATATGCGAATAGTAGAGCCATCGCAAGCAGAAAAAGAACGTCGCAACCAAGCAGCTGAGCAAGAAAAATCTTTGCGTGGTCAAGCAATTGACATCATTAAAAATAATCTATATCTAAAAACTAATGTCTCTAAAACTAGCGCTTATGTAGGTGAGCAAGTTACCGCTAGTTTCAAGCTATATGTGAATGGTGAGCTAAACGTAGTTGGGTTAGAGATGGAAAGCTCGCCAATATTGAACGGATTTTGGAGTCAAGAAATTGACCTAGGTGAAGTGCAATGGCAAAGAGAACAAGTCAATGGTGTATGGTTCAGAGTAGCAACACTCAAGCAAGTAGTTCTATTCCCACAGCAAAGCGGAAAGCTAACTGTTGACCCTTATGAATTCAAAACAGTAACTAGACTACAAACGAATAGTCAATCGAATAGAAGACGCAGTATGTTCGACGATTTTTTCAATCGCGGCTCATACAAAGACTTCGAATATAAATTAAGCTCAAACGCTATATCAGTTAACGTGAAGCCATTACCAGACGGTGCACCTGCTGGATTCAACGGAGCTGTTGGTACTTACGAGATGAATGCATGGGTTGACAATACTAAAACTGTAGCTAATGAGCCCGTCACTTTAAAAGTAAAAGTATCTGGTAAAGGAAACCTAAAACTATTCGATGCACCGACTATAAAGTTGCCACCGGATATGGAAACATTCGACCCTAAAACTGCTGACAATACGAAAGTATCACTAGCGGGTATGTCGGGCGATAAGATATTCGAATTTCTGATAATACCTCGTAGAGAAGGGCAATACAAAATAGAGCCCGTTACATTCTCTTACTTTGATTTGACTACTAATAGCTATAAGACAATAACTAGCGAAGAGTTCATAATCAACGTAGGTAAGGGAAGCGGCGATGGTGGCTCCAATGTCTCAGGCGTTAGCCGTGCCGAGCTTCAATTATTAGGTAAAGACATACGATATATAAAAACTGATACCGAGTTAGTTGCCAAATCTAAAACTGGGTTCTTTGGCTCACAAATCTTTTATATATTACTAATGCTGCCGTTTTTCCTATTTCTGATACTCTTCTTACTTCTAAGTAAGCGTAGAAAGGAAGATGAGGACACTGAGCTGATGAAAAACAAGCGAGCGAGCAAATTAGCTAAGAAAAGATTATCGGCCGCTGGTGAGGCTCTAAAAGCGAATGACAGCAATAAATTCTACGAAGAAATAACAAAAGCTCTTTGGGGATATATTTCCGATAAATTGAATATACCTGTTTCGGAGTTGAACAAAGATGTGGTACGTACTAAATTAGCACAAATCAACGTTGATGAAACTCAGATAGACGGTTTCCTAAAAACATTAGAAGAAAGTGAGTTCGCTAGATATTCGAACTCCGCAAATACATCGGATAGAATGAACGAAGTATATGAAAAATCGGGTACAGTAATAACAAATATAGAGAGGGGTATAAGATGAGAAAACTAACGCTATTACTCTTGATGCTCGTTATTCCCGCTGCACTATTCGGTAGCTCCGTAGAGCAGCTATTCAACAAAGCAAATGACGCATACGCAAATAAAAAGTACGCAGACGCTATCAATATATACGAGCAAGTGATAGACTCTGGTTACGTATCGGCAGAGCTGTACTATAATTTGGGCAGTGCATATTACAAAACTGACAATATCTCATTCGCTATACTCAATTTCGAAAGAGCACATAAACTAAGCGATGATGAAGATATAGACCACAACTTAGCAATAGCAAGATTGAAAACAATAGACAAGGTAACACCCGTAGAGCAAATATTCATCGTAGAGTGGTTAGACGCTATACGTGATAACCAGAACTCTGCTGGTTGGTCATATTGGACAATAGTATTTATGTGGGTAGTATTTGCGTTCTTTGCATTGCTGATATTCAGCAGACGCACCGCAATAAAGAAAGCATCATTCCTCGGAATAGTAACATCGCTGATGCTGTTTTCAGTATCATTTTACTTTGCTTATAGCACAAACGAACGCGAGTACGTAAAGCAATTCGCTATACTAACATCGCCAAGCGCTTATGTGAAAAGCTCACCTGACGACAAGAGCCAAGACCTATTCATACTCCACGAAGGAGTGAAAATGCAGGTTCTAGACAGAGTCGGAGATTGGAATAAAATCCGCTTAGACAATGGCGAAGTAGGATGGATAGACAAAAGCAGCTTTAGGCCGATATAGAAGAAAGCTCGCTGTATTGCCTTTGGCTTCAGCCAACGGATAACAGTTTTAACTTAACCCCAAACTGGACTTTAGTCCCATTAATATTAAACTCCTAGTGGAATTGTTGTATTAGATCGGTCAACAGTTGCTACTAAAATTGAACTCCTATGGAGTTCTCCTGGATACTTCACTCCGTTCAGAGTAACGTATTGACAAGTTTTTGGGGGATTTGGAGCTCTATTCTACCCAGTTTTCAGCTTCAACTTTTTGCTGAATACATACCACATAGACTCGTTGAAGTCCATATCTTTCATTATAAAGTGGGTGTTTTGGTGGTTCTTTAGATCGAGCGATTCTGTATCATCCGAGCTACCTGACATAAAGATAATATTAGTGTCTTCGGGAAGTGAGCTGAATGCCTTGATTGTGTCGTTCCCTTTCGAGTCGGGCAAGTTAATATCGGAGATAAGTATATTGCAAGGATTAGTTTCTAAATACTCTATCGCTGAATATACGTTACGGAATACTTGTAAGGTATAATCAAATTCGAGCATAACTTTGAGGTGCAGTTTTACTGCACTCGACATTATACTATCGTCTTCTATGAGTATTATTTTAACCATATATTTAACTTATCTAGTTTTATTAACTAAGATTAATTTAGCAATATATGTGCCAAAGAAATATCAATATATTTCACTCGAAATTCTAATAGGTGATTAGCAAACTCTGCGACATCTAACCTTCGTTCACCAAATCCATCAGGTATTGACCATATTCTGTTTTAATAAGGTCAGTTGCGAGCTTTTCTAATTGAGCTTTGCTGATGAATCCCTTTTTATAGGCAATTTCTTCAAGACAGGCAATGTAGAATCCCTGTCTATTTTGAACTGTACGAACGAAATCACTAGCGTTCATTAGATTATCGCAAGTACCTGTATCTAACCAAGCGAATCCACGACCGAGCAATTCAACTTTCAATCGCTTTTGTCTCAGGTATTCGTTGTTGACGGCTGTTATCTCTATTTCGCCGCGTGCAGAAGGTTTCACGTTCTTTGCGATTTCTATTACGCTATTGTCATAGAAATACAGCCCTGGTACAGCGTAGTTTGACTTAGGAATTTCTGGTTTTTCCTCGATGGATACTGCGACATTATTCTCGTCGAATTCCACTACTCCATAAGCAGTTGGGTCTTTCACATAGTAACCGAATATAGTAGCTCCTAGCTCTATCTCGGCGGCTTTTTTGAGTATGCCTGTGAATCCTTGACCGTAGAATATATTGTCACCCAATATCAGGCAAACATCATCATCACCGATGAATTCCTCACCAACTATAAATGCGTCTGCTAGTCCACGAGGTTTATCTTGGATTTTATACTCGAAACGGACACCCAAATCGGAGCCGTCACCAAGTAGAGATTTGTACAATTCTATGAACTCTGGGTTAGAAATAACCAATATTTCCTTTATCCCAGCAAGCATTAGTACCGAAATAGGGTAGTAAATCATTGGTTTATCATATATTGGCAATAGCTGTTTACTAACAGCTTTGGTAGCCGGATATAGCCGTGTACCACTGCCTCCCGCGAGTACTATCCCTTTCATATTCTAACCTTTTATTACTTCACAAATCTTGTCTATTTCCTCATCAGTCAGATAAGGGTGCATAGGAAGACTAAAAATTTTCGTGCCAACTTTTTCGCATACTGGCATATCGCCTTCTTTGTATCCTAAATACGAGTAAGCTGTTTGCAAATGAAGTGGGATAGGGTAATAAATAGCCGTTGGAATGCCTTGCTCTTGCAATTTGTTGCGAAGTTCATCGCGGTTTTCACTATCTTTAGCTAGTACAGAGTACTGTGCCCAACAAGAGTAATACCCACTCGCAACGAATGGAGTAACAACTGAATTACCCAAAGTAGCAGTGTAGCGAGAAGCTACATGATTACGCTTAACTAACTCACCATCGAATAATTCCATTTTAGCAAGTAATATCGCAGCTTGAATTGAATCCATACGAGCGTTCAGCCCTATACGAACATTGTCATATCTCTCCGTAGCGCTCATACCGTGCACTCGGATAGAGAGAAGAGCAGTTTTTAATTCATCATCGTTAGTAAAGATAGCACCACCGTCACCATAGCAACCTAGTGGCTTAGCAGGGAAGAACGAAGTACCGGCTGCATCACCGAACGCTCCAGCACGCTTGCCATCTAGTGAACCACCGAAACCTTGAGCTGCATCTTCCAATAGCTTCAATCCGTGTCGCTCTGCAATAGCTTCTATCTTGTGCAATTCCGCCGGCAAACCGAATAGGTCAACTGGGATAATCGCTTTCGGGTTTAGCTTGCCTTCCGCTTTTACTCTTTCTATCTCTTTTTCTAATTTGACTGGGTCTATATTGTAAGTCTTCTCGTCTATGTCAACGAAGACAGGAGTAGCACCGACCAAGGCGATAACTTCGGCCGTTGCCACGAACGAAAATGGAGTAGTAAATACTGCATCGCTTGGGCCTATTCCCCATGCCATTAGTGGCATAATAAGCGCATCAGTTCCACTCGAACAAGCTATAGCATGTTTCACCCCTACGAACTCAGCTAGCTTTGCTTCTAGCTCCTCTATTTCGGGACCGAACACATAGCGACCGTGCTCCAAAACACCGTCTATTCCTTTGTTTACTTGATCTTTGATAAGTGCGTATTGGCTTTTTAAATCTATGAATTGCATTGTTTTTACTTTTTTAGTTTATAATTTGACGTAAATTAACAAAATTGTGATTAATGGTGGGGGGATTTCTAATAATTGTCTTTCGTTGTAAAACGAACACGATTTTCCAGACCATTTTGTTGACGTCAACAAAATGGTTAAACCTGGCTCTGGTAGTGAAAGAGAGATTCACTGATACGAAACACGATGAATTGAACACAAATCAGATTTACAACAAATATCATCTAAAATCATAGAAATGTAATCAGCTCGAATATGAATTTGAGATGGTTACGAGTAAAAGGTTATTTCGAAATCTTATCTGATATAATTTTTAATGTTTTATTTATTTCACCAATTTGATGTTCTATAGAATTGAATCTTATTTTATCTGGATAAACTAATGAGGAAATATTGATTGTATAATCATGTTTATAAGGTTTCCTTTTATTATTCTCAATGTCATTAGCGTCAAAGTATTCTATTCTAATTTTAAAAATTCGTGGGAGCTCATTTTTTTCTACAAACTCTTGAGAATGCATCAAAGTAGTTTTTACTTCAAAGTCAGGAGGTAGGAATTCTTGTTTCAAAAGTGGCTTATGACCAACTTGAAATTCTTTCATCTTTTTATTTAGAAACATATCTATTGAATCTAATGGAGCGTCAATCTCAATATTCAAATCGTAAGCTGGGGTTTTACCATAATTTTTAATAAGTAAATTCAACCAACCATCTTCGCTATTGAAACTTAGTAAGACGCTCGGTCTAGTTGTTTCAATGAATGTCTTAGTATTAATTTTTAAAGTTTTTGCAGTTAATATTACATACCAAAAAGTTGCAATTAGTAATAATAATGTAAGAATATCTCCTATTCCCATTTCTTTTATCCTGTTTTAATTCATTTAAGTACTAGGCTTTTCATCTATTTTTCTTTCTTCAATTTCTTTTAAAGTTTCTCCAGAATTATTCTTCCAAGCAGTCCTTCCATTAATAGAATATCCTAAAATAATTGCTGCTGCTTGGGAAGGACTAGTAAACTCATAATCCTCAGTAAATATATGGATTCCATCCTTTTTTTGGATAACTCCTTTGTCAGTAAGAGTCTTCCTTAAGTTAGAATAGCTACCTGACAATGAGCTAGTTTCTTTACTTTTAAAATTGCTTCCCTGTTTGACAAGAAGTCCATTTGAAGTCAATTCTGATTCTGCTTTAATATTCGATACTTCTAAATACAATTTGGAACTTTTCTTGTCTTTACTGATTACTTTAATGGATTCATTATTACCGAATAAGTCAAAGCCTAAAGTGGGTATTATTATTCTTAACTTTTCTAAAAAAGTATCCATTTCATCTTTTACCATTTTAGATAAACTAACTCTGTTTCCCCCTTTTGTATTAACTACCCTATACTCAGTACTTTTAAGTAAGTCTTCAATTAATTTCAATTCTAAATGTTTTGTATGTGAGACAGTGAGGTTTTCATCTTTAGAACTAAATGCTATAATAGTTTCAAAAAAGGCCTTACTATCATCTCTAAAATGTTGTACTAATCGCTCTGAAATGTTATTAGCCTCACCAATATAAACCATTTTATCATCGGGGTTCTCTTCATTATTACCTATTAAGAAATAGACTCCAGGGCGATTAATTTCATCAGCTGATTTTGAATCAGGAAACAAATTTCTAGGAATTTTGATCGCTTGACCAGACCAATTAGACATATATGCTAAAATTATTCCTTCAGGATTACCACTCACTAAATAGCTTGTTATAGTTATTCCTCTGACCAAACCGCTCTCCTTTTTTGAAAATTATTAAACCCTATTTCCCAATATACTACTTCCCCCTCACTCCAACAAACCCTACTTCCCCACTACTTGCTTAATCGCTTTCTCCACCTCAGTTGTTGGCAGATTGCAGACCTTGTCCTTACAAACATAGATAGTAGTTCCAGTTGTCAATCGCCCTTTGAGTGGTGGTAGATTCTCCTCTGTGCCGCCAACGTATAGGCAGTTCGGGAGGTATTGCTTTTGCATTTCGTTGGCTAGTCTTGTGGCATCTTTTCCGACTATAGCTACTTCGTAAACTCCTCGCTCTATTTTACCTTGGAGCAAAGCCCAATTGCTGTGGTATGTAGGGCTTTTGCGTACCGCTACGGATATACCCATTAGCAGTTTCTTCGCTTTTTTTATGTAGTCTTCTTTGTAGAGTATATGTCCCAAATCGAAGAGCAGATTCGCCATTACTGAGTTGGAAGCAGGGATTACGTTGTCTTGTAGCTCCATCGTTTTGGCTGATAGCTCATTGTCTTCGGAGTGAGTGTAGTGGTAGAACTTAGTCGCTTTATCTTCGAAATTGTTGATAGTGTATTCAGTGATTTTCTCTGAATAGTCCAGCCATTTCTTATTGAATGTGATTTGGTATAGGTCGAGCATCGCCTTTGCTAGCAATGTATAATCGTCGAGGAATGCTGGGATTGTTACCTTGCCTTCTTTGTATATTCGCTTCAAACTACCGTCTTTGCTGAGCATATTTTTAGTCAGGAAATCCGCGTTTTTGATTGCCAGATTTAGGAATCTCTTATCACTGAAAGCGCTATAGGCATCGCATAAACCGCTTATCGTTAGTGCATTCCAAGAGGTTATAACCTTGTCATCTAAGCTCGGTCTTATCTTGCTTTTTCGTGCAGTGAATAGCTTGCTCTTAGCTGATTTGAGTAGCTTGTGGGTATCACTATAGTCAAGCGATTTTTTGAGAGCGTAGTTCTCTAGCGTGATTTTGGTGTGAAGTATATTCTTTTCATCTTCCCAATTACCGTGTTCCATTAATCCATAATAATCTTCAACTAAGTCGAATTCTTCCTGGCTCAAAATGCTCTTTATTTCGCTATATTCCCATACATAGAACTTGCCTTCTTCGCCCTCGCTATCAGCATTCAGAGAGGAGTAAAACCCAAACTTTTCGTTCATCAATTCTCGTTCTAAGAAGTCAACAGTTTGGTAAACTATATCTTTGAAAACTCCGTAGTGCTCTGTCTTGTAGGCATTGGAATAAGTACTTATTAGCTGTCCATTATCATACAGCATTTTCTCGAAATGTGGAATCTTCCAATTCATATCCGTTGCATAGCGAGCGAAACCACCGCCCAGTTGGTCATAAGTGCCACTCAGAGCGATTCGCTCCAAAGTGAACATAACATTGTCATAAGCAGATTCACTGCCCGTCAGATAGCTGTATTGCAGTAAAAAGTCCCATACAGATGGCATTGGGAACTTAGGAGCTCCTGTTAGACCACCGAACTGCTCATCTATTCTATTGTGCATAGTCTCGAAGAAGTCTTCATAGCCGCTTATTTCAGAATGCTTATCATTTAAGAAATCTAAGTTCTGTGATGCTATACCTTCGTTTAGGGCTTCTGCATTTTCGACTAATTTCTCGTATTCATTTTTGTATAGATGGCTAATCTGCTCTAAAAGCCCCACCCAATTCTCTTTGGGGAAGTAAGTACCAGCAAAGAACGGACGACCATCCGGCAGAGCAAATGCGTTGAGTGGCCAACCGCCACGTCCATTCTGCAATATAGATGCCGCCATATAAACATTGTCTATGTCTGGTCGTTCCTCTCTATCAACTTTGATAGCGATGAAGTGCTCGTTCATCACCTTCGCAACTTCGGGGTCGGAGAAAGATTCGTGCTCCATAACATGACACCAATGGCACGCCGCATAACCAATACTTATGATGATTGGCTTGTTCTCCCGAGCTGCTTTTTCTAATGCCTCAGCACCCCATGGGTACCAATTAACAGGGTTGTGAGCGTGTTCTAGTAAGTATGGACTACTTTCGTCTATTAGTTTATTCGTGTACATATATTCTTTTTTGTTTGATTTTTTATTTGCATTTTCATCGGCACATCCAGTGAGGAAAGACAAATGAATTAGCAATAAAGTGTATAGGATTATTTTCATATTACAACTTAGCGAAAGACAGTAGGAATTGGAAAAAATTATTCAAAAATTTGCCTATCTTGCTTAGATTATGTATGTTAAAAAAACGGAAAAAGAGAAAATACAAATTTTATTTTTTTTACAACTTACTCTAGAGGTTAGTATGCGTTTTTCTAAATTCCTATTTCTTATCTTATCAGTAGCACTCCTAGCTACTCTCACTCCTACAAAAGTATCGGCAGCAGGTGATTTGGGTATGTCGGCAGCAATTGGTTTACCGAATGGTGTAACTCCTGCTGTAGGACTACCTGCAAACACTTTGGGTAGAATAACTATATCGACGGCGGCGTCTAGTAGTTTCAACATACGCTTGAGTGATATGTTCCAGCTTGATTTGGGGCTTGGGTATATGTCCGTCTCGCAAGGAGAAGGTACAGATGCTCTTAACACTATATCCTTTGGTGCAGGTGGCAAGTACTTCCTTAAGAGAGGTGACGTTCAACCTTATGTTAACTTAGGGTTTAGTTTCACTCAGATACCTACGGTCGAAAATGCAACTTCTAAAGTATCAGGAAACATGGTTACGGTACTAGGTGCATTTGGCGTTCAGTCATTTATAAATCAAGCAAACACTGTCGCGTTGTTCGTACAAATGGGCTTTGGTTATAATATGGGTTCAGTAGAAACCGAAAGTACGTTTGGCACACAGAGTACAACAGTGACATCTGATTTCAGTACGATGAATCTAGGTGGCTCAGCAATTGGTATGAGTATTTATTTCTAAATTAAATTAAAAATCTACAACTGCTAATCTGTGTTTGTAAATATGGATTAGCAGTTTTTATTTCCAAATGAAAAAACTAATATCCCTACTTTTATTACTTCTTTTTGCTAGTAGTTGCGAGGAGAATTCTACTCAGAATATTCAACCAAAAGGATATATTTCTGTAGGTAAAGCAGCACTAGTTATGGTAGTAGAAAATAGCGATATGGCTAATCAGCAGATTGAAGATATTGCATTTACTTCATATCCAAGTGAAACTAGACAGATTTTCTCAGAAGTATTTGGTGTACCAATTGACTCACTCTATAACAAGGATTTGAATCAGATTCTTGACCAATATGGTGAACCTTGGCAAATAGCCGAAATCCAAAAAGTAGGTAAAGATTATTATCAAAAAATGATAGCAATTACTGACGAAGAAGCTACAGCAAATAACCTAATAGAGCAATTGGAATTACTAAGCAATGAAGGTTATAATATTGACTTAGTTTTCAGTTTGCACGGAACCGCTACTAATATTCAATTCGTTGATGCATCGGTTCCTATTTATACTTTCACAAGTACTTTGAAAGAAAAGAATATAAGAATTAGAGTTCTATACCAAACGAACTGTAAAAGTGCTAGAGCATTAGATAATTGGTCGAATATTGGTGTTGCTGGTTGCAACGGTACAATAGAGAATAATTACCTGACTATATTTGCACCAATCAATTTCGTGAAATCTTGGGTTAATGGTCATACTTATTACGATGCTGTCCAATTCGCATACGAAGAAGAAATCACTACCCTAAAATCATTTAATGACGTCTTACCGATATTAGATTATATTACTACTGGCAACTATCTATCGGGAAGTCTCCCCATAATAAGTGGCAAGTATTTTAGTATCAGAAAGGATGATTATTTGGATTTAAACGCTGTTCATTCAGAATGAAGCGTAGCGGAGTGAAGAATCCAGGTAAAAATACATTGATTTTCTATGACTCTATACTTTGCTCCCTCTCAAGTGAAGAGAACTTTGTGCCCCCTACCTATACTCAACTCAGCACATGTTAGGAACAACAAATCGATATTTTATACCAACCTATAAAACTCAAAATCCTCTTTATTCGTATCTTTGTATTATTATTAGAAACTAAAACCTATAAAAGAAAATGAATCCGAACGGCGATGTAAATATACAAATTGAAAATTCGATTGCAACTATCGAGTTCTATCACCCATCTAGCAACGCATTACCCGGTACTGTACTCCGCAAATTAGCAGAGACAATCGAAACCGCTGGTAAGAATGAAGAGATAAGCGTTATTGTTCTAAAATCGGGTGGTGACCGTGCTTTTTGTGCTGGTGCTTCTTTTGATGAACTAATATCAATTACAGATTTCCCTACAGGAAAGAATTTTTTTATGGGGTTTGCTTTAGTTATCAATGCAATGAGAAAATGTCCTAAATTCATAATATGCCGAGTGCAAGGGAAAGCCGTAGGTGGTGGTGTTGGATTGCTTTCAGCTGCTGATTACACATTGGGTACTAAGTATTCTTCTGTTAAATTGAGTGAGCTTGCTCTTGGTATAGGCCCATTTGTTGTAGGCCCTGCAGTAGAACGCAAGATTGGGACTTCATCATTTGCTCAGATGTCTATAGATTACGATTGGTACGATGCTGAATGGGCGAAAAGTAGAGGTTTTTATGCAAACGTATATGACAGTATTGAAGAGTTGGATTCTGCAGTCTCTGTATTTGCAACTAAGATGGCGGGCAATAGTCCAGAAGCTATGAGAGAGCTGAAGGAAGTTACTTGGGCTGGTGCAGAGCATTGGGACGCATTGCTAGAGAGCAGAGCTGAGATAAGCGGCCGCTTAGTGCTTTCGGACTTTACAAAAAATTATATCACACAATTCAAAGAAAGTAAATAATGTATTTGTTTTTTGACACAGAGACTAGCGGACTACCGAAGAATTATAATGCTCCTATTTCAGATTTGGATAATTGGCCAAGAATAGTACAAATAGCATGGCTAGAGCAAGATAAATATGGCAATGATATTTCCACTGGTAACTATTACGTTACACCAGAAGGATTCGACATTTCGCCAGATTCGGAGAAAATACATCGTATAAGTAAAGAAAAAGCAACTGATTTGGGCTACCCAATTGCCGATGTTTTGGAAGTTTTCAATGCCATAATTAAAAAATCTAAATACATAATCGCTCATAATCTCGATTTCGATTACAAGGTTCTTAGCTCCGAATTTGCTCGTATATATATGGCTAGCGATATAGAAGAAAAGACTAAGATTTGTACTATGCGCGAGACAATTGAGTTCTGTAATCTTCCCGGAAGCCATGGACTCAAATTCCCAAAATTAGCGGAATTGTACTATAAATTATTCGCTAAAAATTTCGACAATGCCCACGATGCGAAAGCTGATATTGATGCTACGGCTGAATGCTTTTGGTCGCTAAAGCAACGAGGAATAATAGATACTGAAGAGCTGAAATCACCTCAAGTAATTGGTGCTCCGAAGCAAGAAGTGGAAGACAAGGCCGATGATGATGGTAATATCTCAATGTTTTAGAAATTAAAATATACCCCCAACAATGGCAAAAATAGCAGTAGGTTTATCGGGTGGAGTTGACTCCGCTGTAGCAGCTCATCTCCTCTTACAAGAAGGACATGAAGTTGTTGCTCTGTTTATGCAAAATTGGGATGATCCCGTGGGTACTCTGCGTGGAGATTGTGAGTGGGAAGAAGACTTTAAAGTAGCTCAGCTTGTGGCTAGGCATTTGGGAATACCTATTCACCACATTAATCTAAGTAAAGAATACAAATCTCGAGTAGCCGACTATATGTTCCGCGAATATGAGGCGGGTAGGACACCAAATCCTGACGTATTATGCAATCGAGAGATAAAGTGGGATGTGTTTCTGAAAGCCGCATTGGAATACAATGTTGATTTGGTAGCAACGGGTCACTATTGCCAGAAAGATATGCTAGGTAGTGAATATCGCCTGCTAAAAGGCAAAGATGACAACAAAGATCAAAGCTATTTTCTTTGTCAGCTTGATCAGCAAATGCTGAAATATGCCCACTTCCCAATAGGTGGCATTGCCAAACCCGAAGTTAGAGAAATAGCCAAGTCACTAAAACTTCCGAATTATGATAAAAAGGATTCGCAAGGATTATGCTTTATTGGTAAAATAGATTTACCGACATTCCTCAAACAACAGCTAGAACCGAAGAAAGGTGACGTAATAGAAATGCCAAATATCGAATTTGATTGGGGAATTGGAGAAGATTTGCTCGACCAATGTATGCTCGACGAAATCTGCTATCCTGTGCATCTATCGGCAGCAAAAGGCAAGAAATTAGGTGAACACGAAGGAGCTCATTTTTTCACTGTTGGTCAAAGGCGAGGACTAGCAATAGGTGGTACAGAGCTGCCTCTTTTTGTTGTTGCAACCGACACCAAGAGCAATATAATATATACGGGTCAAGGCGAAAACCACTATGCACTCAATCGCCCTGGTATTCATATCAAAGCAGACGAAGTGCATTGGGTACGTCCATCGCAAGAGATGGCAATAGACGAAATCCGCGAGTATGATGTAAAAATCCGCTATCGTCAACCAAATCAAAAGGCCAAGTTAATCCGAAAGGAAAACGGAATGTACATAGTCTTTGACGAGCTACAGAAAGGCATAGCCGCAGGGCAGTTTGCTGTCTGGTATGATGACGATGAGCTAGTTGGTTCTGGTGCTATTTTTGCCTAGTCTTTAGTTGAGACCTATTCCGCATACATCTACAATCTCCAACAAAGCACCAACCATAAAAAAACTGTCCAAAAAATATTGGACAGTCCCTTTATTGCTGACATTACAGCCAGCACAGTGATATAGAATAATGCGGATTCTATTCTATTACAACTATAATAACACATTACTTCAAAAAGGGTTTCAAAATGTTGTTAATCTTCTATTTATATAATTGATTGTATCCAACATTTCATTTACTTAATTTTGAATAAATCTATCACTCTCAACTTAAAAAACAGCTGTTTAAATGGAATCACTAGGTATTTGGTCTTCAGCAATAGTATTAATTTTCCTAATGGATCCATTGGGTAATATACCCGTACTATTAACTGTACTGAAAGGTATAGACCCCAAAAGACAAAGAGTGATAATTATGCGAGAGCTTTTGATTGCCCTTGGGATTCTCCTTGTTTTCCTATTTATGGGAAAACCATTGCTGAACTTCCTCCATTTGCAACAAGAAGCTGTTACTATTTCTGGTGGTATTATACTACTAATTATTGGGTTGCGTATGATATTCCCTACTCCAGATGGATTAATGGGCCCACAACCCGACGGCGAACCATTCATAGTGCCGCTTGCTATTCCCCTAATAGCAGGGCCATCTGTGTTGGCTATGTTAATGCTGATGACTCAGAGCGGACCTGGTAAAATGACGCATTGGTTCCTCGCTTTAATATTAGCTTGGGCTATAACCGCGGCTATACTACTCGTTGCACCCAAATTACTCAAAGTTCTCCGAGAGCGTGGTCTAATTGCTCTGGAAAGACTAATGGGTATGATATTAGTAATGATGGCTGTACAGATGCTAATAGATGGAGTGAAGATTCTCTAAACACAATTCTTTGCGTATCTTCGTCCACTTCTTTTTATATTTAAACCTGATAATAATTCAACGTCTAGAATATGTCTGATAAGTTAATTTGTAAGCACTGTAGTAGTGAATGCCCTGATAATACTATCTCACTGGGTGAAAATCTGTTTTGTTGTAATGGTTGCAAAACTGTTTACGAGATATTGCACGACAATAATCTTGCTGGATTCTATAATATGGAAGATGGTAGTGGGGCTCTAAAACCCGACTCCATTGATACAGATGAATTTGCCTTCCTTGATAATGCAGAAATAAACGAAAAGCTGAAAACATATAGCATAAATGGTAAATCGAAAGTCGTTTTTAACCTCCCTCAGATCCATTGTTCTGCTTGTATATGGTTATTAGAAAATCTACCTAAGCTGAAAGAAGGAATACTCAAATCCGAAGTTAATTTTCCGAATAAGGAAATAGATGTTATATATGACGAGACTGTTATTTCTATTAGGTCGGTCGTAGAGTTATTAGCTGCTCTCGGCTATAGGCCAAAGCTAGACCTCACATCGATGGAGGGCAATAAAAGCAAGAGCCCCAACCGCTCATTATATATCAAGCTAGGAGTAGCTGGATTCTCTTTTGGCAACTTGATGATGCTTGCTTTCCCAGAATATTTATCAGGTGGTGAGGCAATAGAACCAGCTATAAAGGAGCTGATTAATTGGCTTAATATTCTATTTATTATTCCTCTACTTTACGCTGGTAGCGACTATCTCAAGTCGGCTTACTACGGACTAAAAACAAAGATATTCAATATTGATATACCCATTTCAATCGGGATAATTGTCCTTGCTGTACGCTCGACTGTCGATATAGTCACTAATACAGGGCATGGGTATGTAGACTCGCTTGGGGGGCTCCTATTCTTCTTGTTAATAGGGAAGTTATTCCAGCAGAAGACCTACAATTTACTGTCATTTGATAGAGATTACAAATCATATTTCCCACTTTCTGTAATCCGAAAAAAAGAAACCGAGAACGAACATATAACGCTGAAAGATATTAAAATTGGCGATGTACTTCTAATCAGAAATAATGAGATTATTCCTACTGACAGCTTGCTCGAATCAGAAAAAGCAATGATGGATTACAGCTTCGTAACTGGTGAATCTTCTCCTGTTAGCATTACTCATCACGAGAAAATATATGCAGGTGCTCGGGCGTTAGGTAAAGCTATAGAAGTTCGAGTAACCGAGGAGTTCGATCAGAGCTATCTGACTAAGCTATGGAACAATGACGCATTCGATAAATTCTCGAAGAAAGGGATTTCGAAAATGTCGAATATGATAGCCCGTAATTTCTCAATTGTAGTTATGATAATTGGGATAATAGCATTTGCTTTCTGGCTACCTCATAGCACGGCAAAGGCATTTGACGTACTTACTGCCATATTAATCATCGCTTGTCCTTGTGCATTAGCACTTACATTGCCTTTCACTTATGGCTCTACTATGCGAGTATTCGGTCGAAATAGATTCTTTATAAAGACAGACGCAATAGTCGAGTTTTTATCTAATATAGATTCGTTCGTATTCGATAAAACAGGAACTTTAACTAAAGCGACTTACGGTGGAATCAGTTATAAAGGTAAGGATTTCGAGAAGTATAAATCAATTGTAAAAGCTGCTGTTTCTAATAGCACTCATCCCATTAGTTCGTTAATTAGTAGCTCGGTTTCTGGTGTCGGTACCATAGAAATAGGTAGTTTCGAGGAGTTAGCTGGAAAGGGTATAACAGCTACCTATAAAGATACAACTATACGAATCGGCTCTGCCAAATGGATAGAACCTGACTCAGGTACACAAGCCGAAAATGCCGCAGTACTAGAGATAAACGGTGAAGTTTACGGTGCTTTCTATAACAAAAGTGAATTCCGTGATAACGCATTCGAAACTTTGGATGAGCTATCAAAAAATGGGTACGAGATTTCTATTATCTCAGGTGATAACCAAAAAGATGAGAATAATATATTAGCAAAAGCACCCAAAGGAACGAAAACACATTTCAATAAGTTACCACATGAAAAGCTCGATTACATAGCAGAATTGCAAGGCAATGGCGCTAACACTGCGATGGTTGGTGACGGTCTGAATGATGCTGGAGCATTAGCAAAAGCGAATGTAGGAATTGCAATTGCCGAAAAGTCAAATAATTTCACCCCAGGTAGTGATGCTATCCTATTAGGCGATGAGCTCGAGAAATTGCCTAAGTTTATGCAAATGTCTAAGTCTGCAATTAGAATTGCTTATGCAAGTATTGGGATTTCATTCATCTATAATACAGTTGGAATATCATTCGCCGCAAGCGGCCATCTATCGCCAGTTGTCGCAGCTATTCTTATGCCTATCAGCTCGATCAGCGTGATTGTATTCACAGTATCTGCTGTCAATTTACTTGCGAAGAGAAAGGGGCTGTAAGAGACGAACCTTAACTCTAATAATACGGTACCATTCCTTATAACAGAATGATGCCTTTCTCCGACACACTAAGAGCAATAACAATTGTTTATTCAACTGATTTCATAACGTTTGCAACCATTTTATCACATCTATGATTCCCAAATTCAAAAATATTTTCTCTAATCTGATTATGGTATAATATGTCCTTTATCTGCACTTTAGCTCTATGCAAACGAACTTTAACATTAGATTCGGATATTTCAAGTGATTCGGAAATATCCTTTATGCTCATTAGATCTATTTCTCTAAGTATGAAGACCGATTTGTAAATTGGATCTAATTCAGAAATTGCCTGTTCGTAGATTTGAGTAGATTCATTCATAATTAATAACTGTTCGGGGTTTTTTATTGAATTATCAGAATACCCTATATCAGAATAGTTGATAGATCTGTATTTTACACTCTTCTTGTTGAACTGCAATGATTCGTTGATAGCTATTCTAATTAGCCAAGTGCTGAATTTCGATTTCATATTGAATGTTGAAAGCTTCTCAAATGCTTTTACAAATGAAATCTGCATTATCTCCTCTATATCACTGTCATCGGAGATGAATCCTTTGATAACCCTATATAAAGTCTGATTGTACCTCCTAACTAGCAATTCATAAAATTCCTTTTCACCAGTTATTATTCTCTCTATTATTACTTGCTCTTCCAATATAATTCTATTCCTTTTTGTAGTATTGCACTTCTGTTTTCAAGATTAGATACACTAACAGCTAAAAGGTTACAAAAGTAACTCAATTGTAATTACACCATCTAATAAGTATATTTTTTTAACAATTCTAAAAGGTAATATAATGATTAGTATCAATCAAAAAATATATACTATTCTAAAATACGTATTCGTAGTTGTTCCAATTGTAGCAGGATTAGACAAATTCACAAATATACTCACAGATTGGTCACAATACGTAAATCCGATATTAGCACAAACAATCCCAATGAACACTGATAGCTTTATGATGATAGTCGGTGTTATCGAGATAACAGCAGGTTTGTTAGTTCTACTGAAAACAAGAATAGGTGCATTGGTAGTTTCTATCTGGTTAGCACTAATAGCACTTTCGCTAATAGCAAGTTTCAGCTTTGTCGATGTAGCAGTACGTGATTTGGTAATGGCAATATCTGCATATATACTATATCTGCTTTCTGGCGATGAACTGTAAAGTATCTTTAGTAAGTCCCTCCTTGTCTTTCTAGCCAAAGACAAGGAAGTGACTATCAATATATCAGAAGTACGAATTAAATAATTTCACTGACCGTAGAAACTTAATCCAAACGACTTCAAATCTCCCAAACCAATTAAAAACACCACACTCTGAATAGATAAAAATAAAGTACTTTACACACATTTAGTCATGCCAAAAGGTATAAATAGTAAGGTTTCAGAAATGTATTATTCAAAAACTAAGGCTTTCCGTCCTTATCGCGTTTTGCTTTTAGTGCTTCTGCGTACCACATAAACTCTTTTATGAATCTTTCGAACCCTCTTGGTATGTGCTCATTATCTGTATTACCATTTTCATCGAAGTTATTCCCGACTGAGGGTACTGGGAAAGTAGACGGAATAGATGGCATGCCGAGTTCCGCAGTCACAGCTCTTAAGTGTATTGCCGCCCTAACACCTCCGAACATACCAGCAGAGTAAGTAGCTAGTCCCGATGGTTTGAAATGATATTCACTTTGGTAATGGTCTAATATATTTTTCAGTGCAGGTGGTAAACCGTGATTGTATTCTCCACTGACGATTATAAATCCATCAACTGATTCGAATATCTCGTGCAGATTTTCTATTACATCTGGTGCGTCGCCTTTGTACTCTTTATACATTTTATCCAAAAATGGTAATTGATGCTCCATTGCATCTACTAAAATATTATCAATGCCTCGTTCATTTAGTTGTTTTACTATATATTTAGCAACTCGAATACCTTGTCGGTCTTGTCTCACTGATCCATATATTACTGCTATTTTCATATTTCATTTCTTTTAGTTGATAGATTATATCTGTAGAACGGTAAAGATAACTAGATTATTTGTTTTCCGTTGCTATTATTCATTAAATGTGTCGTTCTATTGACTTTCTATACTTGAATTGTAAAACATCTTGTACAGACATATTGTTTGTGATAGGCATCGCAGAAGTAAAGGACACAGAGTTGTGAATCTTCAACTTTAACTAGCTCCCTTAAATTATGAATGGGTGAAACTACAGAACCTAACACCAATTTACTTATAGCAAAACACACAATTTGAAAAATCAACTTAGTTTTTAGCTTTTAATTTTGTAGCTTTATTCTTTATAATTTTAATTATTTGAAATAATTTATGGCAAAGAAGACAAATCAATCAGCAATCAAGGGTTTGAGCACAAAGACAAAGGATATTATATTTATTACTTTGATCTTTGCAAGTGTGTATATATTCCTCGGAAAGGCGATAGGTAGTGGTGGTTTCAATGCACCGGATAATCTAGCTTCGTATTCTTTTGAGAAGTATTTGGATAAAGCACAGGAAGATGGGGAATTTCCACTATGGATACCGCATATTTTTAGTGGTATGCCTTCCTACTCAGCTATGTTGACCACTGGAGATAGATGGTGGGATTTCGCATATAAGATTATATTTGGATTCGCACTATTATTCAAAGGGCTTTTTAATAGCGATACGGCTCGTATTGCATTTTGGTTTGCACTATACGGCTCGGGTATCTATTGGCTACTTCGCTCCAAACACAAGGAGCCAGCCATCGCCTTTTTCTCTGCATTTGCGGCGGTCTTCTCAACTGCCGTTATTACTTGGATTATGATTGGGCATAATACTAAGCCGATTGTCTTGGCCTGTTTGCCTTTTACTTTTATATTTATTGAAAAACTCCGTGAGAAATTCTCACTTCTATATGGGCTATTGCTTATACTATCTTTGCATACTATGCTCGAAGCTGGTCACGTACAGTTGATATTCTACTCAGCGTTGGCGATTGGTATTTACTTAATTTTTGAGCTTATTAGCCGTTTAATCAGTAAAAAAGAACCGATTGGAGTTGTGAAAGTTGCCGGATATTTACTTGCAGCAGGTATTCTTGCTTTCCTAATGTCATCAGATAGATATTACTCTACTTTAGATTACACTGACCACTCTACTCGTGGCTCTGCACCACTAGTGCAAGACAACAAAGATGCTCGCGACGCATCTGGTGGTAATTCTTATGAATACGCTACTATGTGGTCGTTCAGCCCAGGCGAGATGATGGGGTTCTTAGTCCCGAATTACTATGGTTTTGGTAAACTAGAATATGATGTTGAAGGGAATAGTGGTACAATACTATCGCAATTAGCCGGTCAAGATAAGGACAATAAAGTGCCTACATATTGGGGGCAAAAGCCGATAGAAGATTCAGCTCCATATATGGGGATTCTTATTTTCTTCCTTGGACTATTTGGTATTTTTACTAATAGGAAAAATGTGTTCGTACAGTTTTTAGCGTTTCTATCATTGTTTGTGCTCATACTGTCCTTTGGTTATACTTTACCTATTTTGTACGATTTCTTCTTTTACAATGTGCCTATGTTCAATAAGTTTAGGGCACCTTCTATGATACTTGTGTTAGTGCATTTTGCGTTCCCTATACTAGCTGGCTACGGATTATCATCTATTGTTGGCTGGTCTAAAGAAGGTATTAGCAAAGAAAATAAGAAGAAAGTAACCTACTTCGCTATAGCCGCTGTTGCGTTCTTTGCAATAGGTGTTCTATACAACTTAGGTTTTGAGTCAAACTATAAATCTTCAGTTGAGAATTCCGATTTCGTGACTCAGCGAATGATTCCTCAACTACCTGAGCAGTATCATACACAATTCAAAAATGAGTTTTCTGATTTCGTTTGGTCAGAGATGATGAGCGATTGGATGATAAACGGTGTGCTTATGCTAATAGCAGCAGGTTTAATCTATCTTTTCGCAATCAGAAAAATAAAGCAACCTATTTTATTATCGGGATTGATACTAATCTTAGTGTTTGACCTATGGCGAGTAGATACTAGACCTATGGATATAGTCGAAACTTCGTTGAAAGATAAAGTCTTCCACCGAAAAGATTGGGTGGAATTCATAAAAGAAGATAAACAAGAGAAATTCAGAATAGCCGATTTTGTTTCCCCTACTCCTAATGCATCTGCATATTGGTTGTTAGAAAACGTGGGAGGTTATCACTCTGCAAAGCTAAGAGTTTACCAAGATATGCTAGATGTAACTTCTGGAGGAAGCACTTCTGGTGTTAGTAATCCATTCGTATGGACTCTGCTAAATGTGAAATACATAATAGATAGCAGACAAATACCTGGCATGCAACCTGTTTTCCAATCGCAACAAGAACAAGCATACGTATACCTTAACCCATCGTATTTGCCTAGAGCGTGGTTCGTGAATAGTGTGGAGGTGGATAAACCACTTTCTATACTGAAACGAATGGAGTACAATCCTGGGCAGAACACTAACTTTAATCCAAGAGAAGTAGTTTATCTAGAAAATAAATTAGGCAAGAACATACAGCCAATAACTGAAGGTGCCAGCGTAAAAGTAACTGATTATAGAAATCAGAATATAACTTTAGAAGCAAACGCTACTGGCACTAACTTCTTGCTAGTAAGTGAGGTTTATTATCCAGAATGGAAAGCATTCGTAGATGGAAAAGAAACGGAAATAGTAAAATCGAACTACTTTATGAGAGGGATTGTGTTGCCAGCGGGTAAACACAAAGTTGAGTTCAAATACGAATCTCCAAAGTTTGAAACTGGTAAAATGGCATCTCTAACTACTAATATATTAGTGATGATTGGGCTATTTATCACGCTGTTTTTACTATGGAAAGAGAACGAAAAAAAGAAAAAAGATGGTGCTTCAGAGAAATAAGCAATTATTTGAGCCGTCATTAAGCTAAAAATTATTAAAGGTTTATGGATAGTAATCAAGAAATATTAGAGTTTTTCGCGAAATTAGTGAACGAAGAAGGAATATTACATATTCCCGAAGATGTGTTTTTGAAAATGGAAAAAGAATACGGTGAGCTTCTTAAAAAAGAATTCAAAGCTACTCGTATGATTAAATTGCCTCAATTTGAAGTTGAATTTTTCTGTTGGCTAAAAGAGAATGATCCGCCTGTATGGCATGACCTATGGGGCGAAGATGATGGTAATTATGTAGTCTCCATAGAGTTTTTGACTCATCTTTTAGAAAAAGATGGGCGTGGGTTCCCTATTTGCGATTTGCAGACAGTAGATAATTATTACTTTATGCCACAACTATTGATAGAAAGAGAATCGGACGCAATGGTAGAGGCAGCAAAAGTACGATTCATAGAAAGACAAGGATTAACACCGAACCAGTTATTAGCTCTCGAGATACACTTCGGCGGTATAGATGTATGGCATTTCGCTTATAAACATAAGATAGATTTGACAGAAGCAAAAGCCGCAGTAGCGTCATTAGTAGAAGATCAGATATTAGTGCATCTAACCGATGCCGAGCATTTGGCACCAATTTTGGAACTGTAATGAAAGTCATGAAATTTGGCGGTACTTCCGTAGGTACTGCCGAAGCAATGCGATTAGTTGCTGGGGCGATAACCAAGCAGTCGGGCAATATGATAGTAGTTCTTTCGGCTAGCTCTGGTGTTACGGATAAACTTGTCAATATCACAAACTCACTCCCAGAAGATATAACCTCAGCTCGCTCTATTTACATAGAAGTTGAAGCACAAATGCTAAAAATAGCTTCTGATTTAGAGCTTTCTGAATCATCAATAATCAAAGTCACAGCACTACTTCACGAGTTAAGTCAGCTAATATATAGCGTAGAGCTACTGGAATTTATTAGTGATAATGTTGCCAATAGGATTGTAGCTTATGGTGAGCTGCTATCTACTACTATTTTTAGCGAGTACTTTAGTAATAGCTACTCTTGCAAGTTCCTGAATATCACCGATTACCTGACTTATGACAAGAAAGCTGACCAATACACTCTAGCTAATAAAGAAGAAATAGGGCGACTACTCTTTTCACATAATACGATAGTAACCCAAGGGTTCATCTGTAAAAATACTGATGGGAATATCTCAAACCTCGGACGTGGTGGCTCGGACTATTCCGCTGCTATAATTGCTGCCGAGATGCAAGCGAAGGAATTACAGATATGGACTGATGTGAACGGGGTGATGTCCGCCGACCCTCGTATAATCAAAAACCCTTTGACTAAGAATAGAATAAACGTAGGTAGTTTGGAGCGAATGGCATTTTTCGGTGCTAAGGTAATACACCCAGATACACTAAAACCAACACTAATGGCGAACATACCAGTTAAGATACTGAACACATTCAATTCTGATAATCACGGAACACTAGTAACTATAGATAGGGATAACCCGATTCCTACCTTCACAATCAAACGAAAATGCTTGCTATATACTTTTAGAACTAGCTCAAAAAAAAATCTATATCAAGTCAATAAATATGTGACTAATATGATAATAAAAAAGAGTCTAAACCTCTTATCAAGCGTGCATATAGACAATGCCGTACACTATGTATTAGAACGAAGTATTGATAAGTTTTTGGATTCGGATATGAATTACGAATCAAAAAAAATTGATTTAATTTATATCTGTGAGTTGAATAATTCAAAAATAAATGCTATTTTAACAAATCTTAATAATCTAAATATTCAGCATTTAGAAGTTGATTGGGCAAGCGGTGCTATACTTATACTCGCAAATGCCGATAACAAGACTGAGGATTATGATAGATTCCACGATATGTTAATAAATGTGGTAGATTAAAATGGTTGAAGACAAGAAATTAGGGAAATTACTAATAGTAGATGACGACAAGATTATCGTTAAGTTATTATCAAGAATATTTGAGAAATACTGTACACTAGAGACAGCACACTCAGGTGAGGAGGGGTTAGATATACTAGAGCGTGGGTACACACCAGGTGTTATACTCAGCGATCAGATGATGCCCGGAATACAAGGGTCCGAATTTCTTAGCCAATCCATAAAACATGTACCCGAAGCCAAACGAATAATCCTAACAGGAAACCAAGACCTTCAGAATATAATGGAAGTTATATCAGAAGCGAAAGCATTTATGTATCTTGTAAAACCATTCGATAATATTGCACTTATTAAAAATGTTTCAAACGCATTTGAAGAGTATAACACTCGGAAAATGCTTACTAACCGAATAAAAGATTACGAAACTAGAATTGACAAATATGAAAAGCAATTAAAGAGTCTAGTCGGCGATCATGATATGAACGTTGAGACACTATCAATAATCAATACGCTCTACATATTAGCTCAAAATGATTCCAAGTACTATTTCCGCCAAGGGCTGAGTAGTATCTGTATTACTTGTCGATATTTGGCAAAGCAGTTCGATTTGAGTGAAGATGAGTCTGATAACTTGGTATATGCGGCGTTTATACAGGGAATACAGAGAATTGGTGTTTCGGATAAATATCATCTATCTGACCCGGCTGATTTATCTTCGTCAGAGCAGCAAACATATAGAAACCATTTTATAGCTTCTTTTAGTAGCTTACTTGATAATTTCAATTTAGCTCCTGTTGCAGAAACGTGTCTTAGAATGTGGGAAAAACCAAATGGTACTGGATTTCCGAATAGGTTAAAAGAAGATAAAATCCCTCTTCATTCTATTCTCCTCAACCTTGCTGTTCGTTATGAGAACCTAGTATATAGATTAGAGCTAAAAGACCTGAAGAAACTGAAAGAAGAAGGACAAGTAATACAAACACCAGAAGAAACATTAGTGCGGCACCACGCAGCTATACTTGAGCTAAGTAAAAACTTATCCTATTACGAGCAACTACCAATGAAAGCATTCAAAAACTTAATCACATTCGGCGATTGCCCAACTCTTAAGCCAACGGATGAAGAGCTGGTGATGAAGCTGTAATTACCTCTCTACGGCTAGTTTGATTATTGATTGCGAGCTGCCGTTGTTAGCATTTATGAAATATATCCCCGATTTCAATTCTGAAATATCGAATTCCAAATCTTGATTATTTCCGACTATTTCGTTCATCATATCTAGTACTACTTTTCCTTCTAGATTAGTCACATATATCTTCACGGCAGAAGCTTCATCATTCGATATATTTAGTTTCAATCTATCACTTTTTGCGGGGTTAGAACTTAGTAATTTTATGTCTAGGGTACCGCTTTCTGAAGTGAAAGGTACGGAGCTAATGGAACCTGAATCTTGCAAATTCTTCCCATTTGGGCTGGCTGGCCAACCATAAGAATCGAAATTAGCAAACCCATATATATTAGCACTGAATGGTGTTTCACTTTCTAAATTTAATGAACCCGCTTTAACTGAGGACAGAGCTATCCAGTAATAATCGGAATTTGGGATTCTATTAAAAGTAGATATATCTTTAAGGGGAGTGTTATTTAATTTAATAGAATTCAGTAACATTTGATTGTTAATTACATCATTAGAGTCTCCTTTTGCAATGATTCGGAGGAAATTCTCTCGATATTCATTATTCCCGTAGTTGAGCGGAGTAGTAGCAAGTGCAGAGGTCGTGTATTGCTCAACTGATGATAATACAATCATAAATGGGTCAAAAGAAGTGGCTCCGTCATAATTTGAAGAATAAGAGTATTGACATACTAGTATTGGCTTATCCGCTTTGAAATGCGCTACTCCTCTAATTGATTCTAAATCATGAGGCATAGTTGCGCCCTCTCCATTATACGCAAACCAATGACCTTTCTTTTTTAAATTTATAGGGCCCACTTCATCTATTTTTTGGTTAGTTTGTTTATCGTACCAAGTGATATTAAATGTTACATTGTCTTCACCAGCTATAACTCTGAAATAATCCCCTTTGTCTGCTCCTCTATCTAATTCTACAGAGAAATACTCTTTGCCCCAAGCTTGTGTAGGTGGTAACATCTCTATCAGGTGGTCGCGTCCAGTTTGAACTATGGTGGAAGGTATCATGGCTCTATTGTGATATGAGATAAGACCTATTGGCTTATCTGCAATTATAACAGAACCACTCAAATCAAAAATTCCTCTAGTCTTTCCGCTACCTTGTACTACATATATATCCCCTGCATTAAGAGTTTTAGTCACTATATCTCCGTGCTGTTGCCCACCAGTTGTTTCGCCAAACCCGCTTACTCCGTTCGCACCATCTCTAATATTGATATGTAGTTCAGTATTGTCTTCTTTGGCTAGTACTACAAATCCGCCACCCCAATCTCTGCCTATTATTTCAGCAAAATCATAAAAGCTATTATGTATGTACTCTTTACCCCAACTCTTAATTGGTAATGCCATATACCCTTCAGAAGAAGCAAATTTCGAATTGAGGCAATATACTGAAACAGGAAAGTCTGAGGTTATTTTAATTCCATTGTTTATAACTGTATCAGTTACTTTTTGTTCTACTGATATATCAAATCCCCCTTTCACAGTTGAAAATTCAACGGTTTCATTTGCCTTTATTATTCTCGTATCATTAATATTCAAGCGGGGATTAAAGATAGTCACCTTATTGTCAACCCTAGAAGTAACATAAATTGCCAAAGTCTGAAGTTGTTGATCTTCACTATCATTTAGAGGGAAAGCAACGAAGAACTCAGTGCCCTCGGTAGAAGTGTATTCTTGTGCGACTGTCTGTAGTACAGTACTAGCAATTACTAATGCTATTATTAAAAAGAAGTATATAGCTTTCATAAGTTTTTCCTATAGTTAAAATGTTATTATTATAATGACAGTTTAACATTGAATTTGTCACATATCTAAGTAAAGTTTTTAAAATGTATTCTGCTTTTTGTCATTCCTATAATTATAAAGACACATGAACACGAAAAACGTCTCAAGAAAAAGAGACTTTTTTCATAATCAATAATATAATATATCTAAAAAAAACTTACAGATTGAAGTATTTTCTCATAAAAAAGACAATTGTCTATTAAATAATATTGCTTTTCTTCCGTAATTATATTATATTAAAAAATTGTTAAAGATAAAAGCAAATTGAAAATGGAAGATTTAAAAAAATTAGAAGAATTTCAGGCGAAAATAGACGCTGGCGAGAAGATAGAGCCCAAAGATTGGATGCCCGATGCTTACCGCAAGAACCTAATTCGTATGATGTCGCAACACGCACACAGCGAGATTGTTGGTATGTTGCCCGAGGGTAATTGGATACAGAGAGCTCCATCACTTAGGCGTAAGCTGATAGCTATAGCCAAAGTACAAGATGAAGCTGGCCACGGATTATATCTATACTCTGCTGCTGAAACTCTTGGTGCGTCTAGAGAAGAATTATTAGAAGCTCTTCACAATGGTAAAGCCAAATACTCCTCTATATTCAACTATCCGACTTTAACCTGGGCAGATATGGGAACTGTCGGTTGGCTAGTAGATGGCGCAGCTATGGTAAACCAAGTTAGCTTGATAGGCACGAGCTACGGCCCTTATTCCCGTGCTATGGTGCGTATATGCCGCGAAGAAGCATTCCACAACAGGCAAGGATACGAATTAATCGCAGAGCTATGTAACGGTTCTGAAGAACAGAAAGA
This sequence comes from Kapaibacterium sp. (SeqCode), assembly GCA_041675005.1. Lineage (GTDB taxonomy): Bacteria > Bacteroidota > Ignavibacteria > Kapaibacteriales > UBA2268 > PGYR01. The sequence goes on from JBAYUQ010000017.1 coordinate 66,669, forward strand.
TATGGCACAAGATGCACTTAACCGTTGGTGGTGGCCATCTATTATGATGTTTGGGCCTTCGGATGCCGAATCACCGCACTCCGAGCAAGCTCTCAAATGGAAAATAAAAACTGAGGGAAATGACTCTCTAAGACAAAAATTTATTACAATGACTGTTCCACAAGCTCATGCTCGTGGGCTTACTATACCCGACCCAGATTTGAAATACAACGAAGAAACAAAGCAATGGGAATTCGGTGAAGTAGATTGGGATGAGTTCTTCAACGTTATCAAAGGTAATGGTGTGATGAACAGAAAGAGACTAAAAGACAGAAATGCAGCTCACGACAATGGCAAATGGGTAAGAGATGCCGCTGCAGCTTACGCATTGAAAAAGAAAACAAAAGTAGCTTAAATCCAACAGGAAATATAAAATGACATCAAATAATCAAGATACACAATGGCCTCTTTGGGAGGTATTTCTTCAAGTGAAATCTGGAAGCCCTTACGGTCACGTAGGTAGCTTACACGCAGTAGATGCAGAGCAAGCATTGCAAAATGCACGAGACGTATATACTCGCCGCCAAGAAGGCACGGCTATATGGGTAGTTCCTGCTGATGCAATAACTGCAAGCACTCCAGAAGATTCGGGGTCTTTCTTTGATCCAGCTAATGACAAGATTTATCGTCACCCAACTTTTTACAAGATACCGAAGGGAGTAAACGTTGACGTACACTGATGAATTAATAGAAGCAATTGGCGAGTATTTACTACGCTTAGCTGATGATAGGATGATACTTTCACATCGGTTAGCCGAGTTATGTGGTCACGGGCCCATCCTCGAAGAAGATATTGCATTGACTAATATATCCTTAGATTTACTAGGTCAAGCGAAATTATACTATGAAAAAGTAGCTGAGATGAGTGAAGGCGAAGTAACTGCAGACGATTGGGTTTACTTCCGCGATGAACGAGAGTACTGGAATGTTTTACTAGTAGAGCAAGACAATGAAGATTTTGCTCATACTATAGTTAAGCAGTTGTTCTTTGATGTTTTCGAGATGTTGCTATACGGAGAAATGGTAAATAGCAAAGACAATGACTTAAAGGCAATAGCCGAAAAGTCAATAAAAGAAACTAAATATCACCTACGCCATAGTCATGAGTGGATGCTCAAATTGGGCGGTGGTACTGAGGAAAGCAACCGCAGATTGCATGATGCAGTCGAGTTACTATGGATGTACACTGGTGAATTATTCTACACAGATGAAGTGGATGAAATATTAGTTGCTGCAGGGATAGCTCCTGACACTAGTAAGTTCCGTGACGAATATTACAATACTTTGAACAAGATATTAGTAGAATCTGAATTAGATAAAATGGATCCTGATGCTTGGATGCAATCTGGTGGACGTGAAGGATTACACACTGAATTCATGGGACATATACTAGCTACTATGCAGTATTTGCCGAGGTCAATGCCAGACGAAAAATGGTAGCCACAGAAGAACAAATATTAAGAATTTTAGACAATGTTAGCGACCCAGAGATTCCTGCTCTGAGTATAGCTGATATGGGTATATTGCGTGGGGTAAAAATTACTGGTGGACAAGTCGTTGTAACTGTTACCCCGACGTATTCTGGTTGCCCAGCCATGTATGATATTCGCAAAAGTATAGTACAAGAGCTAAAAGATAACGGAGTAGAGGGAGTGAAAATAATCACTATCTTGTCTCCTGCTTGGACTACAGATTGGATGACTGATGAGGCCAAACGCAAGCTAAAAGAATCAGGAATAGCTCCACCTACAAAGACCACCGAATTCAGCTTAGACAATATAATAAACCAAAAGGATTTCGTTCCTTGCCCTTTCTGCGATTCTGAGAATACGGAACTAAGAGCTAAATTCTCGGCTACTGCCTGCAAAGCACTATACTACTGCAATGCGTGCGAACAACCATTCGAGCAGTTTAAGTGTCATTAGAACTGAACGGATTTTCGTAGAAAAGTATTGCTGTTGGCTTTAGCCAACGGATAATTTGTGTGTTACTTGGCCTCTTGTAATCGTGTCACTGCGAGAAGCGAAGCGACGTGGCAGTCACCCAAAAAGTATAATAGAAAGCTACAGATATATCGCCCCACTGGGGCTAGTTCCTACAAACTCCGTCAGGAGTTTAATATTCGATGTCAGTTGCCGCTAATATTGAACTCCTACGGAGTTCTCCTGGACTCTTCACTTCGTTCTGTAGTAAATATACTATACGTATGTTATTGGTTTATATATAGTTTCACAAACCTGTTTCAATATTTTAACATAATTTTAAACACTTTATATGTTTTTTCAACTTTATATTCTA
>JBAYUQ010000018.1:0-68097 GCA_041675005.1 Kapaibacterium sp. (SeqCode)
CAAAAGAAGTTCGAAGGTGTATGTAATAAATTCAATATGCCTTATTGTGTTGCTTACTCAGTGGAGCAGGCAGAAGAAAAAGTAAATCAAATATTTAATAATTAGGAGTATATCATGGAATTATCATCAACATCAATTTTACTAATATTAGGGTATATAATTCTAATAGTAGCGTTAATTACAATCATCATTAGTTATGCGAACTATAAAGATGAGAAGGACAAAGAGGTAGAGAATCTAAATAAAGACTATGATTTAGCAATACAGGAAACTGAGAAGCTAAAAGAAGAAGTGCGGAAGCGTAAAAACTATGAAAAATACATTGACGCTGACGTAAAAGATTTGAAAGAAGCATTAGCACATAAAACCAAAAGCGAATCATCTCTCCAACGCAAAGTAGAAGTATTAGCTGAAGAGAATAAATTCTTAATCGAACACGGTCCAAAAGTACTAAAGTTAAATGTTGCAGCGAAATTATATGACAAGTTAGTAGATGGAACTGAAATAGCAGTACCACTAGCATATAATAAATACTGGAAAAAAAGACTCTCTGATGATGATGGAGTTTTAAAAGAGTTTCATTTAGCTGAAGTATCAAACGGGACTCAGAAAGGGTATCAGACTACTAAATTTATAGTGAATTATTCGGAAGTAGCTCAGAAAGAGAAATCAAATGAAGACTCTAAGTTCTTTCATATTTATCTGGGTGAGCGTTTAAATTAATGGAAAGAGCCACCAGACATAATGAAGGCAAGTTAAAATGGACTTTAGTATCCTTTGAAGCATTAGAACCAATGGTAAAGGTACTTGAGTTCGGTGCCAAGAAATATGAGATTGACAACTGGAAGAAAGGATTATACACTACAGAGATTTGCGAGAGTATGCTCCGTCATATTTTCGCTTATCTCAACGGTGAGAATCTTGATGAAGATAGTGGATTATCCCATATTGGTCACATCCAAGCTAATGCAATGTTCTTAGGTTATATGGACTTGAAGATGCCAGCTTTTGATGATAGAAGGCAAGTAATTGCTAACATAAGACTAAATGATGAATATTGTAAGGAATTTATCAAGGGTCTGTTAAAAGAAAAACAAGCTTTATACACCGAAAAAACATACGTAGAATCAATGGGCGGAGCATATAATCCACCTAAAGACAACAGACCATTTGCACCATTATTCGACAATAAGAAAATACCTAAGCCCATTATTGAATAATCTTGTGTGTAACTACATAGATAAAAGCATAATACGGAAATTAAAAATGAATTATATTACTGAAATAGTTAAGGTTATAAGAGATAGTGAAATAGAGCAGTTGGGAACTGGACTAGATGATTTACTAATTCATAATGAAGGAAGGCAGATAGCCAATCATTTATTAATAAATCATCAGAAGACAAGGATATATATACCTAGTATCTGGCTAGTATTTAAACCGGCCGTAGTAAGGTATATAAAACACAATGAGCATTTTACAGATAAAGATATCAAACGAATAGCAAGTGACTTAGGCATTATGCCACGAACATTACGATCAGCATTAAATGAAGAAGAAGGTAAGTATGAAAATTAGAAAGTGGACCTACAAAGAAGAGTAAATACTCAAGGATAATTATAGCGGTTTTACAAATAAGGAATTGGCAACTAAGCTAGACAGGACTGTGGTAGCAATAAAAAGTAGAGCTAAAGAACTTGGGTTAAGGAAAGCATCCCCGATCATAAAAATTAAAACTTGTAAGAAACCAAAAGAAGTAGCGGCAGCCAAACCGAAACCTAAATTTAAGAGTTATTATCAGCCAATAAGTATAGAAGCAGTGTGGCATTCTTATGGGATAAGAGTATAAGGTTTACTTCGAAATAAACTAAAACTAGGAGGAATTATGAAATAATATAGAAATAAAAATCAAATAGTTCAAGCCACTTAAAAATAAGTGGCTTTTTCTTTGTAATTAGTTGAAATAAAGTGAGTTATAACTTGACTTGCCTTGTTATTAGTGTTATGTTGCTACTAATAAAATTAAACATAAACACATTAACAATAAGGAGTTACGAAGATGAACGCAGAACAAATAATAAGAGGAACAGGAACAAAAAGTCAAAAAATGAGAGACTTATTTGACTTAGGATTTTCGAGAACAGAAGTTGCACAGATGATGGGTGCAGGATACGGATTTGTACAAAACGTGTATCAAGCATATTATCAAACAGGCAGATTTCAAGAAGTATTAGAAAGCAACTCAACTTTCAACTTTCGTTTCAACAGAACTTTTGGAATTGAAATAGAAGGATATAATTGCGATAGAGATGAGCTAGCAAGAAAGCTTACAGAAAGAGGAATACAGACTAACCATGAGAGTTACAACCACACTACAAGAAGAGCATGGAAAGTAATATATGACGGCAGCTTGTCAGGAAACAAAAGCTTCGAAGTTGTAAGCCCAGTCTTGAAAGGACAAAATGGACTAGACCAACTGCAAACGGTTTGCGAAGTATTGGAAGAGATGAACGCCAAAGTAAATAAGACTTGTGGATTACACATTCACATTGGAGTAAGCGATTACGAAATAGAAGATTGGAAACGCTTATTTAAAAATTACATAAAAATGGAAAAGACGGTTGATGCTTTTATGCCAAACTCAAGAAGAAAGAGCAACAACACTTATACAAAATCATTAGTAAAACCGAATTACAAACAAATAATAGAAGAAGCTTCAAACTTAGAAGGATTAGAAAGAAGCTTATTAAGAAGCGATAGATACCACAAAATAAATACTAAATGTTTCTGGAGACAAAAAACGGTAGAATTTCGCCAACATTCAGGAACAGTAGATTTTGCGAAAATTTCAAACTGGGTAAAATTTGTGATGAGATTGACAGACTATTCAAAAACATCATTATTACAAAGTAAAAGAATAGATAATTTAGAATTTTGCTCAGACGAATTAAAAGAATTTTACAAACAAAGAACACAAGCATTAGCTTCATAAGGAGAATAAAATGAAAAAGTATATATTAAAAGGTGGTGGCAAAATTAAAGCCACCACTCCCACTGGGATAATAGAACAAATAAGAGCAACGAGTCTGCACCCTTGCGATACACTTGAAAAATATATGGTCGAGGTTTCCCGATCATGTCACCAAGATAATGGTTCGAATATAAGAACCGAGAGTCATAGGAAGTTTGTAAATGATTTGATTGCTAACGGATTTATAGAAGAGGTTAATAATGGTTAAGGTTTTTGTTTATGGTACACTGAGAAAGGGTTGTACCAATCATCGATTATTGGAAGACATTGACTTCGTTGATGCAGAGTGCAAAGGAATAGAACGCTTTTGGAAGGTAGGTTATAGTTTCCCTTTCGCAAGGCACAATAAAGAAAGTAAAATTTATGGTGAGTTATATTCTGTTGATAAAGAAACCCTTGCAAGGTTAGATTTACTTGAAGGTCATCCTAGTTTTTACAAGCGTGAATTGTTAAGAGTAAGTGATAGCAAAGGTAAGGAATATCAAGCGTGGATTTATTTAGTACAAAAGTAATTTTTTCTTGCATAATATTATTCTAATTATTATTTTGCTAAAGCTAAATTTCGCCCATCTGAGCAACAAAGTTAACTTTTGTTAAAGAAGTTATCTGCCTGTTATAACAATCTCAGATGGGTATTTTTGTTTTTAATCAAAATATAGGTGTTCCATTGAAATTTTTATTCTTCCTACTATTGGTAATAATATATTTTGCGATCAAACAAATATTTGGCTTTGAACTTACAATAGATAATATCATTCAATTACTTACCTTATTTGCAACAAGTTTTATAGCTCTTTTTGCTTATAGAATTCAAAAACAGACATTATTACATCAGCAGGTATCAGATACTAGACAGTTGGAATTAAGTAATAAGTCATTAAAAATAATGGAAACAGAAGCTGAAATAAATAAAAGAACATTTGAAATTCAAAATCTATCAGTTATCCCTATATTTAGATTAGAACCACTTGAAATTAATGACGTATATGGGAAAAAAATTCAATTAAATCTGGAAGTAATTTCTGAAATTCCAATTATAGTTCATGAATTGTTTATTGAGGAACTTTCGGAAACGAAAACCCCTTACAAAGGAGATGAAGTTTATAATGTATTAAACAAACACTTAATTTCTTTTAGGGGTTTAGGTTCAAGGGAAATACATAGTAAAGGTGAGTCTATGTTTTTACTTACCTTTAGATTATATAAAACAGATCCAAATGAAACAGAATTGATATCAAAATTTTGTGAATCACACCAACTTATCATTCATTATTCTAGTATTATGGACAAAAACTTCAAAGCAAGAGACCTTCATTACATTAGAAAAGAAGATTTTAGAATCATTAAAACTCCTATTGACTTAGAGAGAATGAAACAGTTTTTAGGCTGAGTTTCTTCTCATCTCGACCTCCTAATTTTGTTCTCCTTTTGGAACAAGCTAGCATACAATTTTTAATAAAGTGAGATATAACTTGACTTGACTTGTTATTAGTGTTATGTTGCTACTAATAAATTAAGACACAAACACATTAAGAAGCAAAGGTAATAAAATGGTAAAGACAACATCACTAAAGCACTACAAAGAATTAAAAGCTAAAAATATAAATGTAGAACTTGTAACTAAGCAAGAAATAAATTAAAAAAAGAAGGACGGCTATAAACCGTCCTTTTTTTATGTCAATCTCCTAATCTTATTCTCATACGCCTTAATAGTAATATTTCTAATCCTCTGAATATCATCAGGGATTAGAGTTCTTGCGAAAGGTGGCATAGGTAAAAATGGTCTTGGAGACATGTGGCGAGTACCCAGCATAACCCATTTAGCATATTCTTTATTAGAACCTAACTTAGGCCCATCATTATCAACTGTAGTTTGAATAGAACCAAATAAACCACTACTGCCTGTTCGGTTAAGTGTAGGCTTCAAATCATACCTTTTACGTTTATATGCCTTCTTAGTAGACTCAGCAAGTGGTGCCCATGTATGACCTAAATATCTGTTTCCTAGAGTTTGGAACTGCCTAGCAATAGAAGACTGAAGTATCTCACCCTGTGCTAGATATAGCTGCCGCTTCTCATCTGGAGTAAGTACAAGTAAATCTTGCAATCGCTTCTGAATATCAGTTATAAACTTATCTGAATGAATTATCATTTACTTTCCCTTTCGTATTCTTTTTTCAACTCTTTATCATACTTAGTTAGGTCAGGAGTGAAGCCACCAACCTGCTTATAGAATTCTTTATCGTTTAGATACTTAGCAGGTATTTCAGAACCTTTCCATATCTTCTTACCTTTAGCATCTAAGTCAGTGGCAGGTATATCGGTTCTCCTACATCCATAGTGACCACCAGAACGCCCTTTTTTAGCAAAGACTGGGTCATCTTTTCTAAAAACCTTACCATTCATCCAGACACATTTATCAGTAGTATTTTTATCAATTACAGAATAGCAACTAACAAATGGGATAAGGTCGATAGTCTCTTGGAATTGACTCCACTTAGCATTATTGTAAACTTCAGCAGTATTAGTTCTGTAGATATTATTTAATCGCCAAGGTGGTAGCTCTCCATCCTCCTCATCACGAGTAAACCATCCACGAGTAGCTAATCGTTCACTGAGTTGCTTTTTAAATTCAGCAAGAGTTATACCTTCCTCAATCGCCTTTAAAAGAATATCCTTATAATCGTTAAGGATATCGAGTTTAGTAACACCAGTGACTGTGAATCCGTGCTCCTTGATAGCTTTGATACGTTCCTTAGCATTTTCAGAAACTTTTAAACCCTTAGACTTGAAATATTCTACGGCTTCTTCTGGAGTCTTAGAAAGAGCTTCAAGTATATCTTCGAATGTAATATCTTCTGGATTCCTATTGAAAATAGCAAGTGAACTATTTTTCTCAGCTAGCTTAGGTTGCTCTTCACGGAAAGCAGCGTCATAACCAAGTACATCACAAATATTGATAACCTTTGTTAAATAGTCTTGATATTGGCTGCCGCTCATTTTACTATAAAGTTTATAGTAATTATCTTTTAGTTCATTTAAACTCTTGCCCTTGTGATTGAGTATAGGTTTTAGCATCTTCTCAAGATAGGCAATTGAATCCTTGTCAGACTTTACGTGTTCTACAAGCTCATCGAGTAGCTTATGATTATGTTTAGTAATCTTTTGATTAAGAATTACTGATGAGCTGAAGTTAAAAAAATGACTGTTATCCTCTGCATTTGTATTCGATGTAGGAGGTGCAAGTTGACGTTTTATAATCTGACCTTTAGAAAACCCATACGCCTTTTCAAGATATTCCGCTGAAAAATCAAAACCCATATCAAATATTACTTTATCTCTATTAGCTTTCTCAATATTCAAGTTTTCTTCTTCAAAGAATATGAAATAAGGAATGTCAGTAGCATTAGGGAAGTTATAAGCACATACTTTCTTAATTAAGTCATTGAACGTCTTTTGAACTAGTCTTTTATCCTCTTGGATTAACCTTTCAGATACTGCCAAAGCATTCTGATCGTTACCAAGTTTACCTGCAGTTGACTGTGTACTTGCTTCATGCCCTAAGAAAATAATAGCATTCTCACTTTTACAGTCATTTACAAACTGTTCAAATATATCTCCTGATTGCTTACCAGAAGCAGATATTACATCAACCTCCCAATTCTTATTTTTAACCATCACGTTTGAAGAAACTAGACCAGTTAGTGAACTTTCAATTTCAACCTTATCCTTATCTTCATCTGTTGAATTAGTTATATTTCCAATGACCCATGGAGATCCAAATTTTTCACAAAACTCAGCCCAGTAATCTTTGCCATGCTTCTTAAAATAAACATTCCAATAACACATGGAAAGCAAACCCACACCATAAGGATTGTTGTATGAAGCATCATTCTTAGGAATTAAGTATTTATCAGGATGACATTCTTCTCCATCTTCTCCCTGCTCCTCTGCCATAAACCTAAGATTATTCTCACTATCAAAACCAAACCATTGGAAAGGACGGCCGGAAATATCAACAGGAATAAACTTACCATCAACATTATCCCAGATTAATTCAATTGGCTGCATTCCGAATAACCTAGCATCAAGAATAGTATCCATGAGGTCATAAACATCGAAGGACTCAAACACACTGTAAATCAATTCTGTAATTGCCTTATCTGCTTTGTCAGCTTGTAAATCCCAATCGAGTGATAGAGTACCTGACTTCCTAGAACGAATCAGACCCTGCAAATGCCCATCATTCATAATATCTTCATAGGCCTCAGCAAGGTCTGGTTTGAACTTGAGTAGTTTATCTACACGAGGGAGTATTTTTGATAGACCACCTCCGTAAGTTCCCTCGTATTTAATTTGAGTAGCTTGGTCATTCCTAAGAGCAGCACTACCCTTGCCCTTAGCATCTTTTATCCTTTTCTCTGCTAGCTTTGCCATTTCACTTACCTATTAATTTTTGATTTTCTTAAGTTACCACGCACATTTGTACGAGTTCTAGTTGTTGGAGCATGGGCAACAATCCTATTACCTCCAGTTAACCAACGGCCTTCAATAAAACCGAATTTCCATGAAGCATATCTACCACCATCTATAGCGTGGTCATCTGCTTTAACAGGAACTTCAGTATTATTTCCATATTTATCTTGACCATATACATAGTTGTCAAAGTTCTGAATAATGTTCACTGAGTGTTTAGTAATTTTATGCTTATAACCTTTAAGCCACCCAATCCCATCAACAACTGAATTAGGACCTTTAACCGCTTCAAATACATTGAAACCTGCTCTTCTCAACTCTTCTATTAGTGCAGCGTTTGCACTATCTACTACAACTGGTTTATTTCCTATTCGGGATCTGAATTCAATAACCTTCTCAACTAAATCAGAAGGAGTTAATTTCCTTTGATAAACCAATTCATCCCAATAAATAGTGCCTTCACTATGACCAATTTCGACTACTGCAGATGGATTACTGAAACCATAATCTATCCCGAAGTAAGTATCTGCTTGACTAGGGATAGATTCTATTAAATCATAATCATCAAATACTAACCCTTCAAGACCGCTACCCCACAAACCCAGTACATTAACTCTATATTTTTCTTTGCTAATGTGTTTAAGACCAAGCAATTTCTGAATCCTTTGCTTACTAATAAACTCATTATCCATATATGTCATATGGTAAATTGAAACACCTTCTTGAGTAGAAGGCACTGTCATAAATTTACCGTCTGGTCTTTCATAAGTTTCCTTAGGAGGGAAGAAAGCATCATTAATCCAGCATGTTTTAAGACCTGGATTAAATGTTAAAACTTCCTTTATTACATCAGTTTTTGAAGACCTTAGGCCTAGTGAGAAAGTAATGTAATCGTCATAAGTAATCTGGTCTGCTTCTTCATACCAAGCATGCGTAGGGTCTTTCATTGATTTTGCTTTATCAGCATTATCAAGACCCTTAGCAATGATTCTATTTTTTGGATTAGGTTTGTATATAATTTCAAGTGGACTGACCTTAATATCGAAAAGGTGGTCTAATTTGAATTGTTGAATCAAATCAACGATTTGTTCAAACTGAGAACCTTTGATATCTCTATATACTTTCCTAACCAGAACAACCTTACAATAATCAAGGGACATAATGTCCATCAAGAATTCTAAGCCAACCTCATGTGATTTTGCACTATCACGACCACCATAAACAATTCTTATGGGATTTTTATCTTCATGGAATGGTATATAGCTTAAATTGAAACAATCAATATCAAACTTATATGTCATCATTCTTCTTCTAGTGCTCTTTTCCTGTTCTCTAGAACCTCTCTAATCCTATCGTTTGATTCTGGTTTAATCACGACAATTTGCGGTGCACCTTCATGATGTGTTTGAATTATCTCATTTGGCTGATCGTTAACTTTCCGTTCAGTATCTACAACCTTAGATAAAACAGAAGCATTCTTGTTTACTATAAACAGCAAATCACTTAAATCTAACTCTTCGAGTTTTAACCGTCCATCATTGACTCTAGTTAATACTTCTTTAATTGGCAACATCAGAGCAGTCTCGGTAGCCCTAATATTATTAATATGCCTTTTTCTCATTGCCTTTAGATTCTTAATAGTCTCTTTGCTAAGCTCTATATCTATGTGCTTTTCATAAGCATCAACTCTTTTTACCCAATGGCAAGGGGAAGAGTAATATGCAATCGCTTGTTCAGATACTCCAAATAGAGTAGCCACATTCATAAGAGACCTATGCCCTGCACCCATATCTCGATAAGCAACGAAGTAGTTGAATGCCTTTGCTGACTCATCAGGGTGCATTTCCCAAATCCTATCATTTGGAAATCTATCAAAATCTAGTTCAATATGTCTATGTCTGTTAGCTTCCCTCATTCAACTAACTCCTCCTCAAAGAAATCTAGAGTTATTACATCTCCATTTCTTTTGACTTCACATTCAACATTATTATCTCTGCAATAGCGTAAATATCTTTTTACAATCTCATCAGCAAATCGAGGTTCGTATTCCATACCAAAACAAATTCTATTCATTTGCTCTGCACATATCATAGTAGTTCCAGAACCCAAGAATAAATCAAGTACAATCTCTGTTTCTTTTGATGAGTTTCTTAATGCTCTTGCAGCTAGCTTTACAGGTTTTTGAGTAGGGTGGACATAGTTTACATTATGGTCTCTTAGAACTTCCCAAACATTATCATCCATAACCTCAGCTGACCATCTTCTTTTACCATCGTGACTATTGCCAGTAACTGAGTCTTTACCGCCAAATAAACAAGGTTCATAGCGTTTGCGATAATGTGCGTAGGTCATTGGAGCTACTTGCTTGTACCAAATAATCGGCACACCATCGAAAGATAAATCATTAAGTTTAAAAGCTGTTGTAAGTTCATGGAAGTATTTAGAAGCAAACCACACGTAATAGTGTGCATACTCAATTGAATGTCTCTTTGCCAGACTAATAAATTTGAATAAAAATTGAGAGTATTCTTCGTCAGACATCGAGTCGGCCCACTCGGAGCAGTAGTCATCTGACCAGTTGCGACCTCTGTTTTCTGGTCGGCTTTCGTTAAATTCTGCATAATTTACATTATAAGGTGGGTCAGTATATATAAGATGTGCAAGCTTGCCATCCATTAATTGCTCAACATCATCATCATTAGTAGAATCACCAACTAATAATCTATGATTATTTAACTCATACAAATCTCCTCTTATTGACTTTACAATCGTTGAGTTCGATTCTTCAATCTCATCTTCTATCATATCGCCAATAGGTGCATTCCTCCCATATTCTAACTCTGCACGGTCTAGTAGTCTCTGGTCGATATCTATAGTGGAGTATAAGTCTTCTTCTCCAAATTGTTCAAGTAGCTCAGCGAGTATCTCACCCAATTTAAAAGGGTCAGCATCGAATCTTAATTCATTTGTTTGGATTGCTATACGCTTGGCTTCAGCAAGTGTAATCTCTCCGTGATCGTATGCTATTATATGTTGAGTACCTAAGATATTCAGATCATCAAGTCTGTGATTTCCGTTTACTACTTCATAGTATCCAGTATCTAACTTGCGAACATGCATTGTCTCAATTTGTCCGTGTCTTTTCAGACTCTCTTGTAATTTCTGAGAACGATTCTCATTTTCTGTTTTGTAGTTCCATCCTGCCTTAACTAATATTCCAATTGGAAATATCTTATAGTTCTTAAATATCTTCTGTTCTGAATCTGGGAGATTAGCAAGATATTCAGCAGGCACTTCTCTAATTTCACTGGTCAGTTGGTCTAAACTCATAAGGATGCCTTAAATATTAATAGTTGTTATAAGTGCAAAACTCCTAAAACTATTATTCAGCTCGTGGGTCAACTCGTGGGTCATTACGTGGGTCGAGATGGACTACAAGTCAACAAAGACACTCCTTAGCTTTGCGGTAATTAAATAATAGGCAAAGCGTGAAAAAGACCATTTTAATCAATTCAGCAATTTTCCCAGATAATTGGGGTGACACAGTTTCCCTTAATAAGGTTATCAAGCAGATGGGTAACGCCAGAAAAGGCGATGATATTGAAGTGCTTGTCAATTCCCCAGGTGGTAGCGTTTGGGAAGGAACAGCTATATTTAACTACCTCCGCGATTTTGAACCAACAGTAAGAATTATAGGAATGGCAGGTTCAATTGCTTCTATTATTGCTTTAGCAGGTAAAAAAATAATAATGGGTCCAGGGTCTATGTTCATGGTGCATAACCCTAGCAAACTCTCAATTGGAAATGAACATGACCACAGACTTTCTGCAGACCAATTAAAAGCTGTTAAGAAAGCTATGATTGAAGCATATCAAACTAGAATCAATAAAACAGAAGCAGAGCTAGTTGAATGGTTAGACACTGAAAGATACATATCTGGAAAGGAAGCCAAAGCACTAGGACTTGCTGATGAATTTAATTCTGAGCCACAGGAGGCAGGTAAGATAAGTGTGCTTGACTCTACTTATTCATTTGTAGCTATGATGAACTCTGAAAACCAGCCAACAACAGAATATAACAATACAACAATTAATAATGAGGTTCCAAATATGGACTTACAAACAAAAGTTAATTCTTTGCAAGAAGAACTAAACGCAAAAGTTGCTGAGAACAACACTTTAACTTCAAAGGTTTCTGATTTAGAAACTCAAAACCAGAAGTTAGAAGGGGATTTGACGGCAGCAAAAAACAAGGTTTTAGAATCCAAAATGGAGTCTTACAAAACTGAGGAAGCAGCGTTTGTTGACAACCTAATTGAAAACAAACAGATAGAAGCTACTAAAAAAGACTTTCTAGTTAACGACTTAGTTGCTAAAAGATTAGAAGACAGTGGCGATGCATATAACAGTATGCGAGAGTTCTTGAATTCTAAACCTGTTAATCCATTGACTGTCCCACAAGCAACTAAAGATAAAGCAACTGGAGAAGACGGTAGTTCATTTGATATCTCAGACTTCAACAGTAAAGATAAAGAAGACCAAATTTTAGCAGTCGTTAACAAACGAGCTCAAAAAGATGGAATTTCCTTCTTGGAGGCACTTGAATTAGTACAATCCGAAGCATCAGCTAAAGGAGGTGTATAATGTCAGGTTCAGCACAAATAAGACACAATCAACTAAAAAGTAAACTCTTAACTAGTATTGCACACGGAGTTACACAAGCTGAGCATATTGGTACAAAAGTGTTTCCAATAGTTCAGGAGACGCAAAAGAACTTAGAAGTTCCAATCTTCGGTACTGATGCATTTACTTCTGTAAGTACAAAAAGAGCACCCGGAGCTCCACCTGCACAAGGTACAAGCCAACAAGTTACAACAATACCAGTTCAACTTATTGAATACGCTTACGAAGAGTTTATTGATAGACAAGAAACTGAGGACGGTGATTTATTCAATTTGAAGAAAGCTAAGTCAAGAAATGCCTTGCAAAAGGTATTGAACGGTCGTGAAATAAACATTGCTAACAAAGTAAATGATTATGCTTCTTACGGCTCTGATAACAAAGAAACATTGACAACTACAGACCAATGGACTCATGCTGATTCAAATCCATTTGAACAAATCATGGATGGTAAGACAACTATTGAGAAAAAACTTGGTGTCACTGTTAATACATTAACACTAGGAGCTGAATCTTGGAATGCATTATTCAAGAATGTGAAGCTTAGAAAAGAGATTATAGATGCAAGAATTGGATTAGTGACTATTGAAACAATCAAACAAATTCTTGAAATAGAAAATCTATTTGTAGGTAAAGCAATAGACACAGTAGCAGGAGTTAATAGTTTTGTTTGGAAAGATAATGCAGTATTGTCTTATACAACTACTAATAAGAACCCTAATAAGTTCGACCCATCATTTGGATTTACATTCCAAAGAAAAGGACATCCATACATTACAGAATCGCAAGACAGAAATGGCAACATTGATTTCTACACAGCTTATTTACAGTATGCTGCTGAAGTTATCTCTTATGATGCAGCTTATATTTTTAAAGATACGAATGGGTAATTAGCATGAAAAAAAGAACATACACAACGATCAGATACAATGGTAAGAAACTAGCTCCTGGAGAATATGAATTTGATAAAAAATTCATTGAGAATCATCCTTATGTATTCGAACCAGAAAAATCAGAGGCAGTAAATGTCCCTGAATTTGCTTCTGCTTTACAATCACAAATTGATAATCTAGAAGACACATTAGACACTTTAAACACTGAATTATCAGCTAAAGACAAAGAAATAGCAGAATTGAAAGCGAAATTATCTGCGGATGGAGGCAATTAATGTCAACATCAGAAAAAACACTATGTAAGGTGCTTAAACCAGTCAGAATTTATGGTATTGGCTATAAAGAAAATGACAGAGTTGAAGTTCAGAATGTTCATCTGAATCACTACGGTAAGAGTATCGAGCCAATAAAAGTAAAAACAGAAATCAAAAAAGAAGGAGATAAATAATGTCACAATTAACACATTATCCAGCGGGTCCGATTAGCGAGACACTTGCTGGTGACGTACCGGCTCATAGATTAGTTGGATTCAATAGAACCCTCAGCGGCGACTCTACAGTACCTATTGGAGTGACTAATGAATTTGATTACTTAAGCGGTGACGAAGCAGTATTATATACTAGAGGTATTGTCTTAATCTCAACTGCTGAGGCAGGCTATGTAGGTGACGCCTTAATTTGTGCTGCAAATGGTAAAGTTAAAGGGCAAACAGGTTCTGCTTATGTAGTGGGATATGCAATGGAGGATTTTGCAGATGCATCATTAGTAAGAGTGAAGCTAGTATAATGCTATATATTGATTTAGTATATATTAAAGCAAGGGTTGATGATACCACTTTAAAAAACCTTACTAAGGAAAAAGGTGGTGCCGATGAGATTGATGAAGCTCTAGTAACAGCAAGAATTGCTGATGCTGAGAGTTTAGTTGACTCTAAGCTAGTTAAAAGGTACTCAGTACCTTTAACTACTGCCCCTGCTAATATAAAGCAAATCACTTATGACATAACTCTATACTACTTATATAAGACACATCGAACCCATAAAATGGATGAAGAGATAAAGTTTGGCTACGAACAAGCAATTAAAGAGCTGAATAGAATCGAAGACGGAAAGAGTAACCTAGTTGGGGTGAGTGAATTAACATCCTCACCCAGCAAGGTGCTTGTTTATACAAATACTAAGGCAAGTGACAGGAAGTTTAATAAATCTTTCTTAACAGCTAACAGATGATAAAGCAACAGAAACAAGCATTAATCACAGCATTAGTAAACGCTGGATTTTCAAATACAAATGTTCTTTCAAAGATATTTCCTAAATCTATAGAAGAAGCAGAGCGATTATCATTGGATGCATCGGGTTCTAATGCTACTATTTATGTTTGCTATTCGGGTAGAGATTGGAATGAGACGGCAAGAAAAAAAATAAAAGCAGGTGGAATTCCAGGTGGTTTTCCTGCTCTGCTATTTTCTTTGTTTGTGTACTCTCAACATATCGACAGCGATGAAGATAATGATATAGAGACACTGACAGATAAAATTGCAGAAGTTCTTTATAAAAATGGATACACTTTACTGAGTGACCAAGCATCACCTGTTCCAACCTCGAACGGTGATTTGTATGAGATTATATTTAATGTAAGTATAAACCAAAGATATGACGGTGGTACAGTTTAATATGGTAGCTCAAGAAATCGCTTTAATAATTGGAATCATACTAAGTTGGCTGAGTTCATTAGCAATTGCCTTAAAGCATAATAATGAAAAGAAGGCAATAGAGAATAAATTCAATAATGAAATTAATGCCTTAAAAAATACAGTCAGTTTAAATGAAGGAAAAATTGAGTCTAACAAATCCCTTATTCATGCTTTAAAAGCTGACAATAAGCACGCTTTTGAACTATTAGAAAAGCATGGCAGGGATTCACAAGAAGCTTTGCTAAGAGAAATCAAAGAAAGCAATAAGCTATTAGCAGACTTAAATGCACACATTATCAGGTTCGAAGAAGGACAGAAAACTCAATGGAAAACATTAGAGACACACAGTAGAAAAATTGAAAACCTAGAACAAAAGGTAAGAAAACAATGACAACATCAGAAAAATACAGTCCAGAATTCGCAAATGCGGTTAAAATCACACTCGAAAAAGAGGGTGTATTTGCTAATGATAAAGCAGATGCAGGCGGAGAGACTAAGTATGGTATTTCTCAACGGTTCTTAGATGGTATAAAGTACCCTAAAAAAGCAAGGGATATCACTAAAGATGAAGCAATCGACCTTTATTACATCCATTTTTGGAAAAGATGTAACAGCGAAAGACTCCATCCAGGTGTTTCATTATTCCTCTTTGATTATGCTGTTAATTCTGGAGTTGGGACTGCTTGTAAGGCACTTCAACGAGTGATTAATTACGAGCCACAAAACGATATTGAAGTAGATGGTGCAATAGGCAATGAGACGATTAAAGAATTAAACAAGATACTTAAAAAGCCAAGTGGATATGCTGCCGTTATTCAAGCTTTATCTACGGTAAGAGGGAAACTATTTATCAATATAATCGAAAAGAGACCCGATCAAGGTGTGTTTTTTAGAGGATGGTTACGAAGACTATGGGAAATAACAGAAATAGCACAGAGCTTAAACAGATAACGTTCGCTCCAATTGCAAAAGAGCCCATAGAGTTGAAAAGGGACTTAGATATTGAAAAATACAAACAGAAGTTTGAAGAAGTCTTAGACCCTTATCCAGATCGTTGGAAATTGAATTTTTTTGAGAAGATGAGTGTATGGATTGGCAAGGGAGCCAAGTATGCAGAATTAATTTTTATAGTGATAACATTTATAACAAAAATAGGTGGCACAATGGCTACAACAAATGATAAAAAAACAA
The DNA here is from genome assembly GCA_041675005.1 of Kapaibacterium sp. (SeqCode). Taxonomy (GTDB): domain Bacteria; phylum Bacteroidota; class Ignavibacteria; order Kapaibacteriales; family UBA2268; genus PGYR01. The sequence continues at coordinate 15,964 of JBAYUQ010000018.1, forward strand.
CTAGAATAGGTATAATCAGAGGTGTTATAGCTGCTATCGTGAGTATAGTAACCCTATTCTTTGCTGTAGATATCCCAGCTGAACTTCAAACAACGCTAGTTGGAGTAGTCGCTGGATTGTGGAGTATCTTCGAAATAATACAGGGCTTCTTTACAAACAAATCAGACCAGATTGAAGAAGGAAAATAAGCATTTGGGATTCTTTAATAAAGGAATCACAATAAAGTGGTCTTGGATAAGAAAGTTAATTGATCTTCTAATTAAGGCACGAGATAAAAGGAGAATGAGAAATGTCAAGAATAATCAAAACAACAGCTGAAGTAATTACAACCGACTGGGAATCAGATTGGTATAATGCCGACAGTAAAAGCGATTCTGATAAAGAGGTTGCTTCTAATGGTACTACTCCTAAAGAATTTATAGTTCAAGCTGGTCTATTAGATGTCACAGGTACCCCTGATGCAAATAGTAAAATTCAGATACTAAGCACCATACAAGGACAATCTGAGACAATCGAATATGAACAAGCCATAACAGCAGATAACATAAACGATGCCTGGAGTTTTGATGGTATTAAAGGGAATGCAATTAAAGTTAAGGCCTTTATTGGTGGTCTGGATAGTTTCAAATTAGCTGTTGATTATGATGCGATATACTAATGGATGTACAAAAACACGACCTAGCAACAAACAAAAGTAAACTAGGACAAGTTGAACTAGCAGATATTAGCGATGCTGCAAAAGATGCTCTTGGTGGTTCTGAACTAGATAACGCATACAGAACCCTATATGTAAGCCAAGATTTCGCAGTAGGCGGTGCTTTTTACGATGATTTAGGCGATGCTATTACTTACGCAAACACTTTAGCATACAATGTTCTTATACAAATTTACCCAGGGACTTACACCGGTAACTACTATCTAGACCCGAATGTTATATTATACTTTATGCCTGAGACAATTGGGGTGGCTAGTGATAAGACTATTCCATTCTTAAATTTCACAGCTGGGGCAAAGGTTTACGGACACTTGAATATCGAATATGTCATTACGAGTGGCTATGCTGTCTCATTAGAAAGGAACTGTATATTCGAGGCGAGTGGTTGTATGTTAGGGAGTGATGCCATTGTAATTAATGATCTAGGTGGCTCAGCTATTGACATTCAAATTAGAGTCAAAGAACTTGGACACGTTAATATAATTGGATTAGTTGGCAATGCATATATAGAATCTGATAAGTTCTCACAATTAACCTTTGCAGGGGCTTATAAGTGCTCTGTAAATTGCAAACTATTTGAAAAGAATTTAACGGTTTCGAGTGGCGAAGTTTACTTAAATACTGATAGGTATTTCAAAGAGACTGGAACTATATTCGACATTTTGGGCGGTGTAACTGTAGCAAACGGAAGGGTTGACAATTACGCAGATGTTACGGATTCGGGAACAGGGGACGGTCATATTGCTAAGATTGTATCAGGCACTCTGAAACTTCATGATTTCTTTGCTAAAAATGGTGGCGGTGGTGTTATTTGGGGCGGTGCTTTAGGTGTACTAGTAATTGCGAACTCTGTACTACAAGCAGTAGTCGGTGGTGGTGGTGGCTCTTCAGACACAGTATCTGGGTTAGTTGGCTTTACTGTTCGGTATTCGGGTAATACTGGAATAAACACAGCCACAGCAGGTGGTATTACAGAGCAAGTAATAACGAATAAGATACTAGATGCGGCAATAACAATTTAGATAATTAAAATTTTACAATTAATAAGGAGATAAAGCAATGGCTTTACAAACAACAGCAGATATAATTGGTGGCGGTGGCTCAGGTGCCGTTCGATTACTTTTCCCAGGAGTAACTGATTATCAAATTACTGATTGGGATGCAGACACAGTCGATTTAACAGGAATACTTAGTTTCAAAAATGAAATTGGGAATAAGAGAAAAGCAACTGAAAACGCATCTGAGAGAACTATTAAAGGCGTAAATGTCAGAGTAGCTAAAAGAGACAAAACTATTGACGGTGTTACAGGGGCAGAAGTTGCAGCTGAGGGACAAAACTCATTTGCTGAAATTGGTTTTTATGCAAATGATTCCATTTTAGCTAAAGTTAAATCTGCAATAAATAGTTCTAATCAGCCAGTTATTGCTATATGGTCAAGCGGTGAGGTTGCAGGCACATTATCAAAAGACAAACATTTACTTGGTTATATAGAAGGCAATCTTGGAGAAGAAGAAGTGGAAGGTATCAACAAATATACAATTAAAGTTGTTGGTGGTGTAGGATTTACGGAAGATGATTCTGCTGAGACTGGATATATCGCAGCATTCAAAACTACTCCAGGTCTTTTGGCTGCAGATGGATTTGATGACACTACTGAAGCAGTAACTTTAACAGATGTTACAGCTCCGAATTTAACAACTCTATTATCAGGTGAAATACTAGAAGTAACTAGAGCATAATTTAGAATAATACCCATTCTCAAGGGTAGGTTAAAAGTCAGATTTAGACCTACCCTTTTTATAAAACGACAGACCTAATGGCTACTTATAGACAAGACGAGACAGAAGATGAATATGGATATGGGCCTTTAACCATTTCCTATATTTTTTCTGATACATGGGACGGACTTTTTGCTTCCGAATCTTACGCTATAAATGTAATCGAGCCAGACAAATTAAAATTTAAAAGAGAACAAAAGATTGGACAGCTTGCCCTAGATGAATTCAAATTCAAGGTAAGTGAAGCCGTATTTAGTAAGGATGATTCAACCCTAGTTGATGACCCAAAAACTCAGTTAGATATAGAGCAAGAATTCCTAAACCTCTGCTTGACAACTGATAAAGGTTCGTTATTCTATGTTGGTGTATTCTTTAATTCAGGTTCCACACCAGATATATCTGAAGCAAAATACCTAGGAGCAGTTAACTCTAAATCAAGTTTTGATGATTTATACTGGCCTGGTGACGGGGAATATGGAGTTACTCCCACACCAGTGAGAGAATATAGTTTTGAGTGCTTACCAAGTGAAGAAGCAATATTTGATGAATTTAAGTTGTCTGAAATTGTTGCAGCTATAGACCCAACTTGGGAAAGTACTTTTGTATTTAACGGTGCAGGGTTTTATAAAGAAGACCCAGTATTTATAGACCCATTAGAAACAAGAATCCCACGGCTCACTCATCTGCATGGATTACTCAATAAACTTGCAGACGTTTATGAGGGTTTGCTCTTAGCGGGTGGATATGGAGTTTGGAGTTTTACTTATAAAGTCTCTAAAATTGACGGTAAGTTTTCCCCTGTACGTTGGGGAAGAGCGTTCGAAAGTAAATTATATGGGCCTATAATAGGTGGTAAACTTACTAAAAATGGCACAACTGAATATGACTACAATCGCAGTGGAACTAAAATATATGATGATGAAGCAAGAGAACTGCATGTCTGTGGCAGTTATATACCAGACTCCGCTTACAAGGTTCCATATATCTCATATAGTGTAGTTAAGCCAGCTACAAATTACCCACCAGACTTTAGAATTGAATATAATTCTACATCAGCTGAAGAAGAGCAATGGCAGAATATAGATAGAGTAGATGACACATTTACTGGTTTATTATATAGTCTAGCCACTGACTTAGGAATGTCCTTAAATTTTGAATTCACTGCACAAAGATCCGTACAAATTGAGTTTGTATCTAAGGCAACTAAAGCTAGTAATTCGAAGATTTACATTAGGGATGTTATTAAAGCATCTGGTGAGTTATACGATGCAGAGACAAGGGATGCAAACAGAAAGATTTTAGGATCAATTGGTTACTTACTAAGCGAGCCAATGACACCAGCACCAACTTATGATGGTTCTTATGGCATTCCATTTTGTGCAATAGTCAATCAACTAGACCCTCATGTAGCTAAAAACAGTTATCCCAAAGATGCTTTTGATCCTCCACGAGGAGCGTCTAAAAATATAGTATCAATAGGAGCTTCAGTTTGGGATACACATGGTGATATAAAGTTAAACACAAGCGGACTTAATACAATCATTCCCCGACTGAGTGCTAATAATGTCGTTGTATTAAAGGAAACTCAAATCCCTTATAATCTCTACTTATCTGATTCTTCAGGTAATAGGTTTGTATGGGATAAGGTAATAGGTAACTCTGTCCCTTATAACTCAACTAGCTTTTCAAACCAGCTGTATATGTTAGTAGATAAGAGAGTAGGCGAAACAAACAGTCCAGCATCTTATTTCACACAGGTAGGAAGATTAGAGATTAAGGAAGAAGGAGTAGATAAATATTACTATTCCCTTGCTGACTTTGTAAACGGAACTAACACCAAAGACCAAGAAAAATACGGCACAAAATACAAGTTAGATATCCCTTATTTGATGTGTGCTTCAACATCGCCAACAGGTACATCCCCGAGCATATTCAATCTTGGTATTGACAAGATAATCGAAATTGATGGACTTGATTTCATAATAGATGATTATGAAGTTGATTTACAAAAAAGAAGTATAAAGTTAGAACTAAGTGCGATAGGTCGTTTCGATTATGGTGCAGCAGCAGGAAGAGAAGACTTAGGAATTGCTGGACTTTCAATCCCAGCTGAAGTTGACGATTCCCCAGAAGTAATCTCTGGGTTGACATTAAGAAACTCAGGAATCAAAGATGGAGAATGGGTTTCAAGGATTTCAGCTACTGAAGTTGAAAGGACAGCCCCTTTAGAAGCTCATTATGGTAGGTTATTAGGGGTAGCAAGGCACGATGCTGATGAAGATGACCAATTGATAGTACAAACATCTGGCGATGTGCTAATTAGTTGGTTGTCGGGGAGTGTAAACGATGCAGTGTTTGTTAAAAAAGTATCAGCAACCGAAAATCTCTCTACTACCCCAATTACTACAAAGACTGTTGATGAAGATTTATACGCAGAAGTCGGCAAGATGGTAGATACAAATATTATGAGAATAGGTATTAAGGAGCATTTTGTAATAGAATGAGTATTTATATAAAATATACCAATGACAATTGGATTACCAACACTAAGGTTACTATTAATCCCATTTTGGATAGAGAGATTTCAGCTGTATCAAAAGAGATTGGAGATACATTAAGAGGTTTTGGTTACTCACACAAACGGTATTCTAAAACCAAACGGCTCATAAAAATATCTGCAGATGATTTAGACACTTCATTACAAAAACAAAAAATTAGAGCGATATGGACAGCAGGAGCACTCAAATATTCTCCTGATGATGTGACATATACTGATGTAATACTCGATAAAGATGGCGATTACAGTCCAGAATACATTGATGATGATGAAAATTTAGAAGAAGTTGAATTGAAATTAACATATAGAGTACCTGATTAATGCCAGTATTTAATGTAAACAATCTACAAGGATGGAAGCATCTCCCAATTGACGGCATTGTCTTTTTCTATAATGATAGTGATGACGATGATGACAAGGTTACAGTTAGGAATATACTTGAAGGTGCCTCATGGTCTATCGAAGAAATAAAGAGTAAGTACAAAGATAGAAATGGAGTATCTAGATTAGTAGGATTACAGTTAAAGGGAAGCATTGTTTTGTTAGAGAATAAGACCTATTTATTGGGTGCAATGCCCTTTTATATGCAATCTAATAACCCAGTCGATATACTAATAGCATTAAAAGGTACATACTCTAATGCTGATGAATTTATGTTCAGGTTCAATTTGAATACAGGCAAGTTTGCAAGTTTTGCAACTACTATCACTACTTTATCTAGTGATGGAGAAGATACAAAAATTAAAATAGATTTTTCGGGACGAGTACATATAGACCGATTAAATTTAAGTCCAACATATACATTATAGGAGTTAGAAATGTCAGAAGAACAGACCAACTATGACAATTTACAAGCTAGCTTAGAACAGTTAGAAGAAGAAATCGAGATTCCAATCAGGAAGCCGAATGGCGATATAGTTAACGTTTACTATCAATTCAAGAACCTTAATTACAGACAAATAGAATCAACTAAGATTTGTATGCTTGTCTGGGATGAGAAACTAAGAAATTTACCTACTACTATTGCTACTCTGCAGCAAGCTCTATTTGAAGAAGCTGATGTTAGAGGAATGGCAATGATATTATATACCAAAGATGCCAAAGGAAATCCAGAGCCATTCACAGGCGGAGATATTAAAAAGCATCGACCTTACGAACTATTAAATTATACAAATGGCGATCAGTATGATACACTTACGATGTGCCGTAATTTTTTTTTAAGCAAATGGGGCGTTACCTCGTTCGATTTCAAGGGTCAATTTCTAGATACAGTCAAATTACTAATGACCCATCAAATGGAAAACATCCAAGAGATGATGGTAAAAGCGATAGCAAGCAAAGGATACTCCAAGAAACAGCAGAAGGACATAACGGAGCTTATACAATCACTCTTGACGCAATCATTAGTGAACACCTCTCAAGTGGATTCATCAGGACAGTCTGTGCCAGACTCGGATACAAAAGAGAAGAAGTCTACTCAATGAATTGGATAGACTATATATCTGATAGTGTACATGTAATGGATATATTAATACATGAAGCAGAAGCAGAGCTTGAAAGAAGAAAAAACGCAAAAAAGTAGCGAGTATATAAGTAAATTAAGACAAGTCCGAGACTTACTAAACAAGCTACCAGAGACGGAAAGTAACTTAAAAAGATTAATAAGAATTGAAAGAGTATTGAAAAATGGCTACAAATAGAGAAAAAGCAATAAAGAGTTGGTTAGAAAATTGGAAGAATAAGAAGTATAGAGCAATGCTCGATTTCTCACAAATATCGTGGGTAAATGCGGACTATATAGTAAAGGGTATTCCTCAAGATGTAGGATTGTATATCAAGAATCTGTACAAAAATACAGAGCTATTAGACTTCGAAATATTGACAACTCACACTGTCAAATATAAGGGCAAAGATAAGGTAGAGAGTTTAGATGAAAAAATCATAATTGATTATACAGTAGCTTGTAAAATCTATTACAAAGGTCTCTCAATAGCAAAAGATGAAGTAAGATTAATTAGAATGATTCAAGAGACTAAGGACGGTAAAGGTACACCAACTAAAGGTAAATGGGGAGTGAATCCAATGTCAGCACTTAGAAAGGTTGACTATGATTTCACAAATATTAAGAAGAATACCAAGACCTTTGAAGAATTGGTTGTAAAAATGAGGTCTATCATAGATGATATGGCAGACTTCAAGACAAAAGAAAATAGAACTAAATAAGTAGAACGCACACGACACTCTACATTAGGAGTTCAGATAATTGATTCTGAAACAGTAGATTTTTAAAACAGTCACGAGGCGATTTGACATTCATAGAAATATGAGTGCCGAATCGCCTTTTTTTATAGGTATAAGAAATGGCAGAAAATGAAATAGGACTGAAGCTCAAGATTGATTTTGAAGCTGATCCCAGAAAACTCAATGTTATAATTAACGCACTCAAAAATTCACTAGGTCCGCTAGGTAAGGATATAAAACCTATTGATGGTGATAAGATTGCTGCCGAGTTAAATAAGATACAGGCTGAGACAGCAGAGACAGTGACTGGTCTTAATGCTGTAGATACTGCTTTAAAGAATACTGGTGGGTCAAATAATAACCTATTAAAAACTGCATTTACTTTTAATCAAATCCAACAATCTGTCGTTGGTCTGACATCGGCGATGAGTCCCTTTATAGATGAATTTATCGAACTAGATAAAAACATCAAGAATATTGGGACTCTTGGTCGAAAAGATTTCGAAGAATTCTCAGCAATCTCATTAAAATTAGCAGCAGATATTCCCGGTACTGCTGCGGATATGGCAAACGGTATTTATCAAGCAATCTCTGCAGGTGCTCAAGGTACTGCTGAAGAAATAGGTAGGTTTGTTGAAGTCGCAGCCAAAGCAGGGGTAGCTGGGTTATCAGATACTACAACCGCAGTAAATGGTCTTACATCAGTATTGAATGCGTACGGACGTTCTTATGAAGATGCAAACGAAGTAGCTGATACATTTTTTGCAGGTATTAAATTAGGTAAGACTTCATTTGCTGAGATGAATAGTGCGTTGGCTTCCTTTGTACCATCAGCATCTGCAATGGAGGTGGGCTTTGACCAAGCAACGGCAGCGATAGCAAAACTATCTGCAATGGGAACTCCAACCGCTCAGGCGGGTACTCAGATGAATGCTGCATTTACATTGTTAGCTAAAGGAACAACACCACTCAGAGACTCACTTAAAGTCGTTGGTACTGATTTAGATACACTTAGAGATAAATTAAAAGTCCCTGTTAAAGATGGAGGTGGACTTGTAAATGTATTCCGTGATATCAAAACTGCTGCCGATGCATCAGGAAAGCAACTAGCTGAATTAACTGGTTCTGTTGAAGCTGCGAAAATTATTGAATCCCTTGCAGGTAGTAATGAAAAGTATCTTGAATCATTATTGGCTTATGATAACGTAACTGGCGAGATTGCAAACAATGCAGCTTCAGCTGCCTTTGATATTGCATCTACAAGTATCCAATCACAAGCGGATGGTTTCCAAGCAACTATATCAGGATTTGTTTCTGGTGCATTATCTTCACTTGATGAATCAACAGTTGGTGCAATTGCAACATTTAATAAAATGGCACCAGCCTTATCAGGTGCAGGTGGGGCAGTTGTAGCATTAAAAAGTACATTCGGTGGATTACTTACAAATATGGGTGGTTTATCAGGTGCAAGTGCAGGTGTAAAAAACGCATTACTTAAATCTGTTATTCCATCTTTATATAGTACTCAAGCAGCATCCGTTGCAGCCAGTGGTGGTGTTAAAGCTATGTTCACTGCTTTAATGTTTGGGCCTCCACCAATTGGAGCGATAATAGCAGGAATAGTTGGACTTGGTACTGCTCTTTACTTCATTGTTGATGCCTTACATGAATCAGCAGAAGAGAAACTAGCAGATGCAGAAGCAGACCAAGCTATGGCTCAAGCACAAACACAACTTGCAGAAGAACAAGCTGCAGGTCAGCAAAAGAGAATAAATGCAATAGGTACTTTGGGGTCTGAATATGAAAGATTGCTAAAGGTTTACAAAGAAACTGGAGAAGGGGAGAATCAATTACTTGCAGTACAAAATCAGTTAATCCAAGCATATCCAGGAGCGATTAGTGCAACTAACTCATTTGAACAGAACCTTGCTAACCTTCGTGATGAGCTTGAAAAAGATAAAGAGAAACTAGCAGAATATAATGAAGAGGTTAGAAATTCCAAGTTAGTTGAGGCACAATCAAATACAACAGTAGCAAAAGCTCAATTAGATGTTGATGTAGAGAGTTTTACAGATACTTTAGATGATGGTCTAAATGACTTCTTCAATACTGGATATGAGATAAGAGGCAATAACAAGATTATTGAAGGCCTAAAAAATGACCTATTAAATGCTTCAAATGATACTGAATTATTGAAAGCAAAAGGTAAGATTCTTGAATTTGTAGGCACTTCTGATGATTTAACGGCAGAGGAAAAGAACGCTGTAATTGAGAAAACTAACAAGGTAGTCGAGCAACAAAAAGTAGTTATCGAAGCTGGACAAGCTGAGATTGAACAAGTCTATCAGAACAATCTTGATAGATTAAATGAACAATTTAAGAATCAAGGAATTGAGTTTAATGTATCAGACGATCAGATTAAACAGATAGCAGAGCAAGGCGGTAAATCCGTTGAAGAAGTAACGGCTGCCGTCCGAGCAATGGAAAAAGAAGCTCGTCAATCTAAAGTTGGTGAGTTGTTAGGTCAGTCAGCTTCAATACAAGGTGATGTGAAACAAATCACTAGACTTGATGAGCTTATAAAAGCATTCAATGAAGCTGAGACGGATGCTCAAAAAGCAGCTATTGGTGATGCAATTGAGAAGATTGCACCCGATGCTATAAAAGCAACAGGAGCTGTTGAAGATGCAAACAATAATCTAAATACTACTTATAAGATACTGGGCGAGAATCTTGATGATATTAAGAAGAAACAAAGTGACCAATATGGGGGAGAGCTATTATCTAAGCAACGTGAATTTGTAAGTGTTATCGGAGAAGAAGGTGAGCAATACAAAAATAATAGGTCTCAATTAGATAAGCTAAAAGCTGAAATATCTGATAAGAAAAAGCTAGGTGTAGATACTTCCGAAGCTGAGGCACAGTTCAAAAAACTATCAGAGCAGAATAAGGCTTCTATTGGAGAAGTAGTCGAAGCAACAGCAAAATTAGCTTCACAGGGAGAGGTTTCTAACGAAGTATATGAAGAGCTTGGCGAGAAATTCGGGTTATCTGGTGAGGAAATGAAGAAAATGGTTGAATCTGCGAAAGGTTTGACTAGTGAGTTAGAAGATACTATAACTAGAATTGATAGTCTTGGTGCTGCCTTCAAAGGTGCTTTAGATGGTGCTAAAAAAGCACAGTCAGATGGTGTGTCCGCATTATCTGAATTGGAAAGACAAAGAAGAGAAGGAGAAATAAGTCAGATAGAATATGAAACTCAACGCGCTGATATTGTTGCCAGAACTAAGACAAATATCAAAGAAGCTAAGAACCTTACTGCTGACCAACTTAAAGTAGAAAAAGAACTTGGTTTAGTTAAAGAAAAAGCCGCTAAAAAAGGGAAAGACTTATATACTCTAACTAAAGAAATATATGATTTAGAAGTAAAAGGCTTCGTTATTGGTAAAGATAAAGCAGATTTAGAAGCTGAGACTACTCGGATTAGAGAAGGTAGAGACAAGACAGTAGCTGATGAGATAGTGGCCGAAGAACGTGTTCTTGATTTACTTGAAAAACAAAAACTTGCATTAAAAGAAAAGTTCAAAATCACTGAAGGTGATAATGGAGATATCGTTGTTGGGTTAGTAATTAAGGATGACCAAAAGGAAAAGGTTACTCAAGAATATGACAAATTACTTATTGATATCAACAAATCTGATAATAAGAAGTTCGAATTAGAAGCCAAAATCACAGTTAAAGAGGAATCCCTTGTTCAACTACGATTAGATTTAAGAAAACAGGATTTAGAATACAACTTAAAAACAGCAATTGATGATGATTCTAAAATTATAGCTCTCGATAAATTAAAAGAATTTTATCAAGGACAGCTAACAGCTACAGAAGAGCAAATCAAAGAAACTCAAAACAAACTAGATGCATTGAATGGCGAGAATCTAACTAATGCTCAACGATTAGAAAAAGTTGAATTAGAGTCTCATCTGGCAGATTTATCTAAGACTAGAATCTCCAATGAAGAATTAGTGAACTCTAAGATTAAGTCAGTTCTTGATATTAGACTAGCACAAATAGAGAAACATTATAGCGATCAAGAAAAGTTACTTGAAAAATCAATAGATGGAAATCAAGGATTACAATTAAAGTTACTCGCGATTAATGATGCTGCCGCTCAGAATAGATATGATAAAGAATTGGAGTCTCAATTATCTCAAATTGACCGTGAAGAAGAGTTAAGAGGTATATCGTTATCATTAATTAAAGATAATGAGGAAGAGAAGACTAGACTAGCTGATTACTACAACCAACAAAGATTACAAAAAGAAGAAGAATATGCAGCTAAGAAACAAGCAATTTCAAACTTTCAACAGGGGTATGAGCTTGAATTAAAGAATAGTTTTGAAGTTCAGAAATTAGAATTAAAAAGACAAAAGTTAGAAGAAGAGATTGAACTTCAAGAAGCACTTAATCCGGGTGGTAAGGAACTAGCTGAATTACAAGAACAGCTAAATACTCTTACTGAAGATATTAATGCAAAAGCTGATGAGTTCGCAGTAGCTAAGGATATACTTGCACAAGGACTGTCAGACTCAATTTCAACTGGATTTGCAGGTGATACTGAGAAAATGAAAGAGGGATTCCAAGCTACTATGCAGGTGTCAGCTGGACTCTTAAAAGCTAAAGCAGAATCAACTATATTAGCATTAGTATTAGGGGAAGGCGAGAAATTAGCTTCACTTGGTCTAGTGGGAGTGCTTTTACTTCCTATTATTAAAGGACTCATTTCTGGTGGTGTCAATAGATTACTTAACCCAGTATTGACACAATTAACATCGTTCTCAACTGGTGGTAGGGTAGATAGTCCAACTTTAGCATGGGTTGGGGATGCTTCGAATTCAAGACCAGGAGCAGATACTGAATGGATTTTAAGAGACGATCAAATACAGTTCTTACTCAATCAAGCGACATCTTCAATAGTCAATAGGTTAGTTCCGTCATTAGTTGGTATGAATGCTAGTCTGTATAATGCTGTTGGCAAGTTTACTAATATGATGATGGCTATAGGTCCTCGTATGGCAGCAAACAATATTAGTTTATACCAAGTGACTAACTATTTCCAAGAAAGAATGAAAGCGAATACTTATAGTACTGATACTGTTGCTGATTCAGAGACAATAAAACAGCTACAAAAACAAGACTTCAAAATCAGACGGTTTGCAACTGGTCTTGGTGGCGGGGCAATAACTGAACCTGAACTAATACTAGCTGGTGATACTAATATTCCAGAATATGTTATTAGACAAGACCAATTAAATTTGATTGCTAATAGTGTACCTAATAATGATAAATTAGAAAAGAAACTCGATGAGGTTGTTCAAGCTGTAAAAGGAATACGCTTCATTATCGATAAAGAAACAATTGGACAGGCGGCAAACAAATATAATAATGAACGAAATGTAAATATCAAAGGGTAATATTCACACTGGGTATTTACTGGGTAAAAATGGTAGTCATTATGGGTAAATAGATGTAATAAATGTGATTTTAGATAACCCAAATAATCTGCTAAAAGCTATGATAATACTTAAAACAATAGAATAGTAAAAAATACATTGGAGTTCTGTAGGAGTCACAACAAAAAAGCAATTAAGCCAGTTAAATTTTATTTAACTGGCTTTTTTTATACCCCATTCACATTTTATTTACTCATTTTTCGTATATTTTGTTTTTAGCAACCATTAAAAAACGAAATTATTATGAGAAAACTATCTATCCTTTTTATAATTATAATCTTATCTTCCACACAGCTGTTTTCCCAAACTTGGTTTAACGAAATATCAGACGAAGCTGGGCTAAAAGAAGCTAAGGGTTTTCGTGTGTGGTTAGCTGATGTAAATGGTGATGATTATCCTGATTTACTTTGGGGTGGAGATGTCGGGGCTTTATATAATAATGTTTATCTGATGATGAATGTTCCTAATCCAGACCAGAATTCTAGTGTAAAGAGAATATTCAAAGATTTCACTACCGAATCTGGACTTCAAAAAAGTAGAATAGATACGAATATAAGTAGGACTGTAGATATAGCAGCATTAGCCGATTTAGATAATGATGGCGATTTGGATATAGTTACTAGTATCTACGGTCATAGAGTACAGAACTATGTTAGCACTGGTGATAGAACAGAGGTAATGCTTAATGATGGAAATGGACATTTCACTTTAGTCGATAATCATGGGCTTGACAATTTTAATTATGCTAGTAGCCTGGCTTTAGGTCAGACAAATACAACTGGTCTTTCATTTCTCGATTATGATTTGGATGGAATTATAGATTTATATGTAGGGACTTGGTTCGCTCACTATGGTGAAGGGGCAGATGTCTATATGGGTAATTTCCTTTTCAAAGGTAAAGGCGATGGTACTTTCGAAAAAGGAATTCAATTGGGTGGAGCCGAACCACTTTATGGAACTAACGTCACTGATTGGAACAATGACGGATGGCCAGATATAATTAACTCACCTTATTGCCGTACTTCGGGACAATTTTTCAAAAATGTAAATGGACAGATGATTGAAGCATCTGCTGAAGCTGGTTATAATACTCAAAGATTAGGCGGTGACCACGGTCAAAACCTTTGTCAATGGGAAGCAAATACAGCTGATTTTGATAATGATGGTGATATGGATATACTAGAAGTAAAAGTTCACGGTGGGTATAATCCAGGTGAAGGTAGAACTACTATTTCAGTTAATTCTGGACAAGAAAATGGCTTCAAATATGATTGGGAACTGGATAGAATAAAAAGAGCAGCACCTATGGAATCGCATCTGGGCGACCAAGGAGGAACATGGTTCGATTTTGATAATGATGGTCTGCAAGATATAGCTCTTGGCCAAAACTCTTATCCTACTGCTAATATATATGGTCAAGAGAGATTGTATTTATTACGCCAAGGAGTAGATGGTTATTTCAATGAGATACTACCAAGTGTTACCAAAATGGATACTCTAAAAGAAGCTCACTCAATGGAGCCCGCTGATTTTGATATGGATGGTGACCAAGATTTATTCCTTTCTAGAATCGTTCGTGAGACTATAATGGAAGACGGTGAATCTAAGAATATTACTTATAATACTATTGAATTAGTAGAAAATAAAAAAGCGGAAGAAAATAACTTCATTCAGATAAAGCTAGATAAAAACTCATCGATAAAGGGAGCAAATACTGCATATATAGGTTCTAAAGTATTTGTTTATGTTCATGGTGTTACTCAAAAGCAAGAAATACAATCTGGCTTAGGGCATTTTGCTGGTATGCAACCGTTCATTAAAACTTTTGGTTTAGGCAAAGAAACAGCTATTGATTCAATAGTTGTATATTACCCAAACAAAACAAAGAGCAGAGTTGTTATACTTGACCCACCGGTTAATACATTAGTTAAAATTGGTGATAAAATTGATTTTGTAGATATGCAAAACGAGGATCCAGTACTTCTAACAGCTGTTGGTTCTGGTACTGTTAATTTTGGAACAATAAACGTAGGCGAAACAGCAACTAAAAATCAAAAGCTATTGAATATTTCTAATAATTCGGGGCGTTCTATAACTATAACTGGAGCAACTCTAGATGATAATGAGATATTCTCAATTGATAACTCAGTTTTCCCAATAACGATTTGCTGTAAAGACTCAACTATTTCAATTCCGATAAAGTTCTCTCCTAAAGTTAGAACTAGTTATTCTGCAAAATTGACATTTAAAAATAATTCCGACAATGCTCCTGATTTTATCACTCATCTAGTGGGATTCGGTATAGAAGATAAGCCACTGATTGCACTTAGCACTAAAAACATTGTTTTTGAAGGTGTATGGATGGATAGTACAATAACTAAAGACTTTGTTATAAGTAACATAGGTGAGCTTGATTTATTTGTATCTTCATTGAACCTAACTGGTGATACTGATGTACTTTCAATCCCTAATACTCCACCCTTCATTTTAGAGCCGAATCAATCTAAGAATGTAAGTGTCAAATTCTCACCAAAGCAAAAAGATAAATATACAGGTAAGATAACAATAGAATCTGATGCATTTAACAAAGATACGGTTACAACCATAGATATACTAGCCATTTGTGATGGACCAAACTCAGAGATATCTACGGATGCTAAGTTTGTAATTGCTTTTGGGAATGTTCGTATAAATGAAACTAAAGATCAGACTTTAACCATCACTAATGCTGGTGAGGGAGAGTTAGTAGTTAATTCAATTGAAATAGATCCAGTTGGTACTTATTCTCATTCAGAAAAAGAATTTCCTATAAGAATAAAAGATAAAAAAGAAATAACGCTGACATTCAGCCCAAAAACTGAGGAATTATTAACAGCACAATTGATAATAAAGAGTGATGCAGTAAATGACCCGAATTATGAAAAGAGAATGACTGGTACAGGTGTTACGTCATCTAGCGTAGATATGTGGGAAAATGGAAACAGAACTTATCATTTCAGTATTGCTCCTAACCCAATTAGAAATAGGGGACAGTTAGTTGTTGAATCTATGGATACAGAGAATGCTGGACAAATATCGGCTATCATGTATGATGCTACTGGTATGAAGTTATTACAATTATTCAGCCCAACTCATATAGCAAATAATACTTCTTTTGATATCGATGTAAACAATCTATCGTCAGGAACTTATTTTATAAGAATATTGTCGGAAAATGAAGCAGTAGTTACTTTACCGATTATTATACAGAAATAAAAAAAAGCAAAACCTTATTCGCTTTGGAGGGCTAATCTAGGTTTTGCTCTGGGCTTAAAATGAATATGCGTATAATACGCATGAATTTTAAATAGGTTATAACAAAATGGATTTTAATTGTGATTATTATTGCTAATTGAACTAAGATAGTATCATTTATAAATAACTATTAATATTCTTGTCGATTAAATTTCTATTTTAATTAGCAAATATTAATTATATTGGATTCAAATAATTAGCCCCAAAATGGATTTAACTTGATTTTATTTGTTCAAATAATTGGACACATTTCGAATGTCTTATACATAGTAGGAGCATCATTCGAAAAGATGATCTGGCTAAGAAGTACATTAATCCTAGCCGCTTTATTAGAGTTGTATTACTCGTTCAATATCACCGATGAGCCTCTATGGACTGATATCATTTGGTCGGTTGTCTTTGTAGGAACTAACTTATGGTGGATTACTGTCCTCTATTACGAAAAGTTTACTTTGAATTTGGGTGAACACGAAAAACGGATGTTGGAAATCACTTTCAGTAAAATGAATCCAACTCACTTCAAAAAGCTAGTTAGACTAGGAACATTGAAAGTCGTACCTGAAAGTACTTCACTTATCAAAGAAAACACTCACATAAATGAACTTATGCTTATCACCAAAGGCCTTGTTAAAATAACAAGAAATGATAAAGTACTAGCATACATCAAAGATGGTAGATTCGTAGGGGAGATGAGTTTCATGTCAGGTGAAGCAACTACTGCTAATTGTGACACATTAGAAGAAACGGAAATGGTAGTTTGGGATAAAACGGTACTAACTGATTTCTTGAAAAAGAATGAAAGCATCAAAAAAGAGCTTAATGATGTTTTCAGTGAAGATTTGATTAAAAAATTAGTAGCCGATAATTAATCGAATATATATCTAACGCCTGGTTCTGCCAAACTATGAAAATCGCTATAATCATGATTTTCGTAATCATCACCATAGTGCATTAATACTATTCTCTTTCGTAACTCTTCTGACAATGTTCTAAGCGAATCAATATCTGCATGAACTGGATTTGGGAAAAATGAGCAATCATGGAACAGATAATCTGCTTTGTGTTCATACTCAGCTATCAACTCATCATCGAATTTTGTATCTCCTGAAAAGAAGACTTTTCCGTCGATTAGTAATCCGTAAGTTATAAAAGCGTCTTCTGTTTTTACTGCTTGACCTGGTATGTGATTAGTGTGGAAGAACTCCAAATCAATTCCTTTGAAATTGATATGATGTTTTATTCTTCCATTCTCGTTTGTTATATCAGGAGTTACATAATCGAAATAACTTTCGAAAGTCATTTCGTTTTCGTATTTGCCTAGTTCATTATATCTAAGTCCACCCTTCAAAGACTCTTCCCAAAGTACTGTTCTGTACTCATCAGGAATAATCATAGTTAATCTTGGCTTTCCTTTAGGTTGACCGAAATATCTGTTTTTCAGAGTCAAATACTCCAATCCACCTATATGGTCAGAATGACTATGTGTAGGCAATACATTCTCTATGTCTAATATATCTAGCCCAGTGACTGGTTTGAGTGCAAATGGTGCAGTTAGCCCAAAATCCACTAGTATATGCGTGTCACCTTTGATAATTATTATATTATTGTTTCCCAAAGTCTCTGAGAAAGCTGTCCCAGAACCTATAAAAACAATTTCTAATTTCCCATCATTTTTGAGGGATAATGTATCTTCTATTTTTATTTTCTTCATATATTACTTTTCACAATTTTTATGCCATTCAATTGTTTTATTATAATTAAAAGCAATTTTACTTAAATATCTCTGTAAATTTTATAAATTTTCAGAAAAGTCAAAGTTAATATACACAATTTATGAATTTATCTTTACTATAATTAACTTAATCGAATATTCTTTTCTAATTAAGTAAAATTACTTAATTAGCTATCTCATTTATTGCCGTGACTAATCTATCTAAATCGGATTCACTTGTATATATATTAGGAGTTACTCTAACTCCGTCTATATGTTCGTGTTTAATAGCAACAGTATGAATTTTATATTTATTGAAAAGTTGCTGGTCAATTTCACTACCCGTTATTCCCTTTATTCCAAAGTTGGCCAACGCACAGGAATAATTTGGATTGAGTGAGGTATTCATATAAACTTTTGGATTTTCTAACGCTCTTGATGCCCAATAGTTCTTCAGATATTGTAACCTATCTTGTTTTCTCTTTGTAGTTATCATATTATGAAAATCGAGGGAATAACCAATTGCCATCTCTTTGGCGAAACTTCTAGTTCCTAATGATTCAAATTTTCTTATGTTATCCCCATCTGGTTCATCAGAAGATAGCAAGGCCCATATATTCTTTATCTTGTCTTTCTTAATATACATAAGTCCACTACCGAAAGGAGCACAAAGCCATTTATGTAAGCTGGTACCGAAGTAGTCCGCGCCTAGGTCAGGAATATTATAATCGAGATGAGCAAAAGAATGTGCACCATCTACTATTACTTCTATTCCTCTTTTGTGAGCTTCATCAGCGATTTTTCGAACAGGTATTATCTGACCTGTCCAATTAATAATATGAGTAAGGTGGACGATCTTTGTTCTGTCTGTAAATAAATCTGTGTAGAGTTTTACTATCTTTTCATCATTATCCATAGGTAATGGTAATATAGCTTTTTTTAGTATTATACCATCTCTTTTTACTCTTTGGTTCCATGCGTTACGCATATTTGGATAATCAAAATTAGACATTACTATTTCGTCACCTTTCTGCAGATTCAATCCAAATATAATTGTGTTCAATCCTTCCGTACTATTTCTATTGATTGCAATTTCTTCAGGTGAGCAGCCAGCTAATTGAGCGAGATTCTCTCGGAGAGGTTCTCTTCCAGCATCTAGTATTCGCCACATATAGTATGATGGGGCTTCATTAGACATTCTGTTGTATTTATCTTGTGCATCTTGAGTTATCTTGGGCTGAGGACTTACTCCTCCATTGTTTAGATTGAGTATGTTTCTAGAAACTGTGTAAGAGTCCCTTACCCAGTTCCAGAATATATCATCTGTTGCAGATTTATCACTATCCATCGCTAGATTATTCATTGATGCCGCTTTTAAACCACTACTTACAGCTGATTCAATCATGGTATGTATTGATGCGGTTCCTAATATTGCAGCCATATTCTTCACAAAACCTCTTCTGGAAGACATAATTATTACTCCTTATTATTTAAGTTCATACATATCGTATAGCTCTGGTAAAATACAATCCCAACCGAAAGTATCTTTCAATTTTACTCTGAAAGCATCAGCCGAGTGCGGTTCACCGTGAACTATAAATACTTTCTTTGGATTAGTATCCAAATCACTCAACCAATCTATAAGTTCTGCTTGGTCTGCATGTGCAGATAGGGCAGTCATATTATAAATTTCTGCATTTACATTGTAATACTTCCCATATATTTTTACTTCTGATGCTCCTTCTAGTAATTGTCTACCTCTTGTACCTTCTGCTTGGAATCCAGCTAACATAACCGTAGTTGAAGGATCTTCTATATATTCTGTCAAATAATTCAAGACTCTGCCTCCTGTGACCATACCACTACCCGCTATTACTATTTTGGGTTGTTTATCATCCATTATGTTTAGAGTTTCTCTGAAATCATTAACTATGATAAATGCATTGCACATTTGTTTGCTGTCATTTGCGCTCATTTTGTGCCAGCTCTTATGATTCTTGAATACTTCAAGGACATTGTTTCCCATTGGGCTGTCCATAATCATAGGTAACTTTGGTATTTTACCTTTCTCTCTCAATTTCCAGAGCAAGTACATAAGAGTCTGTGCTCTTTCTACAGCAAAACTAGGAATTATTAAAGTTCCATTCTTATCGTAAGTGTGATTAATAACCTTACTCAGTTCTTCTTCCAAATCAAGATTCTCGTGTAGCTTACCACCATAAGTTGACTCAACTAATAGGTAATCTGCTTTTTGAGGTCTTTTGGGCTCTCTTAATAGCAAATCACTTTTTCTACCAACATCACCTGAAAATACTATTACCTCACCTCTTACTTCTAACTCAATAAAAGTAGAGCCAAGTATATGTCCATTATATTGAAACCTAACTTTTATATCTGGATAGAGCTCTATCCAGATCCCTTCTTCTAATGATTTAAACCGTGATATAGCATTCTCTGCGTCAATCATATTATATAGTGGCTCAGCTATTTCATGTTTCGAGTAACCGTCCCTGTTAGCTCTTTCGGCTTCTTCTTCTTGTATTTTGGCACTGTCTCTTATTATTATCGAGGCAATATCTAGTGTAGGTTTTGTCGCTCTTATTTGTCCATTGAATCCCATATTAACTAATCTTGGCAGAAATGCAGTATGATCCGCATGGCCATGTGTTAATAATATAACGTCGATTTCGGATACTTTAACGGGAGGATAATTCCAATTAAGCAATCTTAATTTTTTGAGACCTTGGAACATACCACAGTCAATCATTATTTTCTTATCACCAGTATCCACTAAATACTTAGAGCCAGTTACTGTACCGGCCGCACCGAGAAAGTGTATTTTCAAATTTGAGTTCATACCTTTATTTCCTGCATAATTCCATTGATTCTTTTAATATTGACTTGTGTTTAGAACGCTTTATCCCAACTATATTTAGTAGATCAGGATTCTCATTTAAGTGCATACATAAAACTATATCTTTTTCTATTATCATTTGTTTCTCTCGACTATTAAGAGTGGTCAAACAAGTAATAGGATGCAACCCTGCTATATCTATTCTCTCGCGGAGGCTACTACCATGAGGGGAATCCCAACTGACTAGACCTAATCCCGAACAGTTCCCGTATTGTATTGCATCAGAAGTGAATCTAGTGTTGGTGTATATCCATCCTTTGTGAATCTTACCATTGTTTTTGGGGTTTTTTCTTTTTTCTTTTTCTACATCATCGAATCGTGATTTGATATATAATGGTACTTTCACATCACACTTACGTGCTTGATCACTATGGAATTTGCATTCAACTATATAATGTTTGTTGTCTTTTTCGGCTATTACATCGATCTCATGCGTTACACAGTGCCCATCAACTATTATTCCGACTTCTACATCGAAACCTTCATACTTTAGTACTTCACCAATAAACTTCTCGAAAGGATAACCAGTCGGACCAAGCTCCAAAATTGCTTTTTTTAGCTTGTATTTCGCAGCTGTGGGCCTCGATGATTTGCGTAACAATTCAAAGGCTTTCTTATATATTTCCTTTGTACTTATACCATCGAATAGAAGACTTTTAATGTTCTTAATTATGTAAAAGATAGTTTCATCATCAGCACCTGATCTTTCTAATGAACCCATTAGTTTAGATTCATCGAATTCATCTTTCTCACCGGACATTTTTGTAATTATTATCTTATCTTTTTTCATATTTGAGTTATTTATGTCAGTTAAAGAACAATATAACGATTCAATTTGTAAAAATGAAAAAAAAATTATCTGACTGCCAATAAAAATAGTTAAATTAAATCATTAACTTATCTATTATCTACTAACTTACACGATTACTAATCTAAAGATACTTATGAAATATATAACTATTCTTTTATTACTTCTATTGCCCTGCATTGCAATTGGTGAAGATATTGATTTGGCTTTTGAATATGATAATATAACAAGAGATTTGGCTGTGTATTTACCTTCGAATTACTCTCCAGTTGAAAGTTTTGAACTACTTATTGGGCTTCATGGTTGCGGTCAAGACGCATATAGTTATAGAACAGCTCTTTCGGAAGTAGCTGAGAATAACGGATTAATTCTAATGTGTATTAATGCATTAGATGATGGCTCTCAATTGAACAAAATGATGGTAGATGAGAGAGGAAAGGTAATACCTGCCGCAATTGACTATTTATCGACGAAGTATAATATTGATAAGAAATCAGTTTACCTGACCGGTTTTTCTTGTAATGCGGCTATGACGTTATTTCATGGTCTAAACAATTTGTATGAATTTAAAGGGTTAATCCCTTTCAATGCATATTTACCTCCTGAATATGACAATAAATATAACTTAGATTCAAAGAAATCTACTTGTTTTTGTTCGGGTACTAATGATGGAAATTATTCACGTAACCAAACTTTATACAATCAATTAAGGGCAAATGGTGGAGTGACCTACTTTAATTCTATGCCCGGAATAGGTCATACGGTTACGTTCCCTGAATTCACTAATGAAATGCAAGAATGTATAGACTTTATAAAGCAGATAACAACAAAAGTGGAAATTGATGATAGTGGTGAATTGTTATTCCTACATCCCAATGAAGGAATATTGAATATAAATAATAAATCAAATCATAACAATACTGAAATATTCAATTTACTTGGTGAAAGTGTATTTATCTCTAATCGTAATAGTATGGATATATCACACCTAATAAAAGGACTATATATAGTAAAAGTAAATACAAATAAATCTTCTTTTCTTTCAAAGCTAATACTTAACTAGATTTTCTTTGATTTGTTTTTCATTTCTTTTAATTTGTAAATTCTCTTTATTAATCAAATTAGAAATATTATGAAAAAATTTGCTTTACTTATAGCTGCATTATTAGTTATCACATCTTGCAAAACACTCCAAAATGATGGTGAAAATTTTGTTGCAGATGCTACTCCCCCTGCAGGTTACAGCCCTATTTTCATAACTCAGAAAATGGAATTTGATAAAAATGGTAAAGATTCTCTCCAAGTAAATGTAAGTAATGTTCGATACGAAGGGAACAAAACTTCAGCTTTTATACATCTGATTAATCAGAAAAATACTCTACTCACGAACGCAAGTAACAAAAAGGATATTTGGTGCGAAGTAATAGATTCTACAACATTGGGTGAGAGCATAATCAAATCGAATATAATAGAATACAAGGATATGAACAGCGCTCCTATTAGTATTGCTATTGTTATGGATCATTCGGGCTCTATGGGTGAAGAAAGAGCAAGGAACATGCAATTGGCAGTTCAAAAGCTAATTGATAATAAAAGAGACCAAGATAGAATTACACTTATCAGATATGATAATAAAATTGCAGTGCATGCTGGTCCAGACAAAGATATAGCTACTCTGAAAACAGCTCATCAAATAAATGGATTGCAAGGTTACGGTAGTTTGACTGCTACAAGAGACGCTATTATAAAAGCTGTAACGATACTTGAGAATGAGCCACTTACCCACAAAAGAGCTGTCGTAGTATTTACAGATGGTTTCGATAATTCTTCAACACAAGGTATAGATGATGTTGTCAAATCGGCTAGAGAAAAAAATATTTTCGTTTCGACAGTTGATTATGGTTACAATGTAGATGAAAAAATGCTTCAAGAGATAGCAAATAGGACTTATGGTATATATCATCATATATACCTGACTAAAGAGTTTGACTATGTATTTGATGATGTTTACACTCGATTGAATAATTATTATCTGATTGAGTATGATGTAGATAGTTTTGGCGAGCATAAATTAAAATTAAAAATATGTGTAGATGGTAAAGAGTACTTCGATGAATATAGCTATGATAATACGCCACCTGTTGGTAGCATGGTATTACTCAATGTGCTGTTCGATCACGATAAATCTACCTTGAAAAAAGAATCAAAAAATGCTGTGAAAATGTTGGCAGATTATATGAAATCTAGTCCTGAGCTGAAAATAGAGCTTCACGGTCATACTGATAATACTGGTAATGCCGATTACAATCTGAAGCTATCTGATAAAAGAGCCGAAACTGTAAAGAATGAGTTAGTTGCTTTAGGAGTTGAAGGTAGTAGAATTAGCTTTACTGGTCATGGAGACACTAAGCCAATAGCGGATAATAATACTAATGATGGAAGAGCAAATAATAGAAGAACAGAATTCTTATTGAGATAAAAGTTTAATTATCAAGATTCATTTTTACAATAACAGGGCAGTGGTCAGATACTTTTTTTGCTGCCTCTTCTGGGAACATCGCATTAATGTCAATCATAGTAAGGGTTGAGTTCTTAGCTCTACTTTTCATTGATTGACTCACTATTATATGATCTATTGATTTCCATATTGAGTATTTGCAACTCATCATATTACTAGTTAAAAAATCAAATTCATCATTATCTAATGCCTTTATATTGCTATTTTTCTTAGATGGATTATCATTGAAATCTCCTAATAATATTACATCTTTATCATTTTTTATTGTCACTAGTTTTTTAATTTCTTTTATTAGTATTGCTGATTGCTCCTGTCTTATATCAAAGCTCCTAGACTTTTTGTATGGAGTATCATCATACCTAGAAGTAGATTTGAAGTGGAACGAACCGACAAAAAAGTCGAATCCATTATACCTACAATAAGCTACTAAACCTGGTCTTAAATCTTCGTTTCCTAAAGAGATTGCATCCAGCTGGTAAGTATTTACTATTTCTATTTTCTTGTTGATAATAAGAGCCGTTTTTTGCTCTTTTGGGTAAGTAGAAGTCATAATAAAGTATTTGACAGTGTCAACTATACTTTCTATTGCTTTGGTGTTTTCTATCTCTTGTAGGGCAAGTATATCGGCGTCGAGAGTTGATATAACTTGGCTTATATTTTTGATGTCTTCGTGGGTCCTAGGTGTTTTGTCATCTATACCATCTCCTAGCCAAGCAATGTTAAATGTTCCAATAGTAATATCATTGTTAGACCCACAACTCGTAAGTAATAGGAATGAAGTGATAACTATTAGTAGCGTTTTCATTTTCTGGTGAAGATTGATTTAACAATATGTCCTGCCATCTGCGGGTTTTCATTCAGTCTTCTGATAGAATAACCATACCAGTCTATACCATAAGGTGTATATACGCGTACTTTATGTCCATTGGCTATTAACTTCCCTCTAAGTGATTCAGTTACTCCTAACAGCATTTGAAACTCATATTTATCTTTTGGTATCTTCTTCTCTTTGATGAGATTCTCAGCATAGTTTAATAGTAAATCATCGTGTGTAGCTATACAAGTGTAATATCCATTCTCAAACATATACTTTAGAAGCTCTTTGTAATTGTCACGTATCTTCTCTCTGTCTTTGTATGCTAGTGAGGGTGACTCATTATATATTCCTTTGCAAAGTCTTGTGCTCGGTGCATATTCACTCATAGCTCTTATATCATCCATACTGCGTTTTAAATATGCCTGTATAACAAATCCAATATTATCGAATTCCTCGTTTCTTAACTTTTTATATATATCTAAAGTCTTAGTCGTATATGGAGTATTTTCCATATCTAATCGAACAAATAGCCCCAGTTCTTTGGCTTTCGATACAATGCTTTTAATATTGCTATACGCGAAATCGAAA
Source organism: Kapaibacterium sp. (SeqCode) (assembly GCA_041675005.1). Lineage (GTDB taxonomy): Bacteria > Bacteroidota > Ignavibacteria > Kapaibacteriales > UBA2268 > PGYR01. The sequence continues at coordinate 41,416 of JBAYUQ010000018.1, forward strand.
TCTATTTCTAAACCCAAAGAAGTTGGCTTTATGGATAAGTACGAGTTTAACGAATTGTATTTTATTGCGGCTAATACGGCTAAACTCATAGCTGTTTCTTTTGTTGCCTGCTGTTTGGAGCTAACAAATTCGCCCAAAGTATCGATAGTGGTACAAGCACCTTTGGCTTCGAGTCTTTTGCAAACTTCGACAGCTTCCTCAAGTGTAGCACCAGCTATATATTTTTTTGCAAATAAATAGATGAAAGACTTAGGAAATAGAGGTAAGGCCTTTGTAATTAGTTTGTTTATCATATAGTATTATCCAAAAAAAAATTCCGCAACTGAAACGATTTCAATTACGGAATTTAACTAAAATTCTTTTAATACTATCTAACAACTTTTAGTTGTTGGACGTCTTTGTATTTATCTGTCTCTATCATCACATAATATGTACCCATCGGTAATTCAGTTATATCTATTTCTAAAGGTGTTTGACCAGAACCATAGTACTTGTCACCAATAGTTTGATACAGTTTACCGTCAGTGCCTATTATTCTGATATTAGTTCTCACCAATTGATTTCTCGAATTATTTACTGTTAAAGTAAATGTACTACCAGCAGGGTTTGGAACTATTGCCTCAATTGTAAACACGTTAGAATATGATTTGCCAACAGAAGAAAGTCCTTCGAAGTAAAATACTCCTGATTCTCCTACCAAAGTTGCATTACTTGCGACTTCGGCTTTTAGTTCGCCTAGCTGACCTGGTAATATACTTGCGTCAAAAGTCCACTCGAATTGGTTCTTTTCCAAATCTACTTTATTGTTAAACCTTGTCAGTTGTTTCCATTCACCAGATTGATTGGCTCTATAATAAATTTCGAATTCACTATTTACAAAGTCAGTATTGAATTTGATAGTGTGTGTGTTTAAATTAGAGTTAAGAGTATCATTAAGCATAGGGCTTGTGAATTCTACATTCTCTTTACCTAGTATAAAAGGTATTGTAAGATTTACATTCGGAAATTCTTTAGATTCTATCAGTAAAATTGCTTTGTCTGTAGCTACATCAGGGAAATCGTAATTGACAAGGATATTTATATCTCCTTCACCAATTAATTCAAAACTCTCCCCGTTATTTGTTGATAATTTTATATTTACCTCACCCACATTTTGTCTTACCCAGCTAAGTCTATGCTTTGATAAATAACCTATTCTATCTCCCGGTTTAGGATAATCAGCTTGAATTGAAAAATCTGTTACATTGAAAGCTAATTCACTCTGGTCAAATACAGAAGGGTCCGTAGCAGACTCTATTCTTACCATGTAATTAGTACCTAACTCAGTTGGTACAGTCCAAGTATATAAGGTGTCATTATCTGTATCAGCTATTCCTATCTCAATCCAATTCTCGCCTAAGTCATTAGAGTAAAATAATTTAGAGGAGCTAACATTGGCTGCGTTGAAAGCAATAGTTTCTTGTGAACCAGCAAAATACACTTCTTGTCCAATTGGTCTAACTAGTCTCACAACTGGCTCTTTTGGTATATAAACACAGCTTTTCAAAGCTTCTTTTGCATATTTTCTAATTCTTCCTTTCATTCTAGGATGAAATTTGAACTCAATACCACCACCAAAGTGACAGTAACTCATTATCGTGCCGTCTGGTTTCGTTCTTCTATCTTTAGTTGATATACACCAAGCATCATCAGCTAAATTAGCTGAAACACATGAATCGATAATTGATTCTCCCATCTGAGGCCACCCACAGAAGTGAGTATGCGGACAACCAAAATTATGACCAAACTCGTGAGCAGCTACTTGTACGTCTTGAGAAAATGCTACTCTAGGGAAATTTACCAATCCAATCATTCCAAGAGCCGAGTACCCTTGATCAGGATTACAAAGAGTACCGCCGTAATTTTGACCTGAGTATGCAATACCCAAAGTAGAAGAGCCCGAAGGTTGTCTATAATTATCACTGAATAAAGTAGCTAATGCTCTATCTTTAGCTTCTGGTCTTGAAGCCCATACACTTCTCATAGAGCTCAGCTTAGTTTGTAGCCCTTCACCAAACAAAGAAAAATAAGGGTCCTCAAATGGATCATTAAAGATAGTCAAATGGTTTACTCTAATAATTACTGCTGCTTCTCTTGTATATATTCTTGAGACAGAAGACATAACATTGTCGATATAGTCAATTGAACGTTGCATAGATTCATCTTTTTGCTCTTGAGTCATATCCCCGAACCAATCCTCCCAACCACTCTTACTTTTACCAGTTACATAATGACAAAACATTATGTAATACTCAAAGTTACCGTCGGCTGCTATTTTCACTTCATATAAATCATCTTTTTGGATTGCATTGTGAGTCTTATCACTATTCAAATCAATTAGTTCAGGTTGAAAGTCAGCAAATTCATTTACTGCACATATTTCTGTCGCTTTATCATTCATCTGACCTAGCGTCGTTTCTGATACATTATGAGGGACTTTCTCTCCACCCAATCTTGACAAATCTGAAGAAACATCATACATCTGACCAGTTTCATCTTGTATAAACCCAACTAATCCAATACTTGAGTAAGAAATATAAACATCAGATGTCTCATCTCCTTCAATAAAACCGTAGTATTTTGCTTTATTTTGACGCTTATAATCTACTTTTTCCCCATCTTTGAAATACTTAATACTAATATCATTAGTAAATGCACTATTTTGCTTAGATAAAATAAGATTAACTGTGTAATCTGGTCTGATTGGGAAGTTATTTATTACAATACGATTAGCACCCGAGTTGAAAATCTCTTTTGCCTTGCTATCTAATACTTCAAAATCATAGCGATTAAGATCAGATTGGACTAAACTATTTTTATTATTTTTCAATACAAATTCAGAAGCATCGAATTCCTTCGCCTCTGCGTTTATAGTAAATGCCGTCATCATAACTAACATTAACATTATCTTTAAATTTCTCACCAAATCCCTCTAAAACTTATTTATTAATTAATTTTTCAACTTCTGTTACAACCAATGCATGTATTGTTTTCACATCCTGATTGCCGTCTATAGTTATGAATCGCGATTCATTTTTAGCCAATTCATCATAACCATTTATTACTTTTTCGTAGAATTCATCGCCCGAAAGCTCCATTCTATCTCTATCTTTTTCTTTATCTCTGTCGATTCCTACACTTCTTTCTATCTTTAGGTAGAAAGTCATATCTGGTAAGACACCTAAACTACCTATTTGGTTACTCTTTTCGATAATTTCTATGTCGATTCCTCTACCGTAACCTTGATATGCTGTCGTCGAGTCAAAAAATCTATCGCTTAGTACTATTCTTCCTTGATCTAGTGACGGTAGTACTATCGTTTTTACCAAATCGGCTCTAGCTGCTTGGAATAGTAGCAATTCAGATATGTCCGACACTTCCAGCTTCTTGTTAAGTAGTACTGCTCTAATATACTCAGATAGCTCTGTACCACCCGGTTCTCTAAGCGTTACGACCTTATGCCCATTCTTAACCAAATACTCCCTCAGTAATAATATCTGAGTACTCTTTCCTGAACCATCTATTCCTTCGAATGTAATAAACATATTTCCACCGTTGAAAAAAACTTAAATTTACGTAATTATTCTTAAAATTTATAAAACTTACTGCTTTTTATTCATATCCACAATTATTACAAATTCGCCTTTTAGAGTCAACTCATTAAGCCGAGGTTGTATGTTTTCTATTGTATCGAATATATATTCTTCAAACTTTTTAGTTAATTCTCTAGCCAAACAGATTTTGAAGTCCTCTTCTTTCATTTTATTCAAATCTTTCAAAAATCTCTTCACTCTATTTGGCGATTCATACATAACTAACGTACCACTATCTTGTAGTAGAGATTCCATGAATTTTTTTCGCCCCTTAGTATTAGGGACGAATCCGAGGAATTTAAATTGGTGAGAAGGGAAACCAGAAGCACTAATCGCAGTTACAAAAGCACTAGCACCTGGTAATGCTATGACATCTATTCCTTCTTCTCGGCACTTTCGAACGAGTGGGAATCCTGGATCAGAAATAAGTGGAGTTCCTGCGTCACTCACTAATGCCACCGCCTTTCCACCGAATATCTCATTAACTAAAAAATCTGTCTTTTGCGATTCGTTGTATTCGTGATAGCTTATCATCGGTGTGTTTATCTTATAATAGAAAAGTAGCTTACCCGTAACACGGGTATCTTCACAAGCTATTACATTTACACTCTTAAGTATCCTGATGGCTCTGAATGTCATATCATCCATATTGCCTATAGGAGTTGGTACTATGTATAGTGCCGGTTTAACTTCTTCTGCCATTTCTTTCTCTTATCTTTTTGAAAAAATTCTTCAGTAATTCTGAAGATTCTGACTCATATATACCAAAGTGAACTTCGCATCTGTGGTTAAGTTCTTGGTTATTGGTAATATCCATCACACTCCCACATGCTCCAGACTTAGGGTCACGAGTTGCTATATATAGCCGATTCACCCTCGATAAAACGATAGCCCCAGCACACATAGCACATGGCTCTAACGAAATATACATGTCACAATCTAGTAAATGCTTGTAGCCAATGCTTTTCTGTGCCTCTCGAATTGCCAAAAGTTCAGCATGTGCAGTAGAGTCTTGGTCTTTCTCGACTCTGTTGTGAGTCGATGCTATTATATTCCCATTCTGAACTATCACACACCCTATTGGTACATCGCCGTGTTCAGTGGCTTTTTGTGCTTCTTCCAAAGCCAAATTCATATTTTTATAATCTATTTCAGTCAATATTTATTCATTCTCTAAATTAAATTATATATGTTGCGTCTAGTGTGCATTAACCAATTTAAAAATTTGTGTCTTATTATGAATGAAATGTTAAAAATTGCAATAGTTACTAAGAATGGGGAATCCATTGTCGGTACTTTCGGATCGTCCCAATACTTCAAAGTATTTGAAATAGAAAATAGCAAAATAGTAAACGAAGAACTAAGAGAAGTTTACGTAGATAAAGCTGATGATGAAGTTCCTTCATTAATATCTAAGAATAATAGTGGTACTGGAATGGGTCAATTCTCATTGACAGTTGTAGATGCTAGCAAAGACAAGCACATGAAAATAGCGAAATCTATATCTGATTGCCAAGTAGTAATCGCCCGTGGTATGTGCGCTAATGCCTGGGATAGTATAGAGCAATTCAAAATGGAACCTATCATCACTACGAATAAAGACTTCGAAGAAACAGTCCACCAATACTTAGATAACTCGTTAGTAAACCATAAAGATAAAGTTCATTGATGAAAAAATACGATTTAGCGATTATAGGTGGAGGGATTTCTGGTCTCTCTGTTGCGTTGATTCTCTCCGCTGGAATCAAGGATAAAGAAAGTTTAAAAGAAAAACAATAGAAGCAAAATGTCTAGAACAATAATACTCCTATTTTTAACTATACCTTTAAGTTGTAGTACTCAAGATAATTTTTGGACAATAAATGAAATTGATTTGCTTGATAATCAAGAGATTAGTACGATATTAGCTTTAAATTCGGATGAAATGTTTATCGGCGGAACAAACAAGAATGGAAAGCCTACCAGCCAAAAATATTGGTCTCCGTTTATTAAAGAATATTCAAATAAATATAGAAAAGATTCTATCGTAACTCAGTTTGATTGTAATTCTATTTATAAAATTTACAAAAAGAATAGCTTTATCGTTTTAGATGGTATAGGAAGAAATGAAGTTTATAATACTCACACGAAATATTTATATAAAGATGATAAAAAAAAGTGGCAAAAAATAAAACTACCTGACCCAAGAAAAGATTTTACATTATATGAGATAACGGATGATAAAAGTTATTTATGTGTATCTTCAATAAATCAATTTGGATTAACTTTTTACAAAACCCAAGATGGTGGTGAGACTTGGATTGAGAAAATAATTAATATGCCAAATAAAAGAGATGGGTTCTGGGATTTGTTATATGAGGACGGAAAACTTTGGGGAGTTAGAAAGAAATACTCCAGCATATCTGAAGAAGTATCACTTTTATACATTGATTCTAGGAATTGGGGAATAAGTCCAGAAATAGATTTATCTAAAAATGAAAATGTAGTAGAAATAAAATATTTTGAGAGCAATATTTATTTGTTAACTCAAATTGGACAAAAAGGTTTTATCAAGCGAGTAAACCAAGAAAAAAACGATTTAGAAATAATAAGTGAATTTAGTTTTTTAAAAAGTGTAAATGCGTCAGCTTTTTACCTTTACAAAGATTATCAAATAGTAATTACAACTGATTTGAATACTTTTTTCCCAAAATTAAATTTGCTATATAGAGAAGGACTAACAACTAAATGGCAAAATGAAACTTTCCCCAAACATACGAATATTTTTAGTTTCAATAATGGTTGTTTATTAAGTGTTTCAAGTCAAAAAAAAATATATAAGCATGATTTTAATTGACTTTTACTTATTAAAATTCAACATATTGAATACAAGGAAATAACTAAAAATAAATAACAATGAAAAATTACGATTTAGCAATTATAGGTGGAGGGATTTCGGGTCTCTCTGCTGCTTTGATTCTCTCAGCTGGTATCAAAGATAACGAAAGTTTGAAAGATAAAACCATCGCCATATTTGATGCAGGTGGCTCTGATGCTTTGAAAGCAAAGTTCTTCAATGCACCCGGAGTAAAGCAGGGAGCATCTGGCAAGAAAGCAATCAAGAAACTAGTAGAGCAAGTACAAAGTTATGGTATTGCTAAATTCCATGATAGCAGAATTACCGAAATAGTGAAAGGGGAAGACTCGTTCATTATCAAAACGAAAAAGGATAAAGAATACTCAGCAACTAATCTATTGCTAGCTACTGGCTTCAGAAGTTGGGATATAAAAGGACTAGAATTACCAATCAAACCTTTCACAAGAACAGACAATAGCTCCAGAGTAGCACTAGAACACACCGAGTACAAAGTCAGTGATAATATCTACGTCTGCGGTTTACTTGCAGATGTTAGCTCCCATTACCCAATAGTAGCAGGCACTGGTGCTCAAGCGGCTATCAATATTATGCACGATTGGACTGGCGAGTGGATAGTTATTCACGATAAGTAGGATACTACGATTCTAATTAGATGTCACAGCGAGGACGGAAAGGACGTGCTTGCCAAGCCAGAGGCATGGGTAATCTCTTTCGTCTAAATCACCGGTTAATTGGATTTACAGAAATCGTAGAGACGTATTGCATACGTCTCAAATTCCTAAGCTCCTTGTTAATACGTCACTCAGAGGACACGCAGTGTCCGAAGAGTCCAGGAGAACTGAGACAGTTTAATTTATATGGGACTAAAGTCCAAGTGGTTTTGCAATGATTCGCTATCCGTTGGCTAAAGCCAACGGCAATACATCGAACTATGCTACTTTGGAGGAGCTGTCAGAACTTGTTCTGACTGAGGAGGATGAAATGCGTTCATTAATTATTCCTTTTGAGACTGCCACGTCGCTTCGCTTCTCGCAGTGACACATCTAATTAAATCCTCAAAAGACTATCGCCAAATCATTCCACCATCATAACCAGTATTACCTTCATTTTCTATGAATAAATCCTAACTAATAACTTCCGTTTGTAGTTCTCGAAATTCTTTTGGATATTTGTCTTATTGAAGTCCACCTCTCTTCAATATTAAAATAATACTAATTATGAATAAGTTCAAAAGGATAATCCATATAGATATGGATGCATTCTTTGCATCAGTAGAGCAAAGAGATAATCCCGCACTCAGAGGTAAACCTATAGCCGTTGGGGGGATGCACCGAGGAGTAGTGGCTGCCGCTAGCTACGAAGCTCGCAAATTTGGTGTTCGTTCCGCTATGCCATCGCACCAAGCACTCAAACTATGCCCTCATCTTATATTTGTCAATGGACATTATAATGCCTACAAAGAGGCCTCAAATAAGGTCATGAAGATCCTGCGTCAATACACAGAACTAATAGAGCAAGTCTCAATAGACGAAGCATATATTGATATAACCGACTACAAACCCGACGAAGTAACCGCCAAAGAAGTAGCAATTGAAATCCGTAAGAAGATAAAAAAGGAAGTAAATCTCACCGCTTCGGCAGGTATTTCTTTCACTAAGTTCTTAGCAAAAGTCGCATCGGATTGTAATAAACCTGATGGCTATTTTGTTATCCATCCTAATAAAGCTGAACTATTCGTTAAGCAATTAGCAGTAGAGAAAATCCCAGGTGTGGGTAATGTGAATAAGCAAAGGCTTAACAAAGCTGGTATATACAAGGGTGAAGATATTCTAAAAAAAGGAAAGATAAATATGGCTTTGGAGTTCGGGAAAACGGGAGTGTATTTATACAATCAAGTTACTTTCTCCCACAATAGCCCAGTGATACCTAAGCGTTTACGAAAATCTGTAGGCAAGGAACGTACTTTCAACGAGAATATAGAAGACCATGATGAAATGCTAGACAAACTACACGGTATAATCGAAAAGTTAGCAGAATTACTTGAGAAAAAGAATATAGCAGGGAAGACTATAACCCTGAAAATAAAGTACCACAACTTTGTAGTGAATACTAGAAGCAAGACTATGGACGAATATATATCCACCACACCCGAAATGTACAATGCTATCTACGAACTATTGCGAATGCCGAATTTCCCTGATGAACCTGTCCGACTTTTGGGAGTGCAGTTGTCAAACTTGAATATTAACAAGAATGAGAGCCGGCAATTGTTGCTGGATTTTTGAGAGAAGTATAAAGTTTTCTAGACCTTTTTTGTATCCATTTCGAAAATGATGTGTTATTTGGTTAGAAATGATTTTTAACAAATTTTTAGGTAACACAAATGAAAAAGTATTTTATCCAATTGGCAGTGATTTTATTTACTGTAATATTAGTCTCATGTAATTGGAATCCAACCGATATCGGAAATGATAGAGGTCATAACGGTGGTGATAATGACACAATCGTTGACTTTGATTCAACTCACAGAGAAATAATGATTTTAGATATGATTATAAATGAATCTTTTGAATTTGATAATTCTAAAATTATTCAGTTAGTATCTTCTGCAAGTCCAGATGATTCAGGAAGAAATTATACTGTAGTATTAAATTTAAGTAAGGATAATGGAATTTCATTTACTGAATTAATGTTGACATCTGCCAATCCAACATATCAAGACAATGAGATAGATATTACTATACTAAATGCATCTCCTAGGTTTGGTGCAAAAATAAGAATAGCACTTATATAGATTAATCAACTCTAAAGTTTAATTATCAAAGCCCACTAATCAGTGGGCTTTTTTTAAACTTATAATTATAAAACTCTAAAAAATTGGTTAAACCCAGAACGAAAATATTTATTTAGTCTAATTTTACTACTTTTCTGCCTTTTCTTGTGCTTAATTGTAACCAATTAGCTATATTTCGTTTTATATAGAAAAGGTTTACGGACATTTTTCGTCAACTTTATAAATGAACACACAAAAACTGAATATGAAATTCCTAAAAAGTATTATTTTTATAGCTATTTTTATCTTTACTACTAGCTCTCTTTTCTCGCAGTTTGGGAAAAACAGAGTCCAATATCAAGAGTTTGAATGGAAGTATATAGAGACAAAACACTTTGATATTTACTTCCACCAAGGGGGCGAATACTTAGCCAAATTCGCTGCTATCGAAGCAGAGCGAGCTTTGATTTCCATAGAAGATAATCTGAAGTATGACCTAAAAAGAAGAGTTACGTTTATCGTATTCAACTCACACAATCAGTTCCAACAAAATAATATTATAAACTCGTTTCTCTCTGAAAATATAGGTGGGGTTACTCAGCTCTTCAAGAATAGGATAGTAGTTCCATTCCAAGGGTCTTATACACAGTTTCGTCATGTTATTCATCACGAGTTAGTCCACGGTGTAGTGAATGATCTATTCCACGGTGGTACTTTGCAATCCTCAATTCAGAATCGAGGATACTTCATACCGGGGTGGCTTAATGAGGGTATTTGCGAGTATTTGAGTAATAAGGGGATGGATACCAAGACCGATATGTTCATGCGAGATGTGACTATGAGCGAGGAATTGCCAGAGTTACAGAGGATTAGTGGGTATTCACAGTACAGAGTGGGGCAGACTTTCTATTGGTACGTTGCTGATAAATATGGTGAAGAGAAAGTTGCCGATTTTATAAATAGATTGTACATACATAAGAATCTAGAAATTGCATTCAAAAGTAGTTTCGATATGGACTTGAAGGAATTCAACGAGATGTGGGAACGCGATATAAAAAGAATATATTGGCCAGATTTGAGTAGATATAAATCACTTCCAGAGATTGCAAGAAGGGTCACGGACAGAGAAAAGCTGAAGAATTTCTATAATTCTGGACCTTCTATATCTCCTGACGGTAAGAAAATGGCTTTTATCTCGGAAGAAGATGGTCTATTCGTAATAGCTGTTATGGATGATTTGAAAAAGAATAATGAGATTAGAACCTTGACTTCTAGTTTCAGAAAACAAGATTTCGAAGATTTGAATATGCTTGCTCCAGGTATATCTTGGAACCCAGATGGCTCTAAGCTTGCTATTTCGGCGAAAGCTGGCGGTCAAGATGCCGTATTTATAATGGATGCCGAAACTGGGGCGTATGAGAAACTAACTTGGGGAATCAAAGCGATTCAGTCTGTACAATGGTCACCAGATGGTGAAAAGCTGGTTTTTGTTGGCTCACAAAATGAGCAAAGTGACCTATTTATGTATGAGTTTAAATCAAAAGCTCTGACAAAAGTCACTGACGATGTATTCAGCGATGAAGCTCCGAAGTGGGCACCCGACTCCAAAAGCGTGTATTTTATTTCCGATAGGGGAGATATGACTAATGCCAGAGTTAGCTCAAATAAGTTAGATATGTGGGATTTCAACTATAACGTAAATGAAGTATATAAAATAGAGATTGGTTCCGAAACAGCCGAGAGAATAACCAACGACCCTCAAAACAATAAAACATCAGTCGCAGTTTCATCAGATGAGAAAAAGCTATTAATAGTTTCGGATAAAAACGGTATTGGTAATCTGTACGAGTTTAATTTGGCTACTAAAACCTCACGTCCATTGACAAATTCTTTGCAAGAAATTACTCAAATATCGCTTTCACCTGATGATAGTAAGGTTCTATTCGGTACTCAGATAAAGGGTGGATACGATATTTTTGAGATTGATTATCCTTTCGATAGAAAGCTAGAGATGGAAGAGCTACCGCTTACCCAATACAAGCAATCAATATTCAAGAAAGATAGTCTAATAAATGCAATTGCAAATATTGATAAAGACTTATTAGTAGAAACAGAAGATGATAGATTAATCAGCTATGGCGATTTTAATATTGATTTTGAGAATCAAGAATTGGTGAAACCAAATGAGAAAGTTCAAAATATAGCCGAAGCTAAAGACACGACAATCAGCAGAGATTTTAAAATAAAAGATTATGTTATCAAATTCACACCTGATTTGATATTAGCTAACCCAGGTTATAGCACATTCTTTGGGCCGCAAGGTAGCACTCAGATGCTTTTCAGTGATGAGCTGGGGAATCATCAGCTTTATTTTTCTGCGAACTTCCTAATAGATTTGAGGAATAGTAATTTCTTCGGGGCATATAGCTACTTAACTGGGATAATTGATTATCAGTTCTCGGCTTTCCAATACGCTGGGTTCGCTGCTCGTTCATTTGGGTCGCTAGAGCGATTCCGAAGCTACGGGGCTACTATTTCGTCACAATATCCTTTTGATTTGTTCAACAGGGCAGAGCTAAATATGACATTCTACAACCTCTCTAAAGCAGAGATTGGTATAGTCGGTATTCCCGAAGTTACGCGTACACTTATTGTTCCAGAGTTCAAATATGTTCACGATGATGTCCTATTCGGACTATATGGACCAAGTGAAGGAACTAGATACAATTTCAAAGCACTAATGAGCCCGAAAATATTTGATGATGGACTGAACTTCTATACTTTTGAAACGGATATTAGGTCATATCACCCAGTAAGTGATTATATGGGGTTCGCCTTCAAATTCACTGGTGGTGCTAGTTTTGGGACTAATGCACAATCATTCTACCTAGGTGGTACTGACAATTGGCTTAATAGAACATTCACTAATAATACATTGCCATTCGAAAATCCGGAAGATTTCGCATTTATGAACTTCAAATACCCTATGCGTGGTTTCTCAATAGCACAAAAGGGTGGAACCAAGTATTTCGTGACGAATGCTGAGTTCCGTTTTCCTTTGCTAACTGCGCTAGTAGCTGGGCCATTACCTATACTTATACAAGGTGTTATGGGTTCTGTTTTCTTAGATGTCGGTGCAGCTTGGGATGATACTTTCAACCCAACTAGAATAGTGAATCCACTAACATTCCAAAAAGAATATGATGATTTGATGATTTCTTCGGGAATCGGTGTTCGTAGTTATTTCCTAGGACTACCCGTGAAAATGGATATTGCCTGGACTAAATCTTATGATAACTGGTCAACACCGCAGTATTTGTTCTCTTTAGGATATGACTTTTAGGGGGGCTGTCTCATTTTATTTGAAATATTTCTGGGAAATACCACTTCCAAAGACAAATGACATAGAATAGATAAGTGTGAGAGTCATATAAAATATCCCCTACTTATATTTAACTCCTAACGGAGAGTTATTCATACTTATACTGAACGATAAAAAACATCAAATAATTTCTTTTAGATATATACAATATACAATTTGTATCACTATCACAGGAAACTGTTTATGTACTATATAAAAATAGTATCGTTCGTTATAAGAAAAGTTGCTAAACTTATTGCTAAACACTTTATATTTACTCAAGCCCAAAGAGGTATATAATGAAAGCTAATATATGGGCGAAAATAAATAAGAATAGAACTAGAATCAACTTCTACATCACAGTCGTTAATGGTATTAAAAGAAAAGGTGTAATTAATAGAACAACAATCCCTACTGGGATTGCAATAGATTTTGATTTTTGGGATATTAAGAAAAAGCAAATTAAAGATCATCCTGATAAAGAAACAATCAAGATTGATCTAGAGACTATGCTTCTTAATGTACGTTCATTCATAAATGACAATAGACGTAAGAATATAACTATTTGGGATGTAAAGGCTCATTTTGTAGAAGTAAAGCGAGAGAAGATAGATTTTATAGATGCAGTAACCGATCTATTAAATGAATTGGAGTTAAAAAAAGAACTAAGCCCACATACTATCGCTGCACATAGGACTGACTTTAGGAGGGTAAGTAAAATACTGAAGCTGATGAATATTTCACCATCGTTAGATGAAGTAGGTGTAGAAACTTGGAAAGCAATAGAAGAGAATTGTATTTCTGATAGACTACAAAACTCTACCACAAACAATATACTAAAGAACTTTAAAAAATGGATGAATACTTTCAAATCAAGAGACTTGGTAGATGCTAGTTTCCTCAAGGATTTAAAGAAATTAAAGGCACCCATTAAAAAATACCCCTACTTATCATTAGAAGAATTAGAAAAAATAGAGCAACTTCCTTTGGAAGATAAGAAACTAATTAAAGTACGTGATATGATATTAGTTCACAAAGATATTGGTTTGAGATGTGGTGATTTAATGAATTTATCTGTAATTAATTTTAATTTAGAAACCAATCGAATTGAATTAATAACTAAGAAGAACAAGAGGGAATTATCATTACCAATATCTCCTACAATTTCTAATTTACTAAAGAAATATAATTATAATCTACCTACTATGTCAGCGACTAATTATAATAAAGGAATAAAAGAATTATGTAGATTAGCTGGGATCACAGGTTCAGTCCAAACTATAAAATACATAGGTAATGAAACTATCATAAAAATGGTAGAAAAATATAAGATAATTGCTTCTCACACATTCAGAAGGTCTTTCATAACGAATGGGTTAAAGAGAGGTGTGTCTAGTAGTTCTATGATGATGTTAGTCGGTTCAACTGACGAGAAAGTTTTTACAAATTACAATTCATTAACAAAAGAAGATGCTAGTTATGAATATGCTTCGATGATGAATTCATAAAAAAATAATTTTAGATATATAGTTTATAGATAATTTTTATAAACTAATATAGAGGTTCTTTTATGAAGAACGAATTATTAACTATCAATCCAAATGTGTTGATGGAAACGGTAGAGAAGTACGCTATAGCAGCGGTAAATAGTTATTTGGACGAGAAGTTTGGTGCGAGAGCACAATTTATTGAACAGCATAGATACTGTGGTAAGGATGAGCTAGAAGCAATTATACCCATAGGTAAACAACAAATGTCAAATAAAAGACGTATGCTGAAACCTAAAAAGTTAAATGGAAAGAATCAATATGATTTGGAATATATAAAACAATATTACCCAACTCAGGTTGAAAGCTACTACAGAAAGAAGATGATGGAATTAGTTAGTCCTATTATTAACTAATATTAAATTAATACAGGCGAATGAAAATCAATCATTCGCCTTTTTCTTTATCAGCTGGATTATCGTACCAATTCATCATTTCCATAAATTCGTTATCTATTTCTTCTATTCTAACTAAAGTTCTTTCGATTTCTTTTATCCGTGAATCAACATATATACTTTCCTTGTATGTATTAGAACAGGTACATCTTAGTTTAGATTGCTCTCTTACTAGTTCACGTCTTTTCCTCCTAATGAATTCAAGGAATGCTTCTACTTCTTCTAATAGTGTTACATCTGCTCGTTGTATGTTCGAGTATCTGATTACATCTTTCAGTAGTAATTGGTACTCCTGATCTAGTATGCACGTAAATGATTGTGATGTTGCTGGTTTTAACATATATATATATTAAGTGATATACTATATATTTAAATCAATCTTAAAATGTCATACAGTTCTATAAGTTCATGGTACGTTTCTATTATTTCAAAATCATCTGTAGGATCCTTGATTAGCTTTCCATCTTCAATCTTGAATATACAATTATCCATCCAAAATATGTTCACTTCAGATGTAACTAAAGGTAACTTTATCTTGCGATGACCATATAGCTGATTAGATAATATAAAATAATAGCAATTATCTATTCTATGGCTGTAGGATACAAGATTAGCTGTTATTAATTTAATTATACGTCTTTCAACAGATGCTTTTCCAGGGTTCCATGTAAGTGAAATCTTTGCCATTTTTATAAAATTGTTAGTTTGTCCTCAGCTATTATATGAGATTCTCGTGAATCTGGCAAACGAATATTATAATTATGTTTGGTTCATTTTATAGATGAATTATGTATATAGAACTGTAAAGTATTTTCTATATGTCAGCACCTTTCCTTATATTAGCATCTACAGGAAACAAATAAAATGAAAATAAGAATATGCCAACTCTACATTGGATAGGTAAAGAAAAAGTAATAAACCACCACCAAGATGTACCATTCCGAGTTTTGGAACATAAGTACGGCTTCACGTCAGACCCAAATGCAGGTACTGCAACCGAAAACAATCAGCCAACCAATAGTGGCAATAAGATAATACACGGCGACAACCTAGAAGCTCTTAAATCCTTACTACCCGAATACGAAGGAAAGGTAAAGTGCATATACATAGACCCACCATACAACACTGGCAACGAAAGCTGGGTGTACAATGACAACGTAAACCACCCAAAAATAAAAAAATGGCTTGGCGAAGTAGTAGGTAAAGACGGAGAAGACCTAACAAGACACGATAAGTGGCTATGTATGATGTACCCACGACTGAAACTATTACACAAACTACTCGCAGATGATGGTGCTATATTTATATCAATAGATGATAATGAGCAAGCCAACCTAAAGCTAATCTGTGATGAGATTTTTGGTGCTAGGAATTTCATCAATAATATTATTTGGCAAAAAAAATATAGTCCTCAAAATGATGCACGTTATTTATCAGATATGCATGATTTTATTCTTTGCTATACCAAATCAAAAGATAAATGGGAAAGGAATTTATTACCTCGAACGGAAGCTCAAAACAAGAGGTATAAGAATCCTGATAATGATTCGAGAGGAGTATGGAAGGCTAGTGACTTATCAGTGAAAACTTATAATGTAAATACTGATTATCCGATTAAAACACCAAGTGGTCGAATAGTTAACCCGCCAAGTGGTTATTGCTGGAGAGTAAGTGAGTCTAAGTTAAAAGAAATGGTATTAGAAAATCGTATTTGGTTTGGTAAAGATGGGTCTAATGTCCCAGCTATCAAACGTTTTTTGTCTGATGTACAGCAAGGTACAGTACCTGTCACCTTATGGTTCCGTGATGAAGTAGGTGACAATCAAGAGGCAAAACAAGTTTTAAAGCTAACAATTGATGACGGCTCATTCCCATTTGATACACCGAAACCACCAAGATTAATCGAAAGAATATTACATATAGCGTCCGACAAAAACTCCATAGTCCTCGACTCATTCTCTGGTTCGGGTACTACTGCACATTCGGTGATGAACCTCAACAAGCAAGACGGCGGCAATAGGAAGTTCATATTAGTAGAGATGGAAGATTATGCTAACGACATAACAGCAGAGAGAGTTAAGCGAGTAGCCAAGGGTTATGGTGCTGACAAAAAAGCCGTAGAGGGAACAGGCGGTAGTTTTGATTATTACGAATTAGGATTACCACTATTCAAAGCAGACGAAATGCTCAACGAAGAAGTCGCTACTGAAAAAATACGTGAGTATATATGGTATTCTGAAACACGCACAAAGTACACAGAGCAAGAAGCAGAAGAGTATTTATTAGGCAAAACAGATGATGCTGTTTACTATTTTATCTACGAAAAAGAACGACTGACAACATTAGATTATGATTCGCTTTCTATGATAAAAACGAAAGGTGAACTATATATAATTTACGCTGATAATTGTCTATTGCCAAAAGAATTCATGGACAGAGAAAATATAATATTCAAGAAGATACCAAGAGACATAACGAGATTTTAGATTATGGAACTAAAAAGCTACCAAAGAAAAGTAATAGAGAATCTTGATGAATACTTGGACTATATTCAGAAGCACAAGAACATTGCCACGGCGTTCAATCAATATTGGTCAGATAAAATAGGCCCTTATAATGTATTGACTGGTGAGGGTATGATGCCATATAAGAATAATATCCCAAATGCAGCTCATGTGTGTATCAAGGTGCCAACGGCAGGTGGTAAGACGTTCATAGCTGTGAACGCTTTGCATACTATTTTTTCAGCTTATGAACCGAGTATGCCCAAAGCAGTTATTTGGTTGGTGCCATGGAGTAATCTATTGCAGCAGACTAAAGAAGCACTATCGAACCCAAGCCATCCTTATAGAAAGAAACTCAATACACTTTTCAACGGAAGGGTAGAAGTTTACCAAAAAGAAGATTTATTGCAAGGAACAAATTTCAATCCGACTGTAGTCAACGATCAGCTGAGCATCTTTGTTATGAGTTTTGCTAGCTTGCGAGCTAGAAACAAAGACGATAGAAAAGTTTATCAGGAGAATGGGCAACTAGAATCATTTTCAGCACAATTTGAGAATAAAGACCATATACTAGAAGGCGTAGATGACACTGCTTTGATAAATGTATTACGTTCTTTGAATCCTGTATTAGTTGTGGACGAGAGTCACAATGCAGAAAGTGAGCTAAGTGTAGATATGCTCAAAAATCTGAACCCATCTTTTATACTAGACCTAACGGCAACCCCCAAGGAAAATAGCAATATAATCAGCTATGTACCTGCGTTGGAGTTAAAGAAAGAAAATATGGTAAAATTACCAATAATAGTATATAATAACCACGACAAAACTGAAGTAATAAATAATGCATTGCACCTACAACGCAAATTAGAGCTACTTGCCAAAAAGCAAGAAGAAGACGGTGGAAAGTATATTAGACCTATTGTCCTATTCCAAGCACAGCCAAAAACTAAAGATGATAACACCACATTTGAGAAACTGAAAGAACAGTTATTAAGTGTAGGGATTCCTGAAAATCAGATAAAAATCAAAACTGCAAATATAGATGAGCTGAAAGGCATTGACCTGATGAGTAAAGATTGCGAAGTTAGGTATATCATAACAATCAATGCACTTAAGGAAGGTTGGGATTGCCCATTTGCGTATATACTTGCATCATTAGCTGATAGGTCAAGTGCAGTAGATGTAGAACAGATATTGGGCAGAGTACTCCGTCAACCTTACGTTCAACAACATAAATCATTTCAGCTTAATGTATCTTACGTTTTGACAGCATCAGCTAAATTTAATGAGACATTGCAGAATATAGTAAAGGGATTACAAGAGTCGGGATTTAGTGAAAAAGATTATAGAAAAATAGATAAGATGACGGATGAAGAAAAGGAATCTGCTGTTGAATCAGTTGTGGAGTCATTCTTATTCCCTGAACGAGATACGGTCACAGAGGAAGTTATTGATACTGCAAGAGTCGTATATGACCCTACGGAAACCTACGATGATAGTAATTCCAATCCATTCATTGACGAAATAGAAGCAGTAGCAGAGGAACAGAACAGACAACTGGAAGAGCAAATAAAACAGCAAGAACAGCAACCAACTGATGAGAGCTCGCATCAAGAATTAGGAGATAAGGTGAAACGATATAACGTAAAAGATTCACACAAAGAACTAGTAAAAACGATAGAGTTTCCGCAATTTTTTATTAAAGTACCTACTAGTGATTTGTTTAATACTGATGAAGAATTGCTAAATAGGGAGTCATTGCTTAAAGATTTCAAACTATCGAATGAAGACATAAAGATTGATTTCGAAAAAAACACTTCTGAACTTTATAGGGTTGATTTAGAGGAAGTTAAGAGTAATGATTATACACCAACATTCACAAAGATAGAAAATAGTTTGGTAAAAGATTCTATAGTCGATTACATTTTCTCTGGTCCTAAAGAGAAACAAATAGAAAACATAACTCACCAAATTATGCAAATAATTGGGAATATGTATCCCATAGCGGACCAACAAATAAAGATATACGTCAATCGAATTTTGGGAAGTTTGGATGTTGACCAACTTCGTGATTTGATAGCAAAGAAGTGGAGCTATACAGAAAAAATCAAATCAAAGATTCGAGAAGTATCAGATGCTTATGCTGAAAAAATGTTTATGGATTTGGTTAAATCTAGACAGATAAATGCTAAAACAAATTGGAGATTAAAAAACCAAATAATTCCTGGTAAGGTTGGTCCATCGGTTGGGAATTCCTTATATGAAAAGGAAGGGTCGATGAATAACTTTGAAGAGAAAGTTGCTTTGGAAATTGGTACAGCATCTAATATCGTGTTTTGGCATAGGAACCTAGAACGTGGAAAGGGATTTTTCATAAATGGCTTTAAAAGCAATCACTATCCTGACTTTATTCTTAGAACTAAATCTGGAATGACAATAGTAGTTGAAACGAAAGGTGATTATCTAGACGGCTCAGACAGTGAAGCGAAATGTAGGTTAGGTAATGAATGGGAAAAGCAAGCAGGTAATGACTTTGCTTATTTTATGATTTTCGAGACCAAGAGTATTGATGGTGCTTACAATTTGGATGATGCCAAAAGA
The DNA here is from genome assembly GCA_041675005.1 of Kapaibacterium sp. (SeqCode). Classification (GTDB taxonomy): domain Bacteria; phylum Bacteroidota; class Ignavibacteria; order Kapaibacteriales; family UBA2268; genus PGYR01. Next base: position 61,086 of record JBAYUQ010000018.1, read on the forward strand.
CTAATTAGTAGTATGTAACCTTACTGCATGTGCTAATGATTTGGAGTGGGGCAATAGTGATTTTCCACTAGTTAACTTTGACCCATCCAAAGCAGCGTATTCAGAATTAACCAATAAACTAGATCCATAGTTATATAAGTTTAGTTTTTTGAAGGAATAATGGATTTGTATTGCTTAAACAGAATATTGAATAATTTATTCTCTTGGTAAATCATAAATTCTATATTTTCTTCCCTTTGAGCTGAATATTGATTCGTTCAATTCATCATCTGGTATATTTATTTTCGTGTTTTTATCAAATTCCATGTAGCAGAAATCTTCAGAATTATAGTTATTATATTTTGGAGCTTCCATTGCGATACCAACTACAATTCTAAGATTGTGATGCTTTAGTTTTGCGTGCTTACATGCGATTAATAAATTTTTTGTTCTAATGCTTCTTCTTTCAATTAATGATAGGTTACTATTCCTATGGTTAACTTGCATAAAGACATACGCTTTCTCTTCTATATCTGCTGAAAATAGTATAGTTTTAGCGTGAAAATCACCTTCATGATTCGGAAAACTCTCTATAGCTTGTATCATTTTATTAGAATATTCGCGTCTAATATATCTAGGTACTTTCGACATCTCTTTGATAGCATTATCTACATTGGTGAGAACTTTGTTATCAAAACCATTTACAGGAATATAGTTGTCTACCGAGTAAGAAATTAGTCTGTCCCATAAGTAAGAAGGCTTGTTAGAAATGTGTCTTCTTAAATATAGATCTGATTGTACAAAATTCTGCCAAGTACCTTCCTCAATCATAATTACATTTACTGTCTCATCTTCTCTAATTAAATCTCGTTCATTAAGAAGATATATTGCCAACAAATCTTCCTCACCCATAAAAGCAAGGACATCATAATAATCAATTGCTGCTTCTTTAGTGTTAAGGTATCTTCTAAAGTCATCTATTGTATCTAATTCATTTAATATAATATCGAGATTAAAACTATCGAAAACATGAATTTTAGAAGATTTATCTAATGAAATTCCAAACGGAAAATCATATCCTAAATCATTATCATCTTCATATTTTATAGCAAGACTGCCATATATATTATCGTTAGACATTGTTTCACAAGCTTCTTTAGCACCATACGCAATTATTATTTTATGAAATTTCAAATTTTTGTAATCATAACTAACATTAAACAAATTGGTCGCTTGATTATCTGTGTAGATTGGATTTCCTTGCCTAATATATCTTTCAGCACCCTTTAGAGAATCCGCTTGTTTCGAAATAACCTTTTTTTCCCATCTTTTCCAATCTATCAGTATTTGTTTGTCATCACCATCTGGCTTCATATATTTTTCTCTAACAAAGAAAAGAAAAACTTCATTATCAAATATCGAGATGAAATCACATAACTCTTTCTTATCTTTTTTATGGGGATTATTACAAGTCCAAGGTGAGAAAAATAATTTATTACATAACTTTGCTAATTCTACTTCGGAAGGAGTTACACCTTGTATGCTATCTTCATTCATTTTCATCACCTATTTAATTTTGATATATAGATAAATGAAAAAATAGCATAAATGTTTGAAGAATATAATTTTGAAAAAGAACAGTATCTAAAAATACTTCACGATGAATTCAAAGCCATTCTTTCTATACATCAAGACCCTAAGTATAATGCAGATGGTACTTCTAACCGAAAGTTGCTGTTTGTAACTGCTCTAGTTAATTTTTCAAATCATCACGAGGAAGAATATCATATAATCAAACGGCTATCCAATAACAGAAGCATACTTGACCGAGAAATCACAAGGTTGTTTGACTTATCCGAGCAACGGAACAGAAAATTACAATCACTATGCCTACAAGCGGAAATGCAGTTAAATATAGGATTTGCGGATTATGATATCATCCCTAGCTAAAACCATTTAATATAACATTCAGATATATATAATATAATTTAATGGTAATACTATGAATATAAAACTGACTGATAAAAGCTATAATAGCGTCGTGGAAACGGAATATGGTGATCTAGTTGAAAGAATAAATACTTATTCAGAGATTAGGACAGGTGATATTTACCTATCAGATGATGTGAATGAATTTATGAGTAGGTTAGTATCTGATAAGAGATTGCTTAAGAATGAACTTGCATCAAAAGAGATGTTGGTGTGCCTAGCTAAAGTTCAACATATAAACATCGATGAATTAATTGCTGAGATGAATGAGAAGTTAGAATTAATAGTAAAACTACACACATCTCTAGTTAATCTTGTAGAAGATTTACAATCAAATTAGCATTTAGACCTTACGTAATTCTAAATATCCGCTTACCGTATTGTTAATTAGACTGCCAATTACGAACATAAACAGCCACAGATTGATTTTTGGGGCTGTTTTGGTAGTACGACCTGCCTATTAGTAAAAAACGTCCTTTAAAACGCCAATAGACCTATAAAGTATAATCAATCCAAAGAACCTCGACCATCATATTTAGGTAATAACTTATATGAATTTAATATATAGTAAAATACCGCTAATGTCACACATGTATATATTATGTGAAATGTAGGTAGAATTTGCGAACTAAATATAAGATGAAATATGGTAGATAAAGTATTGTTAGTATCAAAAGATAAGAATACAGTGAACAAACTAAAAGAAGTTAAATTTGCTAATAGAACTGTAACAAAAGAAGTAGTTAATGAAGAGTATAATTATGTCAATGAATATACCAAATGTAGCTATGATAATCTAAAGATATTAGTAAAGTATAATGAAGTTGCTATCATAGGTTCTGTTAGAAAGTATATGGCAATACAAAAGAACAAAGACTTGCTACTATACAATCCAACGATAAGTGATCTATATGATTTTTGTGATGCAGTGGAGAGTGATTTAGGAATAGATATTTCTAGTATGACAGTATATCAATTAGAGTGTGGTGTATCTAGTATTGTAAAGCATCCTATTAAAGAATATCTAGATACCTTGTTTCATTTACCACGAACACACAAGAATACCTTTGGAAATAATGCAAAGAAGTTTAGTTGTTCATATCATAATGATGTCTACCGAGCAACTTCATTACAGTTCTATGATAACGCTAAGTTGTATGGTAATAATAAAGAAAATATAATACGTATTGAGTTAGCAATACCAAAACGATTAAAGTCAAGACTAAAACAGAAAGACGCAATAGTATTTGAAGAGTTCCTTAGTGTAGATTTATGGGAAGATGTATATGAATTGATGGTACGAATGATAAATGATATTCAAACAAAACGAGATGCTGATAAGAAAGGTAATCTAATAATTAGTACGCCTAATGAACTAAAGAATTTCCTATGTGATAGATACTTATCAGATGAAGATAATTATGATACATTAGCAGGATTTCTAATAGAATGTAAAGAATCAAACCCTGAATTCGACCCTGTGAATATAAAAAGACAAATTTCTAACATAAGGCAATTGCAGAAACCATCGACTACAGTTTCAGATATGAAGAATGAACTAATAAATTTACTGACAGAGGAATTTAACATGATGATGTGTAGCTAATCATAAACGAAATCATCTAAGATATATAAAGTAAATGAAAGAGTACTTTATGTTATCTGAAGCAAAGTTCGTATTGAAGCGTAAGAATATACTAAATGAAATAAGTCAAAGTTTACTACACCAATTGAAGGTATGTGAGAATAGTACAAGCAAGTACTATAGTGGTATGCTGGGTTCGTTATACATTATTGTCTATAGTAATTCTCTAATTATAACTGGTGATTTTAGTCAGTATATAAATGAGGATATGACCGAAACAGTGAATATGAGCATATTTAAGTTTCAAAGGACAATACAAAAGCTAGAGAATGAACTTGGGATATGTTTGGATGAGATGAAACTAGAGAAAGGTATATCATTTTCCTTGAACCTAGATATGCAACATCCGTCAATTGCTTATGTCAATAGAATCGATTCATGCAAAGGTGCTATTAAGAATACACGTTCATATTACGGAATAACTTTCAGCTTCGGTAAATCTAATAATATAAAAAAAACAAATTCCATATCTATTGGTGGAGTTACAACAGGTGAAAAGGAACTACTGAATCTAAAGTTCAGTTACATAGGTAGAAGAAGATATGATAGTATTTTGAAGCAAAATTATACATTAGGAGATTTTAAAAAAGAAGAGATATGGCAGTTCTTCTATGATAAAATGAATAGTCAGTTAGACCTGTTTGAATGGAAGAAGATAAGAAACGGTGAGAATTTACAAAGCAAGACCGATGTAAACGATTTCATACTAGAGAACATAAACATATCAACAAAGCAAATCAAGTCGTTAGAGAAGATAATAGAAGATGGATGGAAAAAAGGTACAACTGGTAAAACATCATACTTCGAGATGAAACAGATGCTATCATCTTTGAAGTCGAATCTTGAATTCTCGAAATATGATTATAGTCACAGGTCTGAATTTCATGAAGCGGTTTATAGCTTACAGCATAATCTACTGCAACCACCAACCACAGATGATGGTTTACAGCATTCTGGGAACCACTGCTTGACCTTTCTGCAATAACACCATAGTGTTTCACCAACAGTGACTATAACGCAAACAAGGTGTCTTTATGACTTAAATTCAAATATTTGTACATGTAAGAGATAGGTTATTAAACATACTACTACAAAATGGAAAAGATGCTAAAAGAATTGAGCTGTAGAGATGAGATAGATATGCAATATGATTATAGAACTGAGCTGATAGCAGCAGTTCGAAAAGAATTCAATAATTTGGTATTTAGTCCAAATGAACAATTAGAAGAAGGTGATATTAATGTTAATCAATAGAACAGAAGAAGTTGGTTATTTCTTAGGTGAAGTTGTACCTGAAAACCTACCCAAGCTAATAGCTAAATTAGAAACAGAAGATTTCGCTATACTGAAATCTACTACAAAAGATATTCGGAAGGAAATTGTAGAAATGGGATATCGCTGTTATATTCTATCTATGAAATCTATAGAAGATGATTCAACGGTATACATGACCCTTGTTTTAAAAAACAAGGGGATAAAGCTCACTGGTGAACCTTTTGCTGATTCACTGGGTATTCCATCGTTTTTGCAAAATAATGTGATTCTAGTGGACACTGGGTCGTTCTGGGTGTTGTCTGAAGATGGCAATAGTAGCCAATATACCAATTATGATAAATCTACTGATTTAGTTAGTACTTTAGAGCAATGCTATACTGATGAAATTGGTGATGGGAGAACATTCAAATTACAAGGTGTAAAATCTCCGATAAACAATTTGAGTAGAATGGCGATGAGCACATTGAATATTAGTTGGATGTAGAGACTACAAAATCGGAATGTTCAAAAGAATCCTGCCATTCGTCAACTATACGTTTACACTGGGAAATACATGTTGTGTAGATTGCAATTGTATTGGTTTAAAAGTTCAGTGAAGCAACAAAATTTGAACTTTCGGGCTGACCTCAAGATATTTACAAATTATTTTCTTAAGTTTAACAAGTCAGATTAATATTTGTTCATATATGAGACGTTTTACGTATTCATGTGTCTTATTATGAAGATTGCAATATCTAATTTACTTTTATTTCAGATAACCAAAGTGGTTGACTGAAATTAGGGTAAATACCCAATTATTATTAACAGTCGGAGGATACTCCCGTGAAAAAATTAATTATTCTCATAACATTCTTATCGGTAACTCTGTCTGCTAGGGCAGAAGATTTTACTGTACTTTGGGAGATGGACATTTCTCCTTTTGCAAGTCAACCTATTGTATCAGATGACGGCAAATATTTTTATTATCATGATTCAGAATACGTCAAATTCCATGATTCTGAAACTGGAGTTTTTTTACATCAAATTAATCAAGGAGAGTTGAATAAACAAGAAAATGGGATATTGTATTTAAATGATAATAAAGTAGTTCTACCATTTTCATTAGATTCCATTCTGATTTATAATATTGCTACTAAACAGACAGAAGCGACTATTGATTTGGGTTTAAATGTAGAAAACCCACCTTTTTATAGGAGTTCCATCTCACCCAATAAACGCTTTCTTACGCTTTATTGTAGATTAAATGGAAGCTATCATTTTATAATAGTAGATTTGGAAGAACAGAGATTATTCAAAGACGTTAGTTTTGGATTGTTAATAGGACAATTATTCAACACCAACGACCCAAAAAGAATGATAGTAACAACTTCAGATCAATTTGGAATTCAATTAGTAGAGCTTACTTTGGATGAAACCGCACCACTTGGTTATCGAACAAACATGATTGAAGAGGTTGATAAAGAAGGCGAAATCAGAGGGCAGAAATATGATGCCGATGAAGATGCGTTCTATTATTTGTATTTACCTTATGATTTAGGGAAAAGATTATCAAAATATGAATTCCAAAATAAAAAAGTTACAAATTTGTACGAGGGTGGATTGGGCAATAGAAATAATTGGTTTAGTCAAAGTAACCAAATAATATTATTTGAATATGGTTACTTGTACAATTTGAATACAGAAGAATGGTTCAAACTGAGGCAAGTTGATAATATACATCAACTTTGCTCATCAAGTGATGGATTAAAGACGGTATTGCTAAGAATCCATAACTCTATTGATAGTCATACCCTTAAACGCTTCGATGTTGAGAGTATTATTTCATCAGTTAATAATGAAGATAATAGCACTGAAGTTTTATATCCCAACCCAACTACTGGTAATATTAATCTTGTTGTTAATAATCAGCATACAGATATATTTAGTTATAAGCTCTACAACGGACAAGGGCAAATAATATTTAGTGATGAATTAGGCTTTTTACAAGTAGGGAGTAATACAGTAAATATTCAATTACCTAGTATCTCGAAAGGAATATACTTACTAAAGATTGAAAGCGTTCATGAGGTTTATAATTTTAATTTAATCATGGAGTAAGTTATGAAACAGATAATATTTACTTTG
>JBAYUQ010000019.1:0-58088 GCA_041675005.1 Kapaibacterium sp. (SeqCode)
TAAAGAAGAAAAAGAAGTTCCTAAATGTCATCAGCAGAAGTCCACTGAAAAGAAAGATTGCTGTAAAAACGATACAGAAGAATTTAAGAATAAAGAACAATCATTAACATATAACAAGCTTGAAATTGAACAATTCTCTGTATTACAAGCCGTAATATCATCAATATACATTGCTGAAGATTTACAGATTGCAAACAACAAGCCAGCAATATATGAATCGCCTCCGCCTATTGCCATGAGGCAATCCCTACACAAAATACACGAGCAATTCCTAATCTAAACTCCGATTTTCTCTGAAGTCTTTATCTTTTTTGAAAATCATTGGAGTATTTATCGTGGTCAATTCGATCATCAAATTTTTTCTAGAGAATAGATTAGTAACTATTCTATTACTTTCATTATTAGTTGTTTGGGGTACTGCTGTTTCTCCCTTCAAATGGGACATAACAAGTGCTATAAATGACCCTGTGGCAGTAGATGCTATACCCGATATTGGTGAAAATCAACAGATTGTTTTCACTAACTGGATCGGACGTTCACCACAGGATATAGATAATCAAATAACATATCCACTAACAACATACTTGCTAGGTATCCCTGGCGTTAAATCTATTCGTAGTTCTTCTATGTTTGGGATTTCTAGTATATATATAATATTTGAAGAAGATATAGAATATTATTGGAGTCGTTCCAGAATATTAGAAAAACTCAATTCCTTACCAATTGGGTTGCTACCTGAAAGCGTATCACCTGCACTTGGACCCGATGCAACAGCTCTTGGACAAGTATATTGGTACACTATCGAAGGCAGAGATGAGAACGGTAAGCCTGCTGGAGGTTGGGATTTAGATGAGCTACGCTCTATACAAGACTTCTATGTGAAGTATGGCTTAAATGCTGCATCTGGTGTTTCAGAAGTGGCTTCAATTGGTGGTTTTGTAAAGGAGTATCAAGTTGACATCAACCCAGATGCAATGAAGACTTACGGAGTTAATATTAGTCAAGTTATTAATGCGGTACGAAATGCTAATAAAGATGTTGGAGCTAAGACATTAGAATTCAATAAAGTAGAATATCTAATTCGTGGACTTGGCTATATAAAAGAGATAAGCGATCTAGAGAATGCCGTTATTAGAGCCAGTGACAATACACCTTTAACAATAAAAGATATTGCAGTAGTGAAGCTCGGCCCTGCTGACAGAAGAGGGATGCTAGACAAGAATGGATATGAAGCAGTAGGTGGAGTTGTTATAGCACGATATGGCTCTAATCCAATGGAAGTATTAGAGAATGTTAAAGAAAAGATAGCTGATATATCAAAAGGATTACCTCAAAAAACCCTAGAAGATGGAACTATTTCTAAATTAGAAATTGTCCCCTTCTATGATCGCTCTCAACTGATAAAAGAGACATTAGGAACACTTGAAGAAGCCCTTTCACTAGAAGTACTAATTACAATAATAGTAATTCTCCTGATGGTAGGAAATATACGTGCGTCTATCGTAATTGCTGTATTGTTACCAGTTGCTATTTTGATGGTATTCATTGCTATGAAATACGCTGGAGTTGCAGCAAACATAGTCGCATTATCGGGGATTGCCATCGCTATTGGGACTATGGTCGATCTTGCGATTATACTTGTCGAGAATGTGATAGAATACAGAACACTATACCCCAATAAAAAATTACTACCATTGATTTATCAAGCATCAGCGGAAGTAAGCTCGGCTATTATCACAGCCGTCTCTACTACTATTGTCAGTTTTATCCCTGTATTTATGTTACAAGGAGCAGAAGGTAAATTGTTTATTCCTCTAGCTTTTACTAAGACATTTGCACTCATCTCAGCACTTATTATAACTTTATTTATATTACCAACTATTACATACTTACTTTTCTCTATTCGAGGTAAGAAGTCAATTAGTAGCTATCTTTTTGCTGGAATAGTAGTATTAGCAGGCATATTTGGAATGTTAGTTGTGTCCATTGTATTTGGACTTACTGTAATTACAATCGGTATTCTATTAGGAATAGCAGCGAAGAAACCAGATTTGAAAAGTAAAATTTCTACAATCAATGTGTTTCTTGCGACACTCCTTGTTACTTTGATACTCACTAAGTATTGGATGCCATTAGGTCCATCGGAATCCTTATTCCTAAATTTCTTTTTTGTATTTATACTATTGATAGCAGTTCTTGGGTCTTTCAAATTGATAATACATTATTATGAGCCAATCCTTTATTGGTGTTTAGAACATAAGACTACATTTCTTTTATTTCCAACCTTTATCGTACTAATAGGGATAATGACTTGGGTCGGATTCCCTAAAGTTTTTGGATTCGTGAATACGGGATTCAATTCAGTAGGGCTTGATATTTCGAAAACGAGACCTTGGGTGAATATGTCAAATGCATTTCCAGGATTGGGGTCAGAGTTTATGCCTTCATTGGATGAAGGTTCATTCCTATTAATGCCAACATCAATGCCATATACAGGAGTTGCTAAAAACAGAGAGCTGCTTCAGAATTTAGATTTGGCTGTTCAGCAAATACCAGAAGTAGAGATGGTAGTTGGTAAAGCTGGTAGAATAGAAAGCGCATTAGACCCAGCTCCCCTATCAATGTTCGAGAATATTATAAATTACAAATCTGAATACATTAATGATACAGATGGACATCGAACTAGGTTCAAGGTAGATGATGATGGTAACTTCATAACCAAATCAGGTGATACACTGTCTAACGAAAATGCTATTCTAAACGGAATAGAAAAAGCAGATTTAATAGCCGATGAAGATGGAGAAAATTTCCGCCAATGGCGGAAATCAATACATTCAACTGATGATATTTGGAATGAGATCGTTGTTCATAGCGATTTCGTAGAAATAACATCTGCACCAAAATTGCAGCCAATAGAAACTCGTTTAATTATGCTACAAACTGGTATGCGAGCGCCAATGGGATTAAAAGTATTTGGTCCTGATTTAAAGACTATTGAACAATTTGGGATGAAACTGGAAGAAATACTTAGGAGAGTACCTTCAGTCAAATCTGAAGCCGTATTTGCCGATAGAGTAGTTGGTAAACCATATATACACATTAATATTAACAGAAATGAAATAGCGCGCTATGGGCTGAATATAACGGATATTCAAAATGTTATAGAAACAGCTATTGGTGGTATGCCTTTAACGACTACTGTTGAAGGAAGAGAAAGATATAATGTAAGAGTCCGATATCCACGAGAATTGCGTGATGAGCCAGACAAGCTAATGAGAACGTTAGTACCAACTCCTGGAGGAAATCAGATTCCACTTAGCCAGTTAGCAACTCTTGAGTATGTAAAAGGTCCTCAGCTTATCAAAAGTGAAAATACATTCCTAACCAGCTATGTCCTATTTGATAAGCGTGATGGCTTTGCAGAAGTGAATGTAGTAGAAGATGCTGAGAGTTATATCAAAGCAGCTATTGATTCTGGAGAATTGAAAATCCCAGCTGGAATTAGCTACAAGTTCTCAGGAAATTATGAGAATCAATTACGTGCAAATAAGCGTTTATCTATTATTATCCCAGTAGTATTATTCGCTATATTTTTAATCTTATATTTTCAGTTCCGCTCAGTTGTGGTAAGTCTAATCGTCTTCACAGGAATTGCAGTTGCTCTTGCTGGTGGGTTTACTATGCTTTGGCTATATGGGCAGTCTTGGTTTGCAGATTTTAGCTTCCTTGGTGCTAATATGAGAGATCTATTCCAGATGGGTAATATAAATATAAGTGTGGCTGTTTGGGTAGGATTTATAGCTCTATTCGGTATAGCAACCGATGATGGAGTAGTAATGGCAACTTATTTAAGAGATAATTTCAATGATAAAGAGATGAAATCTGTTGCTGAAATTAGAAGCCTAACTTTAGAAGCGGGTAAGAGAAGGGTACGACCTTGCTTGATGACTACAGCCACTACTCTAATAGCTTTGGTTCCCATATTGACGAGTACAGGGCGTGGATCAGATATAATGTTACCAATGGCCATACCTGCTTTTGGAGGAATGTTAATCGCTATAATTACCATATTCGTAGTACCTGTACTATACTCGCTTTGGAAAGAAAAACAATTGGAGATAGTAAAATGAAAACGCTAATAATATTATTACTTTTAACAGTATGTAATTTGAGTTCTCAAACTATACAAGACTATTTGAAAGAAGCTGAGAATAATAACACCCTGCTAAAAGCAAAGTACATTGAATATGAACAGCAGTTGCTAAATGCACCACAAGTCTCAGCAGTGCCTGACCCTACTATTAGTTTAGGTTACTTTGTTACCCGACCATATACTCGAGTCGGTCCACAGAATTTTAAGTTATCACTAGTACAGAAACTTCCATGGTTTGGTACTCTTACTGATTACGAACAAGAGAGTTTAGAATTAGCAGAGGCAAAAAGAAAAGACTTCGAACTAAAAAAGGATGAAGTATTCTTTGCTGTAAGAGCTAATCTATATGAGTTATACAGAATAGAGGAAGAAAAGGAATATTTGATGCAATCATCAGAATTACTGAATTATATTTATCCTATCGTTAAGACCAAAGTGGAAACAAGTTCCGCAAGATTAAGTGATCTTTTGACTTTGGAGTTGATGATTAGTGAATTAGGAACAAAGATAAATATACTTGAAATAGAAGCTAATCCATATCGAGAGGAATTGAAGCAATTACTTAATAGAAATGAAGATTCTAAAATAGTAATACCTTCTGTGTTGGAAGAGATAATAAGTATTTCTGAAATGAGAGTTAGTATAATGAATAACCCTTCAGTAGAAAGACTGGAGATTTTACAAAAGGCATCAAAGTATAGAGTATCATCAGCAAGTTCAGAATCAAACCCTTCAATTACTCTAGGTCTAGACTATATTAACGTCAGTGAGATGAGCGATATGTCTCTTCAAAATAACGGATTAGATATTATAATGCCAATGGTAGGAATATCAATACCATTTTTTAGTGGGAAATATTCTGCTAAAGAAGAGCAAGCAACTGCAATGATAAATCAATATAAATATGAGCGAGAGAATCTGTTAAGTAAACTCAAGTCAAAGTTCGAAAGCATTCTATTTAATATCAAATCAGACGAAGAAAGAGTAATCTTATACAACAACCAAATAGAGACGTTGAATAACATACGTGATTTACTTTACGAAGAGTACAGTGCAATTGCAAATGAAGATATACTGGAAGTAATTAGAACAGAAGAAAAGATAATTCAATATAAAAAAATGAAATTAGATGCGGAAGTATCAATTTTAAATCAAAAAGCACAATTAATCAGTATTGTGGGAGAGTAAAAAAATGAACCATAACCATGAACATCACGATCACACAGAACATCATAAAATGATGATTAAAGATTTCAAGAAAAAGTTTTTTATATCTTTAGTATTGACGTTCCCAATATTGCTTTTTTCACCACTAATCCAAGGGCTATTAGGGATAAGCATTCAGTTCGAAACAATGGGTATAATCTCATTTGCACTAGCCTCTGTCATTTACTTCTATGGTGGCCAACCTTTTCTCAAAGGATTGAAAGAGGAGGTGTCTAATAAAAACCCAGGAATGATGACTCTTATTGGTATCGCAATAACAGTTGCTTGGGCTTATAGCTCTGCTGTTACTTTTGGTTTAAAAGGAATGCCTTTCTATTGGGAACTTGCTACTCTGATTGATATTATGCTTTTAGGACATTGGATAGAGATGAAATCCATTGTTGGGACAAGCGGAGCATTACAAGAGTTAGTAAAGCTAATGCCATCAGATGCACATCTAATAAAAGATGGAGTAACCAAGGATGTTAAACTTAATGAAATCAAAAAGGGTGATACATTATTAATTAAAGCAAATGAAAAAGTACCTGCTGATGGTATAATAGTAGATGGTGATACCTATATAGATGAAAGTATGATATCAGGCGAAAGCAAACCAGTCAAAAAATCAAATGGTGACAAAGTTACTGGTGGTACAATCAATGGAAGTAGCTCTTTAAAAATAGAAGTTAGAAACTCAGGCGACGATAGCTATCTTAACAAAGTAATCAAGATGGTGCGTGAGGCACAAGCAGTAAAATCAAAGACCCAGAACTTAGCCGATAAAGCTGCAAAGTGGCTTACTTATGTAGCACTCTCTGTTGGTTTTATTACCTTTATAGTGTGGTTATTAGCTGGACAAGAACTACAATTTGCATTAGAGAGAATGGTTAGTGTAATGGTAATAACTTGTCCACATGCACTAGGTCTTGCAATCCCGTTAGTAGTTGCTATTTCTACTACTATATCTGCGAAAAATGGGTTGTTAATAAGAAATCGTACTGCGTTTGAGAACTCAGGAAAAATCACGTCTTTAGTATTTGATAAAACAGGTACACTAACCCATGGTAAATTTGGAGTTGATGAGATTCGTTCAACCTCAAATCTATCTAAAGAGGAATTATTATCAATCACTTCCTCCCTTGAGGAAAATTCTGAACACCCTATCGCTCAAAGTATTGTAAAAGATGCGAAAGAGAAACAACTCAGTTTACATAAAGTATCCAATTTTGAATCTATTACAGGTAAAGGTATTAGTGGAACAATCAATGGGAAGAATTATTCAGTCGTGAGTCCGAAATTTCTAAACGAAAATAATTTGGAAATACCTGAATTAGATATTAAAACAGAGTTAGGAACCACTGTTTATTTGATATCTGAATCTGAAGTACTTGGCGCTATTTCATTAGCAGATAGAATAAGGAAGGAGAGCTATGATGCAATAAAAGCCCTTCAAAGCATGAACATCAAGTGCTATATGGCAACGGGTGATAATGAGAAGGTTGCAAAAGCAGTTAGTAAAGAACTCGGATTAGATGGATATTATAGTGAGGTTCTTCCAGAAGATAAAGTTAGAATCGTAAATGATTTGCAAGAAAAAGATGAATTCGTAGCAATGACTGGAGATGGTGTTAATGATTCACCTGCTTTAGCCCAAGCAAATATTGGAATAGCTATTGGGTCAGGAACTGATGTAGCCGCTGAAACAGCTGATATTATATTAGTAGATAGTAACCCAAAAGATATAGTACATTTATTACAGTTTGGGGAAGCAACAAGAAAAAAGATGATTCAGAATATAATATGGGCAACTGGTTATAATGTAATTGCAGTTCCACTAGCTGCAGGAGTTTTATATCCAACTATAGTTTTGGATCCAGCAATTGGAGCTGCTGTGATGAGTTTTTCTACTATAATTGTTGCTGCGAATGCACAATTACTAAAATTAAAATTGAAAAAAGGAAGTGAATAAAATGAAAAAGTATATAATAGTAATAGTAACATTAGTCATTGGTATCGCACTTGGGTGGTTGTTTTTTGCAGGAGACAGTGCCGAGGATAATCATAATCATTCGCAAGAATCTGTCGAGTATTGGACATGTTCAATGCATCCTAACGTTCGCAGCCAAGAACCTGGAGATTGTCCTATTTGTGGTATGGATTTGATACCAGCTAAATCGGGAGGTTCAGAAGTTGATAATTCCGCGATTACTCTAACAGAAAATCAAATACGCGTAGCAAATATCAGAACTATGATAGTGGGGAAAGGAAACACAAGTAGTAATACTAGACTAAATGGAAAAATTGATTTTGATGAACGTAAAGTATATACTCAGCCAGCTCACTTTACTGGACGGATAGAAAAGCTATATATCAACTATACTGGAGCTAAAGTATCAGCAGGTCAGAAATTGGCTACTATATATTCTCCTGAACTAGTACTAATGCAGAAGGAGCTACTAAGTGCTTATAAGATGAAAGACAAGCAACCAGAGCTATTTCAATCTATTAAAAGTAAGTTGATGAGAAAGAAAATCCATCAGGATCAGATAGATAAGATAATCGCTAAAGGTGATGTAATCGATAACTTTGATGTATATTCTCATCAATCGGGTGTAGTTACTAAATTGTTTATTAATTCTGGTGACCATGTTACAACTGGTGACCCTATTGTAGAGTTAGCAAATCTGACCCAACTCTGGACTATATTTGAGGCTTATGAAGGAGATTTATCTAATATCCACACAGGTGATATAATCAAATTCACAGTGCCATCTTATCCAGGAGAAGTGTTCCAAAGTACCATCAACTTCATTGACCCCATTATTAATAATGAAACACGTACTGCCCAAATAAGAGGTTCAATAAATAATAGTGCAGGTAAATTGAAACCAGAGATGCTTGCTGTTGGCAATATAGACGGAAAGAGTAGTAGTCAACAACTTGTCATACCCTCTACAGCAGTTCTTTGGACTGGGAAACGATCTGTAGTTTACGTAAAACAGCCTAATACTGATGAATATATATTCGAAGCAAGGGAAATAGAAATCGGACAGCTCTCTAACGGTCAATATCCCGTTATTAATGGCTTGCAATCAGGAGAAGAAATAGCTGTCAATGGAGCATTCACTATTGACGCAGCAGCACAAATTGCAGGTAAGCCAAACATGATGAATATGGATAAAGATGATGTTGAACCAATGAAAGGGCATGACCACGGTGCTGTTGAAATGAGTATTCCAAAATCAACCCCAGAAAAAACTAAAATAGATTTTTCGCCCTTACTACCGATGTATATGAATCTGAATGAATCATTCGTTCAAACTGATATAAAAAAGGTTAAATCTAATTCAAAAGTCTTATCTAATTATATCAAAAATCAGATACTGAACAAAGACGGAATCAAAACTTCACCCTATGAAAAGAAAATAGCTTCTGTTTACAAATTGGCAAAACAGATAGAAAGTGAGAGTGATATAGAGAAATCAAGGTCTAACTATAGTAGTATTTCTGTTTTACTAATTGACCTGATAAGCTCTACCAATTCTTATGACAAAAACATCTATGTCTTCAAATGCCCAATGGCTTCAGTTGGTGATAGTGCCGTTTGGATGAGTTACGATAAGAAAGTACAAAATCCATACTACGGAGATAAGATGCTAAAATGCGGTTTCGTATTACGAGAAATGAAGAAGTAATAGAGCTATGTAGTATGAATGCTGCATTAAAAAAAGAAATAGCTTCTGGCACATTGTCGAATTTAAGCCTTAAAGACTCCTTACGTGCTTTTTAGTTATAGATGTTGGAATTGTAGTGTAATTACCGCAAAAGTCACTCAGTGGCTCCCAGAATGCTTTAAATCATCATCTGTGGTTGGTGGTTGCAATATATTATGTTGTAAGCTATATACAGCTTCGTGAAATTCAGACCTGTGGCTATAATCATACGCTAAGATTATAAAATTCAAATACGAAGATCATATCATCAGTTTTATTTCGGGGTACGATTTCCCACCAGCGGTTCCACTTTTCCATTCATCTTCAATTTATCTAAATATTGCGACCAAACCAAAATGTACTCATTCCATAAGTGCATTAATTTAGCACACATGCATCAAATAAAATTATCTGCATATATATATTGTAAGTTATCAAATATAATAGGTAAAACTATGAAAAAACAAATATGTATATGTGCATTTCACATAAAGTCGACAGGTAATATTACCAGCAATATCGGAATAGAGATTACTCTTTTAAGCGCTTCTAATGCGACAGGAGGTTTAGAATGAGTAACTTCACTAAAAACACAATAAAAGTAGCACAGGGTGTATATACAGACCTTAGGATAGCTAAATATACTTACCAAATTGAGGACCCTTTATCTAGTATGTTTGGTTCTTCACATAAAGAGAATATAACCTTATTCATGCTAGGCAATTCAGATGCCCTTTATACTTTGATATCTGAATATAGTAGTAAGAGTATAACATTAGTCGAAGATTCGAGTGAAATCCAAGAATTAAACAAATCTAATTTGATATTTCTTATTGATTCTGACCAGCAGATAAAGTTATACCATGACATATTAAAAAAATATGAGCTATGTCAATCAAGTTATAACTTCATTTATACAACAATAGAAAGAGGGATCATTGATGATGAGTATGATGAAGCCAATACTAGGTTCTACGATTTAGACTTTATAAGATATTCTGAAGTGTATTTGAACGATGAAATGGATGAGGAGTATGATGAAACATTGATAGAATTCACATGCCCAGATGGTACATTCAAGTTTGCGTATAAAAATTGCTTCAATGTAATTAGTGCTCAGACGGGCAATATGAAATCTACGTTTTTGATTCAAATACTTGCAGGATTCGTAACTCCTAATAACACTTTAGGATTCAACTATCTAGATGACGGCAAAGCGAATGGCGTTGTAGTTATGTTTGATACTGAAACCAACAAACAGAAATTGAAACAGAAACGTAAATTCTACACTGATATGAACGAGAATGTTAGATTCTTTTCTCTCAAAAGTATTCCCGATCTAGAAAGACTATCTTATGTAGAATCGGTATTATCCTTTATTGCAAAGCGTGAAGGGAAAGAAATAAGAGCCGTGTTTTTAGATATTCTTGGGGATTTCTCAGACGATTTTAATAATAACAAAGCTGCTGGTATGTTAATAGGAGATCTCGTTATTGTAACCGAAAGATATGACACACCTTTATTCATTACTTTTCAGGAAAATCCTGAAAGATATGCAGGATCTCAAAGTAAACTCGCGGGGCACCTAGGTACAAAACTTCAGCAAAAAGCAGAAGCACATTACCGAATTTCCTATAAAGGAGATAAAGCAGAACTGACTTGTATAAAGAATCGGCATGATGCTAGAATTAATATCACTTTCGAAGTAGATACAACTGGTACATTCCCAGTTTTTGTAACCGCTGAACTTAAGAAAAAGAAAGAGAAAGTAACAGATACACACCTTAAAAAATTAGTAACTGGTTTGGATGTAGTCTTTATAGAAAAATCATCGGTAACAAATGATATACTTGACAATTGGATAATGTCAACCTTAAGTATTAAATCACGTGCCGCTATTAACTGGAAAAAGAAACTTGAAGATGCTGGATACATTAAACGAAAGGATGTAGGTAAGTTTGTATACTGGGATAGAGTATAGATGCATTTTTCTATTACTATATATGTAGGTGCAACTGTGCATCTTTAAAATTATTGTGCGTTGTTAAGGATAGTATTCCGTTCAGAATGAACGGGATGCTATGCTTAGCAAAAGTACGTACAAGCTAAAATTAAACATGGCTAGGAATCGGAAAGTAACATTTGTATCATATTTAAACACCGAAGAGAAGGAATAAAAAAAGAAAAAAAGAGAACTACACACAATAATCACGGGACCGCAGGCGTTAGCCTGCTCCGATACCCCCCAAAGGGGGATCGTGATTCTAATTACAAAACTGGTACATTAATCTAGGAGTACGATATGCTAATACAGAATTATTATAAGTTTGAAGAAACATTAGATGATAAATTATGTGACTATTACTTTAGTGCTAAGCTGGACAATAATAAACCAAAAGAAGTTATAGATTATACTGATGAATTAATTCTAATAGTTACTTTCGGATATGGTGAAGGTAATGGAACTAACACACGTAGATTAGCTGTTTAAGAAGCGGTGGTAATGGATTTACATAATCCCCATAGTCAATTAGGTTTGTAGCGACAGAAATGGTTTAGAAGCGCTTAATGGCGGTAATCCCTAGATGAGAGAAACCGCCATATAGCATTGTCAGAATAACGTACATTATGATCGTAATTCTTCTATCAAACTAATTAGTGACGCGCGTAGATCGTTTACAAATTCTAATTTGTCCTTGTCCACTGCCATAAGTTCATCACAGCTTATTTTATTGAATTTAGAAATACATTCATAAATTCCTACTTTCGCAAGCCTATTTTTGAGACCCTTTCTATCCGAAACTAGTTTACTCATAAAATCATCTATATCTTCATAGAGATCTTTATCACCAGTTCTAATGTCCAGATAGGTATTTATTCTTTCCTCTAGATCATCAAACTCTGCTTGCATGATGTCCATGTAGTTTTTATCCGAAGCGGATATATAGTTATTCATTTTGTATCTTTTAATTTATATACTATATATCTAATTCTAAAAACTTTCTATAATCATTTAGTAGATTCATGAGTGCTATATTATCTTGGGTGATAATATTGTATGAAGCTCCTGCGTCATCCGAATCTTTATTATCCGTGTAGGTACATTCATACCCATCCTTCGCTTTTATAAATCTATCATAGGTTGCGTTTATCTGCTTTACGAAATCCGCTTCTGTTTTTATTTTTTCCATAGGTATTTTTAAGTGATATACTATATATCCCCAAGCTGCGGCTAATTGCATTCCAAAGAGGAAAATACACGGGTAAAACGATGTGGATAATATGAAAGTCCTATCATTGATTGGTGTTGATAATTACACCTTGTAATGAATCAATAAATGCATTTAGTTTGTTGTAACGCTGACTAACAGCTACTCTTATTAAAAAATATGAGGTTTTACATGAATTACTATGTAAACACACAGAATTATAACCATGAAGTTCACGCTGATGGTTGTAGTTCTATGCCAAACCCAGAAAACAGAAAACACCTGGGGAACTATACCAACTGCACGGATGCGGTAAGAGAGGCAAAAAGAACATATCCTGATGCCGATGGATGCAGAATATGTTCTTCAGAATGCCATACTAAATAACGTCGAGTGTTATTTATAAAATTCAAATCGGAGTGCAGCATAAGTAGTGGATTGAAGGATATTTGGGAACATCACAATTCATATTATGCTAATGTTAGTACTCCTTTTCGAATATCATTGATAATGATAACGCAAGATAGAGAAGTTTAATAATTTAATTAACAAAATGTTTAAAAAGTAAGTTAAATTGAAATTCATCAAAACCTTTCAATCATTTCTGAATTTCACATATACAGCATACAAAAGATTTACGAAATCAGCATATACAAACTCATCATTATCATTATACTATCTTCGATTATAGTGACTGTACTCATTGGCAAGTTAAACACATCACCCAAACAAGCACATTTTATAGTCTTCTTATTTAATACAGTCTGTAAAACACCTATTATGCTTAATGACATAACTACTAGCGTTACGGTACTTGTTATAACTACATTGAAATCTATTAGAAAGGCAATACCCAACGACAACTCTGTGAATGCGTATATATACCCCCAAGATGGAAATTTCTTTGCTATGATATCATACATCTGATAACTCTCTTTGAATCCCTTAAGATTTAGCATTTTGAAAAATGAAAAGGTCAAAAAGAACCCAGCCATAAAATGTCTCATCAATCTACTCAAATCTACATTACTCGATAACATCTCGATAAGCAATGTCGCGGTAAAAATGTATCCAAAAATTAATAGAACTGGTTTATAAGTAGCAAACCATGATTTAGTCTGTTCTAGTGCTTCGTTGTGCTGCGTAACAGATATTTTGTATTTATCTCCGATTGCTATTTGGAGTTCCCTTATATCCACATGCTTACTCATGGTGATAGATGCAGAGTTTTCATTTCTATTTACCTCTACTCCAGTAACATTACTGACGTTCTGAAGTGCATTCTTAACCTTACTTTCGCAACTTCCGCATGTCATTCCTGTTATTTGATATGTATGTTTCATTATTATTCCTTAGTTATTCGAATATTATTTATTCAAAACTAAAGGAATAAGATTATTTGGATTTACAGTTTGATATGAAATAATTGTAAAATTCAGACTTTGTCAAGTGAGGTCCTTACTTTTCCTCTTAATGCTTTGAACTGAGATGGGGTTAGGCCTGTTTCTTTTTTAAATTGATTACTAAGGTATGCCGAACTTGAATAGTTAAGTTTGAATGCTACTTCTGTAAGAGTCAGCTCGTCATATGTTAGAAGTTCTTTTATTCTTTCTATTTTTATATTGATGTAGTACTTTTCTATCGTTATACCTTCGATTACAGAAAACAATTTACTTACCGTAGAGTAATTCATATTCGCAATTCCAGACAAATATTCCGAAAGATTTAGCTTTGATTCTGCATTCTCATCGTATACTAGGTTTACTATTGCAGTTTTAATCTTTTCTATTGTTTGTCTTTCTTTAGTATCCAATATTTCAAAGCCATGTATTTGCAAAGCTGACTCTAATAGTTCAAGCTCGGTATTTTCTAATTCTCTTTCAAACAATACTTCTCCAAGTCCAATGTATGAAGTTTTCAAGCCAATCTTCTCAATTTCAGCATTCACTATTGTTACGCAACGATTACAAACCATATTTTTAATATATAATTTCATCACTCTACCCCTACCTTATCTACTTCTTTCATAAGTCTGTCCGTCTCCGTGAGGGCGACTATAATCTTTTGGTAGTGGTTTATGTCTTCGAAGTTTAGCTCTCGATCATGGCGGTCTTTTAGCCATTTCTGAGCAGGTTGGTAACCACCGATGTAAAACTCCCATGCTACTTCTGGTACACAATCGAAATACTGATCTTCGTTTATCCATACACGACCAATGCCATCACCAGTTTGCTCATAGCCGATGCTGTTCTTGGTCATCTTTCGTTCGACTATATTGCTTCCATCATTTGGATAGCTAGTGATATATTTATCTGCTGTTTCTAGTAAGTGAAGCTGACGTATTTGCGAACCAAAGTTTACCAGTTGCCAAAACTTCTTCTTGTCTTTTGGGTATGGTACTCTTGGGAAATCAATCTTCAGAAATTCCTTGTACTTTTCTCTGTACGCTGGAGAATGCAGAACTGCGTAGATGTAGTCTAATATATCCAATGGTGCGAATGATACATCTCTATTTGCAGAACCTACTACATCATCACCTGCTACATCTCGAAACTCCAACCCAAGCCCCTTTGCTATCTCAACTACTAGCTTCATATCTAAGTTGGGGGTTCTGCCCTGTGGCTCGCTACCGCTTTGGTCTAATGTAGCTTGCTCGCCTGCTTCTGGGTAAAGGTAGAGAGGGAAGACTGTACCTCTTCCACGATAAAATATATTAGTATCAACGAATGTATTAGTAATAGTAACGATATTCCATTCATTACCACCAATAACTTGACCTTGTCTCCCTATTATAACAGCTAAATTATTTTTATAAAAATGCTTCATTGTAGCAAATCGAGGTCGAAACATAACACCGCCACTTTTTTGGCTAAATAGAGTATACTTATAATCAAAAGGACGATAAAGTGCTTTAATACATTTTGCATTCTTAATGTCTTTTTCTACTTCATTTGCCTTTATTAGACTGATAGAATATTTTTTAGAGATTTCTTCAGGAGTAGATATTTCAATGTATTTTTTTAGTGCTAATATTGTATCGTAGTCGTCTTTGATAATCAGATTATCTTTTGCTGTTTCAAATCCTGTGTTACTTAGATTAAAAGTTTCATTTATCTTAAAGCCTAAACTAAATTTATTTTCTTTTGCAAAGTCTTTAAATTTAAAGAAGTAGTAGGGCTCCTCATTTTGAATACTTTTCCAATTTATATTAATTAAAGAACTCTTCATTAATATTTCGTATTTAACTTCTCTTTTCCCAAGTAAATCTGAGTTATATACTTGTGCGAGTGTATTTTTCTTTTTATTTCTAGTTTTAATAAATATATTAATAGAAACACCTGGCATAATATCAAAAACGTTTTGGTCAACAGTACCATCTGAACAGGTTTCTTTGATACGTGAGTTTCCGTGTAGATCTAGTATATAGATTTTATCGAATGTCTCTAATAGGTTCTTTCTCATTTGTCTGTGAGTAATACCATCTATGAAGCTATTGTTCGAGATATAAGCAAGTATTCCTTCGCCATTCTTTTCTATATAGTGTTGTCCATAGCGAATGAACTTTATGTAATCATCATCTAAGTTTATCTTTCTCTCATTCAAATCTTTCTTGTAATCTTTTATCAAGTTCTGAATCCATTCGCCCTTGTTGCTGCTGCTCACACTATACGGCGGATTGCCTATTACACACATGACTGGTACATCTCGCTTTATCCTGTTCGCTTCGTTGGATTCGGCACTTAACCACGACGAGAATATAGTACCTGTGTCTTTGTGGTGTTCTTCCAGTGAGTTTGTTAGAAATACGTTCAGCCGTTGGTCTGACTTTGCCTTATAGCCAGTTTCCGCTAGTAGCATAGATAGTTTTAGGTGAGCCATAGCGTAAGATGCCATCAGTAGCTCAAACCCATTCAGCCGTGGGATTAGGTGCTCATCTACATAGGAACTCCACATACCTTGCATCTGCTTGAAGTTAGTGTTGTATATGTACTTCACCACTTCCGCTAGGAAAGTTCCTGTACCCGTAGCGGGGTCTAAAATTTGTACTTTGTGTACTTCTTGCTCTTGCATTTTGCCTTGTACATCTACTTTGATTTTCGTTTTGGTAGTGTCGGCTAGTCCTTGTGTTAACCCGAATTCTGTTTTTAGTATATCATCTACCGCACGAACTATGAAGCTAACCACTGGTTCGGGAGTGTACCACACACCACGCGATTTACGTAGCTTGGGGTCATATTCCGCAAGGAATGTTTCATAGAAGTGGATTATCGGGTCGTTCGTCTGTGTGCTATTACCAAAGTTTTTGAGCAATTCTTCTACGTTCGTATGTCGGAATACTTCTGCCAAGTTCTCTACTGTCGGTTTTATACGTTCGTCTATATCTGGACCAGCCACATATCCGAATAGCTTCCGCAAGAATGGATTTGATTTTGGTATTAGTTCCGCCGCTTCTTGCCTGCTGAAAGTGTCTATAGTATCATCATTCAGCCGTGCAGCGAACATACCATAGGCAAGGGTTTGTGCGTAAATATCAGCGAATCCTTTTGGGTCTAGGTCGTGTATTAGTATATCTTTGAATGTCTCGTACTGAGCTTTGATTGATGTGTTTGCTTGCGTCTCCTCATCGGACTCTACCGCCTGCTCTAGTATATTTTGCAGTAGTCGAGCTTTCGCAGCCATCATCACCGCCAGCTTCTTCGATGATTTGATAGTCTGACTAACGAACGTACAGAAGTCTTGTATCAGATTTTCAAACTTACCAAAGTTCTCTGGAAGTGGCTTTACTTTCCCATCTACTATTTCGGCTATTCGTATTTCGTGTACCATCTCCCCATTTTGGAAGAATTGGAACCATAGATAATCGGTGATGATTAGATTGTCGAGTGCGTTTCTGTATCTACCAAACTGCTCTCTGTATGATTTTGAGTTCAAATCTTTGGCTATATCCTTCGCCTCTATGTACCCTATGGGTATCTTACCCTTGGTTATCACATAGTCGGGATTACCGCAATCGGTAACGTTAGCTGGTTCGTTGGTAATCTCTACGGTAGTTACCATAGCACGGAGTAGAACTTCTAAATCAGAGCGATAAGTATGTTCACGAGATATACCAGAAGCATACCTCTTAGCAACAGAGTCAATGTATTGTTGTAAAGTCATAGGTATAGAATTTCATTTTATTAGTTTCCTGTATTGCTAATATAAGGAAAAGAATGAAATGTACGTAACTGGTCTTTACTTATGTTTTTCTATTGGTTGTAAACGAATTGAATTTTCGTATAAATAGAAATTATTTTTATCAATATATAAATCCTCATCTATAATCAATTTCCCACCTATGCTTTCTAACTTCCTATGGTCTTGCAATACCATCATAAATTCAGATATACCTTTGCATCTATTCTGAATAAAAGTAGTCCCTAGTCCAAATAGTGGTTTTAATATTTCATAATGTATCGATGTTAAATCATATTTTGCTAATAACTTATCTAATTTATTTAATGATTCTGATGAATGTTGCTTTTTCCACGCCCACCTTAATATTTTATATCTATCTGCACAGTACTTTGTACATGTATTACCTCTCCCCCCGTGTCTACATCTGCACATTAAGCAAATCTTTCGACAATCAGCGCAGTAATCTCTATACTTTACAACACTATTTGAGAATCTTCCTTGGGATATAAACTGCTGTTTACAACAACTGCATTCATATTCGTAAGATTTTGTTGAACTTATAGTCTTCTTTTTTCTTCTATAAGGGTTTTTAAAATATTCTCTAGTCATTTCTATCTTATTGTAATTTCATACTTACAATATAAAAAAAATTTTGATATTACGCAACCCCTCATTCCTATTTTCTGGGTTCAATATATACCACATGTTAAACAAATGTGTGGATTACGCATGATTAGTATAGAAGCTGCGGCGAAGATTTTGAATAAAAACAACACCTATTCAAAAGAGGAAGTAGAACAAATATTGGATTTTCTGAATCCAATCGTAGAAATATTAGTAGATTATGTAGAATTAAAAAACCCCAGAGGCGAAAAATGAAGAAAGCAATTATTTATAGTAGAGTTTCTACTAGTGAGCAAAAGGAAAAAGGATATAGTTTAAAAGATCAAGTAAGATCCTTAATCGAATATTGTAAAAAGAATAATATCCAAATAATTAAGAGTTTTGTTGAAGATCATTCTGCTAAAGACTTTAATCGACCCATATTTAATGAGTTACATCAATTTGCGGAAGAACATAAGGATGAAATTGATTATTTATTGGTCAAAAAATGGGACAGATTTAGTAGAAATCATACTCAGTCATATAGATATATAGAATTATTTGAAAAGTTAAACATAAAAGTCAATTCTATTTCAGAATGGTTAGATGATTCGAACCATGTAAATATTATGTTGAAGGCAATTCATCTTGCACTTCCTGAAATAGAAAATAAAATTAGAAGTGATAGAACTAGAATAGGTATTAGAGCTAGTTTGATGGAAGGAAGGTCTTGTTTTAATGCTCCTACTGGTTATATAAGAGGTAAAGATGCTAATAATAAGCCACTAATGTTTATTGATACTGAGATAGCACCTGATATTCTGCACCTCTTTGAGGATTTTGCAACAGGAAATTATTCACAGGTTGAACTTGTAAAAAAATATAGATCAAATAAGCTAATATTAAACAAGGCCAAATTAAGTAAGATGCTTAGGAATAGTTTCTACGCAGGAGAAATAGAAATTAAGGCTACAGCTACCGAACCAGAGCAAATTGTTATTGGATTACATGAACCAATCGTTTCTAAAGAAGTGTTTGATAATGTACAGAGGATTTTGAATGGAAATAGACCTCTATCCAATAACAAGAGTAGTTATGAGCAATACTTACCATTAAGAGGAGAGTTATTGTGTGATAAATGTAATAAACCACTGACAGGTACTACTAAAACGAAAAAGAATGGTAAACTATATAGTTATTATCACGGTAATAGTAATTACAACTGTAAATGTAAAGTTTCCGCTTCTGAATTGCATCAGCAAATCGAAGAATTATTAATACAATTAGAACCAAAACCTGAAATAAAAGAGCTAATACTTGAGATGATTAAATCAAAAAGTAAAACGGCGGTTGATAATAAGAAGAAGAAGACACAATCTATTGAAAAAGCTATAAAGCTGTTAGAAGACAAAAAAGATAAACTCTTTGAGAAATTCATAGAAGATGATATAAATAAAGAGGTATATGATAGATATAATTCAAAATATACAGATGAAATACAACTTAAAACTGAAGAAATATTGATTCTAAAAGAAGAATTTGAAAATATAGAAGATCACCTCCAAAATACGCTAGAGTATTTTGATAATCTCTCTACATTATATGTAAGCGCTAATCCAAAAGGAAAGAGAACAATAATTAGTTCGATACTTGAGGAGAAACTTAGGATTAGAGATAAAAAGTATCGAACTCCTGTATTTAAGGACATCGTTAAGTTAATCTGTCGTGATAGCAAGGCTTTCAGGGATGTTAAAAATAAAAAAGGCAACTCTTCACAAGAAGAGTTGCCTAGAGTACGGACGGAGAGACTCGAACTCTCACAAGCTTAAGCCCACTAGATCCTAAGTCTAGCGCGTCTACCAATTCCGCCACGTCCGCATCAAAATAGGTTACAAATTTATAACATTTAATATTAACTAAAAAATATATTTTTAAAGTTTTTCTCTTCTTTTGTTATTAAATTTGAATCTATGGGAATACAAAAACGAAAAGTTGCGATAATTGGGGCCGGTGTATCGGGTATGACTGCCGCTACAGAGCTGATGGATAGCCACATTGTTCATATATACGAAGCTACTGATTCTATTGGTGGTAGGGCAACTACAATAGTGGATAAAACTACTCAAGAAATCATAGATAATGGTCAGCATATATGCATAGGTGCTTACAAATTCTTCTTCGATACGCTGGAAAGAATTGGTGGTATGGAAAATTTCCACATATTTGAAAAATATGATATCCCATATTTCTATGGGGGTAAGTTTAGTTCTCTTACTTCAAAGATATTTTCTGGGAAGTTTGGCTTGCTCGAAGCTATTATAAGGGATAGTAACTTCTCGTTTAAAGAAAAACTAAATACTATTATATTTGCAATCAAAGTTCAGATGGATTCCATCTCATTCCAAAACTTCTCGGATTGTTACGAAATGCTAGTGCATCATAAACAGTCTGAAAAAGCAATCAAAATACTCTGGGAGCCGCTCATCGTCTCTACTATGAATACTCCTGTCCGTAAGGCAAGTCCAATTATATTCGAAACTATAATGGTCGATGGTTTCTTGAGTAAGAGTCAAAATGCAGCATTTTATCTACCCAAAGTACATTTTGGAGAATTATTCAAGGGGTTTGAGTCAGTTTTCCTGAATGACGAGAATAAGATATACTATAATAGTCCTATTAAGTCGATAAAGGAGAATGGTGGCAAATTCTTAGTCAATGAGGAGTATTATGATGATGTGGTGGTTACAACACCGTCATTCATCACTAAACGGATATTGAGCGAATTGCCGATAGAAATTGATGTGCCCGACTACTCCCCTATTGTTTCTGTTTATTTCTGGACGGATACTAAACTCACAGATTCGTACATGATATCAGCGGTGGATACTGGTTTCGATTGGCTATTCAACAGAGACAAATTGATAGATAGAAACTCTGATACTTACTCGTACCAGATAACTACTAGCGATGCTGTTCGGTACGCAAAGCTGAAAGATGATGTAATAATGTCGATGATGGAAGAGGACTTGAGGAAAATGTTCGGTGAAGATTTCAAAATAACTCATTACAGAATAGTTCGCGAGCTAATGGCGACTTTCCTTGCTGATAAGAAGAATAATCTGAAAAGACCAAAAGTGAAAACTTATATACCTGGTCTGTATTTAGCTGGTGATTATTCGGATAATGGATATCCTTCAACTCTAGAAGGAGCTGCTAAAAATGGGTTTAGAGCAGCTCACTATATTCTGAAACGTACTGCAAAATAATATCAGCTATTTCCGATTTTGGTGCAGTAGGCACTTCTTTTATATTATTCTTATCGTCAATTATCGTGACAGTGTTTATGTCCTTTCCGAAGCCACCATCTGTGCTATTAGCTTGATTGGCTACGATTATATTACAGTTTTTACGCTCTAGCTTCCCTTTGGCATATTCTACTAGCTTCTCGCTCTCTAGAGCAAAGCCAACGAGTATTTGTTTTTCCTGTTTTTTACTCCCTAACTCCTTAAGTATATCCTTAGTTTTGACTAATTCGATAGTCATAGTGTTGTCATTCTTCTTGATTTTGCCATTGTGCTTGACTTTTGGAGTGTAGTCAGCAACGGCAGCTGACATTACTATAACATCTTGTTTTTCGGATAAACCTGTTACTATTCGGTACATATCATCAGCCGACTCAATATCGACTCTATCTATTGCTGGATTGCAATGCTGACAAGTCGGTCCAGTCACCAAAGTAACCACAGCCCCCATTTTCAAAGCAGATTCGGCTAATGCAAAACCCATTTTCCCGGATGAGAAATTACCTATGAACCGAACATCATCTATTCGCTCATAAGTTGGACCAGCAGTTATTAGCACCATTTTTCCTTTTAGAAATGACATTATATATGCCCTTTGATTGATTCTATTAGGTTCAGTACTTCAGGTAATCTCCCCTGCCCTATTATACCGCTTGCTAGCTCGCCGTATTCTGGATCTAATACAATGTATCCATCTTCTTTTAGCTGGGCTACATTACGCTGTATCGCCTTGTTTTCCCACATATCACTATCCATAGCCGGAGCTATTAATTTAGGTATTCCTTTGGGGATAGCAGTCGTTAGCGTAGTGAGTGCATTATCACAGAAACCGTTCGCTATTTTAGCTAAAGTATTTGCTGAGCAAGGAGCAATGATGAATAAATCGCACTTTTGTGCCTTATCTATATGCCAAGAACCCGAGTCTTGAAATTTATCATCGAACATATCGTCTATAGTTATATTACGGCTTAGATTGTCCAGAACTAACTTACTGACAAACTTTTTCCCGCTGGGGGTAATGACGCAATTAACGCTCGCACCCTCTTTTATCAGCTCTCTGACTAAGAACGGAGACTTGTATGCGGAGATTGAACCAGTGATTCCTAATATGATATTTTTATTTTTCATTTTATGTTATGTGCAAAGTTGACAAACGAATTCCGTAAATTATATTTTATTTTCTGAAAAAAGCAAAAAAACATGGTTACAGTAGCAATAGTTGGTCGTCCGAATGTGGGCAAATCCACCCTTTTTAATAGATTAGTTGGTGAGAGAAATGCCATAATCGAAGACGAACCGGGCGTAACGCGCGATAGAATATACGGCCGCTCCGATTGGAATGGAAAGTATTTCCACGTCATAGATACTGGTGGGTTTATCCCCGGTAGTGAAGATACTATGGAGAAAGCAATCCGTGAGCAAGCTATGATTGCTATGGAAGAAGCTGATTCTATTATTTTCATGGTAGATGGCAAAGATGGTCTAACTCGTTTCGATAGAGACATAGGCATCTTACTTCGTGGTACTGATAAGCCAATAACTCTTATAGTTAATAAGTGTGATAATCACGTTATGGATCATAATTCGTATGAATTTTACGAATTAGGACTTGGTGACCCGTTCCCTATATCTGCGAACAATGGTCGTAGTACAGGTGATTTCATGGATAAGTTAGTCGAGACTTTCCCACTTATAGATTTTGATGAAAACGATACTAGATTGAAAATAGCTCTAGTTGGCCGTCCGAATGCTGGGAAATCGAGTTTAGCTAATGCTTTGCTCGGTCAAGAAAGAAATATAGTAACTGATATACCAGGAACTACGCGTGATTCAATTGATTCAATTGTAAAATACCACGGTGAAGAAATAGTACTTATAGATACGGCGGGGCTAAGACGTAAATCAAGAGTAGAAGAAAATATAGAAAAATGGAGTATGGTTCGTACGCATAGAGCCATTGATAGATGCGATATTGGAGTAGTATTACTCGATGCCGAAAGAGGATTCGAAGAGCAGGATAAACGTATAATCCAAATGCTCGATGATCAGAAAAAAGGTATTATAATAGCTGTAAACAAGTGGGATTTGGTCGATAACGAAGAATCTGACACAGCTCATAAGATGAAAAAATCAATCCTAGAAGAAGTAAAGACTTTCAGTTATGTTCCAGTTATATTCACTTCAGCGACTGAGAAGACTAGAGTTTTCAAAGTTCTAGATATAGCGAAAGAAATAAAAGCAAGAAGAGAAAAGAGAATATCTACTGGTAAGCTGAACAAAGTGCTTATCGATTTATTCGAGAGAACACCTGCACCAGCAGTGCGTGGCTATGATTTGCGTATTAACTACGTGACCCAAGTAGGAACAGAGCCGCCATTGTTTACTCTTTTCCTTAATCAACCCGACTTATTACCGGGTAGTTACAAACGATTCATAGAACGACAAATAAGAGAGAACTTCGATTTGGAAGGTACTCCTATTAGTTTGCTATTCCGTAAGAAAAACAAGAAATGGGAAGAGAGATAGTTTTCATATCACTCTTTCCATCATATCTGTCAAGCCCAAGTAATGAAATTTTTAAAACGGGACGAAAAAAATTATTCCAACGAACCCGTAAGCTGATAGTCGTCTCTGTTATTTCATTATCATAATAGGGACTGACTGCCTGTTGTCGCCGTGCTCTATGAATATAAAATATAATCCTGATTTGTAGTTGCTACAATTCCACTCCAACGTTCCAGAATAGTTGTCTGTGTTTGTTAGGATTATCGCATTTTTATCAGCTACCAAATTCCCATTTATATCATATACACCCTTGATTGATTTTCTTATATCAAATCCCGATTCCCAATATAATTCGGCTTTTACAAGGTTTGTTGCTGGGTTAGGGTACGCTGAATAAGTTCTCAATGTTATTTTCGGAGATTCTATATTTGTTGTTTTATCGACTACTATTTTATAATAGTTGTTCAGATAAAAGTTTTTTTCTTGTCTAATTTCATCATTATATTTTACTAATAGTACGTCATTACTCGAAACTACATCACCAAACGTTGGGTTCTTTGATGGCCAGGTAGGGACTTCATCCCAACTTGATAAATCTTTATTCGCTTTTTTGAGTATTTTATCACCCATTAAATAGAAACTATTATCAAAATAGACTACTTGCAAGTTTTTTCGCTCTATATCATTTTCTATAAACAAAGTATCCAAAACGCCCCGAGTTCTATCATACAGATATACTCTATTCATATAGTCTATATCACCATAGTAAGTTAGGTTATAGCTCGTTATAAACAAACTATCTTTATTATGTTCATAGAATTTATACGATTCAGAGTAGTTTTTTATTCTGTGATCGGAAGTCCAGCTTTCACCTTTATCAGTAGTCGAACGTATTTCTAAATATTGATCTTTCGGATGATTTGCCTCTATACTTTGTAGCACTTCTGTATAGTTAGTTTCATTTTCTGGGTATATATAATAGTATTGGTGCTTGCTAGTGTCGAGCACTACTTGTCTGTATTTACTAAAATCATGTTTATCAAAATAATACCCATAAGTTACCCATTTGGAAGTAAGTAGTGGGTTGGAGGATGATGTTTTTCGATTCATTATATTATAGTATTCGTCGCCAATAAGAGCAAAGTTAGTTGCAAATTTGAAGCCATTAGAATAAAATTCTATTGCTGATTTGTATTGGAAAGTCCTTCCAAAATCTTGTGTAAATCCGATATTTGAATAATTATCGAATTGTACTCTTCCGTGTAAAAATCCTTTACCCTCTGGTGAAATAAACGTTTGATAAATATCGGTAAATCGACAAGTATGACAAGCCGAAGTATCTGTTATTCTCTGTGGAGTGTAAGTCATTCCACCATCGTTTGATATAGATGAGTAAATACCTCCTGTAATATACATCTTATCATCATAAATCTTATTTGGTACTCCTTGTACAAAGGATTTTAATTCCCAATTCTTACCCGAATCATAAGTAATGAATAATGATTTGTTTCTCCCGACTACTAAAATAGTTGAATCATCGATAAAGTGAGGGCTATTTAAATCGAACAAAGAGTATCCAGTTCCCCAAGTACCAAAATCATCAATTTCTATATCTCCTAGTGTGTAGTTTGGAAAATATTTATTGCTGACTGTTTCAACTTTGTCATTTTTTAAGTCATATTTCTTTAGAAATAAGTTTAATGGAATTCGAAAATCGTATCTCCAATTCTTATTGCTCTCATCTTGTAAAAGGAACTCTTGATCGATATCATAAAGGTTATCTTTATACTGTTTATAATTTGTATGTGCAATAATATCAACAGGTAATATTTTCCAATCGTTTTCATAGTTATCTTCACCAATGAGGAATATATATTTATATGGCTTACTGTTAATAACAATTTTTATTTCAATCATTAAACTATCGTTTATATAATCCAGTCTAGATATATATGGTTTTTTCCCTTTAAGTATAGGGCTAAAATCTTCCAAATATTTATTAATCAATAATTTATAAATATCTGAAACTATAAGTAAATTTTTGTTCGAAAGAGGGATATATAATTTTCCATTGTGATATGCTAATAAATCTCTAGCAAGTACAGATTTATATGTACTGTCATTCTCATTATAAAATAATAAAGAATCTTGATAGAGGGATTGAAATTCCAAATCCAAATTAAATTCTATTATCTTATCTATACTGCGAACAAAAAATTTATCTTGATCAATATCCATTGCTATGAATTTATCTATTGGGTCTTTATCATATTCTCTAACTATCCAGCTATTGCCTTTGTCAGTAGATTTTATTAAAGCACCACTTTCTATTATACCATAAAAATCGTCTTTGTACTTAACTATTTTCTTTATATTTGCTTGCTCTACTAACTTTCTTTCTTCCCAAGTCTTTGCCGCATCTTCCGAGTAATAATAATATCCATTGCTTCCATATATAACTACATTATCATCAATAGAAATAACCCCATTGAAATCAATATTCATTGGGGTTATTTTATAGTTCTCAGCATATATTGCTACATTAACTATCAGTATTATAACAATATAAAGCAGGTTGTTTCTTTTCATTTTATTGGCAACTAATTGTTAATAATATTTTTTATGAAAGTTAAGTTAAGTTAAGTTCCAAATGCTTTTTTTATTTCCTAATAAAAGTTATCCACAACATTATACCATAAGAGATTGACGCGTCTTGATGTTCCTAGCTGTGACATGTCCATTCAAATTATCATGGAAATCATAATCACACTACTGAAACAACGGCGAAGATACATTGATACCGAAACCGTAGTTACCTTTACCAAGCTCACCTATCCCCCATCTGAAGCCAGCTTCGAGTTGGATCAGCGGACTGATGAAAGATGGTATTTTCGTAATGTTGAACCCAACTTCATTGTAGAATTTCCCGCTTGTTCCACTATATAGATTGTACTCGTCTTGCTTGTAATAACCCGCGGAGTAGTTCAGCTCTATCCCCAGACCACGTCCACGATATTTTGGCAAACCAGCTGCTCGCCACAGAAAATCTGAAAGGTCAAAACCAGTGTGCAATTCCATAAATTCTGAGCCACCGAATCGTGTATAGTCAGGTGATAAGAATCTATCACGGATTTTGAAAACTACTATTTGTGTATTCATTCGGTAAAGTAGATGTTGGGGCATATCGTTTGATATTCCACTTTTCACTGTAGCGTATATATTACCTGGTTCGAACCCAGTGCTGATAATAGGTACTGCAGCACCCAACTCACCCAATAGATAATCGTATTCTCTATTAAGAGTTAAGCTTTTGCCTGTTTGGTACTCTGCACGTACATGGTATTCCAATCGGCTATTTTTTACATTGCCACCATTGTTATAAGCTGCAGCTAAGCCATATTGCTCATAACGTCCTTCGTCTATTACTCGGTTCTCTCTCCACTTGTACTCGGTGAAAAGTTTAGGATTGTTGTTCGGGATATTACTTATCAGTTCATTTCTATAACTAGCTCGAACAGTTAGGTTATCATATTTGAAATTCAGCCCTCCATCTATTCTATCAGCTAAATACCAATCATAGTAATCACGAACAAATAACGATGTGGCAGTAGATAGTAGAATGTCAGAATTATTATTCACTGAAAGTGGATAAGTGTTTCTTTCGAAACCGATATCAGCTTGTAAATTGACTAATATTCGTGATTTCGCCTTTGCCCCAAAGTACCAATTTTCAGAAGTTATAGCATAAGCACCGAAGAATTCAGGATTGAAATAGCGACTAATTTCTATTTTTGGTGATAGCCCTAATGTGAAACCATCAACTCTATTCAATCGGAAATATGGATCGTAACTGAATTTGAAACTTCCCTCTCTAACACTATCTTTAGCCGCAAACTCTTTTGCCAATGAGTCTGTTTTGGAATATATTTCTCGCTCTTTATCTGTCGTATTTATTAGAGAAGTATTCGCCCAAAATTCAGTTGTAGCACTGTCAGCTTCAGGTGCGGCTACTACTCTTTTCTCAGGGTTGTTGTAAATAGAATCTGGTAAAGGTTGATTAATTTTCAAATCTTCGACTACGGTCATAGCACTTGCCGTAGCAGTGAAATCGAACATACCAGAGAGTATTTCCACTTTAAGTTGCCCCGTTGTGTTGAGCAAAGTCGGATACCAATAATCTGAGTTCATTTTTTCAAATTTCTCTTCAAATTCGATATTAGATATAAACTCAATCAAATCATCGCTAGTTGGTTTTGCTTTGATATAAGTTAACTCATAGCTGTCTTCGAGTATGCTCATAGTCCCAACAAATCCGGGGTATATTCTACTAATGGATTTGAAATCAATCACGTATATAAATTTGTCGTCATATAGCTCACGCGAGACTAATTTGAACTCATATTCTCCGAGTGCATCCTCACTTAATGGGCTAGTAAATTGGGTATTATTAATACCAATTTCATCTGCGTAAAAATTCACAAATGAAGATAGAGAAATCAGATTATATTGTTGTTTGAAATTGGCAGTATTTCTACGCTTTAGTATTACATCTTTCGAGATTTTTTTTTCGAAATCTTTATAGCTTTTGGAGTAAGTTTCCGCGATTATATTCTCAAATAAATCACGCTCTAACTCTTTGTCTTCTGTACCAGGTAGGGGATTCTGAAATTCATATAATTCACCGCCCAACTCAACCTTCACTTTAGAAAAGAGTGTTTGCTCTACCGTTTTTATTTTCTGTTGATTGGCTTCTTTATTAGCAACAGCCCGCTTTATTATCTCCTCTACACTTATATCATCTGTCACAGTAGCTTCTGACATTTTAACACTTTCTGGAACTAACTTGATATCAATATTAGTTTCGTTAGCAATAGTTATAGTCTCACTTTGGTAACCAATAGCTGTGAATTTCAGCTTGTCTCCTTTGTTCACACCCGGTAATTTGAATATACCATCACGATTTGCATAAGTGCCTTTACTAGTGCCTACTAACCTTACAGAAGTGGACACCACTGATTCTTTCGATTTGGAATCAGTGACACGGCCAGTTATAACTTCGGCAGTAGCTATGTTAATAGTGAAGAATGTAAATAGGACGATAAATATGATTTTCATTTTATTATGAGTTATATTTTAATGTTCAACGCCAGTTATTTCACCAGTGTCTGTGTTTATATCTATATCCATAAATGAAGGGCGAGTTGCTAATCCGGGCATTGTACTAATACTACCAGTTAGCGGATATAAGAACCCTGCTCCTACGCTAGCTCTAACTTCTGAAATAGGTACTGTGAAGCCAGTCGGAACTCCTTTTAGTCGTGCATCGTGACTTATACTCAATGGTGTTTTTGCCATACAAATAGGTATTTTGTCAAACCCCAAACGAGTGAAATCTTCAATTTGCTTTTCGGCTTTCTCCGAATATTCTACTCCGTCTGCACCGTACATTTTCTTCGCGATTGTTTCTATTTTCTCTTTAATCGGTATATCTAATTCGTATAGATAGTTAAAATTCGAGCCAACTTCTGCTGCTTCGATTACTGCTTCAGCTAGGTTCGAAGCACCTATGCCACCCTCACCAAAATGAGTTGTACCAACTGCATCTAATGCTCCATTCTCTATCGAATACTTACGAATCATTTCTACTTCAGCAGCCGTATCTTCTGGGAATTGGTTAATAGCAACTACAACAGAAACTCCGTACTTACGAGCATTATTAATGTGTGCTCCAAGATTTGCCAATCCTTTTTCCAATAATTCAAGATTTTCAGATGTGTAAACAGGGTCAAGTTTGCCAGGTGTTACTGCAGGCCCACCTCCGTGTAGTTTCAACGCTCTTACGGTTGCAACCATCACAACAGCATCAGGTGACAAACCAGAATATCTACATTTGATATTAAAGAATTTTTCCATCCCCATATCAGCAGCAAACCCAGCTTCTGTAATTACATAATCTGCTAATTTCAGAGCAATCTTATCAGCTATAATCGAAGAATTTCCGTGTGCAATATTAGCAAAAGGTCCCGTATGTACTAGCACTGGCTGACCTTCTAATGTCTGCACTAATGTTGGTTTGATAGCATTTACAAGCAAAGCAGCAACGGCACCAGCTACTTGTAAGTCTTCTAATGTGATTGGTTCTCCAGCTTTGGAAAGGGCAATAACAGCTCGACCTATTCTAGTTCTTAGGTCTTTCAGATCAGTAGCAAGTGCTAAAATAGCCATTAACTCACTAGCTACTGTCAAATCGAAAAGTGTATTTCTTGGGAATATATCACTCGGTACACCGTCTCTGGCCTCAGTATCATCTAAACCTATATTTATATTTCGCAAAGAGCGGTCGCACACATCTACTACTCTATTCCAAATTATAGTGCTTGGGTCAACATCTAATCTTCTATCTATACCGCGCGATTTCAATGCTTCATCATCTTGCCTTGTCTCATGCCACATACGAGTATCGAGTGCCGCCATTGCTAGGTTATGAGCAGCTCCTATAGCGTGTATATCACCTGTTAGACCTAGGTTTATCTCATCTACAGGAATTGCCAAGCTCTTACCACCACCTGCTCCACCACCTTTGATATTGAATGTTGGTGCCATACTCGGTTGACGAATACAAGCAATTACGTTCTTATTATGTGCAGTCCCAAATGCCTGAGTTAGTCCTAATAATGTAGTTGTTTTACCTTCTCCAAGAGGGGTAGGAGTAATAGCAGTAACAAGAATATACTTCCCATTCTTTTTGTTTTCTAACCTTTTGCTTATTTCTAACTTAATTTTTGCTTTAGTATTACCGTATAATTCCAGTTCATCTTCATTGATACCAGCCTTCTTAGCTATTTCTCTTATATCTTTCATCTAATTGGTTCTCTTTTTTTATAATTTGAATTCACAATATAATAATTTTGACAATCAAAGTCACCATAATTCTGAGTTAGGTCTTTTGATAATACACAACCAACTATTACGTTAATAGGTAAAAAAAGATAAGTAATATGATAACAGACTTCCTTTACGAAATATATGTTCTCTTTATAGAAATGTCTCCTTACCTGATGATAGGGCTGGCGTTTGTGGCGATTCTGAACATCTATATGACCAAAGAATTTGTTAAAAAACAGATAGGGAAAGATAGTATTTGGTCAATTTTCAAAGCAGCTTTATTTGGAGTTCCACTTCCTTTATGTTCTTGCGGTGTAATACCAACTACGGTATATATGGCTGATAGCAAGGCTTCGAAAGGTGCTGTAACATCGTTCCTTATTTCTACTCCTCAAACAGGAATTGACAGCATAATAGCTACTTATGGAATGATGGGCCCAGTCTTCGGGATATTTAGACCGATTTCTGCTCTTATTATGGGTGTCGTAGGTGGTCTATTTATCAATGCTACAAACAAAGATAAACCTCTTCCAGAAAAGAAAAATCTAACATTAAATGTGATAGCAGCTCCACCTAAAATGGCTGAAAAAACGGCAGACAACCCATTCTCAGTAAAAGCGAAATCATCACTAAAATATGCATTTGTTGATTTCCTCGACGATATTGTTGTCGAGTTTTTAATAGGTCTGGTCATTGCCGGAGCAATAACATATTTTCTTCCCACAGAGTTTCTCGAAGGAACTGGCTTGAAATCTGGTATTTTAGGAATGTTGGTCATGATTCTAATCGGAGTCCCGATGTATGTCTGCGCAACAGCATCTATACCAATTGCAGTATCGCTGATTTTGAAAGGGTTTTCCCCAGGTGTGGCATTTGTTTTTCTTGCTGTCGGTCCTGCTACTAATGCCGCTAGCATAGGAATATTATCTAAGAGCTTAGGCAAAAGACTAATCACATATTATCTATTTGCATTGATTGTGATGTCTATCGGCTTTGGTTACCTATTAGATTTTGTATTTGCTTATGTAGGTATAAACCCGCAAGAACAATTAGCAACTCACTCTCATCACGAGCATTCTGGATTAATTCCTTATGAAGTTCAAATTGTTCTAGCTACTATCTTTGCATTACTAGTCATCTCTTCTTTATATAGGAAATATGGTGCAAAATACTTTAGAAAAACCTCCAAAGTTGATCGTAGGGAATTCGTAATGGTAGAGGGTATGACATGCAACCACTGCGTAGCAACCGTAACTAATGCCGTCAATAAAATAGATGGAATTAAAGATGTTGAAGTGGATTTGTCTGCTGGAAAAGCATATTATAGTGGTGATATAGATAAATCAATAGTTAAATCTGCTGTAGAAAATTGCGGTTATAATGTTGGATAATTAGATTGTCATTATTTATGATGTTGTGAATAGTGCTATTTTTAAATCTTTTTAGAATTCCTTAGAACTTTTTCTTCCATTTCTCGTTTTTAGAAGTAAGATAATTATTAATAAAAAAAATGAGAGAAGACAAGATGAAAAAATTAACAGTACTTTTAGTAGCTTTAGCATTCACTAGCGTTTCAACTTTTGCAGCTGTAAATATCAAAGTAGATGCTAAGAAAAATAGAATTGAATTAACCTCTGATAGTAATAAAATTACCGAAGTGACATTGAATAGATTGGATGGCGGTTACTACGAACCAAATTTTACACCTTCTAATAGTCTAAATATCAATACAAAGAATTTAATTCCAGGTGTTTATAAAATAGAAGTCAATAGTTTCGAAGAATCGAAAACTGTACAGTTTATGATAATTAACTAGTATTATTTTTTTTAAGTCCATAGTTTCTATTACTTGAGTGGCATAGACTCTTCAAATCAGCTCTGTTTTGTACTGGCATTCTACCTCGTTCCATCCAGAGTGTCTTCTAAAAAACAAATTAGAAGAATAAATCCTTCACCCCCTTAAAATTAAAGGGGGCTAGGACACAAATTTAAAACGTCAATACAATTTTACCGATATAATCGCCACTTTCGAAGTGTTTTTGTGCTTCTTTAGCTTGCGAAATATCATAAGTAGTGTCTATGATTGGGTCTATTTTCCCTTCTGCTATTAGATTAATTAGGTCTTGCATATTCTTAGGATTACCAAGGAATAGTCCATTTATATTAAGGTGGCGGAAGTAAGTTTGTTGTATGTTTACTGTCACTTCACGTCCTGTTATCATACCACAAAACATAATTCGACCATCATTTCTAAGCAAGCTAAATGATTTATCAAAAGTAGTTGGACCTACATAGTCGAGCACTGCGTCCAATCCTCCTGGGAAATTTGCTTTTATTTTCTCTACTATCTGTTCATCATCTCGCATATACACATAGTCAGCACCCATTTCCTTTAGCTTCTGCGCTTTCTTTTCAGTAGAAGTAGTAGTGATTACTATCGCCCCTCGTTGCTTTGCCAATTGGATAGCATACGTTCCTAATCCACCAGAACCACCCCAAACTAAAAATGAATCGCCTTTTTTTAGATTAGCTATAGTGTCTATAGCATGTATTGCAGTAAGTCCAGCAGTGGGTATTGTAGATGCTTGCTCATAGCTAACATTATCGGGTAACTTATATAGCGATGATTCAGGAATAGCCACGTACTCTGCGTAGCCACCTGGTAAGTGCATACCAAAGAACTTCCATCCGAAATTGAGCTGTGGGTTATCTACAAACTTTGGATTTTCTTTATCTGAAAGAACTATTGGGAAAGAGACTATTCTATCCCCAGATTTGAAATTCGTTACTCTACTTCCTGTTTCTACTACTTCACCAGCTATATCTCCACCGGGTATATGCGGGAAGCTAATTTGTAATCCTGGATAACCGTTTCTCATAACTGTATCAATCATATTGATAGAGCTAGCTTTCACTTTTATAAGGACTTCATTGTCACTTATTTCTGGCCTAGGAAAATCTTCGGAGTACTTGATTACTTCCAAATTACCATTACTTTCATAATATGCAGCTTTCATTTTTTACCTTTATAAATTTAAAATACAACTGGAAAAAATACAAATATCATCGCATCCCATAGGGCATGTGATATAATGCCTGGTACCAATGATTTGTATTTATAGAACAATAACCCCCAATGTACGCCTAGTACAAGAGCAGCCAGTAATAACATAGGGTTGAAAGCCCATATATGTACTAAAGAATAGATTATAGTAGTTATTATCAATGCTTTTTTGGGATTACTTATTTGACCGATTTTGTTTTGCACGAACCCGCGCCAAAATATCTCCTCAGATGGGCCGATTATAAATATTAATAGTAGCCCTATATACAATGGATCGAGTTGTGTTTTCGTAGTGTAAATTGCTTCTATTTGTGGTACTACAAAATCGAACATATTTTGAGCTATGAATACACCCAATCGTGATAATCCATAGAGTAAAATAGCGTGACCAAGTCCAATTAAGATTAGCTTTTTGTTAACTTTTAGTAAACTTTTGAATGAATCTTTCTGAGTTAATACAGAAAATATGGCTAAAGAAGCGGCCGAGATAGTCATAGCTATCCAAAAGTAAGTGTTATGTATTATATCACCGATTCCCGTAAATTCAGCAAACATGATGAACCAGAGGAAAGACGCGATAAGAATACCAAGAGTAATTATCATATTAACTCATTAAATATTTAAAATTATTTATTATATTT
The DNA here is from genome assembly GCA_041675005.1 of Kapaibacterium sp. (SeqCode). Taxonomy (GTDB): domain Bacteria; phylum Bacteroidota; class Ignavibacteria; order Kapaibacteriales; family UBA2268; genus PGYR01. The sequence continues at coordinate 34,460 of JBAYUQ010000019.1, forward strand.
GTTACAATTTAAGAAAATAAAATTTTGCATTAAGAGGATTAAGTAATGAGAATATTTTTATTATTATTTGTTTTGCCTGCAATTATAATTGCACAGCCAGCTGGCTCGAATTACTACGAGTTTACTCCTGCTACCTCTTATGGTAGTTTGTCGAAGTATCCTGACTACGAAGAAGTAGGATTTCTTTTCCCAGAATCTAAGGGGAAACTAGAAAAATTATACTTCGCTCTTACTGGAGAAGTAGCTAGAAAAGACACAATCAGAGTAATAGGCGACCCGAGCGACGGTAGCTATGCGCCATCTATGTGGGTGAATGGAATACTCAATTATAATCTATATGCACAGTTTGTAATTGATTATAAACCCGGTCAAACTTGGTTTGAACTAGACTTAACTGGATTAAACATAGAAATAGGCGGAATAGATAGAATAGGCGTATCGCATCTTATAAAAGAAGGTGGCCCATTTTTACTAGCAGATACAGACAAAGGCAGCAAACCAAACACTGCATGGTTAGTGCAGACTTTCAAGCCAAATCCAAATTTCTATGATTTAAGAGGGCTTCCTAGTCCTGTGGCTACAGACTTTCTATTAGCTGCTACTATAAAATGGCACAAAGGTGATAGCAAAGCTGCTCCACCTTCTCCTACATTTGTTGATGTAACAGAGAAAGTTGGTCTAGTAAGTAAAAGTGGCGAACTACTAAAATCACCTATGGGTGCGGTTTACGATTGGAATAATGATGGATTCGACGATATATTTGTAGGAAATAACTATTTCGAGAATAATGGAAATGGTACATTTTCAAATGTCACAACAAAATTCGAGAAAGTAATAGATGGTGATAAGATATTCGGAGACATAGATAATGATGGATATACTGATATTTACGTAGCGAAAGGTGGAGGAAATGACAAGATATACTACGGAAGTGCTGATGGTTTCATTGAGTTTACAGATAATGTTTTCAAAGCTAATACTGACCCTACTACTACTCCATTATTTTTAGATTATAATAATGATGGACAATTGGATATATTCATAGCAAGAGGCAGAGCTACAGTAAATGGACAAGAAGTTTACTATCAAGATCAGCTATATTTGAACAAAGGTAATAGAGTTTTTGAAGATGTAACTGAAAGTTCTGGTATAGCCGCAGGTGAACCTGGGGCTAATTACGATTGTTGGGGTGCTAGTGTCACAGATTACAATAATGATGGCTTTTCTGATATATTCGTTGCTACATATAGACTTGCACCAGATTTATTATATAGAAATAATGGCGATGGTACATTCACTGAAGTGGCTGCAGAGACAGGTGTAATAGGCAATGAAACGTTAGTTAAAGACTATTACGGTCATGGTATGGGCTCGGATTGGGGCGATATGAATGATGATGGTAAATTGGATTTGGTTGTTGGTAACCTTGGTCATCCAGATGAGAGAGGTGCTTACTCAAATCCTTCACTTATTTTCTTCAATAATAAGGATAATATCTTCACAGAAACCCATCAAGAACTTGGTTTGAAGTTTTTCGAGATGAACGCAGGCCCGACTTTCGTAGATTTGAATAATGATGGGTATTTGGACTTATGGTCTAGCCAATACTCTTATGACTCATACGCCGCAGCAGCCACTAAAAAATACTCAAGGGTGTATCTAAACGAAGGAGAAGAGAATAATTATAATCTGAAAGATATGACATGGGAACTAGGTAGCATGATACATGGGGCATGGACTGCACTCCGATTAGATTTTGATATGGATGGAGATATGGATTTACTTGTTTGTAGTAATCAGGAAAACGTGAAATTATTTGAAAATAAACTTGATAATATGGGTAATTACCTTAACCTTAGAATGGACAAAGAATCTGTAGCTAAAGGGTTTAGTGCTAGTATTACAAATAATGACAGGCTATTATTCAGATCAAATCAAGGGATTGTAAGTACAGGTAGAGCATCACAAAGTACTAATATGCTTCATTTTGGTCTTGGAAATCAAGAAAACACTGTAGTTCTACAAATAGAGCATAATGGTGGAGAAAGCTTAGTAATAGATGGGTTAAAACCCAACACTAATTATTGGATGAATAGACAAGGAAGATTTGTATTACCAATACGTCCAGAATTAATATCTCCTCTCAATGAACAATTAGTAAAGATAAGTGATGAACTTGTCTGGAAGCCCATGTGGAATGTAGAAGAAGTAGAACTAATAGTAGCAGAGAAAGGTGGTAGTGAGGTATTCAGAGATACTTTTAACTATCAAATTACATACAATATCAAAGATATAGAAAATGTAGAAAATAATAAGACATATACATGGCAGATAATCGGAAAGAAAAAAGGTGACGAAACAATAATCTCGGAGGAAGGTAGCTTTAGAATTGATTTCCAATCTTCAGTATCAAACGAGTTAGTGGGTCTTGCATCTACGGTTTATCCGAACCCAGTGAAAGATATGTTGAACCTAAAAATGAATTCAGTTGAGAATAGATTATACTCTTTTGAGATGATAGATTTAGCTGGAGGTACAGTTGCCGACTTTGGAAAGAAAATAATAGGTGGTGAAGCAGACTTGCAGTTCGATGTATCTCAAATTTCCTCAGGAAACTACAGTCTGATAATCTCAGATGATAAAGGTAAATCGAGCATAATCAAAGTGGTGATAGCCAAATAATTATTCGAATGAAGCAAGACGCATTATTATAAGATCTTGCAGATTATTAATCTCAGTTTGTGGAGCAGTGAAATTATTGAAAAATAGATTCACGACGAAAGTATCTCCACTAGCTGAAACAACATAGCCAGAAATATTAGAAACTCCATTCATTGAGCCAGTTTTAGCGAAAACTCGGTTTTGTGCAATGGAGTTTTTCATTCTTCTCTCCAAAGTGCCAGGTTTGCCGGGTTGTGCTAGTGAGTTTATAATAGAAGACCTATAATCTGAAGTGTAAATATAACGCAATAAATTAGTCATCAAATTAGGTGATAAGTAGTTCAATCTAGAAAGACCCGAACCATCAACAAGATTAAAATCATCTTCTTCATAGAAATTTTTAATGTACTTCTCTACAAACTTCACACCCGAAGAGAAGCTACCATCTCCCCCATTCTCTTTACCAATAGTTTTTAGCAATATCTCTGCCGTCAAATTATTACTTTTTCTATTAACAAATTCAATTATTTCTTCTAATGTAACTGATTGCTTATCGAATACTTGATTTATCTTGAAATAAACAGGAGTTTCGTTCCAGTCATCAATATCTATCAACGCACCTTTGAATCTGATATTGAAATGACGCAGATGGTCACTGAAATTGCTTAAGAAATAAAGTGTTGGGTTATCAATAGCTATTTCTTCTGAAATAGTATCTTTTTTCAATGGATCGAATGGCATACTTCCAAAGAACTCAAAGAAATTTGTAACGGCATCTCTTTCGAAAGAAACTTCGTTTACTCCAGATTCGGAGCCAGTTTTCACATTATTAACTATGCGGACGAAATCCGAATTTGGAACTAACTTTATTTTTGTAATTTCATTTCTTTTGTCACCGGAAGTAATCTTAGCAGTTATAGAATTATTGAATATATTCAGAGCACCAACTTGTGCAGAATACGAGTATTTCATATCGTCCCAAGCCCAACCTGAAGGATAGTAAGTGTCATCGAAATAATTGTCATCACCAATTATATTCCCTTTAATAGATTTTATGCCCAAACTATCTAGCTTTGAAACCCAATCATCGAATATAAGGCTTTCAGTTTTATGAAATTCGAGTGATAAAGTAGGATCACCAAACCCTCTAATTATTAGATTCCCTCTAAATTCTCCGTTCTCTTCCACATTTCCATCTAAGTAAAGTTTACTATTATAAGTGAAATTCTTACCTAGATAACTGAGTGCTGCGGATGTGGTTAATAACTTAACGGTAGAAGCTGGTACAAAATTCTGTTGCGAATTGAGGGAATAAACAGATGTATTTCTATCTATAGAATAGATGCTAATGCCTACTTGAGTATTATCTAATTTCTTTGTTATAAGTAGCTCATCTATGTCTTTTGCAAGGGAATTGTATTTATCAACGTTTTGTTTTGCAAACGTAAATACACTAGTGCATAAAAAAACTATCAATAATCTAATCATCATCACGTCTTTGAGAAAGGAAATTTTTGTTAAAAATAAAATAATGTTGAGCTATGACTACACAAACTAAAAAACAAATTAAGGAAACTTTTGAATATAAAGCAGAAATGAAGCAATTATTACAATTGATTGCCCATTCTCTATACACTCATCCAGAAGTTTTCATTAGAGAATTAGTTTCTAATTCATCAGACGCATTAAATAAGATTAGATTTAAAAAACTGACTGAAAAAAATGTATATCAACCCGATAAAGAACTTCGAATTGATATTAAAATAGATGAAGAGAAACAAACATTCTCGATAAGTGATACTGGTATCGGTATGACTAAAGAAAACCTGATAAATCAATTAGGTACAGTTGCTAAATCAGGAACTTCTGAATTTCTTGAGCAATTAAAAAAAGGAAAACAAAAAGCAGACGGTAGTCTAATAGGACAGTTCGGAGTAGGTTTCTACTCAGTGTATATGGTGACTGACAAGATAAGTGTGAAAACTAGAAACTTCGAAGCCGGTTCCGAAGGATATAAATGGACTAGTAAAGGCGATGAGAAGTTCGAAATAACAGAAGTCAAAAAAGAAGAAAGAGGAACAGAGATTTATTTCAAGCTGAAAGACGAATACAAGGAATTTGCTTCTGAAAGCCGTGTTCGTGAAATACTGAAAAAATACTCAAACTTCATCGAGTATCCTATATACCTAAATGGCGAAGAGATAAACACAGTAGATGCTATCTGGCAAAAGTCTAAATCTGAAATCACTCAAGATGAGGCAAATGAGTTTTACAAATTTATATCAAACGATTATCAAGACCCATTCGATTATATACATTTAGATTTGGAAGGAGTTGTTAGCTTCAAGGCATTAGTTTTCTTCCCGCAGAAAGCACCTATGAATATGTTTGCTGATGATTTCCGTACTACTTTGCACTTATATACAAACAAAGTATTCATTCAAGACAATGCTGATTGGTTATTACCAGACTATTTACGGTTCTGCAAAGGAGTAATAGACACTTCTGATTTACCTCTAAATGTATCGAGAGAAGTAACTCAACATTCTCCAGTTATGGCTAAGATAAAAAGCATATTAACCGGTAAAATACTAGGTGAATTTGAAAGTTGGGCGAAAAATGATGTAGAAAAATTTAATACTTTCTACAAAGAATTTGGCACAATGTTAAAAACTGGATTAAACTCAGATTTCAGTAATAGAGATAGAATTACAAAGCTACTTAGATTCCAAACTTCTAATCGTGATGAGTTAATCTCATTCGACCAATATTTAGAATTAGCAGACAAAGAAGTAAAGAAAATCTATTATCTAAGTGCTGAAAATATTGAATCAGCTAAGCGTAATCCAAATATGGAATACTTTAAGAAAAACGATATTGAAGTGATATTCTTGACAGACCCTATTGATTCGTTTGTTATTCCTCAATTGTACCAATACGAAGAACATCAATTGGTCTCAATTGACAAGGAAGAACTTGATACAGAAGAGAATAAAGAAAATCAAGAGCACAAAGAAACTGACAAATTAGTAGCTGCAATCAAAGAAATACTAGGTGATAAGGTCGCAGATGTGAAAGAATCTAAAAGATTAGTTGACTCACCTTGTACTATAGTAGCTGGCAAAGACGGTATGGATGCACAAACAGAACGTATGATGAAGATGATGGATAAGACATTTGAAGGCGCAAAGAAAGTATTTGAAGTAAATATGGATCATAAAATATTGAAAAATCTGACTATTTACTTTGATAAGAATGGTGCCGATGACAAATTTAAAAGTATTGTAGCTCAACTATATGGCAGTGCACTACTGATAGAAGGAGAGCTTAAGAATCCAACGGATTATGTAGCGAGCGTATATGATTTGATAGAAGCACACACTAATTAGTAAAATTTAGAAATTATTTGTATTTTTGTAATTGTACCAAATTCGCAATTAACCAATAGGTCCCCAAATTGATGAAGTTATCGTCATTTAAATATGATTTACCTAAAAAATCAATAGCAAAGTTTCCTGCCGATCCACGGGATTCATCTAAAATGTTAGTAATGGACAGAGAGAATGGCAAGATAAAAGATAAGATGTTCACTGATATTCTAAGTGAATTGAGCAAAGGAGACTGCCTAGTATTAAACGATACAAAGGTATTCCCAGCTAGATTATTTGGCAATAAAGAAAAGACTAATGCGAAAATTGAAGTCCTATTACTTAGAGAGCTGAAAAGCGAGGAAAGACTTTGGGACGTAATGGTTGAGCCAGCTAGAAAAGTTAGAATCGGAAATAAAATTTATTTCGATGATAATAAATTCTACTGCGAAGTAATTGACAACACTACTTCTAGAGGGAGAACTGTTCGTTTCTCTTACGATGGTAATCTATTCGATGAAATCGAAAAAATTGGTGAAATGCCAATTCCAGATTACATAGACAGAGATACAGCTCAGATAGACAAAGAAACTTATCAAACGGTATTTTGTAATGATGAGCATTTGCAATCTATAGCTCCTCCTTCTGCTGGACTACATTTCACGGAAGAGATGCTAAAGAAAATAGAAGACAAAGGTGTTAGAATAGCTTACGTAAACCTGACAATTGGTCAAGGTGTATTTGAGACTATAGACGTAGAAGATTTGACAAAGCACAGAATGTATAGTGAATATTTTGAGATACCTAGAGCTTCTGCTGAGTTAATCAACAAGTCTTTGAAATCAAACAAACGTATATTTGGTGTTGGTACTAGTGTTGTTAGAGCTTTGGAAGCATCTGTATTGACTACAGGAGCAGTAAAGCCAAACAAAGGATGGACAGATAAATTCATCTATCCTCAATACGAATTCCAAATTGTAACGGACTTTTTGACTAATTTCCACTACCCTGCATCACCACAAATACTTGTGTCTTGTGCATTTGGTGGTAAAAAGCAAACATTCGAAGCATACAAACACGCTATTAAAAATGATTACAGACTATTAGCTTATGGTGATGCTATATTATATAGAACTCCTAAGAAATAAAGCTAATATTGATATTTGAAAATACAAAAAGCATACTTATTTAATTAGTATGCTTTTTTTTTGAGATAAAAATTATGGAAAATTTAAAAGAACAGATTCACAGTGAATTCCAACCGATTAGTTTCGATGATTGGAAAAAAGCCGCACAGCAAACACTCAGAAATGAGAATATAGATACAGTTTTGAGCAAAAAGTTAAGCTCTGCCATCACTATAAATTCAGTTTATGATAAAAGCCAAGTTAATAAGTACTTCGATTTGAGCTTTCCTGACAAATCAGAGAGTACACAAATCTATACATTGGAGAAATGGACAGATTTGCAATGCGAATCTGACTTGGAAGTTGCCGCTTTATTATATCTAGTGAAAAACTCTGATGAAAAAGCTAGTATCGAAGTACTTATAGACCCGAATTTCTTTCTTTCAATAGCCAAATTCAGAGCAATTCGATATATGCTATCTGAAATAGGAAGAGATGATATAACCATAATAGCTAAGAGTACAGAGCATAATAAATCTTATTCTGATATAGAAAACAATCTGATAAGACTAACCACCGAAGCCATGTCTGCTATTATAGGTGGAGCTGATAAAGTAGATTTACTCCCTTATAACTTACTGAGACAGGGTGATGAATTTGGAATGAGAATAACCGATAATATCCTATTATTACTCGAAGAAGAGAGCTATCTCGCAAAAGTAAAGGACCCACTTTCTGGCTCTTATCTTATAGAGAATTTGACAGCTAACTTCATTGTATCTGTTACTAATCTCAGTAATGAACTTGTTGAATTAGATACGGAAAATGAATTAGAAGAGTATATTGAAGAAAAGTGTACCGAGTACCAAGAACAACAATTTACTCTATTAGATTCGCAGAAGAAAAAGATAATCGGAGTCAACATTTATCAAAATAAAAAAGATAATATTTCAGAAGCAAGAATTAGTATTACAAATAATATCAGCGAATTCGAAGCAAGAAAATCAAAAATAGATAAGCTAAATCCGAAAGTTTATATTGCAAATTTCGAAGAGATAAATTTGCTTCAAGCCCCAATCATTATGGCTCTGAATACATATAATATCCCTTTCCAAATTAGTGGTGTATTCGAATTGGTGGAAGATGCATTCAATGCAATTAAGCTATTCGACCCAGATTTGGTAATAGTGAACGGGAATAACGATATAATTAGAATCCTAAAAAATATGTTAGACGAGTACAACGTAACAAGTATTGATGAGTTTAGCGGTTCATCTATTCTTAATAATATAGATGTAGTTATTGAAAAAATTGAGGATGGAGAATAAGAATGGCTAAGAACTTTACGACACTAGAAGGCATTGAGCTTAAAGAAAAATTCAAGGCCGATGATATAAGAGACAATAAACTCCAAGACTTTTCTTCAGGTGAGCCACCATATTTACGAGGCCCATACCATACGATGTATTTAGGCAGACCCTGGACTATCAGGCAGTATGCTGGATTCTCTACAGCCGAGGAAAGCAATGCATTCTACAGAAGAAATTTAAAAGGTGGTCAGAAAGGCCTATCAGTTGCATTCGATTTAGCAACACACAGAGGCTACGATAGCGACAACCAGAGAGTAGAAGGCGATGTTGGTAAAGCCGGAGTAGCAATAGACAGCATCGAAGATATGAAAGTGCTTTTCCGAGATATACCGCTAGATACTATCTCAGTATCTATGACTATGAACGGTGCTGTAATACCGATTATGGCATTCTACATAGCTGCTGCAATAGAGTCTGGTGTTAAACCAGAACAGCTTAGCGGAACTATACAAAATGATATTCTGAAAGAGTATTTGGTTAGGAATACTTACATTTACCCGCCTAAAATGTCGATGAGAATAATATCCGATATATTCGAATATACTAGCAAGAATATGCCTAATTTCAACTCAATTTCTGTTAGTGGATATCACATTCAAGAAGCAGGTGGAACAGCTGATATAGAGTTAGCATATACTCTCGCCGATGGATTAGAGTACATAAGAGCTGGCATAAAAGCTGGACTTTCTGTTGATGATTTTGCTCCTCGTATCTCATTCTTCTGGGGAATTGGTATGAACTTTTTCACTGAAGTCGCTAAGATGAGAGCAGGTAGGTTAATCTGGGCTCAACTAATCAAGCAATTCGAACCGAAAAATGAGAAATCAATGTCATTAAGAACTCATAGCCAGACCTCTGGTTGGAGCTTGACAGAGCAAGATCCACTTAATAATATAGCAAGAACTACTATAGAAGCTATGGCTGCAGCAATCGGTCATACACAATCGTTACACACTAATTCATTCGATGAAGCTATGGCTTTGCCTACAGATGCTAGTGCTAGAATTGCTAGAAACACACAGCTTATATTGCAACACGAGACTGGTATTACAGATTTCATAGACCCTTTCGGTGGCTCTTATTACGTAGAAACTCTAACGAAAGAGCTATATGATAAGGCGTGGGATCTGATAATGGAGATAGAGCAACTAGGCGGAATGGCGAAAGCAATAGAATCAGGTTTGCCAAAATTGAAAATAGAAGAAGCTGCTGCTGTTAAGCAAGCTCGTATAGATTCGGGTGACGAGACAATAGTTGGTGTCAACAAATACAAAGTTGAAGACAATTATGAATTTGACATATTAGAAGTAGATAATGTGCAAGTTCGTGAATCTCAGATAAACGGATTAAATGCAATAAAAAGCAAAAGAGACAATGATAAAGTAGAAAAAATATTAGCTAATATCACCAAAGTAGCTGAATCTGGTGATGGTAATTTGCTTGAGCTAGCAGTGGAAGCTGCTCTAGAACGCGCTACACTTGGTGAGATATCAATGGCAATAGAGAAAGTATCTGGGAGACACAAAGCTATGACTAAAACCATTTCAGGAGTTTATAGTCGCGAAAACAGCAACAAAAAAGAGATAGAAGAAGTAAGAAAATTATCTGATGAGTTCAATCAACTTGAAGGTCGTCGCCCACGAATTTTAGTTGCTAAGATGGGACAAGATGGACACGACAGAGGTGCTAAGATAATAGCTACTGCATTTGCTGATTTGGGATTTGATGTTGATGTTGGTCCATTATTTTCTACTCCAGAAGAAGTTGCAAAGCAATGTATAGAAAACGATGTTCATATTGTTGGTATTAGTACTCTTGCTGCTGGTCATAAAACTCTACTACCTCGATTAGTAGAATTACTTAAAGAATATGGCAGAGATGATATACTAGTAATCGCTGGTGGAGTTATCCCTAAGCAAGATTATGATTTCCTTTTCAATAATGGTGTATTCAAAGTCTTTGGACCCGGAATAAAAATCACCGATTCTTCTAAAGAAATAATAAACGAGCTAATAAAGCGATATTCATAATTATTATTGCTCCGAGCAATTGATAATATTGTATTGATACTTAATACCATTCTCAGGGATTGATGAGGTTATCTTAGTTTTAATAGGGTAACCTTTTTCATTATACTCATGCTCGTAGTACATTGATTCTGTTATCCTTTGACCGCTGTTTAAGTAGTAAACATTCTCAACAGAAAGAAAATTATTCTTCTTGAACGGAGTGTAAAGCTTGGTTCTATATTCAATATTTTTCATATTGTCATAAGTGTAGAAATTAGAGTCTAATAGTGAGCCATTCGAAGTCTTCTGGTTACGAACAGAAGTTGTAACTCGGTTTTCACTATCGTATATATATTCTGTTTCTATTTTTATAATCCAATTAATATCGAATTTGAAGACCCTTTCTTCAACGAGATTATTCATATTATCATAAGCTAATGTAACTCTTTCTAATCTTTCGTACTTGTTATTATAAGTAATAATTTCATAGACTACCCCCTTAGAATTGTAGAAAATAGAATCTATACCTTCCAAATTCCCATTTCCATCAAAGACCTTAACACTCTTAAATTCATCGAGAAAATTGCGGTCATACTGTACCAAACTTTTCAAATTACCCTTTTCGCCATTCGAAAAACTATAGTTATGCAGTTTCATTATATTGTCATTCCAATAGGTGATTTCGGTATATTTCGTCGTGCTATCAGTAGTAGCAACAATAAAACATTCTGGCCCAAAAGGACCAGTGATAGTGGAGTCATCATCGGAACAAGACCAGAATAATACGACTAAAGCAAACAAAAATATTACTTTTAAATTTCTCATAATAGGTCACAATTGATTAACATTTTAGGTTTTTTAGCTTAAACGATGTATTTTTGTCTTAATATAAGAATTAAAATTTTAAGATTAAAAAATTATGAAAAAAGAAATATTATTTGGTTTCGGAATATTAGTCCTAGCATTATTATCAAGATTTTTACCTCACCCTCCAAACTTCACTCCAATATTAGCTATTGCTTTATTTGGTGGAGCTATATTCAAAAGTAAGAAAATTGCCCTAGCAGTTCCTATTACAGCAGTATTTTTATCAGATTTGGTATTAGGTTTACACGAATCTATGATAGCTGTTTACCTTTGTTTGGGTGTGTTTATGTACATGGGAATGAAACTAAATAGAAAAAGCGGTAAATCAGTAACTACAAACGCTATTGCATCTGCAATTATATTCTTTATCGTTACTAATTTCACAGTATGGGCATTCGGTGGCGTTTACGAACAAAACCTCAGTGGTCTAATATTATCTTATACTCTAGCGCTTCCGTTCTTCAATTGGAACTTGCTTTCTACATTGCTATTCAGTGGTGTACTATTCGGAGCGTACAACCTATTTGAAAAATATAGCTTTACAGAAGCTAAAGTACAAGAGATAAGAATAGATAAGAAGTAATAGATTAAACTATACAAAAGATTAAAAATTAGGCTGTCAGTTAATGACGGCCTTTTTTTTGCTCAAACCCAATAAACCGTCTAATTGCGATGACTGGAGGGAAGTGGCAATCTCTTTTTGTCTGAATCAGAATTTACAGAATTGTAGAGACGTATTGCTTACGTCTCCAAATCCCCCAAACCCCTTGTAACCTGGTCACTATGATAACGCAGCAGGCGTTAGAATAGTCAAGGGGAACTCCTAAGGAGTTCAATATATATGGGACTAAGGTACACGAAGATAGCGGAGAGGAGTAAGCTACGTTACTTGGGGTATGAACAAAAAAAATCCTTTCTCAATTAAGAGAAAGGATTTCTGTTTTGTAGCGGGGACAAGACTCGAACTTGCAACCTTCGGGTTATGAGCCCGACGAGCTACCTATTGCTCCACCCCGCGATCATTAGACTACAAACATAAGGACATTTTTCCTTATTTCAAAATTATTCTATTCATTTATTATTGAACTACTAATTTCTTAGACGTATTAACACCATCTAAATTGATATTTACTATGTATATACCTTTAGCCAGCTCATTTGTAAATATTTTGTACCCAATGCTACTAGGGTTCAATCTTCCATTATAAATTGACTGCACTCTGTTTCCTAGTAAATCAACTAACTCAATATTAGCATTTTGAACTGTATTTTTTATATTAATATTCAACTGTGAAATACCATTAGTCGATGGGTTAGGGTATAGCTCCAAACCTCCAACATAATCTTCTAATTGCACGGATGTTATTACTGAGTTTAGGGTCTTATGCAATACACTAAGTGGGTCTATTTCAACTTTAGTAGGGAAAAAGCTTAATTCAAAATTAAATAATTGCTCGGTTGCATCATTTATAAATAACGTGCTTAATTCATAATTATCTTCATCTTTGTAAAGTTTGAACCTTACTGGAGTGGTAAATACTTTTGTCACGTCTGGATTTGCAGCTGTATTTTGATCTTGTACCTGATTCAGAGTTACTTTTATATCAAACTTTTTATCTTCTATTATGTCAACTCTTGTTTTTATATCATACTCGGGATGTCCAGGGCCATATACCCATTGGTCGAAGAATGTGTCTATATCTACTAATGGATTTACTGATTTCTCTTTCCAAGCTGCTTTATATTCAGCTGTCGTTACAGATTGGTATCTGAATTCTGCAAGTATTTCTTTCAATACTCTAAAGAACTGTTCATCTCCTAGATTCAGTCTCATTTGGTGAAGTACAATCGATCCTTTATCGTATATCAAATAAGCATTTGTATTGAAAAATGAACTTAATGGAATAGCGTAAACTGGAATGGCAGAGTTGTCAGGATTTCTCTTTAAAACTTCTCGTACTTGTCTTTCTATTACATTTCTATAACTTTGCTTTCCCTCTAGATTTTCTAGATAAATTGCTTCTGTATAAGAAGCTCCACCTTCGTTCATCCAAATATCTGCCCAAGTAGCACATGTCATAGCATCACCAAACCAATGATGCCCCATTTCGTGGACAAACCCTGCGTCCTGCTCATCGTTTAGCCAATACCTATTCTGAGTTACCATAGTTTGATGTTCCATACCACCATAAGGGAATGGGAATACAGATACTGTACCATAACTTGAGAATGGATATTTACCATAATTATCTATAAGAATATCCATCATCTTAGGATGTGTTTCCATTGAGTTAACTGCAGTAAAATAGTCAGTGTCTCTATCTTCTGGCCAAAAATAATGAGTAGATGGGATAGTATCACCATCTTTTATATATCTCTGCTGTAAAGTATCGAAGACAGAAGCAGCAAAGCACATTAAGTAAGTAGCTATCGGCTCTTTGTTTACCCATCTTTGTACTCTAATTTCATCTGCACCACTAATAGTTATATAACTAGTGTCTAGATAACCGTTAGAAGCTGTGTTATATCCTGGAGGAACAGCCACTGTTATTGAGCTTGTTGCCTTATCATAGGGTCTATCATTACATGGCATCCAATAGCGTGCTAATTCTGGCTCAGACATAGAGTAAGCTACGTTATGCTCTACTATTACTGACCTTCCAAATCTGTCTTTGTTTCCTACATCATATCCTTTGTGGTATATGTGCATACCTCGGTTTTTCCAAAAGCCATCTTCATCGTCAGCGAGTGATAAATAATAAATCGAAACTTCAACTGTATCACCTGATTTATGATTACCTATTTTTACTTTGACTTTTCCATCTATTATTTCAGGATTTCTTTCTTCCGTAATATCATTAACATTAGTATATGTTATAGTCATATTCTCAGCATCAAGTTCGATTTTATCTAAATCTTCTTTCAGTAATATTGTTATTCTATTTACACCCGTATATGTTTTCCTATCATATAGTGAAGAGTCAATTGTCGCATTGAGAGGCCCGCTCAAATGCAAATATAATTCATAATGCAAAACATCATAATTTCTCCTTTCTATATCACCGTAGTCCTGAACTCTATTATTTTTATGATAGTGAGTACCCAGTGTTGTATTCTCCACATCGAATTGCTTTGTCTCTGCTCTAAGGTATTCAGGGAGTTCTTGCGAAGTTGAAGTACTTATATTCAATGCTGTAAATAGCAGAATTATGTATTTAATCATTATTATTGCCTTATTAATATTATATTTGTCTTTATATACGTTATACAAAGAAACATATTCTAACAAAAAAGTTACACAAGATGAGCAATTTAAGTAAAAATAAAGATTTAGTATTGAATAATGGTGTAGAAATCCCTTGGATTGGTTTAGGTACATATCAAATGCACGGATATGAATTAGAAAAAGCATTGGTAACAGCTTTAGAAGCTGGTTATAGACATATAGACACTGCTGCACTATATGGAAATGAAGAAGAAATTGGAAACGTGCTTCAAAATACTGGTATAAAAAGAGAAGACTTATTCATAACCACCAAAGTGTGGAACGATGACCAGGGGTATGATAGTACAATGGAAGCAATTGATGTTAGCTTAGATAAACTTCAAACTGATTATGTAGATTTATATTTAGTTCATTGGCCAATCCCAGAGAAAAGAGAATCAACTTGGGAAGCAATGATACAACTTTACGATGAAAGAAAAACTCGCTCAATAGGTGTTAGTAACTATACGTCTATGCATATAGATGAGCTTATGAAGAAATCACCTATTACTCCCGTTGTTAACCAAATAGAGATAACTCCATTCTTATATCAAAAAGAATTAGCAGAGAAATGTGAATCTTATGACATAAAAATACAAGCTCACTCTCCATTAGTCCGAGGGACTAGGTTGAATAACCCTATACTAAAAGAAGTAGCAGAACAATATGGGAAATCAACAGCCCAAGTGCTTATTCGTTGGTCTTTGGAGAAAGGATTTATTGTTCTTCCAAAATCTGCAAACCCGGAAAGAATTAAACAGAACATAGATGTGTTTGATTTTGAGTTGACAAGTGCCGATATAAGTAAAATAGATGCACTAGATAGTAAAATGCGAATTTCTTGGGATCCATCGGAGTTAGATTAATGTCCAAAGCAGGTAGAATAGATACTTCTAATAGAATTGTAACTGAGAGTTACTCTTCTCGTGGTGGTAGATACTTACCTGTAAATAATGCCCCAAAGAAAAAAGCATCTATTAAGCTAAGAAAAGGAGAAATAGTATTCGGACAAATCTTAGAAAAAGTTAGTAAAGAAGTCTTCAAAATCAAATTACCAAATGGTATTTTCAAAGCGATTATCCACCCAAGTTTGAAACAAGGTGATCGACTTTACTTTCTAATAAAAGAGATAGAACCATCATTAATTATTTCTGTTCATTCAACTGATTTGATATTAACCAATGGTAAAATAGATATAGAAGAAATATTAAGAGTTCTGGATATCCCAGAAAGCGATGTTACAAGAAGTACAATACATGAGTATTCACTCAGAGTCAATAGGCTACTCAGGCATGTTATAATAGATATAGTGGAACTGACAGAGGAATACAGAAAGCAAAAGAAAAAATATAATCTAACTCACAATATAGAATTCATTCTGATTGATTTATATTTAACTGGCTATAATATACAGGATAAGAATATACTAAGCTTAGTCCTAAATTATATTTCTCCATCCTCTATCAGATTAGAAGTTGGCTCAATAATCCCAAACATTAATAAAATAGACGAACTAGCTAAATACAATTCCTCTTTTGTTGATGCACTTTATGTTAGAAATTTGGCAGCAAAACTTAATGATGCTCAGACAGTTTACTATGTTAATATAAAAGGGAATAATTATAGAATAGAGCTTTTCAAAAAACATAAAATCCTCCAAGCAATAATCTCAGACGAGAAGAATATAGACATAAAAATAGTAATCAATGAGCGAGATAATAGAGCTAAAGTTTACTATAAGAAACTCGACATAAATATCAGAAAAATTGAAAAAATCGCTAACTATGATATTAGTTATGAACTTTCGGATAAGATTTTCATTAATTCTTACTCCGAAAGTATGGATGGTCAAAACCAGAAAATAACCTATGTTATTTAATATTACGTCTCACACAAATCGATAACTTATTTCGTATATTGTAAATGAAAATTATGCAATAATCAGAATAGAATATGAAAATCAGGAAAGAAGACGCATTAAACTATCATTCCAAATCACCAGCTGGAAAAACAGAAGTCGTACCAACAAAACCATTTATTACTCAAAGAGATCTATCACTTGCTTACTCTCCCGGAGTGGCTTATCCTTGTTTAGAAATCGAAAAGAACCCCGATGATGTTTACAAATACACAAATAAAGGGAACTTAGTTGCTGTAATTACTAATGGAACAGCTGTACTTGGACTTGGTGATATAGGAGCAGCCGCTGGAAAACCGGTAATGGAAGGTAAAGGTGGATTGTTCAAAGTATTTGCAGATATAGATGTATTCGATATTGAGTTGAATTCGACTAATACCGAAGATTTGATCAAGGCAATAGAAATGATGGGTCCTACTTTTGGTGGGATTAACCTAGAAGATTTCAAAGCTCCAGAATCATTTATAATAGAAACGGAATTACAAAAAAGATTAGATATTCCTGTATTCCATGATGATCAACACGGTACAGCCATCATATCTGGTGCAGCTTTGATTAACGCAGTGGAAATAGCTGGAAAGAAGCTAGATGAAATTAAAATAGTCTATAATGGTGCTGGTGCGGCAGCTATTGCTTGTTCCAAGTTCCACATGGCTCTTGGTGTAAAACCAGAGAATGTATTAATGTGTGACCGACAAGGTGTAATCTACACTGGTCGCGAAGAAGAAATGAATGAGTACAAAAAAGAATTTGAAATAGAAACAGACAAACGTTCATTAGCAGATGCTATGAATGGGGCTGATGTATTTATTGGACTTTCTGTTGGTGGAGTTGTTGATAAAGCGATGGTGAAATCTATGGCTAAAACTCCTATTATCTTCGCAATGGCTAACCCAGATCCAGAAATTACTTATGATGATGCAAAATCTGTTCGTAAAGATTTGATAATGGCTACTGGTCGTTCTGACTTTCCGAATCAGGTTAACAATGTATTGGGTTTCCCTTTCATATTTCGTGGTGCTTTGGACGTACATGCTAGTGCCATAAACATGGAAATGAAGAAAGCTGCGGCTTATGCACTGGCTGAGTTAGCACGCGAAGAAGTACCAGAAAGCGTTAAGTCTGCTTATGGTGTAAAAGAAATGTCATTTGGACCGGATTATATTATCCCTAAACCTTTTGACCAGAGAGTTTTGACTTCAGTATCCCCTGCGGTTGCTAAAGCTGCGATGGATTCAGGTGTTGCTCGTAAAATGATAAAAGATTTTGATGAATATAAAAGAAGTCTTAATATCCGTATGGGTCGTACTCAGAGCTTTATGTCGCTAATGTACAAGAAAGCTCGTACAACTCCGAAAAGAGTTGTATTTCCAGAAGGGGATAATGCTAGAATTATCCGTGCTGCCCAATTATCAGTTGAAGAGGGGATAGCAAAACCGATACTACTAGGAGTTGAGGAAGATATACAAAGAGTAGCCGACCAGTTTGGATATGAATTAGATGGAATTAAAATTATAAATCCAGTTACTTCTAAGAAAACAAAAAAATATATTGATGAATATTATAAGTTAAGACAAAGGAAAGGCATCAATAAACATGACGCCGAAAAGAGAATGATAAACCATAGAAACTACTTTGGTTCTATGATGGTAGCTATGGGTGATGCTGATTGTATGCTAAGTGGTCTGAATACCAACTATGCCTTTACAATACGTCCTGCTCTTGAAACGATAGGACATGACCCACGATTCAATAAAGTTGCTGGACTATATATTGTTTCTTCGAAGCAAAAAACTTATTTCTTAGCTGATACTACTGTTAATATAAACCCGAATGCTCAGGAAATAGCTGATATAGCTATCCAAGCGGCTGAAACTGCTCAACACTTTGAAGTTACTCCTAAGATTGCACTACTTTCTTATGGTAACTTTGGTTCTGCACAAGGCGAGTCTCCTAAGAAAATGAGAGAAGCTAGAAATATAATCAAAACGAAAAGACCTGATTTGATTGTAGATGGAGAAATGCAAGCTGATACAGCTGTAAGACCAGACATTATCGAATCTACTTTCCCGTTTAGCGATATCAAAGGTGGAGCTAATGTGCTCATTTTTCCAGATCTAAATTCAGGGAACATTACCTATAAGTTACTTTCTAAAATTGGAAATCTGAATCTAATAGGGCCAATATTAATTGGTATGTCTAAGCCGGTTCATATACTTGAGCAAGGTAGTGATGTAAATGAGATATTAGATATGGTAGCAATTGCAGTTGTTGATTCGCAAGAAGACAACCTAGCTAAGCAAATGAAGAAAGCAAAGTAAAAGCAATTTAATCGCAGAATATTTGAAATAGACGATCCCATTAAAGGATTGTCTATTTTTTTGGGAAATATTTAATTACGATTTCTCTCCGTACAGGCATTGCACATCGTTTAAATGCTTTGGACTATTTCCTGTATTAACATGTCTTTATTAATAATCCAGAAATCTTGTTCAGATATTTGAGATTAAAGCAAACACGTCCTTTCAGTCCTCGCTCTGTGACAGTCCTATCAACGGCCCCTACAACTGCTGCAACATCTTTTTAGCTTCTATTACATATTGTGTTGTGGCGTATTTGTCAAGGATAGTCTTATAGGCCTTTTTTGCCTCTTCCCTATCCCCTTTTTTCAAATGGATTTTCGCTATTCCAGCTTGGGCTTCTGCCTTTTTCTCGAAGTCTATATTAGATGATAGTACCTTGGCATAGTAGTCTTGTGCTTGGGTATATCTATTTAGCGATAGAAATGACTTAGCTATTAGATAACGACATTCTGCTAATTTGTTTGGGTCACTTAGCTTTTGTTCTTCTTTCAAAAGCATTAGCACTGCACCATTATAGTCTTGTTTATCCACCATATCCACTGCAGATTTGAAAATAGTACTTTCTTCTTTTTTAACATCAGGTTCTATAACAGGTGTTGATTGTCTTTTGGTGACAGGTCTTTTCTTGCCTTGTGCCTTGTGGTCTGGGTAAAGTACGAATGCTTCATTAGGTTCTTTTTTCTCAGGATTTATGCCTGTTGTAGCTGTTTCAGTGTTTGTCTGCTTTTTTGATTTAAGCAGTTCTGTTATTTCTTCTAGCTTATTGCTGATTTTGTTGTTCTGTGATTCTATTTTCGTCAATCTGTCATCGAAATTATCTTGCCTGTCAGCGAGATTATTCATCTGCTCTTGCAAAGTCGGGATTCTCTTTATCGGAGTTTCCTTAATAACTTCTACTGGTTTTTCTTCGTTACCTGTTAAAGCGGTAATCTCATTTTCATTTTTGTACATAGCAAGAAGCAAAGAATCGGAAGGAGTGTTTTTTATTTCTTCAATTTTTTCGGATTTTGCTACTATATATTTTCCATTTCTTACACTACTCATATTGCCACAAGAGCCGAGAAATGCTAAAAGTGATGCTAATAGTAGCCAATGGATAATATTTGACAATTTGATTTTCATAACGAAATCACTAATATATTAATATATTTACACTTAGGTGTTATTCACCTATATGTACTAACTAAGAGACAAGATAAATGCCAAAAAACATAAAAATACTAATATTTAATTGGCAAGACATAAAAAATCCACTCGGTGGAGGTGCAGAAGTTCACCTCCACGAGATATTCAAGCGTATAGTAGCAAAAGGTCATGAAGTAACTCTAGTATGCTGCGAGATACCCGGTGAACCAAAAGACGAAGTCATAGACGGCATAACTATAATGCGCCGAGGTAGCCGCAATACGTTCAATTTCGTAGTACCGAAGCTCTATAAGAAGCTATTTATGAACAAGGGCTATGATGTGATAATTGACGATGTTAACAAAATACCGTTCTATCTGCCACTATTTATCGGAAAGAAATTATTGGTAATTTCGCACCACTTTTTCGGGAAAAGTATCTTCCACGAAACCAACGTAATAGCTGGACTTTATGTGGTTATAGCAGAGAAATTAGTCGATTATATATATAAAAAGCATCCGATAGTCACCGTATCGCAAAGTACAAAGGACGAGTTCATAAGTCGTGGGTTTGACGAAGATAAAATCGCGATAGTCCACAATGCCATAGAGCAAGAAATGTACCCGATGGCTGTAGTACCGAAAAACCCAAATTTCACAATCACTTATTTCGGACGATTGAAAAAATATAAGTCTGTTGACAATATGTTCGATGCATTTGAAATATTGCATAAGAAGTACCCTGACATAAGATTAGAGATAATCGGACGTGGCGACTACAGACCCAAATTAGAAGAGCTAGCAAGTAAGGGTGGTTACTCCGATAAAGTGAAATTCCACGGATTCGTGACAGATGAGCAGAAAGTAGATTTATTAGGTAAGGCACACGTAGTTGTTAATACATCGATGAAAGAGGGCTGGGGAATAACCAACATAGAAGCAAACGCCTGCGGTACACCGATAATCTCGGCTGACTCACCCGGTCTGCGTGACTCAGTGAAAGTGGGGCTATCTGGCGATTTGTATGAGTATGGGAACGTACCCGAACTAACCCAAAAGCTAGAAGAACTAATTACCAACCCCGAATTGCTCCAAAAACTCTCTGCTGGAGCAGTTGAATGGGCTAAAGAATTTTCGTGGGACAAATCAGCGAATGAAATGATGCGTGAGATAGATAAGATAGTTTATAGGTGAGGGGGAAAGCTCACTTTATTTTCTTTAGACCGATAGAATATTATCCATGGAAGTCAACAGATATTATGAATTTGGTTTGAGTTTAGCAGTATCAGGTTTTTCTAAGTCAGACTCTGACATTTCATTTTTTATACTGATGTTATTACGATTATTTGTTAGAATATTCATTTGCTGTATTGCTATTTGGTTCAACCGTTCTAATCTTATACTTTGTATCAATCCATCTTTGATAAAAATGGAGTTAATATTTTCTAAATTTGACAAACAAATTAACTGAGTTACATTAGAATAATCTCTTATATTACCAGCTTTATTAGGGTTTTGTATTCTCCACTGTCTTGCTGTGATACCGTATAACGCCATATTTAGAACATCAGCTTCATCTGCATATATCTTAGATGTTTGTAATTTAGATAGATTATCGGGAATTAAATTTTCTTTTATAGAATCGGTATGTAATCTATAGTTTATTTTTGTTAAACTTCGTTTTACATTCCAGTCTAAATTTTCAAATTCCTGATCTTTTAATCTTTGAAATTCTATTACTAAGTATATCTTAAATTCTGCACTTATCCACATACCAAATTCAAAAGCCAAATCTTTGTGAGCATAAGTACCACCGTATCTCCCTGCTTTTGCCATTATGCCAATAGCTTTCGTTTTATTTACCCATTCTTTGACACTGATTTTAAAACTGTTCAGTCCTGATTGACTTTTAATTGTGGCGAATTCGCCATAATTAAAATCAGGATTGTTTATACTTTCCCAGATTCCCATATACTCAAGAGTATTCCTATTTCTCAACCAATCGGATATGAAAAATTCGCCATCTTTTGCTTTTAACATATCGGTTAATGAAATATAATTATCTTCGGTAACAGCAATAGCTCTATCTAAAACTGTGATATTATTATACTTTTTTTTCATAGAAATAGTAATTAATTATAAAACTCTATTAACTAAAATAAAAAAAATCTTCATAAAAACTAAATTTAATAAACCACAATTATTTACACAGCTATCAACTGGAGCTGTCGAATGGGCTAGAGAATTCTCGTGGGATAAATCAGCCAACGAAATGATGCGTGAGATAGATAAGATAGTTTATAGGTGAGAAAAATACCCTAACTGAATGTTAGGGGGCTGAATACTATTTAGTATATTTATTCTTGGAATAATTTAAACTCTATCGGAACTATCATAAGTGAGTCATAATATCCGAATATATTAATACTATCAAGCATTTCGTTATCATCAAAAGGTGCAACAGATTTAGTTAAATCTATAGACAATTTTTTCTTATGAAAAACTAGACACTCTATTTTACTATCTATTATTTCTCGTTTAACGAATGATATCAATTGAACATATATAGGCCAATCATTTATTTTTTCTTTAACTTTTAAATCCAAGTAGATTGAATCAAATTTATTAAACTGAATAAATACTGGTTCTTTTTGTGATAATGTAATTGTTGAATTAAATGGGTGCGGACCCTCTTCAGTAAATTCGGCTTTATGATTAGATTGTATGAGCTTATTCACAACTAAATTCTTACTTAGATTGAAAGGGTCAGCAACTTCAGCTGTTGAATCTATTTCAAAGTGCCATACATTGAGGAGTATATACAAGTCTTCATCATAATCATTGTATAAATTCAGCTCAATATTAGTCGTTTCCTCTTCTGAGTTACAACCAAGAAAGAAAAAGAACATAAATGAAACCAATAATGTTTTTTTCATTATAATTACTCCTTGATTATTTTTGTAAAGAAATACTCATCTCCTTCTAAAAGCAAATAATAAGTACCACTAGGTAAATCTATATTAATTCTAAAGCCATTTTCTATAAATACTTTTTTATCAATGACTAATTTACTATCGGCTGAAAATATTCTTAAATTATAAAGACCTTGTATGGAATTATTATCATAAAAATTCAATTCGCTTTTTACAGGATTCGGGTACACACTTAGTGGCTTATAGTTATATATTGGTACAGATGTTATTCCAAACAGATTCTCATCATAACTAAGTAACCCTTCTTTAGGAATGATCATATAGCATGTTTTATTCTCTGACATCAAATAACTAGGGAAAATAGATTTTTCGACTTGATTTAGAATATCAAATTCCCAAGTTTCGCCTTGATCAGTTGAGTTATATACTAATCCTGTTTTTGATGTTGCTATACCATACTGATCTTTAACCATAACTATATCATAGATACCCCATGATGCTGGTTGATTATACTGATTTAATACTTCATACCAACTATTACCTCCGTCAGTTGTTTTATAGATTGCATCATCTTTAGAGTCACCCGCATTGATAATCCCGCCAGTTATAAACCCAATATTATTA
>JBAYUQ010000020.1:0-55903 GCA_041675005.1 Kapaibacterium sp. (SeqCode)
CGGCACACAAGTCGAGAAGGGCAACAATGTTGAGATAAGTGGTACGAACTGGCCTACTACTCTCACTTGGGATTCGAGTACCCAGCCACCAGGTGTTTACTTTATAGTCGTTGATTATGGCGATAATTCAAGAGCAATAAAAGTGATGAAAGAATAATAATAAGAAAGCAGAATCAAATTGGTTCTGCTTATTTTTGGGTTCGGCAATTTGAGAATTGTATGGAGCTGTGTAATCTGCTAATCGAAGACGAAGTAAAGAAATCCTCATCATTCAGAACGGAATGGAGCGTAGCGTAATGCAGTGAAGAATCCAGGAGGCAATAAACCTAAAATCCAAACAAATAAATAATAGCATTACAATTCTATTATTTATGCCTGGACTCTACACTTCGGCGCCTCAATACAAGCGGACACTGCGTGCCCTCTCAAGTGACGGAGACAGTAAGCTCTTCACTCAGCTTAGTAAAGTCGATTCGTCTCATCAATTGATATGTAAACTAATAGTCTATGAGTAATATATAAGGAATTGTAAATAATTTTATTTCAATGTATAGATTTGCATTATATCTTTTAGTATTTCTTTGAAATCGATTTTCAGATCAATAAGTTTGCCTGTATGAATGTCGAATACCCACCCATGTATAGTCATACCTCTATCTTTTATAGCTTTTTGAGCTACAGCGGTTTTGATTACATTGACACATTGTTCTTGTACGTTCAGTTCAACTAATCTATTATACCTATCATTTTCAACTTCAATAGCATCTAGTTCAGCTTGGTGGATTCTATATACGTCACGAATATTTCTTAGCCAAGGATTTAAAATACCTAAGTCAGATGATTGCATAGCTGCTTTCACACCTCCACAATAATAGTGACCACATACAATAACGTGTTTTACTTCTAAGTGCTTAACAGCGAAGTCAATCACCGACATTGCATTTAGGTCTATACTAATAACCATATTTGCTATGTTTCTATGTACAAATACATCACCTGGTTGTACTCCCATTAGCTCTTCTGCTGTTACTCGGCTATCAGAGCAACCTATATATAGCAATTCGGGGTTTTGTCCTTTTGAAAGTTCAGAGAAATAATTCTCATCTTCTTTTAATTTGGAGGCAATCCATCGTTTATTATTCTCAAATACGTTTAATATTTTCATACACACTCTTTTAATTATGATTAATTTATTTTCAGAATCTAAACGTAGGTTAGTGTTTTTTATTATTCCTATCTATTCTTTTGTAACAAACTTTGAGACAATCAAATCTATGATTAAATTGCAGGATTATACTTGCTAACTTTGTGTAAGATATAGTTTTTTTATTAATAAATCAAAACTAACATTTTAGTAGTTCGTTATACATTACAGAAAATCCAATTTTATAAATTTAAAATGAAGTGAATAATGAGAAGAATAATCCTCACCGCACTTATTATACTTACGACATCAACAATGATGTTTGGGCAATCAAAACTACTCCGCTTTCCCAATAGTTCGGATACGCAAATTACATTCACCCATGCAGGCGATATATTCGTGGTGCCTATCAATGGTGGTTTGGCTAGGCGTGTAACTGTATCCGATGGTATCGAGATGTTCCCACGGTTCTCACCTGATGGCAAAACAATTGCCTTTGCTGGTGAATATAATGGAAATCAACAAGTATTCGTGATGCCTTCGGAAGGTGGTATGCCTATACAACGAACTTTCAATATGGACGTGGAAGGATTACCAGAAAGAATGGGGCCTAACAAAATTATATTAGAATGGACAAAAGACGGCAAAGATGTTGTTTATCGTTCTCGTGAAGAAAGCTGGCACGTACTAGAAGGTAAAATCTTCACAGTACCAGCGATTGCAGGTATTCCTAAAACTTTGGATTTACCTAATTCTGGATATGCGTCTTTATCACCTGACGGCTCTAAGATTGCTTATAACAGAATTTTCCGTGATTACAGAACTTGGAAAAGATACAGAGGTGGTCAAGTAGCCGATGTATGGATTTACGATTTCAAATCTAAAGAATTGACTCAAGTAACTAATAATGATTCTCAAGATATAATGCCAATCTGGAATGGAGATAAGATTTACTATATCTCTGACAGAACTGGTACTATGAATCTATATAGATATGACACTAAATCTAAAGAAGAAAAACAAATCACAAACTCATCTAACTATGATGTGAAATTCCCATCAAAAGGAACTAAACACATAGCATTCGAGTTGGGCGGTGAAGTTCAGTTAATGGACTATGCCACTGAAACTGTGAAGGCAGTTAGTATTACTGTGCAAGATGATTTCCCTACAGCTAGAACAAGAATAGAAGCTGTTAGTGATGAAATATCAGGAAGTACTGTATCTCCGGATGGTAAATGGGCTTTGTTTTCTGCAAGAGGTGATATTTACGTTGTTTCTAAAGAGAAAGGAATAACTAAAAACTTAACAAATTCATCAAACGCACACGATAGAAATCCCGTTTGGTCTCCTGATGGTAACTGGATAGCATACATAAGTGATATAAGTGGCGAATATGAAATCTATTTAGTAAAACCAGATGGTTCAGAAACAAAACAACTTACAAAAGATTTTGAATCTTATAGATATGAAATGAAGTGGTCTCCTGATAGTAAGAATATCTTAACTTCTGACAAATCAATGAAGTTATATTATTACTCTGTACCAGGTGGAAACAGAAAAGAAGTAGTGAAATCTAAAAGCTGGGAAATAAGAGATTATAACTGGTCCCCAGATAGCAAATGGGTAGTTTATACTGACAACCTGAACCCTAATATATCTGGTGTGTTTATACACTCGATAACAAGCGGAAAAAATGAGTTAGTAACTAATAAGTTTTTCAACGCAAGCCAAGGTGTATTTTCTCCTGCTGGAAACTTCTTATTCTATACTTCTAATAGATCATTCAATGCTGATATTAACAATCTTGAGTGGAATTATTCTTATGCTGATATGAGTAAGATATATGGTGTTCCTTTGAAAAAAGAAACTAAATCACCTTTCCTATTTGAAGGATTCGCTGACAAAAAAGAAGACGATAAGAAAGATGATAAAGACAAAAAAGAGAAAGATGTTACTGTTGAAATAGATTTTGATGGTATCAAAGATAGAGTATTCGATGTACCTACTTCTGCTGGTAACTACTTCGGGTTAACTCCTACTAAAGACCACAAAATGTACTATGTTAAAACTAGCGCTAGCGCAAAACCAACAACTTATTTATTTGACTTCAACGAAAAAGAAGAAAAGCAAGTTGGTAGTTTCTACCAATGGGATATAACTCCTGATTTTAAAAATATATTCATCAAATCTGGTGAAGATTATTATATCCAAAAGCTAGCTGATAAAATAGAGACTTCAGCAAAAGATAAGATTGATCTTTCTAATATGGAAACTAAAATCAATCCAGTAGATGAGTGGAATCAGATTTACTCAGAAACTTGGAGACAGTTGAGAGATTTCTTCTACGACCCAGGAATGCACGGAGTAGATTGGAAAGAAATGCGTACTAAATACGAAGCTCTTATGCCTTATGTACAGCACAGATCTGATTTGACTTACGTATTAGGTGAGTTAATCAGTGAACTTAACGTAGGTCACGCTTACGTTGGTGGTGGTGATATGCCTAAAGTGAAAACAATTTCTATTGGACAGCTTGGTGCTGATTTAGTTTTGGACGGCAAGAACTGGAAATTCACCAATATACTTGTTGGTAGAAACTGGGAAGAAAGCAAACGCTCTCCCCTAACTGAACCGGGTGTAGATGTTACTAAAGGGATGTATTTACTAGCAATAGACGATGTGAAAGTTACAGATGAGTTTACTCCTAATATGGCTTTGGAAAACAAAGCTAATAAGTTAGTCAAAATCACTGTGAACACTAGCAACTCTATGAGTGGAGCTAAAGAATACTACATAAAAACTATCAAAAGCGATAATGATTTACGCTACTACAATTGGGTAGAAGGTAGAAGAAAAATAGTAGATGAGAAAAGTGGTGGCAAAATTGGTTACATCCATATTCCTGATATGGGAGTAGGTAACGGATTGAACGAATTTGCTAAGACTTTCTATTCTCAATTAGACAAAGAAGGACTAATAATAGATGATAGATATAATGGCGGTGGTAACGTATCTCCTATGATAATCGAGAGATTGAGAAGATATATTTCTATCGCACAACATATCAGAAACCAAGAAGATGTATCTGCGAAACCAGATGCAACTTTCATGGGTCCAATGGTTTGTTTGATAAACGAAATGTCGATGTCAGACGGTGATTTATTCCCTTACCAATTCAGATATTACGGATTAGGTAAACTAATCGGTAAACGTACTTGGGGTGGTGTAATCGGTATTCGTGGTTCGCTACCGTTCATAGATGGTGGTTATCTAACTCGTCCTGAGTTTGCTAACTTAGGTGCAAGAGGCGATTGGGTGCTAGAAGGTACTGGTATATCTCCAGACATAGAGGTTGACAATCATCCAGCTAAAGTTATGGAAGGAATTGACCAACAGTTAGAAAGAGCAATAGAAGAAGTTCAGAAAGAAATGAAAACTTTCGATAAGAACAAGAAGCTACCTGTTATTCCTCCTTTCCCTGATAAGAGCAAGAAGAAGTAATCAGTTTTATACCGTTTAGATAATGAAATGACTGTCTTAGTAAGGCAGTCATTTTTTTTTATAGCCGTTTATTGACTTTCAGGAAATTCAAGATTATTTGTTTTAACACAGAGGACACAAAGAAATTGTCACTCAGAGCTAACGAAGTTAGCGAAGAGTCCAGGAGAACTCCGTAGGAGTTCAATATTAGTAGCAAATGACATCGAATATTCAGAGAACAACTCTGCTAGGAGTTGAATAAAATGGGACTAAAGTCCAAATAGGGGATGTGATGTCTGAATATCCGTTGGCTGAAGCCAACGGCAATACACTGATATGTACTATTTGATATGAGCTGGCAGAATTATCAGAGTCTTCTTTGTTTTATGCAGACTCTTCATTCCACTTCGTTTCATTCAGAGTTGTAAAAGTCAGATAATTCGATGACAGAATTAAACTTCATTTTTCCAATCACCGACTTTAGATGACGGCTAATTAGTTCATATTATTCGACTTGAAGATATTAGAATATTAACCTAATGGACTTACAATGCCTCCGAATATAATTTTATTTTCTTTAGTATAAAATTTGAAACTATATACATCTTGTTCGGCTTCACCTTTTTTATATATGTAGTGTAAATAAAATACACTCTCATAACTCCCTGTCATCTTCTTTACTTCAAAAGTATCATACAAATAATTTTTGCAATTTATGTAAGTAATTGCTGTTGTAAATGCTATTAGTCTCCACTCTTCATTTTTAAATTGATTAACTAAATTAGTACAGTCAATTGCTTCATCATTAATCATAATTTCAATCATCCTAGGTGGAGTTTCAATTATTCTTTCTATAAGATCAATCATCGGTTTAGAACTAATCTCTTCTTCTTTTTCAATTTCTGCTGAAAGTGGAACTAATGCAATCAGTAAAATGAGAATTAATTTCATACTATAATCTTTCATATTCCCCTCATTCTATATACTCACCATTACCTAGATAAAGAAATCTTCCTGATTTATTCTCAATTTTGATTATTGGTCTTATTATTCTTGTCGAATTAACATCTGATTGATCCAATTCATCTATATCTATAGTAAAATCATCATTGATACTTTCATCAAAGTAATGAGTTATAACTGCATTACGATTAATCAATAACTGATAACCATAGATTTCTGAACCATTTTTAACTTTGACACTAAAACCTATTATTTTACTTCCATCTATAATCCTAAATACTGTATCTAAAGGAGACTCATTTATCAAACTGAGTGTTGGGTCGCCCATCAGTGCTATATGCACTCCCCCATTGTAAACTACGGACGGATATATATATTCGGAGCGGTTGTTTTGGGTGCTGAGTAATGCCTCACCGAAGGTCTCGCCCAATCCCAATTTGAAGTATGTCCAGAAAGGTCGGGTTGCCCAAACTGAGGTTAGTGCCATTGGCTTTGATGCTATTATAGAGCGAAGAAGATTGCTCTCGGAATCCCAATCCACATTATACGAACCGAAGATCATATTATGTATTCCTTTATAGCCTTTTTCTGCTATTTCCCCTGAATATATTGCGTCTGATATATTGTCAATTCCACCGTTTGCGTTCGCATATACCATATCATAAGAGTTTTTAATTATTTCCTCTCTTATTCTCATTTCTACTACATTGTCTCTACCGTATAGAGCTGTTAGGTTATTCCATCCATCAGCAGCATAGCCCGCCTGACGCGATTCAAATCCATCATAGAGTATTCCGTCATTATCAGCATTCAGAACGCCACTGCGATAGTCTATGTCCTTTTGCAAGTAGTTAATTATCATCTCGGCTTCACTTTCATTGAAAAAAGGCAAATCGAAGAAGTCAACTCTACCTACGGCTAATTCTACTTTATTTGGAATATACGAATCATCCCATTTACCATCGTTTACATAGTTGTGCTGTCTTGGAAATGCTGATTTATCATTGCTAACCTTATTATCTGTCCAATCTCTTGTGTCCAAATCTCCGTAGAAAACATCGGCTGGGTAAGCACCCTTATGTGGCAATGGGTTATCGTCTCCGTGACCGTCGGGTGCTGTATTACCAGAGTAAGGTACAGCAACTCTTCCCAATATAAGGATAGCCTTCAAATTAGGAGTTTGCTCATATACCGCTTTTATCATTGCTTTATTATTCAGTACAGCTTTGGCATTGAATGTTTCTACTCTAGGGACATATTTGACTATTGATCTCCAGCCCTGTTTTTCGATTTCTTTTTTATACATTTCTAACTTAGTTGAAATTGAAAAAGCAAGAGTATTATCTACTAATATCAACAAAGTCTTCCAATCTTCACTTACTAGGTTAGCATCCCACGACAGTGCCTTGTAAGCATAAGTTGATATTTGCTCTTTGTCATAGTTGAATACTTTTTCGACTTTGTACTCAGCTATTTTTCCATATAAAGGATCCAAATCAGAAAATGTATTAGCTCCACCGCTGACTTCTGCTATTTTCTCGAATTTATCTACTTCGTAGAGTCTTCTGTAAATCACGTATCTACTCGCAGTAGTGTCATTTTGCCAACTAAGGATAACTTGAGGTGCAAACCCTGTATCGTCTATTTTTGATTCTATCATTATAGCATATTGCTTGGCATATTGAGCCGAAGTAATAGTCGCTGCTAATAAAAATAATAGGGCTAATCGTAGCATTTTCATAAATTCTTTTTAAATTATATTCTAATTAATATCTAATATGACAATATTTTTACAATTCTGTTACATTTTTTAACAGTATTTTCTATTTTTACCTGATAATGAATAAAAATTCAAACTGTATAACGCAAGGAATAAGAGTAACTGTTGACCCAGAATATATTCCGGGTGAGCTTGTTTCAGCAAATGGTAAATACTTATTTTCATATAGGGTACGGATTGTAAACGAAGGCGACACTCCTGCTCAACTAATCTCCCGACATTGGATTATTATAGATTCGGAAGGAAAGGCAGACAATGTAATTGGTGAAGGAGTGATAGGAAGACAGCCCAAACTAAACCCCGGTGATGAGTTCAAATATACAAGTTATTGTCCTTTGGAAACTCCCTGGGGAACGATGGAAGGAACTTTCCTGATGCTAAGAAATGACGGAACTGAATTCCAAGCAAAAATAGAGCGATTTTATCTTGTATCACCAGAAGTAGAAAATTAAGGATAGAACATGATAAGTAGATTAGGCAGGTTAATAATAGGTTTCGTCCGAGAGATTGGACAAATCACTATGCTAATGGGTAAGATACTAAGGTATGTACCCCGAATTGGCAAAGACCGAGCTTTGGTACTAGAGCAAATGAGTATAGTTGGTTCTGATTCACTACCATTGGTAGTGCTGATTGGCTCGTTCACGGGTGCAATAGCTGCACTGCAAGCCACAAACCTATTTGATAAATTCAATCTAATTGGTATTGCTACACCGTTCCTTGGCTCGTCTATTGCTACTGTCGTATTCACAGAGCTAACTCCTGTACTAACTGCTATAGTAATAGCTGGTAGAGTAGGGGGAGCAATGGCGGCACAATTAGGAACTATGAAAGTGACTGAGCAAATAGACGCACTAGAGATGATGGCAATAGACCGTAACCGCTATTTGGCAATGCCTAGAGTTATCTCGGCATTGGTTATGATGCCAATATTAGCTGTATTTTCAAATGTAGTGGCTATACTTGGTGGATTCATACTAACAGCCGCGAAATTCGATTTCTCAGCATTTACGTTCTTCGAATCCATAAGAGTTTATTTTAACTCATTCGATGTATTTATAGGGCTTTTCAAGTCTCTTATTTTCGGTGGAGTTACGGCACTAATAGGTGTGCACGTAGGTTTCACCACTACTGGCGGCGCAGAGGGCGTTGGTAAAAGTACTGTACGAGCATTCACAATGTCGGCAGCAACTATTTTGATTTTAGATGCATTACTAGGGTATTTACTATGATAGATTGGGACAAACACCCCCTTCCCGATAGGTTTAGACATCACCTATCGGCTAATAATTATTTTGCGAGAAAAGAACTAAAATACGAACCATTCAACTATCCCCCACTTTACGAAAACGTAGATTGGAAGAAGTACTATGCTGATGGTAAACCACCTAAATACTTAGATATTGGCTGTGGTTTCGGTTGGTTCGCTATGGATTTTTCCTCAATAGTGAAAGAGAACGTGCTCGGAATAGAAGTTCGTGATAAAGCTGTAGCTTATGCTCAAGGTGTTATAGATGCCGAAGAACTTCCTAATATGGCTATCTTCTGGTATAGTGTTGGGAATGGTTTAGATTTCTTAGAGAAAGATAGTATCAAGAAAATATTTTACTTTTTCCCAGACCCTTGGTTCAAGAAAAAGCATTATAAACGAAGAGCATTCGATTTGGAGTTTTTGCATTTCTGCTACGAAGCATTAGAGAACGGCGGAGAGTTACTACTACAAACGGATATAGAAGACGTTCAACGTTATCATTTGGATACACTCTCAAAATTCGGTAAATTTGATTATCGAGCAGTAAGTTTGGATGAGCCATGGGATTATCCGACTACTAATAAAGAGATGGATTGTATCAAACATAATTATCAATACTACAGGATAATAGCTACCAAAAATGTTCGGGGATAATTCCAAATATCTAGAAGCACTAATAGAAAATGCAAGTATTGAACTTGCCGAAAGAATGTTTTTTACTATTCTTTTCATAGCTATTGTCTGGATTATCAGGAAAATCGTTCTAAGGTTTGTTCGTAAAAAAGCTACGAAAGAACGTACTAAATTCGTTTGGAATAAATATAGCTACTATGTTTTCTTTGGTATCTCCTTAATAATAATATTTGATCTTTGGTTCAAAGGATTCAACAATGTACTAACCTTAATTGGGCTAATAGCAGCTGGTATTGCCTTCGCACTCAAAGAGCCAATAGTCAACCTATTCGGGTGGGTATATATAGTATGGCGAGGCCCTATCAAAACTGGCGACCGAATAGAAATAGACAACCACTATGGTGATGTGATTGAGCTAACCCCCTTCCATTTTGATATGTTCGAGATTCGAAATTGGATAGATGGCGACCTATACACAGGAAGGATAATCTCTATACCGAACGCAAAAGTATTCAACTATGCCAACTCCAACTACAGCTCTGGTTACAATTCTATATGGAACGAAACCAAAGTTACTGTCACTTTCGAAAGTGATTGGAAAACAGCTAAGGAAATACTTCTTGAAATAGCTAAAGAAAACAGCAATTATCAAGATACACAAGCTACATTCGATGCTTACAAGACCCTACGCGCCCACGAAATATTCAATGTAGAATTCGAGCCAACTGTATTCACGCGTATAGTAGAAAACGGCGTAGAGCTTAGAGTCCGCTACTTCTGTAGTATATACAACCGCACAGCTAGCGAAGCGGCTATATCAGAGTCCATACTGGAACAATACAATGCCGACCCAAATATCAATTTCGCGTACCCAACTACTCGTTTTTATACAGGTGAGTGAGTAAAAGTAATTTTACTTTCTAATGGAAATTTAGTAATTTAATTTATTATCAAAGTTTCAACTAGTTATAAATATGAAAATCCTAACATTATTAATAATTATTTTAATTACAACAACACTCTAAAAGAAAGAACTCAGAAGCTATTGGATATAGACGAAACTGAATTCTATAAGCGAGTTAATAATATATTGGGGCAATGAGTTTAGATATTACTCACTACCCTTTTGATATATTTTTACTTGCTCATTTTATTATATCTTAATCTGTGTTCCTATTTCAAAGACTCTATCTTCTGGTAAATTAAAATACTTAGTTGCACTTTGTGAGTTTTTTGACATTAATATAAATAGTTGGTCTTGCCATATATTGAGGCCGATTTCGCTATCTGCTATCAGAGTTTCTCTACCAAGTACATAAGACGTTTCTTTTAGATTAATATCTATTATCCCAGATTCTTTCACTGCATGCATTAGTATAGGAATATCTATTTGCTCCATAAAGCCGAAATTTCCTTTTAGTAGATAGAATCCATCAGCCATTTTTTCTAAATCAATCCGGTGTTCTGCTTCTATATATGGCACCTGATGTATAATAATGGATAGAACTAATATCTGTTCGTGAAATATTTTATTATGATTCAAATTTTGTATCAAAGTTAATGGAGCAACACTCGGGTTTCCAGTCATATATATAGCAGTACCAGGAACTTTAGGATATTTATTAGTTTCGAAATCATTAATAATTGAATCTAATGGATTTGTGATCTTCAAGAATTGTAAAGCCAAAACTTGTCGACCTTTTTTCCAAGTTAGCATTACTATAAGTCCGATCATTCCGACCATTAGTGGTAACCATCCACCACTCATGACCTTAGTTAAGTTTGACGACAGAAATGAGACATCTACTATTAAAAATAAAGTAGTAACTATGATAGATAAAGTAAGTCCCCATTTCCAAATCTTATGCATTGCAATAAATGCCAACATACTTGTTATGGTCATAGTCATAGTAACGGCCAAACCATAAGCAGAAGCCAGATTACTAGATGTACGGAACCCCAACACTACCAATATAGTCCCTACCATAAGTAGAGTATTTATCTGAGGCAAATAGATTTGACCTTGTGCTGTTTCCGAAGTGTGTTTGACTACAAACCGAGGTAGATAACCGAGTTGCACGGCTTGGAAAGTCAAAGAAAATGCCCCTGAGATTATAGCTTGTGAGGCAATAATCGTCGCCATCATCGCTAATAATACTAATGGGTACAACGCCCATGAAGGTGCCATCATATAGAATGGATTTGTTACGAAACTTGGATTCTCAAGCAATAAAGCACCTTGTCCTAGATAATTTAGAACTAAACAAGGCAATATAAAAGCAAACCACGCTAGTCTGATAGGCGCTTTTCCAAAGTGGCCTATATCTGCATATAAAGCCTCTCCCCCAGTTACAGCAAGAAATACTACTCCCAAAACCACAAATCCGTGAGTACCGTGGAGTATGAAAAAGTTTACGCCATAGTATGGATTCAAAGCCATAATTATTTCGGGTTTCCTTAGGATAACCGATACACCAAGAGCTGCAAGAGTTAGAAACCATATTACCGTGATAGGACCGAATACAGCACCTACTAGAGTGGTTCCTTTTTTCTGGAATAAAAATAAGATTAGAAGTATTACTATTGTAATGGGAATGATAAAGTCATTAAAGAAAGGAGTCGCTATTTCCAGCCCCTCCACGGCACTAAGCACCGAAATTGCGGGAGTAATGATTCCATCTCCATAGAGTAAGGCCGCACCGAATATCCCTAGTGTCGAGACAACAACTAATTTAAAGCCTTTTTTCTTAGGCAGGACAAATTCCATCAAAGCAAGTATCCCACCTTCACCTTTGTAATCAGCCCTTAGAATGATTAGTAAATATTTGATCGAAATAATTAAAATTAATGACCAAAATATAAGTGAAAGGATACCAAATATATTATCGTGGTTAGCGGCCACACTATGTGGTCCGTAGAAACATTCTCGAAGCGCGTATAGAGGACTAGTACCTATGTCACCGTAAACAATCCCTATTGCTAACAGTGCTAAGTAAATTAATTTTTTCTTGTCAGTTTGAGCTTCATTAGCTTTCATTGTGTAATATTCAAATTATTTAAGATTTCAAAACTAACTATTATTTAATATTAAATATGAAATTATTCTTAACTGGAATATTAACTTTTTGATTTGCATTAAATTAATGATTAGATAGGTGGCAAATAACTGTAACGCAATAGTATAATTGAGCATTATGTATTTAAATATCTAAAAAGTATATAGTCATTACTCTCTAGATAAGAAGTGAATATACTTTGATAGTTTCATTCTGGATTGATTCATTCTATTCTATAAATGTAACGTCAAATCTAGATAAATCAAGATTTTTAAACATTCTATAGTCAACTCCTAGCCCACTCAATATATATATTTCACGAGTCAGAATATTTAGCTTTTTTTGATTTTTAGAGGACTTTAATCTACTTCTTATCTTTTAGCTTAGCTATTTCTCGTGCTAGTTCTGGGAGAGTATTGAGTACAGCTTCTATTTTGAATGCCTGCATTTGCGGTCTAGCAGGTGAGCCAAAGTAAACGCCGCCTTTTGAGATTGATTTGTTTGTACCTGATTGTGCGATTAGGGTTACATCGTCACCGATTTTTAGGTGTCCCGCTATTCCTACTTGTCCACCTAGGCGAACTCGTTTGCCGAGGTTAGTTGAGCCAGCTAGTCCTGTTTGTGCGGCTATACCAGTGTTCTCTTCTATTACACAGTTGTGACCTATCTGGCATAGATTGTCTATTTTCACACCATTGCCGATAATAGTGCTACCTACTACTGCTCTGTCGATAGTAGTATTACAGCCGATCTCTACATCGTCACCGATTATTACATTACCGATTTGAGGTATTTTAGTGTAAGATCCGTCTTCTCTATTCTCAGTGAAACCGAATCCATCACCACCGATTATAGCACCAGCGTGGATAATACAGTTAGAGCCGATTATAACATCTTTGTAGCACACTACACTAGGGTATATGCGATTGTTTTTACCTATTTGTACATTATCTTGGAGAGTACAGTTTGCTTCTATTATCGAACCTTCTTCTATACGGCAGTTATTACCGATTACACAATTGGGGCCAATAGATACAGATTCGTCAACGAAAGTATTCTCACCAACAACTGCAGATTTGTGTATTCCAGTAGCGGCTTCTTGTGAGATGAAATCAACAAGTTTTATAATCTTAATAAATGCAGAATAAGGGTCATCTACTTTGATATAAGTTTGCCCAGACTCCGGTTTTCTATCCAAATCTTTGGGAACTATTATGCAAGTAGCATTTGAGTTTTCCAGTGCTTCTAAAAATTTTGGGTCAGAGTAGAACGTTAGTTCCCCTTGAGTAGCGAATTCGATTCTATTTAGATTGAATATAGAAACATCATCACCGACTATCTCACCGTTTACTGTCTCAGCTATTTCTGAACATTTGATTGATTTCATATTCTATTCTATTTCTTTGGTTATTATCTAATTATTATTGACGACGTACTCTACGTGGATTTTTCTCTTGCTCTTGCTGATTCCGAGGGTCTTTGTCTATTTTTTCTTTTAGCTCATCTTCCATTTTCTTAACGTCAACACCCAATTCTTTGAGAATTTTGACAGTCAAGTCGTATTTGAAATTGGCATAAGCCAAGGGCTGAACACTTTGATCTAAAACAATATCAAACCCTTCCTCTGCTGCTACTTTCTGAACCGCAGCATATATTTTCGCTTCTACTGGTACTTGGATCTGTTTTACTGTTTTGTCGAATTCGCCACCAGGTTGGAATTTACCCGTAGCGTAGTCGCTTTTCTTTATAGTAAGTTTTTCCAAATCCGATTCGTTCTTTTGTCTTTCTTCGTCCGACCAGATTAATCGATTTTTCTTTATCTCATATTCTAGTTTGTTAATCTGCTCTTGCATTGCTTTTATCTCACGCTTCCACTCATCTACGATGGTCTGGATACGTTGATCTGCCTGTGAAGATTCTTCGAATTTCTGTCTTATAGTCTCCGAATTGAAAAACCCTACTCTTTGTGAAAAAAGAGATGGACTAGCCATTGCAAAAAGGCAGAGAATCAATAATATTTTATATCTATTCAAGAGCATATTAACTTGGGGTTGCACGGTTATTTATACCGTAGTTATTACATGTTGACTCTTATGAGCAAATCAAATTTTTCTTCATCTGACATTTTTTGTAAAGCATCATTTAACTTTGCTACAACTGGTTCTTGGATTTGTTTTACTGTTTTGTCGAATTCGCCACCGGGTTGGAATTTACCCGTAGCGTAGTCGCTTTTCTTTATAGTAAGTTTTTCCAAATCCGATTCGTTCTTTTGTCTTTCTTCGTCCGACCAGATTAATCCATTTTTCTTTATCTCATATTCTAGTTTGTTAATCTGCTCTTGCATTGCTTTTATCTCACGCTTCCACTCATCTACGATGGTCTGGATGCGGAGTTCAGCTTGATCGAGCTCCTTACCTATCGTTTCCGAAGTAAGTACCTCATCACTTTGTGAAAAAAGAGATGGGCTTGCCATTGCAAAAAGGCAGAGGATCATTAATATTTTATATCTATTCAAGAGCATATTAACTTTATTTTGTAAAGATTTTAGAACTTACTTGCCGCCTCTTTTAAGCATATCAAGTACTTTGAAAGTAATATCTAGTGCATCGTCAGCAAAAAGAACTGATTCAGTACTACTATCTAGTACTAAGCTCAATTTTTCAGCAGCCGACACTTTGTCTATCGCTTCTTTTATTTTGTTTCTAAGTGGTTGCAATAGTTCTAATCTTTTCATTTGCAATTCACCTTGTTGACCGAATTTCGCTTGTTGAAATTGCAATACAGTTTGGTTTAATGCTTGTAATTCTTGTTCTGTAGCCAATTGTTGTTCTTGAGTCATCATACCTTTTTGCTTTTGGTAAGTTTGGAATTTTGATTCCAAATCGCCTTGCATTTTCAACAATGAATCTTGATATTTCGTAGCCATTTCTTTTATTTCAGTATCTATTTTTTTAGCATCTGGTAATTGCTCTACAACCATTTGTAGATTAGCAACTCCAATTTTCGTTGATTGTGCGTTAGCAAATCCGAAAGTTCCAAATAACAATACGATCAAAAGTAATTTTAGGTTTTTCATTTATTCCTCGAAAAGTTCTAATATTTAGTTAAACATAAGTTTGCAATTTAAAATTATTGCCTTGTATTTCAAAATTATTGCCCGATTTCAAATAAGAATTTCCAGCCCGGTACATTGCCAAACTGTGTGGTCGGGTCAAACCCATAACCATAACTGAAACCAATTATACCGATAGGATTTAATAACATTTTAAGTCCTACCCCTGCTGAACGTTTCAAATCAAACAAATCTGCACCACCAAAGCCATCCCATACATTACCAGCCATAGCAAAACCATAGAAGTATATAGGCATTGGGTTTAGTGTTATTGCAAATCTCATTTCCGCTGTGAATTTGGCGTGCAACTTACCACCTATATTCTCCAAATCTCCATCACCATAACCTCTAAAAGGAATAGTCCCGAAGTTAGAAAGACCGGCTCCACCCATTCTGTAAAGCTCGATTGGGGCGATAGTAGTGTCATTTTGGATACCATCTATGTAACCCATCTGTGCACCCATATATAGTACAACTCTATCTTGCTCTTCTAGCTTGTATATAGTATTATAAAAGTCAAAATACATTTCAGATTTAAAAAAGTCAGTCTGCCCTATACCTACGGCTCCAAGTGCCCAATTGTTCGTAAATCTGAATTTTGATCCTTGAGAAGGGAAGAATAATTCATTCGTATTATTACGAGAAATACTACCACCTAGAGTTATTTCATTGTATTTACCAGGTCTGTAGAACTGGCTATTTACACCAGATTGTTGGCTGATATCATTAAGCTGGAATTGGAAACTACCGTCTATTCTGAAATAATCATCAGGCCATTTCACACGACGACCGATATTTATACGGAAACCTTGACGTTGTAACTTCAACGTAGAGAAGTTGTAGAATATATCAAATACATTGAACCCGACAGTAGTTGGCTCATCAAATAACCATGGTTCTGTGAACCCAAGTGAGAAATTACGGTATCTATTAGATTGCCCGAATTCCCAATTGAAGTTGAATACCTGACCAGCACCACCGTTTAGTGGCTCTAGTATAGAGAAATTATTGAACGTTAGTCCAACTGAACCTGTAAGCCCAAAACTACCAGCAAAACCAATAGATGCATTGAAAGTATCAGTTGAGCGTTCTTCCACATTATAAACCAAGTCAACCGATGTATTATCGTTGTCAACGGGCTTTACATCTGGACGAAGTTTTTCGGGATTGAAATACCCCATAACTCCTAGTTCTTTCACAGAGCGGACTATAGCAGCACGGTTGAAATAATCACCCGGTCTTGTATAGAGAGTACGTCTTATTACTTTGTCTTTAGTCTTTGTATTACCAGCTATAATTACTTTTCTTATCTTATATCTATCGCCCTCTAAAGTACTGATAACAATATCTACCGAATCTTCAGCTACTTTTACTTCCTGTGGTGCGAACCTAGTCTGCAAATAACCAGTATTATTATAAAGCGAAAGTGCATCTGAGAATTCTTGATTCCCATTCAGGTTCATCATGAATTTTTCTTTATTATATACATCACCTTTGGGGAAATCTAATCTGGAGACTAGCGCTTCGTCTGGGAATACTGTGTTACCTTCGAAAGTTATATTACGAACATAATAGCGTTTACCTTCCTTTATATTCACTGTTATATGGACCGCTTGATTATCTTCAACATACTCTACTGAATCAGAGATGAACTCATAGTCCATAAACCCTTCGTTGGCATAGAATTTTGATATTAGTTCTTTATCTTTTTTATAGTCTTTCTTATCAAATTTGGATGATGACCAGAACTCGTACCACGATTTGGTGTGAGTTTCATCGAATACGGATTCCAAATCACCATCACTAAATTCCGTATTTCCTGTAAATTTGATAGACTCTACATAAAATTCAGAACCTTCTTCCACATATATTTTCAAATCTATATAAACGTCAGAAGAGTCTGACTGCAAAATCTCTGGAAATATTTTGGCGAATGTAAGTCCTTCTTTGTCGTATAAATCTTTAATGTCTTTTTTGATTAGGTACAAATCATATTCCGTGACTATATCACCTTTATTTTTGCCAACTGCTTTTTTGATTTCCTCAGTGGTAAGTTCGGAGTTGTTAAACACCTTAATTTCAGATAAACGCTTGTTCTCTTCAACTACTATAGTTAGAAATATACCATCTCCAACTACTTTATCCACTATTACATCTACATTGGAAAATTGACGGCGATCCCATAGTGCTTTAAGTGACACGTTTAGATTCTCGTCATAAGGGTATGAGATAGTCTCCCCCTCTTTCAATCCAGTCAAAGCTATGATTGTAGAGGCATCTGCACTAAGAGACCCCTCTACCTCTATACCAAGGATTTTGTATTTTGTAGTACTTTCTTGAGAAATAAGAGAAGTAGTAAAAGTAAATAGTAATATGAAAATGAGTTTACTTGCGTTTGATAACATCTATAACTTTCTTTAAATATGATTGTTCAGTTGATTCATTGATCTGGCTCGAAGTCTTACCAAATCGACGCTCCCTATGAGCATAGTCCATTAATGCAGAGTACAATTCGTCACGACGGAATTCCGGCCAAAGCTTTTCGGTGAAGTAAATCTCCGAGTACGCAAGCTCCCATAATAGGAAATTGCTAATACGGTATTCGCCACTAGTACGGATAAGTAGGTCAGGGTCAGGAATATCAGCAGTTTGCAAATAACCAGAGAAAAGCTCTTCTGTAATATCTTCGGGAGATAGCTTACCTCCACGTACATCGAGAGCAATCATCTGTATAGCACGCATTATATCCCAGCGAGAACCATAACTAATAGCCAAATTCAGATGCATTCCTGTATTATCTTTTGTCTTTTCATAAGAATCGCGAAGAATTTTCTGTACACTTTTAGGTAAAGAGTTAGTTTTCCCAATAGTGTTGATAACTACTTGATTCTCATTTAGTTCTTTTAATTCTTTCTGTAAGAATATCTCAAGCAACTTCATCAAACCATTAACTTCCAACGGTGGTCTTTTCCAATTCTCTATGCTAAAGGCGTATAGAGTAATGTGTTTAACACCTATTAAAGAAGCAGCATTCACTATATCACGAACGCTCTCTATCCCCTCCCTATGACCGAAGAGACGTTGTTTGCCAAGTTGGTTTGCCCATCTGCCATTACCATCCATAATGATAGCAATATGCTGAGGAATCTTACCCGTCGCTTTTATTAATTCTTGCTTGTCTTTATCTTCAAGACTCTGTTCTTTTATCCAAGACATATTGTATTTGTACAATTAATGAGTTACAAAAATAGTTTTAATATATAGAAATAAAAACTATTACCATATAATTTATTAAATTTTAACTAGTTGCTTTGTTTTTTAATATTTGCGTTCGTATATTTGCTTCCCTTAACGGATTATTATTTAATATTGTTTCATAAACGGAAAAAACAAGTGAACAACAAAAATATAACGAAAGCAGATATCGTAGAAGTTATAGCTAGCAATACGGGTCTAACTAAAGTGGAAACCAAAGCAGTAGTAGAAGGTTTCATAGATACTATTATCTCAACTATCGCAGATGGAAAGCGTATAGAATTAAGAGGTTTTGGTGTATTCAAACACAAAGCTAGAAAACCAAGAATGGCTAGAAACCCTAAAACTGGTGAAGAAGTGAAACTTGACAAACGATATGTACCGGTTTTCAAAGTTTCTCCTGACTTCTTTGACAGAGTAAATGTCGCAATCAAGAATGAAAAAGGCGAAAAATAAATTTAATTAAACAAAGGGTGATATATGCCAAGTGGTAAAAAGAGAAAGGGCAAGAAAATGTCCACTCACAAACGTAAAAAAAGATTACGTAAGAACAGACACAAGAAAAAGAAATAGACTAAACTAAAAGTCTAAAGTAATTATAAAAACTGCCGATATTAACTAGTATGATAAGTACAGTTTCAAATATCGGCAGTTTTAATTTTAACCCCAAATCTGAGGCAACTGCTTCGGAAGCACTGTCGCTAGCCAAAGACGACCTGAAAGACTTATCTAAAAACTCATTTTCCAAACTATTCAATCGAGTGGATAATTTCCTTGATTTCGGTACTACTAAGAACTTTGATTTCAGCAACTTCGATAAAGAAGAGATGAAATCATTCCTAAAAGTTATGTCAACCCTAATGAAAAAAGGTATAGTCGGTTACGAATACTACGAAGTAAACGGCAAAACTGAAAAACACTTTATGACTACATCCCTAGGTAATCGCCGCCTATATAATGCCGAATGGAAGGAACGCGAAGACAGCCGTGGTGGCTGGTTGGTGTAAAAATCAAATTAATCTTTTGGGCTTCATAAGATAGATTAAATAGTCTATAGAGATTAGAATTGAAAAATAAATGACTATCAATATTAAATCATTAAACTCTGTTACTTTAATTCCAGATTTTTCATAATAATATATTAATAAATACATAATTGAGTATAATATAAAGCTTGAGAATAAGGCAAATACAATTCCCCAGCATACTTTGTTATTTCTTATAATCTGAATTAAAAGTATTAAAGAAGGCACGAGTAGCAATACCATGTAAGATACCCCAATCGAACTTATTGAACTTAAACTACCTTCATTAACTGGATATTCTATTATATCATTCCAAAAAGTAAATATCCAAAATAAAAGTGCTATCAGATATAATAATCTTTGTGTTAAATCCTTACTTAATATTTCCTTTAATTTTTTCATTCTAAATCTATTTTACACCCCACCCATCCCCTCTTCCAACAACTCAAGTATTATATCAAGATGATATTTATGTGTACGGAAAGAAAGAACGGCTATTCGCATCCAAAACTCTCCATCTAGTGTAGTTGATGATATAAAAACTCGTCCGTCATTGTGTATGATATTAAGTAATTTTTTATTGAGTTCGTTTGCATCACCTGATTTGGGTACGAAGCGGAAAGCGGCGACTGTTAGCTCTGGCTCGGGTCCAACCTCGAATCCTAGTGCCTGCACTTTCTCGTAGAAGTAGCGAGTTAGCCATATTTTTTCTGAAAGGCACGCACGGAATGGGGCAATACCGTGCAGTTTCATAGGAACCCACATCCGTAATCCACGGAAATGGCGACTCAACTCGGGTGACAAATCAGCTGGCGAATACTCTTGTTG
Organism: Kapaibacterium sp. (SeqCode); assembly: GCA_041675005.1. GTDB lineage: Bacteria > Bacteroidota > Ignavibacteria > Kapaibacteriales > UBA2268 > PGYR01. The sequence goes on from JBAYUQ010000020.1 coordinate 20,532, forward strand.
GTAGTCCTTGGTATCTTGCATGTAGTTAGCATCGTAGGAGTTAGCTTCTAGTAAATGCTTTACATCTTTGACAAGTACTATTCCTACCCCATAGGGCAAGAACATTCCTTTATGAGGGTCTAGGATAACTGAGTCAGCTCTGTTTATACCTTTAAGCTTATCTTTTGTCTCGTCACATAGTAAGAAGAATCCACCATAAGCACCGTCTATATGATACCATAGATTGTATTTATCTGAAATATCGGCTAATTTATTTAGTGGATCAATCGCACCCACATCGGTCGAGCCAGCCGAAGCAACTAACATAAATGGAGTTAGACCTTCAGCTTTGTCTTTTTCTATTTGCTCAACTAATAATTCAGGAATCATTCTATATTTACTATCCATTGCGATATATCTTAATTGTATTTCGTGAAGACCTACAATTTTTAGAGCTTTGGTCACACAATGGTGAGCTTGTTTTGTTAAGTAGATTGTGCTGTTTTCTATTTCATTCGACTTAATATTCTTAGCAAGACGAGCTGTCGAGATTGCTATTAGGTTAGCCATACTCCCACCAGAAGCGAGATTACCACCAAAGCCCTTTTCATAACCAACTAACTCCCCCACCCAATCAATAATTTGATTCTCTATTCTTACTGCACCGGGAGTAGCGAAGAACACTCCAGAGTAACGATTCATCACAGCTGCTAGGTAATCGCCTATAGCAGCACCATAAATACCGCCACCCGGTATATAGCCAATGTGACCACCAGAAGCGGGGTTAATTCCTGCTCTATCTACGTTCTGTTTGAGAAAATCTATTAATTGTTCTGGATTGGTTGGAGTTTCTTCGAAAGGGAAATTGTCGAAAGCTCCATCATTTTTGTAGTCATTTATGAATGCTTTTTTGTTGTGAATATCATCTAGGAATTGCTCGGAGTATTCTGAGACTTTACTCATATACTCACTTCTTTTTTCTCTATCTGGTTCTAACTCTAGCCCCTCATTCTCATATCGGCTAATTAATTGTTCTATCTCTTCTAATTTCATTTTTTTATGTTTATGTTTTTTATTCTTTGACAACATAATATTTTATCATCTTATAATTTGTCAATTTCACACCATTACGCTCTACTTCTTGCTTTTCTAATTCTTCAAATCCATTTGATAAGAAGAAAGGAACAGCGGTAATACTAACATCAGCGTCAATTTTTTTGAATTTGTATATTTTCGCTGCTACTAGCATTTGTTCTAAGAGGAGTGTGCCTACTCCGTTTCTTTGGTGATTGGTACTTGCATAAAGCAAATCCAAATAACCATCTTTTGTGATAGATGAAAAGCCGAGAAGCTCTTTTATTTCATTCACACAGACATAGAAAAGCTGTTCATTAATCTTTGCGAGAAATTTCTCGGGTCTAGATTCATCATCTAGCCACGCCTCAATTTGCTCTGGGGAATAATGCTTAGAATTAATGATTTTGACGGTATCATAGTAAAGACTAAGTACTGCATCTAAATCATTTTCAACAGCTCTTCTTATAGAAATTTTCATCAATAAATTTATTTTTTTCTTATATTATAAAAATCTATAATTAAAATAAGGAAAAACAATGAGAAATTATATACTTTTTTTAATAATCTGCTCATTTTTATTTGCGACAGATTCAAATGCTCAAGTTGGAAAGCAACAAACATTATTCGTACAAACTCAGTACAATAAAGATGGAACCGTTACTCTTAGCTGGCCAAAAGATGAGGCATTCGAGGGAATATACTACATATATGAGAATATGTCAGAATTCAAACAGGACTATAAATACTTGGGGAATGTAACTAATGACGCAGATCAGTGGAATGATCCTACTTACACCAAAGGTCAAATCAAAGAATATAAGATAGAAAAGAAAAATACAAGCAATCAAATAGTTTCGTATGATTTTATAACTGTAGGCAATGAAGTAGATAGAAATGGCTTTTCTGGAAGTATATTGATACTAGTGGACGACTCCCATTTTAAAGCCCTTTCAACAGAACTAGATATATTAGTAAGTGATTTGAAAGGAGAGAATTGGGAAGTTGCAATAATGCCAGTATCACGGGAAATGACGCCGCCACAGATTAAAGATTTGATAAAAGTATCGAACGAATCTAGTAAAATAGGACTTACTACCTTATATCTAATAGGTCACGTACCCGTTCCCTATAGCGGTCACTTTAGTACCACTGGAGCTGCATATCCACCTGACGGTCATACTGAGGGCTCGGGCAATCATACTGGGGCTTGGCCTGCTGATTTGTACTATGGTGATTTGGATGGAATGTGGACTGATGCAACTGTCACTTATGAGGCGAGTACTCAAGAAAGAAATAACAATAGACCTGGTGATGGTAAATTCGATCAAACCAGATTGATAAGTGATATTGAACTAGAAATAGGTCGTGTAGATTTCTATGATATGCCTGCTTTTTCAGATGATGAGCTAACATTACTTAAAAATTACCTTGATAGAGCACATCAATGGAAAACTGGTCAATTAGAATCAATAGACCGTGGGTTAATTGACGATAATTTTAAAGGATATATAATAGGAAATACTGGTTACAAAGCGATGGGCACACTCATCGGAACTGATTCACTATTCGAAGATAGAGACTATATGACTTCGCTGAGAGAAGGTAAATATATTCTTAGCTTCGGTATGGGTGGCGGTTCATATAGTAGTTGTGGAGGTGTTGGTACCACAGCTGATTTCGCAGCAGAAAATATAAATGCAATCTTTACAGGTATTGCTGGTAGCTACTTCGGTGATTGGGATACAAAAAACAATCTACTAAGAGCTGCATTAGCTTCAGGTGCATTGTCTAGCTTTTGGGGTGGAATACCGAACTGGTACTTACACCACATGTCAGTTGGTGAATCTATCGGGTATTGTGCTAGATACTCTATGAACGCTTATTATTCCTCGTTTAATGGTAGCCAACGACTCATTCACGTAGCACTTATGGGTGACCCCACACTTAGGTTCCGCCCAATAGTTCCGTCTGGCAAATTACGACTAACAAACTCTGTTGATGGAATTTTATTAGAATGGGATAAAGTAAACGGCGATATAGATGGCTATAATCTTTACAGAATAAACAACGAAACACTGGAAAGCGTAAAAGTTAATGATGATATACTAACAGAAACATCTTACTTGGATTTGGGTTGCCCGACTGGTCAATACTACTATCAACTTAGAACGACTAAGAAAGTATTGACTGCTTCAGCCAATTACTTCGCTTTGGGAGTTGGCTCGGCAAGTGAGCCAATAGACTATATTACATCTGTAGCATACAACAGTAATGATGGCTTCGGAATAGCACCCAACCCAACATCTGGTCATTTTAGATTGCAATTACCACAAGATATAGTTAGTGTCAATAAATTAGTAATTCAAGATTTGACAGGAAGAAATGTACTGGTATTAGACGGTAATTTCACATCAGAACGTACTATAAATACTGGTTTACCAATGGGAACTTACATGCTATTAGCTAATACTAACAAAGGTCAATTCGTAGAGAAGATACAGGTAGTTAGGTAGCATCAGTTTTTTTAGTACTAATATTTTAACAAAAAATAATTCATTCTTTAGCCCTCTTAAACTTTAAGGGGGTTAAGGGTTTTAACTTAAATGTTATAAGACTACATTAGAATTAAGATAATTTATGTGCTAACAGGATAATATTGAAATCATCATAACTTTATAAGGACATTAGCCCAATATCTGCTAAATTGGCTTCTATATACCATCTTTCTTGACGACTGTTGAAATCTATAATCGTCCATTTATCACTTCTCCGTATCTTATATAGTTTGTATCCGTACATTAGCATTGAAAACTATGCTAAATTTTTTCTAATTTTGCGTATTGCAATAATATAAAACAAGAGCAAACAAATGTGCGGAATCGTAGGTTACATAGGTAAGCAAAAAGCATCTCATATATTACTAAATGGTCTGAAGCGTATGGAGTACAGAGGGTACGACTCTGCTGGATGGGCTATGATAGAGAATGAGAAACTAAATCTATTAAAGAATATTGGCAAAGTAGCTCACTTAGATAGACTAACCCCACATGATATGCTAGAGGCAACTGTTGGTATAGCACATACTAGATGGGCTACACATGGTTTTCCAAATCATCTCAATGCTCACCCGCACTTAGATAATTCGGAAAATATTGCTGTAGTTCACAATGGAATCATCGAGAACTATACTGCATTGAAAACGAAATTACAGAAGGATGGATATTTCTTCAATTCAGATACAGATACCGAAGTCCTTGCTGTCTTTATTGGTGCTATATACGAGAAAGTCCATGATTTAGAGAAAGCAGTTAGAATAGCCCTATCAGAGATAGATGGTACTTTTGGTATTGCAGTGCTATCCTCTTATGAACCAGAAAAAATAATATGTGCCCGTCACGGTAGCCCAATGGTATTGGGAATAGGTGAAGGTGAATATATAGTTGCTTCGGATGCGGCTGCTATTATTCAACATACTAATCAAGTGGTTTACCTAAACGATAAAGAAATGGCTATCATCACTCGTGATGGCTTCGTAACAAAAACAATTGATAATGAAATAACTGATTCGATAATAGAAGAGATTAATTTCGATTTGGCACAAATAGAAAAAGGTGGTTACGACCACTTTATGCTAAAAGAAATACACGAACAGCCCGAGACTGTCTTTAACTCATTCCGTGGTCGATTACTTGCTGATGTGGGTAATGTGAAACTAGGTGGTCTGAATAATATGATGGATAAGTTACGTAAAACTAAACGTATTATCATCACGGCTTGTGGTACTTCGTGGCACGCTGGATTGGTAGGTGAGTATATGATAGAACAGTTGGCTCAAATATCCGTTGAGGTTGAGTATGCGTCTGAGTTCAGATATCGTAACCCAATTATAGGGCCAGATGATGTAGTATTTGCTATCTCACAATCTGGTGAAACACTAGATACATTAGCTGCAATCAAAGAAGCTCGTCAGAAAGGTGCAACAGTAATCGGTATAGTCAATGTAGTTGGCTCAACTATAGCCAGAGAAACAGAAGCTGGTGTCTATATACACGCAGGGCCAGAGATAGGAGTTGCTTCTACGAAAGCGTTTACGTCGCAAATAACTGTACTTGCACTTATTGCTCTACTATTGGGTAGAATGCGAAATCTATCGCAGCCAGAAGGACAAGCAATAGCCGAAGCTATGATGGAGCTCCCTGATAAAATCCGTCAAGTATTAGCTACTGAAAAAGAAATAAAAGCGATTGCTGAGAAATATTACGAAAATAAAAATTTCCTTTACCTAGGTCGTGGGTTCAACTATCCATTGGCACTAGAAGGTGCATTGAAACTTAAAGAAATATCATATATACACGCCGAAGGTTACCCTGCTGCGGAAATGAAGCACGGACCAATAGCTCTTATAGATGAGAATATGCCAGTTGTATTCATAGCAACTAAAGATACGATCTACGATAAGGTATTTTCAAACATAGAAGAAGTAAAAGCTCGTAAGGGTAAGATAATAGCAATAGCAACAGAAGGTGATGAACGTATCAAGAGAGTTGCTGACCACGTTATCTATGTACCAGAGGTTATGCCGATGCTTAATCCAATATTGTCAGCAGTACCTTTACAACTACTTGCTTATCACATTGCTCTTAAATTAGAGTGTGATGTAGATCAACCACGTAACTTGGCTAAGTCAGTTACGGTTGAGTAGGTGCAGTTAAAAAAAGAGTTTTCAAATGTAAAAGGCAAGAATATAGTTCTTGCCTTTTCTGATTTAACATATTATTTTAAAAGCGAGTTATTATAATTCAAGTTAGTAAAGGTCAATATCAAAAATTATATTAGAGCAATAAAACCCTGCTTTTTCTAATGCTTTTTTTGCTGCAATATTGTCAACTGTGGTTGAACATATAGGATTCATTCCCAATTTGAAAAATCTCTCGGCCTGATGGTTTATAATTCTAGTTGCCAAACCTTTTTTCTGAAAGTCTTTATTTACAATTACTCCTAGATCAACATAACCTAATTGTGTCTCGCTTATTCTACATTCAGATGTTGCTATAATAATACCTGATTCTTTTAGTATGAAGATTTCTTTTCTGGTTACTAGATTTTTAGTATATCCGAAAGTATCTTCAAATCCTATTTGTTTAATAAGAAATGACTTAATATTATCAATATCTTTCGATTGAGCTAACTCTAGATTCAATGGACTATTATCTGGTATAACTTTACTGAAATAATTAAAACAGAAAGTATTTACCTTGATAGATTTCGAGATTGAGAGACAAGCATTAAATGATATTGGTTCATTTGAACTTAAGCTAGCAGAATTTATCAACTTTTTTTGAATTAAATCATTAACAATATTTATGGTTTGATATTTATAGTCATCTAGTATATAAATTTGTAATAGACTTCCTTTCTTATCTACACAGAAATACCCTATGTTTTTATCTTCAAGTAATATAAAGTAAGACTGCGACATTTTGATATATAGATTCTCCCACATAGCGTCAATCGGGGCAGATAGTGATCTATAGAGTTTTACTCTATAGTTCTGAATAATTTTCGAATCATTCGATTTTATAAATTTCATTCTAATATTTGTATTTATTTATAATATGTATTCTAATTTTTTTTAAAGGGTATTTATCAAATACTGCCAGGTAATCTAATGCAATCCCATCAAGTTCTGCTATAAGTATGTAACTCATTACTTCAGAATTTTCTATGTCAATCTCATCAAATATTTTCCGAACTGATTTAAGTACCAATGAAGTCCTTACTTTTATTAAGTCTCCTAGTATTTCTCTTGTTGTTGGTTGAATCATTATATTCAAATTCAATTGGAAATCCAGCTTATCAGCTTCTAATTGATTAAAATAGGAATTTAAAACTAATTCTAAATTTTCTGATGGAGTACTATTTTCAAAGTCAACGTTATTAATTTCTTCTATCATTTTAGTGGTTCGGATAAAGATTTCTCTAAGTAGATTATCTTTAGATTTAAAATGATGAAAAATTAGCCCCTTTGATACATCAGCTTTTTCACAAATAGAAGATAAAGATGTTTTATCAAAGCCATTTTCTGAAAATAATTTAGTTGCCGTCTCGATAATATGTTCTTTTTTATTCAAAATAGTCTCACAATTTATAAAAGCAAACCGACCAAACGGTCAGCGTTCAAATTTAAGAATATAATTTGCAAAAAACTAATAATAGAATCAATCGATTGGTATAGATAATAAGCTGACCTTAGCCAGCTTATATATTAAACTTTATTTCTCGCAAAATTCTTTAAACGACTTATTCATAGAGTTGAAACCATTTTCAGTTTCCTTACCAATCATTTTAAAAAGGGCATTTGCAAGTAAACCAGTGAAGATTTCTCCTTGAATGAATTTGCATTTATCATTGCCTCGCTTTTCAAATATAAAATAATGTTCGCCATCAAACAATCCTTCTATGAAGAGTTTCCCCTTCCATCTAAATTCTTTTTCTAAGTTATTTAGTATTACTTTTGGGTAAAAGCTCATATTTTTAAGTTTATTTAGATTCATCGTAACTTCAAGTGTTTCTTCAACTTCTTTACTCCCCGAAATAGATGTAATGAAGGGGTTCCATTTTCTGTGTGAATCGAAATCCATAAGTTTCTCCCACACCTTTTTGACATTTTTGTCTATAATTATTTCAGTTTCTATGATTCTCATTATTAGAACTCCCACCCTATATGAATTGTTGGAAATACTTTTATTGGACTTCTTTCATAAATACCAGATTCAAATTCCAAATCATCATTATTCATCATAAATGACACTCCAATCCAAGGAGTCATATACAAGCCACCTAAACTACTGTTTGAGTCGAATGGAACATACTTATATCCTGCTCTTATCCCCAAGTTTACTGATTCAGTTTTTATTTTCTGATTATATTCATCTTCGTATTCCCAAAATAATAAGTCTATTGTTGAACCCGTAAACCATCCATTATCTTCTCTATTATTGAAGAAGTAGTCATATTTTATGGAAACACTTTTGAAATTTTCAGTTATTCCATCATTTTCTTGTAAACCTTCTGGAAGAGTCAAAAATGCTAAACCTATTTGGAATCTATGTCGACTGAAATTGTATGCTCCGTGAATTGAACCACCGCCCATTGCCCATGCTATTGGGTCAGTTTCAATTTGAAATGTATTGTTATTTTGAACATTGACATCTATGATATCAGAATCCATCTTTTCTATGATTTCTTTAGAGTAAGAGTTAGTATTACAAATTGACAAAGCGAGAACGAAAGTTAGTAAGTGTTTCATGATAGAACCTTATTTATTTATTATTGTTGATTAATTACAATACAAAGTTCTAGGAATTATTGTTAGATTACTTATCATAAAGTGACAAGTTATTGTCATTTGGTGACAAGTTAACTTTGGAGTATATAATATGGCTTTTAATGGAAGATTTATTTTAAACTTAGCTTATTTTGCTGCATGTAAAGGTGGAAATAGTAGCGAAATAATTCAATTAAGTAATAAAACAGAAAGTGAACTAATGCAAGATACTTGCATTATTGATGATATTACATATAATTCATTAGTTGAATATACTGTCGAATCTACGGGTGATGAATACTTTGGACTTCATGCTGGAGAGAATCTCAACCTTGCTGCGGCTGGATTAATTGCTCAAATTGTACAAACATCACAAACAGTCAAACAAGCTCTTCAGTTTTGCTGTGAGTTTGCTAATCTTGGATGTAGTGTATTACCACTTAGTTTAATTGAAGAGAATAATTATTACAAGATTGTTCTTACACCAGATAAAGTATGGTCACATAAGTCTCTAATATCATTGCAGCATACTGTAGATGGTGTTTTAGCATTCACAATTAAAGAATTCTACTCACTCACAAGGCAAAAACGAAATCCTATCGAGGTTCATTTGCCGTGGAAAAGGCCTAAAAGTGAAAACGAATATGTAAGAGTATTCGGATGTGGGGTAAAATATAATCAGCCAGAAATAGCTATTTTATTAGAAAAGTCATATGTTGAACAACCTATTACAACGGTTGATTACAACTTACTAAGTATTCTTTTGAAACATGCTGAAGAGAAATCAATTCAAATAAACAAATCCAAAGGATTCGCATCAATAGTTAAACAATCAATGATTAAACTTACTAGGCCTGAATTCCCCACTATAAGGCAAGTATCTTATCACCTTAATATTAGTTCCAGGACACTACAAAGGAAACTTAAAGAAGAAGGTTTGACATACAAAGAAATAATTGATGAGCTGAGAAAAGATTTTGCTATTAGTTATCTAAAACGTCCTGATTTAAGTTTAAGGGAGATAAGTTATTTATTAGGTTATGCTGATACTAGTGCTTTCAATCGTTCTTTTAAACGATGGACAGGGCAAACTCCTAAAGAATATCAAAAGATAAATTAGCGATAAAATTCTATTTCTACTTTTCCTATTCTTTAACTATTTTCTTTGAAAATATTATGTTACTCATCTTATCAAAAAGATTAACTATATAAATCCCCTTTGGTAATCTTTCAATATTTATATTATGTGTGCTATTGTCATTAAGTTCTTTCTGTTGATGCACTTCTTGACCTAATAAATCAAAAACACTAATTGAATTTATTTTCTTATCTGTTTTAATAATAATATTAGAATGAGTTGGGTTCGGGAAAAATGAAATACTACTTTCATCAATATAATCTTCAACAGAACTAATTGAATATTTTAAAGCATTGAAGGCATTTACTCTACCATAACCATGATATATATCAAACCCAGGTGTATCCTCAAAACTTCTCCCAGCTTGATCTTCAGAAGAATTTCTTAGTATTGTTCGAATTTCATCAGGAGACCTATTAGGGTTCTGAGCAAATAGTAGAGCGCATATACCCGAGACTAGTGGTGTAGCTTGTGATGTACCTCCCCAATAAGTATTATAATTGACATCCGAATTATAACTCAAACCATAAATATAATTACCAGGTGCAACGACATCTATATGTTGACCAAAGCAACTACCACTAGTCTTACTCCAGAAAAATGGGCTAGAGCGTTGATCATTTGCGTCGGTAGAGCCTACTGCTATAGTAGTCTCATAACCAGCTGGATAATACGTAACATCATTATTCTCATTCATCATACATGCAACTACTACAACACCATTATCATAGGCATATTTAATAGCATCTCCCAAAGTTATAGATTGACCACTTCCTCCAACGGACATATTTATAACATTGGCTCCATTGTCAACGGCGTAATATACTCCTTCTGCGAAACCAGTATAACTACCAGAATTGCTACTATTTAATATTTTTCCTACCATTAACTTGCAATGCCAATCGACACCCGCATAACCTATACTATTATTAGCATTTGCACCAATTATACCAGTTACATTAGTCCCATGCCCATGGTCATCAGTGGGGTCATTGTTATTGTATGAGAAATTCCAACCGTAAATATCATCTATATATCCGTTTTGATCATCGTCAATTCCATTTGCAATTTCAGCTTTATTCTGCCAGATTCGTCCGTTGAATTCAGGATGATTTAATCTAAGACCTGCATCTAAAATAGCAACTACAATTGTAGAATCACCTGTTTCTATATCCCAAGCTAATTCCATATCTGTATCAGCATCTGTTAATGCTGGGGAAAGTGAAAATGAACCATCATTATAAAGTCCGTATTGACGTGAGAATAAAGGTTCATTAGGGAATGTTTCCAAACTTCCCATTCCACCACTTCCACTTCCAATATAGTTAGGTTCTACATATTCGAATAGACCTGTTTGCATGTATGTATAAACTAATAGATCTATATTTTGAGTCTGATTAAATTGAATTAGATATGTATTATTTAATTTCTTATTCCCTGTTAGAGTTATACTGTTTACGTTGAATTCTTTGTTCAAGGAATCAAATACTGATAAATAATCTTTTTTCACAAAGTAATTATTGAGATTGTTATTTGAATTAAATTTGACGATTAATTCATCTTGTATATAATTAATTGGTTCAATTGAATTTGAAATATTCAGAACAAATAGAAATAATATTGAAATATAAATACTTTTCATAGTTTAGAACCCAACTAGTTAATTTTTATGTCTTTCATGTTTAAATCGTAGATGCCAATATACAGTTTATTACCAGTAATACTAGTTCTTCCTATACTTTACCGCTAAGGTGATTATAGTCTGTAAGTAATGTAGAGAGAAATTCCACCGGCGATAAATCACTTTTAATACTTAATTTTTTTAGAAATATATTTTTGAGTTTATTTGTAGCATCTATTAGTTGATAAGTAAGTTGATCACCATTATTCTTAGCTAGTAATTCTCTTATTATATTAGCATCTTTGTCAGTTAAATATCGTGCTTGTGGGAAAACAGGAATATAATTCACGTCAGTTGCTACATAAATTGTATCTTCCAATTTTAGTTCTTTCTCAAGTTTTACTACTGATGTTTTCCCAACCATATCTCCAATTCTTTGTGATTTACTTGATACTAATATTGTTATAAGCGCTACTACACCTCCAGTCATAGTAATCTCAACTAAACCTAGAAGCCAACGTGAAAAATAATCAATAACAGATGGCCTAGTTCCATCGACTTTTATTACTTTAATTTTCCTAGCTTTTTTACCAATACTTTGACCACCTAGAAATAATTCACATAAAAAGTGATAGAAGAATAAAGGAATAAAATACAATATCAAAATAGGTGTATATTGAAAATAGTCAACTACAACAGCGCCACCGAATAAAAGATATGCGAATAGTAAAACAAAATCTATTATATGAGCTAATATCCTATCACCTACACCAGCAATCTTATATTGTATGTCTATATTCTGTGTGGTTTCTATATTCAGTAGTTCGTAAGAATTATCCATAATTATATGATTTTAGTAGAAAATTTTCAAAAAAGTATTATCTTTACCAATACAAAGGTATCAATAAAAATTAAATTATAGCAACTTGATTAATGAAAGAAGTTCAGTTTCTAAATAATAATTCAGAGAAATGGAAAAAATTTGAATCACAATTATCTCGCAAATCTGACCCAAAGAGCGATGAAAACTCTGATACTTTCATTGAAATACTTGATGATTTATCTTATGCTAAGACCTATTACCCAAAAGGGAAAACTCACCATTACCTAAACTCAATTTCTGCAAGAGTACAACAAAAGATATATAAAAACAACAAGGAAACGTGGAGAGGAATAGTCGAATTTTGGAAACGAGATTTGCCTTTGATCTACTCATCTGTTCAGAAAGAATTGCTGATTTCACTTTTGATTATGGTATTTGGAGTTGGAATTGGGTTTATATCTTCATTGAATGATGATACTTTTGTTCGGCTTATACTTGGTGATGGTTACGTTAATATGACTGAAAATTTTATTGAGGAAGGAAATCCTATGGCTGTGTACGAGAAGAGCAGACAAAGTGATATGTTCTTCGGCATTACATTCAATAATATAATGGTGTCGTTTTATGCTTTTATTCTTGGTATCTTTTTCTCTTTAGGTACTGCTTATATTATATTCTCGAATGCTATTATGTTGGGCTCATTCCACGCCTTCTTTTATCAGAAGGGAATGTTCTGGGAGACTTTTCTCACAATTTGGATACATGGTTCACTTGAAATATCTGCGATAGTTATAGCAGGTGCTGCTGGCTTTGTACTAAGTAGGTCGTTTATGTTCCCCGGTACTTATAGTAGAAAAGAAGCATTCGTATCAGGTGGGAAGAAAGGAATAAGGATGATATCTGGATTGATACCCATATTTATAATGGCTGGATTTCTAGAATCTTTCGTTACCCGATATCACGAAATGAGTATAATAATTAAATTGATAATAATCATAAGCTCTCTGTCTTACATAGCTTGGTTTTTTGTGATAAACCCAAGAAAGGTAAGAGCAAGAATAGATATTCAAGAAATTATAGAAACTAATAACTTAATATAGGACTAAAGTAATATGGAAAATTTTGGCAGAATTAATTTCAAGCAGGAGAGAGATTTCTCTAGCTTACTGAACGCTACCTTTGAGTTTCTAAAGCAAGAATTCAAACCATTGTTGAGGATATTGCTAATTAGATTAGCCCCTTTTCTTATTCTGATTGGTGTCTTTAGCGCTTTGAGTATGGATAATATTGCAAATAATATGAGGTCTGACCCATTTGCTATATTCTCATTCTATTACATTGCACAAATGCTGCTCACTTTATTTGCAATGGTTTACTTGCAGTCATTAACTCTCCACTATATTAAGCATTATAATTCTGACTCAATGGAATCTAGAGAAGAATATGTGAAGAACAATGCGTTGTCAAAAGTAATTGAATTGATTGGAGTAAATATTGGTTATGGTTTCCTCGTTGGATTAGCTACACTTTTATTTATAATTCCAGGTATTTATGTATTTGTTATATTCTCATTAGTATATGTGATAACAGTGTTAGGAGATGGTGAACCGGGTGTATTTAAAAAGTCATCCACTCTACTTAAAAATCATTGGTGGGAGACATTTGGTGGTCTTATAGTTGTCTTTATTGTATATTATGTTATTACATTAATTTTCGCACTACCCAATTCGATGATTTTTCTATTTGATGCTTTTACAGGTGCTTATGATGGAACTATATCCACTAGTAATAATATAGTTTTAGACATAATACTCAATATAATTGCTGCATTTGGTCTACTTTCGGCTATCATAATGTATATTTATCTTTCTTTCAATTATTATAGTCTGATGGAGCAAAAAGAAGCTACAGGATTGTTGGATCAGATTGATCAAATGGAGCAAGATCTTTCCGAGGATAATGCCTAAACTTATATTATATATACTGATATTCACTTTTTCGACTTATTTGCATAGCGAAGAAGATTCTACCTCAATTGATTCAGTTGAGATTATATATCTAGATACAGCTAATATTGAGATTGACTCTGCATTGACAATCAAGTATGATACCACAGATGTCGAAGTTCTATCTATACCAAAAGTAAAAATTGACTCTCTGAAAGCTACAGGTGATTACATATACCTAACTGATGAAGAAAGAGAGAATATGGGGCTATGGGATTGGCTGAAGATGAAGTTTCTACAGTGGTTCTACAGTATATTTAATACAATGGGTAAATATGGTTTATTAGAATTGCTAGGATATATTCTTGGTGCTATTATCATTGGGTTTATTATTTACAAAATAGTAAATAAAGGACTCAGTTTCGGGTTTATTAGTTCAGGTGAACAGCGATCTGATGGTAACCTAATTGTTTCTATTAAGAAGGATGAATTTGATAAATTGATAGAAACGGCTAGAAGCAATGGCAATAGGAACGAAATAATACGACTTTCATTCTTGAAAATAATATCAGAACTCAACAACAAGAACATAATAAAATATTCGGAAGATAAGACCAATAGAGATTACTACTACGAGATAAACGATGAGAATATACAGTCTCAGTTCAAAAAAGTGTCGAATATATTTGACTATACTTTCTACGGGGAGTTTGAAATAACAGATACTCATCTCAGTCAATATGAGCCGATCTTCCATAACTTGTATAACTCCCTTCCTAACGGAGTAAGCAAGTGAAAAAGAATAAAAACATACTAATTTTTGTATTGATTCTGCTTGTTATATTTTTGATAGAAGTCTCGAATAGAGATATGACGGATTGGAGTGCTACTTTCAACAAAGAAGATAATATTCCTTTTGGGACTAAGGTTTTAGATGAACTTCTGCCAGAGTTATTCAGTAATAGTAACATCACATATAATGACGTAAGTTTATATGAGTCATTAGATACTAATATGGCTAATCAAACACTAATTGTTGCTTATGATAATCTGTACGGTAAAGCTAAGATTAATATAGATTTTAAAAGTTTAGAAAGATTAATAGCTTGGGTAAACAAGGGTAACACTGCCTTTCTGAACATAAGTGGTCAAGCTGATTTTGATACTTTGAACTTAGGTATTAGTACTACTTATGTTTTTAATGAGTCTATTGAAAAGTATATAGATTTTTATAACGAAAAACTTCATATGGAAAAGGGTATGCAATTACACAAAGGTACTTATTCTACATATTTCACGAGAGTTGATACTAGTAATGTAGAGTTAATAGCCCATTATGATAATCAGGCACGATTTATCAAACAGAAAATAGGTAAAGGTAATATTTACATATCGACAATTCCTTATGCTTTCACAAATTATAACTTACTTTATGGAAGCCCAGAGTTAGCAATCAAAATGCTATCGTATTTGCCGAAGGATAATGATATAATAGTTGATGAATATTATAAAATTGGTGCTAAAAAATCAAGTCATCACTTAAGGTATATACTATCGCAAAAGTCACTCAAATGGGGTTATTATACTCTTTTGATGACGGTATTTTTTGCGATAGTTATCAATCTAAAAAGAAAGCAGAAAGCAATACCTGTAATCAGAAAGAAGAAGAACTCTTCACTTGAGTTTATAAAAACTATAAGTAACCTTTACTTAGAAGAAAATGATAATAAGTTCATAGCAGACAAGAAAATAAAGCATTTTAGAAATTATCTTAGACAGAAGCTAAATCTAAAAGCTAATTCTTATGAAATAGATATTATGGAATATATAGCAAAAAGAACTGGCGTTGGTGTAGAGCTTTTAGAGGAAATATTCAGACGAATAAGAGCAGTAGAAATAACAAATGATGTCAGTTTTCAGCAATTAGAACAACTAAATTCATGCATTGATAAATTTTATTTGAAGGTAAGAAATGGAAAATGAGAATATGGAATTTCAATCAAGAGTTGATTTGACTAAGATACAATCGAAAGTCGAATTGATAAAAAAAGAAATATCAAAATCGCTAGTCGGTCAAGAACAGATGGTGGAGCTAATACTCACCGCTATTCTGACTGGTGGTCACGTACTAATAGAAGGTGTTCCCGGAGTCGCAAAGACATTGACCGCTAAGCTAGTATCCAAAGTAATCAATGCTGATTATGGTAGGATTCAATTTACTCCCGATCTTATGCCTTCTGATATATTGGGTACGTCGATTTACAATCCAAAGCTCGGTGAATTTGAGTTCAAAAAAGGTCCTATCTTCAAAAATCTAGTCCTGATAGATGAGATTAATCGTGCCCCTGCTAAAACGCAGTCGGCTCTTTTTGAAGTTATGGAAGAACAGCAAATCTCAATGGACGGAGTGAAATACACTCTTGCTCCACCTTTCTTTGTTATGGCAACTCAAAACCCTGTTGAACACGAAGGAACGTATAGGTTACCAGAAGCACAGTTGGATAGATTCTTATTTAAGATAAACGTTGATTATCCGAGCATGGAAAATGAACTTAACATACTAAAAAATAAGTCGATGAATAAGTTTGAGAATCCTATGATTGCTGTAAATCAGGTGATTAGTTCACAAGAAATAGAAGAGTTCAAAGCACTTTTAGATGACGTAATAGTCGATGATGTAATATACAAATACATAGTTGAGATTATTCAATTATCTAGAAATTTCCATTCTGTATATTTGGGAGCTTCCCCTAGAGCTGGTATTATGCTTTTACGTTCGGCACAGGCCTTTGCTATACTCAATGGACGTGATTTTGTTACTCCCGAAGATATACAAACTCTATGTGTTCCATTACTATCTCACAGATTAATACTTACGCCTGAGAAAGAAATGGAAGGTATAACAACTGCCGATGTCATCAAAGATTTACTGCACGCGGTAGAGGTACCTAGATGATAAAGCTGTATAAATCTTTATTTCTAAATAAACGATTTTATATACTTATCTCAATTATTACTGCTCTTTTCTTTATTGGGCAGTATATTGGATTTCTGTTTTATGTTGCGTTAAGTATGCTTATACTGTTCGTAGGTGCTGTGCTGTATGATATTATCTTACTCTATGTTAATAAAAATAAGTTAGAAGTGAGTCGCGAACTGGGGGGCAGACTGTCCAATGGTGACGACAATCCAATAATTATAAAAGTAAGAAATAGAGCTGACCAAAATTTTGACTGTATTATTATAGATGAGATTCCAGAGCAATTTCAAATGAGAGAAAATGAAATTAAATTTCAAATTGCTCCGAGGGAATCATTGACTTTGACTTATCTACTAAGACCAACAGAGCGAGGAGAATACAAGTTCTCTAATGTCAATCTTTTTATCTCTTCTAGAGTTGGTTTAGTACAAAGAAAGATTGTATTCCCAGCTGAACAAAGTGTTGTAGTACTCCCTTCTTTCTTGCAATTGAGAAAGTTCGCATTCCTTGCTATATCTAACAGATTAGATGAATATGGCGTAAAGAAAATAAGAAAAAGAGGTCGCTCACTAGAATTTGAACAGATTAAAGAATACACGACTGGTGACGATTATAGAGCGATAAACTGGAAGGCATCTGCTAAGCGAAGTAACCTTATGATAAATCAATATCAAGATGAACGCTCACAAAACATAATCAATATTATAGACAAAGGCAGGAATATGGAAATGCCTTTCGAAGGTATGTCCCTGATGGATTACGCTATTAACTCTTCATTGATATTGTCGAATATCGCAGTGCAAAAGCATGATAGAGCTGGGCTAATTACATTCTCAAAAGAAATAGATACAATTCAATTACCTAGTAAGAAAAAAACTCAGATTTCTAATTTGCAACATAGTTTGTATAGTCAGAAAACAGATTTCCAAGAGCCGAATTACGAAAAGCTTTTCCTTGCTTTGAGGCACTATATCAAGCAACGTAGTTTATTATTACTTTATACAAACTTTGAGACCGTTTCGAATATGAAACGAAATCTGAAGTATATACAGGCTATTGCAAAATATCACGTAGTTGTGGTTATAATCTTTGAGAATACAGAAATATCCAGAATCTTGACAGAGAAAGCTGAATCTAAAAGTGAGATATACCGCAAAGTAACAGCAGAAAAGTATGCTCAAGAGAAAACAAATATTGTTGAGCTTTTCAACTCAATGGGAATTCATACGGTTCTAACTAAGCCAAACGACCTAACCGTAAATACTATAAACAAGTATTTAGAGATTAAGTCTAAACGATTGGTTTAAATATAAGATAAGGTATAGAGTAATCTCTTATGAATTATGCTTCTACTGACTCTTGAGATTTGCTCCATTCTGCAATTGCAGCTTTCACTTTTTCCAAGTACCATTGTGGGGTAGATGTAGCGCCAGTTATACCAACTATATTACAACCTTCAAACCAGTTCCAATCGATTTCTTCTACATCTTCTATATAGTGCATATTCTCGTTGTATTGCTTCATGTGCTTAAATAAGCTCTTACCATTCGATGAGTTACGGCCAGCAACGAAGATTACTATGTCGTTGTCTTTTGCAAATTGTACTACTTCTTCGTCTCTTCCCCAAACTTCTTTACAAAGTGAGTTCTTGAATTGGAAGTGATCTTTTGTGTCTCCACCCTCTACGAAGTTTCGGACTTTACTTTCTATCACATCACGAATTTTGTGATATACGTATTTTTCCATTGTAGTTTGTGAGAATAGTACTGTTGGCTTGGTAAAGTCAACTTTCTCCAAAGCTTCTTCTTCAGATAGTATAATAACACAGTTATCATTGACCATACCACGTAATCCGATTACTTCTGCATGATTTGGCTTTCCGTAGATTACTACTTGATAACCCTTGTCATAGTATCTTTTTACTCGGTTCTGCAAACCTGTAACTAGTGGGCAAGTAGCATCAACTAATCTTACACCTAAATCTTCAGCCATTTGGAATGTAGCTGGTGGTTCTCCGTGTGCACGAATAAGTACCGTTGCCTTTTCGTCAGTTTTTGCTAACTGCTCTATTCCCAAATGGTCTATAGTTTTAAGACCTTTAGCAGCTAATCTTTCTATTTCTTTCGGGTTGTGAATGATATCACCTAAGACATATACAGTCTCATTTTCAGAAGCTGCAGCTAATGTTTTTTCTGTGATATCTATTGTTCTTACTACGCCCCAGCAAAAACCTGCTGAGTTATCTATTTTTATTTGCATTTTCGACCTAAGTTTTTTTCTTTTTGACGTAAAGCCAAGTTTTTCTATTGCAAATTTATGAGTTAATTATCTTATTTGCTAAATCAATTACTAAATTTGTTTGATCTTCTATTGTGATACTTGAAGTATCAATTACCTGGGCATCATCAGCTTTTCTTAGTGGGCTAATTTCGCGGCTACTATCGAAATCATCTCTATCTGATATAAGCTTTGCTATTTCCTCGACTGTAACTTGTGAACCAGCCGCTATTAGCTCTTTAGTTCTGCGTTCAGCTCGCGCTTCTATAGAAGCGTGCATATATAGCTTCAAATCAGCATTAGGGAATACAACAGTACCAATGTCACGTCCATCCATTACAACGCCTCCTTGCTTGCCTAACTCACGTTGTTGGTCAACTAATTTCTCTCTTACTATTCCCACAGCAGCTACTGGACTTGCCAATTTCGTAACTTCAGCAGTTCTGATTTCTTTGCTGACATCTTCACCATTAAGTAAAGTACGTTGACCTGATTCGCTTGGCTCTAACTCAATTTTGATATTGCTCATTAGCGAATCGAAATCGTATCCTTCTAGCTCTTCCCCACTTCTGATGAATGCCAGAGTAGTAGCTCGGTACATAGCACCTGTGTCTATGTATATGTAATTCAATTTTTTTGCAACTTCTCTTGCAGTAGTAGTTTTACCAGACCCAGCTGGTCCATCTAACGCTATTATTATTTTTTTCATCAGTTGTTTATCCTATCCATCTCTTTATAAAAGTAATCTATATCTAAAAAATCTGTTAGTAATGAATCAGCTTTCTGCTCTTGGAATAAAGGGTACTCTTCTAACTTAGCTATTATCATTGCTTTCATATTATTGGTCTTTGCTGCTAGTAAATCACTGTTCGTATCACCGATTATTATAGTGTTTTGGCTAGAGTAAAGCGAATCGCCAACCCTGTGGTTAACTCTATTTACCGCTAATGGAGGTAATTGATTTCTATCCGGATTATCATTACCGAAAGCACCATCAGTGAAATAACTATCTAGATGATATGACGATAATTTTTGAAAAGCATTTTTAACACTATTACCAGTTACTAGTGATAACTCATACTCGTCATTACTTTTGAGTGATTCTAATAGCTTATCTACACCTGGTATCAACTCTATATACTCAGCAGTGCAGTACTGCTTGAATCTATCTAATTTCAAATTCCAAAAGTCTTCTACTTTCTGAGATATTAATTCTCTGTCAAATCCAATTGCATCTGCCATCTGGTTAAGGATTTGCAAATCCGTATTACCAGAAAAACGAGGCATTTGCTCTATCGAAATAGTTTGCCCATAGATATCAAAAAAAGTGTCAATGAAAATATTCTTTGACACTCCCATTTTCATGTTAAGTATAGTACCGTCTATATCAAAAAGTAGTAATCTTTTCATTTAGAACGGAACATCGTCATCAAATTCTTCGCTCGAATCTTTATCATCAAAGCTATCATAGTTCGGAGAAGACTCACCAGCATGACTAGGGCCACTATTGCCACCGCTACTCATTGCCGAATCAATTAGAATGATATTATTACCCAATACTTCAGTTATATACTTAGTAGCACCTGATTGATCTTCATAAGAGCGAGTTTTCAACTTGCCTTCTATCATCACTTTGCTACCTTTTTTCAGATGCTTTTCTGCTGTATCTGCTCTGAAATCCCAAAGAACAACTCTATGCCAATCAGTTGTTTCTTGCCACTGGCCTGATTTGTCTTTGTAGTTTTCAGTAGTTGCAAGGTTCAGTGTACATACTTTCTTGCCTTGGGGAGTTGTTCGAATTTCCGGGTCTCTACCCAAATTACCCAATAGTGTGACTTGATTATAGCTTCTTGCCATGATTTATGTCCTAATTTATTTTAGAAATAATAGATTTGTGTACCAATACCAATATAAGAATCTTTTTGATTAAAAAACATACCGTGCATAGATAATCCATCATAAAGATATACACCTACGAATATAGCACGTTCTTTTGCTAAGTAAAATCTTATCCCTGCTTGACCAGAATTTACACCATAATAAGTGTTATCAAACCCTTTGAGAGTAAAGTTGTACCCAGCTTCTAAACTGATATTCTCGTTTAAACCTTTTCTATATTCAATTCCTGAAATTAGTTCTAAACTCTCAATATTTCTAGGTATTTTCGAGAAAATATAATTTACACCAAAGTAAGGAGAAATTTCTTGACAGTCAATGCTCGAGGTATTATTAATTTTGTAGATAATCTCTAAAAATTCGCGACTATAAACGAAAGGAGGTGATATAAAATTATTTTCAATAGTGTAGCCATCTATAAGATGTGAAGAGATGTGTGCTAATCTAATTCGTAACTCCTCATAATCCCCATATATTTTACCAAATATAGGACTATCCCAAAAATGAAAAGCCGAATTTACTCCAAAATAATAATCTGTTGTTTCTACTGGAAATTTGAATCTACCTTCACTTCTGAGGCGAGTGTATGTCATCATATCTATTCCAAAAGTCCCATACTGACTAATATCAAACAAATCGAAAGTAGCTCCAATATCCATTCTTAGTCTGTCATTAGACGGTTGACCTATGAACCCAATTCTAGCTTCATAAGGATTTGCAATTAGGGGTCTAAAATTTAATATCCCATTATCCTTATCGAAAGTAAGACCGCATCTATTTTGCGGGAAGCAATCGAAATCTTCTTGCGCATTTCCAATAGATAAACTGATTAACAATATAGCTACTATTAGAATTCGCATTTACCCACCCTTACCAGTGATTACTACTTTGATAGTTTTTGCTAATATGTACAAATCTAAGAACATAGACCAGTTTCTAATATAATAAATATCTATCATTATTCTTTCTTCGAAGCTGCTATCGTTTCTATCTGTTACTTGCCATAGACCACTTATACCTGGCTTTACTTGTAGTATCATCTCGTCATTGCCATTCATCTTGATTTTTTCCCACGGGATATAGGCACGAGGGCCAATTAGTGACATTTCACCTTTGATTACGTTCCAGAATTGTGGTAACTCATCGAAACTATACTTACGTAGGAACTTACCGATTTTAGTCATTCTGGGGTCATCGTTCAGCTTATGATAGATTTCGTATTCTGCTTTTAGCTTAGGGTTTTTCTCTAGCAATTCTGTTAGTCTTTCCTCTGCATCAGTATGCATAGTTCTGAATTTTATAATCTTAAATCGACTATCTCTTATACCCATTCTTGTTTGTTTGAATAGTATTTTTCCTTTTGAATCTAGCCATATATGTACCGCTAATACACCGAATATAGGAATTGCCAAAAATGAAAGAACAGTTGCTAATACTATATCAAAGACTCTTTTTTGTATTTGAGCTGTTTTTCTGAGTAATTTTTGCTTGACTTCTAACCCAAGTATGCCACCGAATTCACGCGAAGATACCCATATAGTAGAGATACCAAATAAATAAGGAATAACGATTGTGTTCTCAAAATACTTTGAGTATTTCAGTATTATCTTTCTTTGTAATTCTGATTGTACGTTAGGCATAGCAACTATTGATTGCTCGATTTTCAATTTCTTCTGTAATTCGGGGATTACATTTAATCCACCAATTACAGGGATATCTTCTATATAGCCCCAAGTATCAACATTATCGTCAACTGCTAGTATAGGTCTGAGCCCAAGTTTTTTGTTCTTACGTAACGAAATTATGACTTCCTTGCCGGCATTCCCAGCACCTATAATAACTACTGGAATTCCCCACCAAGATTTTTCACAAAGTATTTTTTTAACAATTGAGCGGCCCAGCGGTATCATAGCAAAAGTAATACCCCACGATAGTAGGAAGGATAATCTGGAAAAATCCCAAAAGTCATTCA
This sequence comes from Kapaibacterium sp. (SeqCode), assembly GCA_041675005.1. Taxonomy (GTDB): domain Bacteria; phylum Bacteroidota; class Ignavibacteria; order Kapaibacteriales; family UBA2268; genus PGYR01. Next base: position 43,568 of record JBAYUQ010000020.1, read on the forward strand.
CAAAAAAGGTAAAGCCAGCCATTAGTCCATAGATTAAGGAATTAGTATAGAATATATTCCTGACTTCCTCTATGGCATCTACACCGAATCCTGGGTAAAGCCCCCTCATGTAGAATGCTAATAAGAATAGTGGCACTATAACCGGAAGTATCTTGAGATATAAATCAAAAGACGCTAGCGGAGTAAAGAAAAGATTTCGAATAAAAACAGAAGCTAACACTGATATAATAATCATCAATGAATCAGAACTCATAAGTATAGCAGAAGCTATTAACTTACGAGGAGCAACTTTCTTTATTGAATAACCATTTTCCTGATTTGACTTCAGAAGTTCTGATAATTCGTTAAGTGTTGGAGTTTGCATACTAATCAATCAAATTAATGAAACTTACCTATTTATTAGGTATAAACAGTGCATGTAATAGCTCTTGGATAAAGTTAGACAATTCTTGTGCCTAAATATAAATCAACTTTGCTTTCACAATTTAAAAGCTCGCAAGTTAATATATTTTAGACATTAATTCAATAGAAATGAGTTAATAAGAATTCCAGATTTTGGTTAGTTTTTTCATCTTTGCTATATGGCTATACTATATAGACATATCAATAGCAAAAATGACTCCTGTTTTAGCAATGTATTTTGCTATGCATATAATACGCATCTGGAAATAAAAGGTTCAAGAAATGACAAAAATTATCTAAGTATTCCACGTTTGGAATTATTGATAAAGTCTATACACTCTTGTATCTCGGGGGTAACATCATTATTTGATAAGTATTTTTCTATGCCATCTCGGTTATTGTACCCAGAGAAAAGTACCACATTGTAGAAGTTTTGTATTTCTTTTATCTTCTCTTGAGTAAATCCACGGCGACTAAGTCCTACTTTATTTATACCTTCGACTTGGACAGGAATTCTACCAAGTAAACAGTAAGGAGCTACATCTTTAGTTATTTTAGCATCAGCACCTAGCATAGTATGTTTACCAATAGAGCAGAATTGAGTTATCTTGACAACACCACCTATTACTACCCAATCGTCAATATAAACATGACCAGCTAGCTGAGTAGCATTAGCCATTACTATATTATCACCCAAATGACAATCGTGAGCAATGTGGCAATATGCCATTATTAGGTTATTGTTACCAATACTCGTCTTCTCAGTTGCAGTAGTTCCACGATGAATTGTTGCATATTCGCGGATTACGTTATCGTCACCGATATATGTTTTTGTTGATTCATCATTGTACTTCAAATCTTGGGGAGCTGCAGATACTACAGCACCTGGGAAAAATCGGTTATTGTTTCCGATTCGGGCACCATTGTATATAACTACATTAGCATGAATATCTACATTGTCACCTATTACCACATCGTCATATATTACGACATGAGGCCCAATCTTTGCATTTTTACCAATTGTTGCTTTATCTGATATTATAGCAGTAGGATGTATCATACTCATCTAAACTTACCTTTTTACTAATGCTGCAGAAAATTCTGCTTCTGTTGCTAATTTGCCATCTACATAAGCTTTACCTTCGAAAGAGTAAACGCCCATTCTCGAATTGATTATTCTAACTTCTAGTACTAACTGATCACCTGGTACTACAGGAGCACGGAACTTAGCATTCTTAATACCAGAGAATAATCCAATCTTTTCTTGGGGATTGACATTATCTGCTAACATCATACACAATCCACCAATTTGTGCCATCGCTTCCGCAATGAGTACACCCGGCATAATCGGTTTGCCCGGGAAGTGACCATTGAAAAACGGCTCATTAATAGTTACATTCTTGTAACCAAGTATTCTTCGCTCTTCTGCATCGAACTCAACTACTCTATCCACTAACAAGAAAGGATACCTATGAGGAAGGAAATCCATAATCTGATTAATATCTAAGCTGTAGCTTTTATTCTTTTTCATATTATACTTATCAGCTTTTTTCTTTTTCAGATAAATAGCTCTAAGTTTTTTTGCTAATTCTATATTAGCCGCGTGACCGGGTCTAGCCGCTAATATTTGTGCTTTCATAGGAGCACCAACTAGTGTCAAATCGCCAATCATATCTAGTAATTTATGACGAGCTGGCTCATTTTTATATCTTAATTCACGGTCATCTAAGATTCCCGAATCGCCTCGCTTCGGCCTATTATCTAAATTGAATATTTCTTGTATTTTATCAAGATTCTCGTCTTGCAAATCTTCGTCAACTATCACTATCGCACTGTCTAAGCTACCACCTTTGATAAGGTTTTGGCTATGAAGTTCGAATAATTCGTGCGAAAAACAGAAAGTACGTGCCGGAGCAAATTCAGATCTAAATTCTTTTTCAAAGTCGAAAATACCAGTATGTTGGCTACCCAATGCAGGATTAGCATAGTCCACTAGTACAGTTAGACGGTAATCATCATTAGGCAAGGCAACTAAATCAACCCCACGAGCATCTTCGGTGTAGCGTATATTCTCATCTACTACGAAGTACTCACGCTCTGCGTCTAATTCGACTATTTCTGTTTGGTCTAATACATCGACATAGGGCTTTGAGCTACCATCACCAACAGGTGGTTCATTATTAGTTAGCTCTATACGGCAATTATCAATTCGCAAACCCACAAGAGCCGCTAGTACGTGCTCCACAGTATGAACTTCCACTCCATCTATCCCTAGAGTAGTACCGCGAGAAAGGTCAACTACATTTTCAACAACAGCTTCTATTTCTAACTCAGGATTCGCATCCATACGTATGAACTTGTAGCCATAGTCAGCAGGCGCTGGGCAGAATGTTATTTTACTTTTGTTTCCCGTGTGAAGTCCTATGCCTTCGAAGGATACTGGGTCTGTTATTGTAGTTTGCTTTTCCATCAACTAAGTGCCGTAAATAAATAAAAAAGAATTGGAAAAATACCAATCCTCGAAAATAAGTAAAAATACTTAAAAGGCGATAAAGTGGGGATTATTTAGTTGGAGAAAATGATAATAATTAGTGTTAAACTAAGGATTAAAGTTCGAAAACAATATCAAAAATCTTTTTATAGTAAATATATTTCATTATTTTGAAAAATCAACAATTGATCAACACGAGATTCATATGAAAAAAATAATTCTTATTTCGATGGTTATACTTCTTTCAATCCCTTCATTATCTGCACAGGATTGCGTTCCTGAAGATAAAGTTATAAAAACTACAATTATGGGTAGAGACTATGAATTTATCACAGTAAAAAAGAACTGGGATGATGCAAATGAATGTGCCAAAGAAAGAGGTGGTTATCTCATTGATATACAATCTCAAGAAGAAAATGATTCTTTAACGCATTTCTTATTAAATACATTGAGATACAAATTCTCTTTTAATTTACTTGGTCAAGGTGAGGAAAATATCTGGCTAGGATGTAGAGCTAGGTCTGATTCTTCAAAAATAAATCCAATTTATTATTTTTGGGAATGGCAAAACTTAGACACAATTAATGGGAACAACTTAATTACAACACAAACCGTATCTGTTCTTACGGGGAATCCGACCTTTTACGATTATAATAGTGATGCTTTTCTTAATTGGGGAGAAGGGCTTTCTGGTTATCATTATCCTTCGAAATATGAATACCCATTTCCGGATAAAGTTGCAATTACATTAGTTGACGTAGTAGTAGAACAGAATAATGAAACTGTAGCAATACCTGGTAAATGGATAACTACGTTTGCTCAAGAAGAAAAATATTTTATGATTGATTATGGATGTGTGAATCCTATTAAAAATGTTATCGACACTCTTTTATGTTTTGATAACACTTACTCTTTCGGTGATTCCACAATAAGCACTGCTGGGTTCTATACTAAAACTTTTAATTCATTTTCTAATTGTGATTCTGTAGTTGAGTTGACAATAGATTTTGCTTCTATTAATAATGAAATGACAAAACAATCAGATAGATTACAATCTAAAGAACTAAATGCCGAATCTTACAAATGGTACAATTGTAAAACAGATACGCCTATAGAAGGGAAAAACGACTTCTTTTTAGTAATAGATGAAACTGGTTCATATAGATTGGAACTAGAGAAAAATGGATGTGAGTTCATATCTGATTGCTACGATTTTTGTATTCCAACTACATTCAAAATTGATACTGTCAAATGTACAAATGAGTCTATTACTATTAATGGACAGGATTATGAAAAGAAAGGGTTTTACTCTCAGAAATTAAAGCAAGAAGGTTTTGATTGTGATTCTACTTTAGAGATTGACATAAAAGATGTAGCTATAAATCTAAGTGTGAAGCAACAAAGTGGTAAACTTGTCTCTTCTGAAAATGCAGGTGAATACCAATGGTACAACTGCGAAGGAGACTTACTAATAGCAGACGCTACACAAAAAGAATATACACCTACAGAAAATGGTGATTACAAGGTCGAGATAACTAAGCAAGGTTGTATTGATTATTCTGAATGTATCTCTTTTTCTACTTCGACCAACAGTGTAAAAGACATACAAGACTCAGATAATATAAGACTAGATTTACATAATAATCTAATTGTATTTGACAATATAAAATATGACCAAATAGAACTATTAGATCTGAATTCTAAGACTATCTATAAATCTGATAAATATGTTCAATCAATAAGCATTGAGTATTTGAATACTGGTGTTTACTTCTTAAAAGTTGTAAATGGAAATGAAGTTGAGATGTTTAAGTTTATGGTGAACAGATAAACAAGAAATTTTTAAAAATTAAATTTTCTACCTTTAGAGATTTACTATGAGAAACATAATCCTTATTACTATATTAATACTATTTTCTATTTCCTTATTATCAGCTCAAAATTGTGTGTCTGAAGATAGTGTTTATAAATTCACGTTCAACAATAGGAACTATGAATTTATCACTGTTGCGAAAACGTGGGATGATGCACAAGAATGTGCTAAAGCTAGAGGTGGATATTTAGCCGATATTGAATCTGAAGAAGAGAATTTAGCCTTCACAAATTATCTCTTGGATTCTTTAAGATTAAACCACTCAATAGATTTGAAAAAGGACAATGATACAATTATTTGGTTGGGAGGAGAATCTAAGTTAATTTATGAAGGAACAGAAAATTTATATACATGGTATTGGAAAAATCCTTTGACAATGCAACAAGAAAAAAGCTTGGCAAACCATTTTTATTCTTTTAATCAGTTTGATACCCAAAAAAACAAAGTCACTTTTCCGAATAACATCTATTTGAATTGGGGACAAGAATTAAGTTCGCATAAATATCCTTGGTTTGGTGATAAACAGCTTGAAACTAAAATTGCATTGGCACTAGACAATATTTACTTGAATGGAACAAATCAAAATACTGCCATAATTGGACAATGGGTAAATTTGAACCCTGAGGAAGAGTTATATTTTCTGATTGATTATGGATGTACAAATGAAATAATCAATAAGATAGATACAGTCATATGTTCTGAGATGTTCAGACTAGGTGACAGTATTATTACAGAAACGGGCTTTTATAAACAGACTCTAAATTCGTACACAGATTGTGACTCGGTAGTTGAACTGACAATAGATTTTGCTTCTATTAATAATGAAATGACTATACAATCAGATAGATTATTATCCAAAGAATTACAAGCCGATTCTTATCAATGGTATAGATGTGATTTAAACTTACCTATCCAAGATGCTAATACTTTTTTCTTAACTATAGAAGAGACCGGTTCATATAGATTGGAACTTGAGAAAAATGGATGTGACTTCGTAACTGAATGCTACGATTTTTGTATTCCAACTACATTCAAAATTGATACTGTCAAATGTACAAATGAGTCTATTACTATTAATGGACAGGATTATGAAAAGAAAGGGTTTTATACTCAGAAATTAAAGCAAGAAGGTTTTGATTGTGATTCTACTTTAGAGATTGACATAAAAGATGTAGCTATAAATCTAAGTGTGAAGCAACAGAGTGGTAAACTAGTTTCTTCTGAAAGTGCTGGTGAATACCAATGGTACAACTGCGAGGGAGATGTACTAATTGCAGACGCAACACAAAAAGAATATACACCTTCAGAAAATGGTGATTACAAAGTCGAGATAACTAAACAAGGCTGTATTGATTATTCTGAATGTATCTCATTTTCTACTTCAACAAATAGCGTAAAAGACATACAAGATTCAGAAAGTATCAAACTAGATTTAGATAATAATCTAATTCTATTTGACAATAAGAACTACGACCAAATAGAACTACTAGATATTAACTCGAAGTCAATTTATAAATCTGATAAATATGCTCCATCAATTAGTATTGAATATTTAAATACTGGTGTTTTCTTCTTGAAAGTTGTTATTGGAAACGAAGTTGAGATGTTTAAGTTTATGGTGGTTGAATAGTGTATTTAAACTCCGTTAGGAGTTATTCATACTTCCCTAACTCTAATAAAACATCGAATTGCTTAAACACTTAATCTGCTGTTTAGCAGTATGTTTAGCAACATTCTTAAATTTTACTTGTTTCTAATAGAATATTTTTCAATTTATGCTGTAATCCAATACCTAATATAATAACAGTTAATTATAATAAAAAATAATGTGATTATGATTAGTTTATCTTTATTATATTGAGAGTAATGTAAATTTGAACACTGCTAACTATGAAAAGAGAAACAGAATATAAAGTACATGCATTAATAGAACAAGCATCTGATAATTTCTATGACAAAAATGGATATGAACCTGATTACGTTTATATAAATAAAACATACTATTTGCATCTGCTAAGAGAGAAGGAAGATTTACGCAGTATCATGGGTAGAATGGCTTATACTCTAGACAACAGAATTGTAATGGGTATGAAGGTCAAACTTCATTGGAGAAAGAAGATTATTGTAAGGATGAAATAAAAAAAATCCCCGACTATTGCTAGACGAGGATTTACTTGATTAACGGTATCTTATATTAAATATCAAGCGTCTATAATAAATTGTCTATTCCTTCACGATACGTTCAATAGCTTTGTACTTCTTACTTCCTTCAGAGTGTTCTACATTAATGATATATGCACCTGAAGGAAGGTTTGTAAGGTCAAAATCGAACATCTGACCTGTTGTTCCATTCTGTGATGTAACCTTTCTACCTGTTGCATCATAAACAGAAACTACTAATGACCTATTTTCTATCTTATATCCATCTAACATTTCTGGTAGGAACGCTTGTACACGTAAGTTACCTGATGTAGGATTTGGATATACTGTCAAATCAAAGTCATTTGAATTGTTCGCTTGGTATTGAATACCACCGTTATTAAAATCTATAATGTACTTCACAGGGTCTTCTTGTATAGCTGATTTGTATGATATAGTATCATTTGGATCTAATCCTCCAAAATAGCTACGTTCGTTAAAGTGGGCTGTTGTATCGTTGTTTATATAAATTAACCTGAACTCAGTATTAAGTGAATCCATAATGGAGTATATCAGCTTTGTACTGTTATTTGGAAATGAAGTTATTAATGGCATTGTTAACTCTACTTGTGTTGAATCTAACGCTCTTTCCAATAGTACTTTAACATCTGAGTTCTTATATCCAAACATTGATATTTCCATTTCCATATCTCCGTCATTATCATAGTCTTTAAGTATTATTCCTTGAGTGAAAAGTGTATCTTTATCATTGTTAGGTGTAAATATTATCCTACACGGATCAAATACATCTGGGCTTTCAAATCGTACATTTAGACTCGACACTTTACCAAAATCACCTTCTAGCTTGGGTAAATCAAAATAGACATTGTTACTGTCTCCACTAAAACCAAAGAAACCGTGGTTTACTACTTCATCAGCATAAGTTTTGTAGAATAGGTTTGCTGATGTTTTGATAATTGGATTTTCTAATGAATCTACATCTCCTGTCTCAAAAACTCTTCTATTCTTCCACATATCACCATGCAGACTAAAGTTTGGTTCTGGTGTTTTAGCTAATTGTACGTTCTTACCTTCTGATGCTCTTCTTGAAGAATTACGTTTGTAATTCACATCCCATACTCCACTGCTATTGGATGAGAAGTTAACTGAACCATTATTACTTGGTACTTGGTATATCTGTGTATCATCTATCGTATAATCAAGATTATAATCACCACCTGCTAATACATAGTTTGTATCTATTAACAACCCATCTTGTTGTGCCGAGTTAATACTCTTAATGATAGATGTATTGTCAGGTACAGAAAAGAACATTTTTCTATATCTTGATGATTTCCATTTTATATTAGTATTATTTATATCTCTGTGATATAAAGTAATTCCTTTAATTATCGTAGGGGAAATCAACATCGATTCGTAGTTTTGATCTATCCAATTTATATTATCTATTCTGTTAAAAGTACAATATGGAGGACTTGATAAGCTATAAGGAACAAGGTTTCTATAAATAATAGGTTTTGTTTCTTGGTTAACTTCATCAACTTGAATCATATTTTGGAATGGTGAGAAAATAAAACTAAAATACCCTTCATATGTGTTAGGTACATGTGCCTTTAAAGTACCTAACAAGTTATCAAATGATACTCTTGTATAATAAATACCTTTAGAACTATCTGGACAAGCCATATACCATACTAATCCTGCGTTATCCTCTCCAACATCTATATGGCTATATGTATTAAAGGAAGGATATAGCATTGTTCCCAAACAATATGGATTGAAATGGAAATTCCTTATTGTATCTAGTCTAATCGGAGTAATGCCTTCTGGCTCTTGAAACCCTATTACAATTCCTTTATCAATATCTGACCAAGCTAAATAGTTCCCATTAGCTGATGCATTTATAGTTGGTGTACCTTGTTTCTCTATATCTGTGGTACTTAACTTATATATTTCTACATTTGATTTTATAGTATTATCTGAAATATTTATCACAGCTTCTACTACACGAGCTGGTTTAGCAAAACCAGATACTGAATCTTTACATGTATAAACAATATATGCAAATGGATTACCAAGACTATCGTTTCTAACAACTAATGCAGGGTGATTACAATCAACATAGTTAGTATCATCAACATCTTCATTTTCAAGAAAATGTCTTGACAAATTCTTTCTACTATACGAATTCCATTTTATATTCTCATCACTAGAATTCTTCTGAATTGGAAGACTTTGGATATAATGAACTTCTTTGTAAATTGTAGTGTCATTTGGTCTTATAGAATTTTTATAAAACGCTAGATGATATGTTATCATATTACTATCTAGTGGGTCAGGATAACCAATCAAATTGGTTTGATTGTAATTATCTAAAAATCCTTCTACTATATCTGGCTTCAACACTTCTACTTTCAGTATTTTGCCTTCACCTGGTAATAATTTGACAGATAATGATCTATCTTGTCCAATGACAGTATCTTTTACCATATCATAGTATTTTTCTCCTCTGTGCCACATCGTATCTAATGATACTTTACCCGAACCCAATTCTGTAATTCTTAATAGATTATAATCTCCATTTGAACTGCTATAGTTAAAAGGAATATTTAATTCCCTAGCACCTAATCGTTTCCACCAATAGCTTTGATATAGACTAGTATCAGTTCCTATAGTGCAGCTGTCTTTAAATTCAGCAGAACTGAGAAATTTCATATAATCTTCGCTACCTTCTTGATAATGAATTCTTGGATCAGATCGTCTATTTAAAATTCCTAAATAAAATACACTATCCAATGGTATATCTTTATCTTTCATCAAAGTTATATCAAAAAAAGTACTATCATTTTCATCAATAAGATTGTTTTCAAATATGTATCTTTTAAATAACCTTCTCATATATAAACTAGAAGTATCTAATTTAACAAATTGATTTATTAATGTATCTTCTTCGTAGTTTTCATCTTGGAGATAACTTGTTCTTATACCTTTATTATATGCACTAACTAATCTCAATCTCATAAACTCATCTTCATTTACTTTCATTATATTATGAATATCAGCCATCTTTTTTCTCATTGACCTGTAACCCATATAAATTCTATCTTCTGAAACACCCATATAACCAGAAAGTGCTTCAAAATCTATATACTGATCTAGATTAGTGTTTTCTCCATGCTGTAAGAAATCACCACCTATTTCTAAACAATCAAGTAACCCTTCACCTGTCAACCCACTACAAAGTGTATTGTAATTTATTCCTCCTGTCGCAATTCCACATCTCAAATGTTTGGAATTTGCAAAATCTTCTTTAGTTCCATGTGATTCAGACGCTTCAGGCATAATATTATAAGAATCCATTCTATCATATATTAATCCTTTAGCACCAAAAATCAAGTTTGACCAAAGCATTAAGGAAATCTCTTCTCCAGTTAATGGTCTATTCCCTTCTTTTATTGCTATCCACTTACTAGAATCTTCATAACTTAGAATCCAATTTGCATCCACGAAAAGTTGTGCATACCATGGTTTGTCGGAGAACATATAATCGTACTTCTCATAAAAAATATCATTTATTGATCTTTCAAATACAAATAATGGGCCATACGAATGCCCCACAAAATCTTGAAAATCAACAAAACTCATTCTTCGCATTGAATCCAAAAAATCATATTCGTTGTCTTTTAAATAATCATTAAAAGATTTAGTAGCTAATTCATAATGTGAATATAATGTATCAAAATAATGATTTCCAGACACAGTTCCCCAATTTTCACGGGGACCTTTGTAACCACTATCCATATCATATCCAAAAGTGGTGTCCAATTGAGAACGCCATGTTGTATTTTCCCACCAAGCTCCAGCCTTATAAGGTCTAGAATAAGGGGCTGATAGCTTCCCCTTATAAGTTCGCATAGTTACCCCAGGTACCCATTTTTCTCTTCCACCTACATAATAGTCCCATTGGTTTGAATGTATTGGGGGCATAGAAGCAATAGTGTTTTTATTAAATAATTTGCTCATGTATCTTTGGATTGACCACCTAGCTACTATCTCAGCATCATCACCAGCATCTGTATAAACTCGATGAAAATCAAAATTTACAATCGTATCAAAATGATTAAACAATAGCTGTGTACCTTCTTGCATCCTATCATCCCACATTCCTTCAAAAACTTCTTTTGCAGAAGGATTTTCGAATCGAATATAGTTGATAGCCACGTCCGTGTTGCCATGATACTTTACCTGAACGTCTATGTCATACGCCTTATCTAAAACGGGATTGCTACGTGGTTTGTTTAATTGGTGATTATATTTTTCTTCATCATTTGGACTTTCTGTAATGCTAAATTTTTCCCTTTGTGACATTGGGAAAAAGAAACTAATTGTAATGTCTTTGCCTAGTGTATCATTTGCATTGGGGAGCATCTCATCTGTTATTGTAATAAATTCGTCTCTTAATGTATCATAGAATTCGTTTGCATAAGTATATCCTCTAAAGTCAGATGAATCTAACGTTATTATGGAATCTAATATCGGTCGGCTCGCTATTACTGCGTTACGTGAGTAAGTAACTTCAAGTGGGTCTTCAAAAGTTTTATATTTATATGGTATCCTTATAGTCAATACTGTATCACCAGTTTTTGTAGCGGTACTTGTGGAATCCAATCTCCTTAGATTAATGGTCAAATAAAACTCATAACCTTTGTTTATATAATCAGCAAATGGTTTTGAGGGTTCTTCTTGTTCTTTATAGCCATAAGGTATAAATTCCTGCAGCTCCCAAGCATTTTTGAGTACAACACTATCAGAAGGATAAGTAACCAAATCGCTTTGTTTGAGTACTAATCTATTATAATTTGGATCCATTATGTTAGAAGTAATAGTACCATTTACATCTTGGAATCCAAAAATAGCATTATCCCTAACTTCATAGCTACCAGGATTATTAAGTTTCAGAGTAGGTTCTAAAACTATAGCATTTGCATCAAGGGGATTAAATACCGTTAATCCGATCATTGCTTTTGATTTATAATCAGTTACAGGATTATTAATAAAATGTTTCCTTATAGATCCAATATCATTTGTCTCTTGCCCCATGTTCATATACATTGCTTCGTTTATCCTTTCGTTTGAGCCCCATTGCCAACCAATTATCATTTGAGTTGGGAAGTATTCTTCTTTTAAACTGTCGGTAATCATAGTATGAGTTATGGGACTTCTAAAATCAAACATTAGTGGTTGTTTGGGATCTATGTAATCTTGTCCTGCCAACAACATAGGAAGTAATAGCAAAGTAAATATTATCTGTTTCATAACTTACTCCATGATTAAATTAAAATTATAAACCTCATGAACGCTTTCAATCTTTAGTAAGTATATTCCTTTCGAGATACTAGGTAATTGAATA
>JBAYUQ010000021.1:0-52900 GCA_041675005.1 Kapaibacterium sp. (SeqCode)
ATTTAATACTTCATACCAACTATTACCTCCGTCAGTTGTTTTATAGATTGCATCATCTTTAGAGTCACCCGCATTGATAATCCCGCCAGTTATAAACCCAATATTATTATCTATAAAATAAATTCTGTTTGGATAAAACTCTCCTACAAGAAATCTTTCCCACTCAAGACCATCTGATGAAACAGTAAAATAACATTTACCATGGTCATAGTCTGCTATTGTAAATCTGTTGTCATCTAATATTTTAATAGGAACATTATAAGCCGAAGATGGGAATTCTATATCTTTATATTTATAATCTACCCAATTATTTGTTGTTGTATATATAAAGTTACCCACTGAAGCCATACCATAACCATTTTCTTCTAATATTGCATCGCCAAATGGATAAGCAGGTTCATAATGAGTAGTGTCATACACTTCTGTAATAAAATTGAAGATATTAATCATTGCCGTATTATAATAATAGATGAATATGGTTGTATCACTTAATATATTAGCACTCATAGGTTGATCAATAATATCAGGCCATTCTTCTTCTGGTGTGTTAAATGGGTCCCAGTTACCATCATAAATGAGTTGCCATATATTATTTGAATAATCATATTTAAAAACTTCTAGATATAGTGCTTGGTAGGTACCTACAGCGTAACAATCTCCATCTTCATAACATTTTATATCTAATATCACTCTGTCGCGCATTACTAACTTTTCAGTATTTGAATAAAGTTCAAGAGTTTCCCATTTTGTATTATCCCATTGCTGTGAAAACATAATTGATGGTATAGCAATAAATAGTAGTAGATATTTCATAATTTTTATTCCTTAATTAATTTTTTATAGTAATAGCCATCACCCTCAAGCAATAAGTAGTAAGCACCTGCTGGTAAGTCAGTACTTAATTGGAATCCATCACTTACATAATCTGTATACTCAAATACTAATTCACTACTGGAATTGTATATTTTTATCTTATATAATCCATCAAGGACTCCATCTGTACTAAGGTTAATTGTAGTATTAAATGGATTGGGATATACTGTTAGCTCTTTATAATTGTAGAATGGTACAGATGTTATTCCCAATAATTCTGCGTCATAACTTAATATTCCTTGACTGTAATTTAAAAGAAAAAACTTATTCTCGCTACTTCTTGTGAATCCTTTAGCATTCGTTTTATTAACTTGACTAAGAACATCATACTCCCAATTTTCACCACCATCGGTTGTTGTGTAAATCAGACCAACTGTTGAAGTTGCTATACCATATTCATTACCAACAAGCGAAATATCATAAATACCCCAAGATGCTGGGTCTTGAAATTGATTCAATACTTCATACCAACTGTTACCTCCGTCTGTTGTTTTATAAATTACATCATTTTTTGAGTCTCCAGTATTACCAATACCTCCACTTATAAACCCAACTTGTTCATCAATGAAGTAAATACTATAAGGATAAAAGTCACCAACATAAGTCCTCTCCCAATTTTCACCATCATAAGATGATATAAAATAACATTGGCCACTAAAATAATCACCTATCATATATCTTTTATAATAGACTTTCATTGGTTTATCAATAGCAGATGAAGGAAAATCAAGTTTTGTGTATTTATAAGTTTTCCAGAAATCTGTGGTCGTTATAGTATATCCACCTGGATCGGCAATACCAAAACCATCAGAGTATATGTCTGCATTTCTTGTTGCATATTTTGGTGTATAATGTATAGTATCATATTTATCTTCAACAAAATTAAAAATATTGAACATCGGTTCATCTTTATAATAAATAAAAATTGTTGAATCATCTATTATTCTTGCACCACGTGGCTGCTCTATAATATCAGGCCACTCTTCTTCAGGAGTATTAAATGGATCCCATGATCCGTCATATACTATATCCCAACGCTTCAAATCCAGATTTAATTTGAATACTTGGACATCATAACCTTCCCGAAGTGTAACGGCATAGCAGTCTTCATCGAAACAAACTACATCCTCATAGAATCTACCCTGATCTAATAGTTTACCGTCTTTATAAAAGTCATAGTTTTCCCATTTCTCGTTGTCCCACTCTTGAGAAAATAGAATTGTTGGAATAGCAATAAATAGTAGTAGATATTTCATATTAGTCTTTCTATATTTGTTGATTCGATATAGACACATTAATTGTCAGATTAGTTACAATATTTTTCTAAATATTATAAACCATATTCACTAATTTGTAAACAAATCACAACAAAAATCAGAAATTAAGATGCAAACAATACTCGGTTCAAGTGGGATAATTGGTATAGAGTTAGCCAAAGAGCTTCCCAAATATACAGACAAGATTAGATTAGTAGCAAGAAACCCCAAGAAGATAAATGACACAGACGAGCTAGTAAAAGCTGATGTATTAGACTATGGGCAATTGGAAAAAGCGATAGCTGGATCTGAAATAGTCTATGTCACTGTTGGCTTCGAATACAACACAAAAGTATGGCAAGAAACCTGGCCGAAATTCATGAAAAACGTGATAGATATTTGCAAGAAAGAAGATTGCAAGCTAGTATTCTTCGATAATGTGTATATGTATGACGAAAATCATTTAGGCAAAATGACCGAAAACACGCCAATCAATCCACCAAGTAAAAAAGGTAAGGTTAGAGCTGAAGTTGCTAATATGATATTGGAAGCTGTGAAAAATGATGGTCTGAAAGCACTGATAGCTCGCTCTGCTGATTTCTATGGGTCGGGAGTTCCTAAAAATAATAGTCTGCTGAATGAGATTGTATTCAAACCACTTAGCAAAGGGAAAAAAGCTAACTGGCTGTGCAGTCCAGAGCATAAGCACTCATTCACTTATACAGTCGATGCAGGTAAAGCAACTGCCCTACTAGGCAATACGGAAAAGGCCTACGGGCAAGTTTGGCATTTGCCAACGGCTAGCAATCCAATGACTGGCAAGGAGATAGTAAACTTAGTTGCCACTAAATTCGGAGCATCACCCAAAATACAGAATGCACCGAGGTTTCTAGTAAAGTTAATGGGTCTGTTTATGCCTATTATGAAGGAATCCGTGGAGATGCTCTATCAATATGATAGAGATTATATATTCGACAGCTCGAAATTCGAGAAAGAATTTGCGATAGCTCCAACTAGCTACGAAGATGGGATAAGTGAAGTAATAAAAATAGATTATAAATAATATCTATTTTGGTGAACAGTCTTGTTACACAATAAGATGATCAATTAATCAAAAGACATATATGGCCACTAAGCACGAATTCAACAATAAGGTAGCAAGAGCAGTATTTATAACTCTGCTAATCGTATCTGCTTTTGCATTATTAATATTGCAGCCCAGGTTTTTCATACTCGTCTTTGCGGGTATTTTCTTTGCTGTATTGCTCAACTTTGGTGCATCGTGGTTCCACAAGAAAATCAAGCTGCCTTATGGGTTATCATTACTATTAGTCATTTTACTAATATTTTTCGTAGCCACAACACTCATATTACTAATAGGTCCATCAGTAGGCGACCAGATAAAAAAAATAATAGAGATATTCCCACAGTCAATAGAGCATCTAAAAGAGACGCTAAAGCAAACTGAGCTCAGTCGCAGATTAATGAATGAACTACCAGAAAACCCAGAAGATTTATTAATGGGTGTGAATAGTGCTAAAATATATTCGCAAGTTATGGGGTCCTTTGCAACTACAATTGGTGTACTCACTAATGCCTTCATAATATTTGTGATTGGTATTTTTATGGCAGCCAGTCCAAGTTTGTATAGAAATGGCTTACTCAAACTCTTTTCCCCCTCATTCCAACCAAGATTAGCCGAAGTATTAGACAAAGCCCACGAAACACTTAGTTTATGGATGTTCGCTAAGCTAATATCAATGACTGCTGTAGCTATACTAACTACTGTAGGACTAATGGTTTTGGGTGTACCTATGCCGTTTGCATTAGCTCTAATAGCTGCATTATTTACATTTATTCCAACTATTGGTCCATTTATTGGATTAATACCGGCCGTACTAATAGGACTAATGCAAGGTGCAAATATGGCATTTTATGTTTTAATATTATATTTGAGCATACAAATAATAGAGGCTTATCTTATAACACCTATGGTTGAAAAACGAATCGTTTCGCTGCCTCCTGCACTTACGCTGTTGTGGTTGATCCTTTTTGGTATGTTGACTGGCATATTTGGTATGATATTAGCAACACCATTGTTAGCGACCATCATAGTTTTTGTAGATCAGTTATACGTGAAAGATTATTTAGGAAATAAAACTTAAGAGCGATATGCCAATCGGAATAATGAGTGCCATGCACGAAGAGATACACCTACTTCATGAGCAGATGGAAGTAGAAAGTGAAGTAGTACTAGGTATGCGAACGTACTTCATAGGTAAGTTATGTGGTAAAGACGTAGTGGTAGTTTTCTCTCGATGGGGTAAGGTAGCAGCTGCCTCCACTGCAACGGCACTGATTGTAGAATTTGGGGTAGATGAGATTATATTCTCAGGTGTAGCTGGTGGACTAGATGAGCGATTGAATATTGGAGATATAGTAATTGGCAAAAGGTTAATACAACATGATATGGATGCGAGTCCTATTTTCGCTAGATTTGAGATACCATTGATAGATAAGACCTACTTTGAAGCAAACACCAAGATATGCCAACAACTAACAAAAGCAACAGAAAAATTCCTAGCCAATAACAAGCTGAACAGCAAACTAGTAGAAGAATTTGGGTTGCACTCCCCTACTATTTATTGTGGGAATATAGCGAGTGGTGATAGATTCATCTCCGACAATACCGAGATAGAAAGATTCCGCAACGATTTGCCCGATGTACTATGCGTAGAGATGGAAGGAGCAGCAGTTGCTCAGATCTGCTTTGAATATAGCATTCCATTCGGGATTGTACGTACTATCTCCGATTCTGCTAATGACGATGCCCACATAGATTTCATCCGCTTCGTTGACAAAGTTGCCAGCCACTATACTAGTGGGATTATTGAAGGGTATTTGGGTGGGAATTGAGAATTTGTAAGACCTTATCTCATTTTTTAACTTGACACTGAGCAATAAATTTAGTCTAACCGAACAAACTAAATGATTATATTAAACCCTAGTCACTTGAGAGGACACTCAGTCTCCGCATGTATTAAGCGGAGCCGAAATAAAGCGACCAGGGGAACTCCGCAGGAGTTCAATATTAATGAGACTAAAGTCCAAGTGGATTCGTATTGATTTCATATCCGTTGGCTAAAGCCAACGGCAATACACTGAACTGTGATACTTCGGAGAGTTAAGGTCACCTAAAATAGCATCTAATCCACCCTCCTAGAAAAAAACTTTTACCTTTTGTGAGACGTTTTTGCTGTTCATGTGTCTTTATAGATAGAGCTGTACCAATTATGAGAAAACAAATATGAAATACTTACTATATATAATACTATTTACTATGACTTTCACTTTTTCCAATGCTAAATGGGACTTTTACAATGATTCTAACTCGATAATCAAAGGTGGTGCATATAGCATTGTGGTTGATTATAACAATACCGTTTGGGTAAGTACTGGTGGAGGTATTGTAGCTATTGATGGAGACAATTGGACTTTATATGACAGTACAGATTCCGATTATATTAAATATTCTACAGATTTAACAATTGATAATTTCGGAAATCTATGGTTTGTGAGTAATGGAAGAGTTGTAAAATACGAAAACGGTAACTTTATAAAAATTGATTCTCTATATGGTGCTAAGTTCATTGAATTTGATTCAGAGAATAATTATTGGGTAGCGAGTAGTCTTAGTATCTTCAAACATGAAGGTGATAAATTTATAGAAAAATACAGAGGTATTAGAGACGAATTAGAGTTTACTAAACTTATAATTGACGGAAAAGATAACATTTATTTTAGCCGATTCTTTTATTCAGATTTATGTCAATTGAAAGAAGACAGTACTGTTATCTGTTACAACAATCAAAACTCTGGAGCCCCAAATAATTACTCTTTTTATTCATCAGTTCTGGATAGCAATGGAAATATTTGGTTAGGTGGCGATTGGAGTATAATGAGTTTCGATGGAAGCAACTGGACTGTTGTTGATACTCTCAGAACTACAGATAATCGTGTTGGTAGGTTTTACAGAGGAATTGGATTCGATAAGAACAATACACTATGGGCATTATCAAATTATAGTCTTACTTTTCATTCATATCTTTTTAAAATTGATGGAAATGTTGAATCCTTTATACTAGATACTAGTATGATTGAATATGATTTTTTCAATTTCGTAAATAATTTGGCTGTTGATCTGAATGGAAATGTTTGGATTGCTTCTTCAATGGGCTTATTCAAATTCACACCTGAGTTTACTAATGTAGAAGAAGAAAAGACAAATGACAAGAGACTTAACATAAACTTTGGGGTCGATAATATTGAGATTACATCTTCTGATATTATTTCCAAAATTGAAATATTCGACTTGATGGGAAGTTCACTACTATCTGTATCTAACATAGATAACTACGAATACACCATAAATACTACCAGTCTTATGAAAGGGCTATATATACTTAGGATTAACAACACAAGCTACAAATTTTTGAAGAGATGAACTACTCTAGTTTGAGGCGGTATAGATTGTATAAATCAGTTGCGTAGAGGTAACCGTTGTTTAAATCTATAGAAGTAATTTTCTTATTCGTTACTTTGTCTAGTGGCAGCTCTATAATATTTTCGCTATCTTTTATTTGGTAAACTTTACTTGTATTTTCATCAAGGAAGTAAAGGTAGTCCTTATATCTATAATGATGCATTGTTTTATAATACCCAAGCAAGTCTATTTCAGAACTTCCAACTTTAGAATGGAATATTGAATCCACAGTAAAAGAGTATAAATCATCATTTACGAATACAAGTTTATGACTATTTGGTACTTGCCCACAATCTGTTATATAATCTTTATTTAACAACTTTCTGTATAAATTATACTTACTCCATGTATCGCCATAATCATAAGATACTTCGTAATTAATGGAGTCTTTATGATTATGAATTGGGTAATAATAAAGTATTTTGCCTACAAATTCAAACCTACCTGATTTATTAGATTCTTTTGTTAATTCTAAAGTTTCTTTATTGATTTTGAAAAATTCTCCATCTAGATCTAACAAACAATTACCTTCATCTTCATAAATAACTCTTACGTAATCTATAGAATAATATTCTCCTTCTAACCTGCTTCTTTTTATCAGTTTATCCTTTTTATAAATTTCGTAGAAAATATCTAGTGAATGTGAATCTTTATTAAACTCATGAAAAATTCTAAGTGACATGTCCCAAATCTTATAATATTTCTCAGATCTTTCTAAATATTCAATATCATTTCCAATGAAAGTTTTATTAGGAATTGAATAGAACAAAGCGGCATATTGACGTAAGTCATAGATATATAGCGTGTCACCATAAATATAGAACTCATACAAATAATTGTTATTTGGTATATCCAGACTAATAGTTTTACTGAATTCTGACTCTATATCAATAGCTACCGAAGTAGGTGGACGATTTAAAATAAGGTAATTATTTGTAACATATAACTCATAATTCATTTGTAGATTGTCTAAAATCTTATTTTCAATGCTAAATTTGTCGTCATGAAAATTGATGACCGATATTTTGCTTTCAAAGTCTTTTCCAGATTCTTCAAAAAGTATTTTAAGTTCTCCCTTATAATTGAACATTATTAGGCCATCCTTAAACTCGCTTATGTTTGTTACTTTTATTTCTTCTAATAGATTATTTTTGAATTCGTATAACGTACTATCAGTATAGAAATAGAATGAGTTGTCTAGTGATTTAATCATAATGATGTCATTACTTATAATATCATAACTGAGTGTTATTAACTTTTTTCTTAGATCATCATAATTTGAAAAATTAATAAAAGTATCTTTTTTATTGAAGAAGAGTACATCTGATTTATTGAAGTGAACTTTATCATAGTATTTCCTTAAATCAGAAAACTCTTTCTCATAAATTCTTGCACTATCAACGGCATTTACTTGAAAAGAGTACTCGCTAGTATAGTTTGAATCTAGGTCTTTCCAGTCCTTCAAATTATTCGAGCCTATAAAACTACCATCCCATTTTTGAAGCACATACTGCCAATCATAATAGAAAGCATTTTCAATATGCCCATTATTCAAATTAGGTAAATCAACCTTCTCCCATTCGGCAGATAGCAGAATAGTTGGGAGCAGTATTAGCAGTATTTGTAAGTAGTGTTTCATATTTATCACGAAAAAGTTTTCTACTCTAGTTTGAGGCGGTATATTTCTTCACTATTCGCTACGTAAAGATAGCTATTATCAAAACAAAAGTTTACCACTTTATTTACTGGGCATTTTAGTTTAGTATAATTTCCAGATTCAGTTAAGATATAAATTATGTCAGTATTATAATCTAGAAAGTAGATTTTGCCATTATGCTTTAAATGGTATTCATATTCAACAAAAAGCAATGATTCGAATTGCTTTTGTCCAATCTCAGCCATGAAGATAGTATCTTTTGTAAAAGAATAAATCGTCTTACCAACTAAATCTAAAGAATGTGAATTCTCGCCTCGAGCACAGGTATTAAAATTTCTATCGGACACCCTTCCATTTATAGTATCTTTTATCCAACTTTTTCCTGTGTCAAAAGAATATGAGAAAATTGCTCTGTGGTTACTTTGTTCAGAAGTATCCATTAAGTAGGTATTTGACTCAGGGTTAAAATAAGGACCTGACATAATTATCATTTCTTCAGAGAATTGACAAATAGTAGATGGGGCAGAAAACAATTTTTCATATTCTAATGTTTTAAGGTCAAGTTTTAATCTTTCTGCTCCACTTTCAATTATTACAAAATCATCAAAGAATCCTTCAATATAACATGAATTGTTATGTGTATCCTGATACTTGAAACTTATTTCTTTTATTTCATTAAATGAAGAATCATAAATTTCTATAGTTGCTGAATCCTTCCAGTTATTAATTATATAAAAGTAATAATCACCTATTCGTTCACTTTCAGACTTTAAATTATAATTTTCCTCAAGTTGAGGGAAATCAAAAATCTGCATACTCTCTAAATCAATATAAGTCATTGCCCAATAATCTGCTGGTTTAGTACTAAGTATATTATTTTTCACCCAAAAGTAATGAATATAAGTATAGTTAAGCGATTTAAGTTCCACACCAAGTTTTGTCTCATTTGATTTTATATCATCAACCAGTTGGAAATTCAATTTAAGCTCTTCAGAAAGTTCATTACTATCAATTCGTATTATTGTGTCCCTTTCCGATTTATAATATTTTTCTTTTTCTGAGTTCCCGTAGTGATTTAGAGACTTAACGTATAATATACTATCTTTTCGAAAAGCTATAACAAAACTTTCTTCTAGTATTAACATATCTATTTTTAATTTAGAGACATCCAAATCATCAATCGTTATAATATTGTCATCCAATAAAAAATGTAATCTATTATCTTTACTTTTAACAAATTTTGTTCTAGTACTCTCTACGTCAAACCTTAAATTTTCTTTGAACTCATTGTCTTTGTAAATTTCGTGAAATATGGCATTTGACTCTTTGTTATAATATAATAGTCCGCTTTCATTATATACACTCCAAGCATTCTCATATTCAATCTTTTTAATATATTCTTTGGCTTCAGGTATGAATTTAAAAAAGAGCTTATCTGAAATTCTTTTTTTGAATTTACTTGAGTCCAAAGAAACCCATTCTTTCAAATCAATTGAAACTATTACGTTTTCACCTTGTTTCTCAACTACATAGATACTATCTATTAAATAAACATTTAGAATCTTCCCATTATTCAAATTAGGTAAATCAACCTTCTCCCATTCGGCAGATAGCAGTATAGTTGGGAACAGTATTAGCAGTATTTGTAAGTAGTATTTCATAGTTAACGGTAAATATAAGGAATTGGGAAATAGCTTGCAACTATATTAATTGATAGAGACCTACTGATTATACCCCCAAACTTATAACCCTTTTTCGTAACTATCTTTCAGATTTTATTATATTGCAATAGAATAATCTGAATAATTCAGTATTATTTATAAATGATTATAATGAAACCGAATAGAATATTATGTTTAAAAAAATATTAGTTGCGAATAGAGGCGAGATAGCCATCAGAGTGATGAACGCCGCTCGTGAGTTGGGCATAGAGACTTATGCCGTTTACCACGAAGTTGACAAACACTCGCTCCATACTATCTCTGCAGACTATGCCTTAGAGATAATTGGCGATACACCAAAACAGGCATATTTGGATGCTGCTCAGATTATCAGCCTGGCTATAGAGCACGATTGCGAGGCGATTCACCCCGGTTATGGTTTTCTTTCAGAGAATGCTAGCTTTAGCAAGGCATGTAAAGATGCTGAGATAAAGTTCATCGGCCCAAATGAATATGCAATAGAGGTAATGGGTAATAAGACTGCCGCTCGTGAACTAATGCAGAAAGCTGGTGTTCCAATAGTACCAGGTACTAAAGAGCGAATCACTGACCTCGATTTAGCAAAAGAAATTGCAAATGAAATAGGCTACCCAATATTACTGAAAGCTGCGGCAGGCGGTGGTGGTAAGGGTATGCGTAAAGTTGAAAAAGAATCTGATTTCGTAGATAGCTATGACGCGGCACAAAGAGAAGCACGCAATGCATTCGGTGATGATACTATATATATGGAAAAATATATAGTCAACCCTAAGCATATAGAGATACAAATATTAGCCGATGAACACGGCAATTGTGTCCATCTGGCAGAGCGAGATTGCTCTATACAAAGGCGACACCAAAAAGTAATAGAAGAAGCTCCATCTACGGTATTGGACGAAAAGCTTAGAGCAGCTATGGGCAAAGTCGCAGTTGATGCTGCTCAAGCTTGTCATTACGTAAATGCTGGGACTATAGAGTTTTTGTTAGATAAAGATAAGAACTTCTACTTTTTAGAGATGAATACGAGATTGCAAGTAGAGCACCCAGTATCTGAGCTGATAACTGGTGTTGATTTGGCAAAAGAGCAGATAAAAGTAGCTGCTGGCTATCCCCTACCATTCGAACAAGAAGATATAGTTGTCTCTGGTCATGCTATCGAAGCACGTATATATGCTGAAGATGCTACCAATAATTTCATGCCCGATATTGGTACTATTTCCTACTTAAGAAATCCTGATGGAATAGGCGTGAGAGTAGATGGCGGGATAGAGCGAGGCGATGAAGTGAGTATAAACTTCGACCCTATGTTAGCTAAGCTAATTGTCTTCGGTCAAGATAGAGCCGAGGCAATAGAGAAAATGGACGCGGCACTTTCGTCTTACAAAGTCGTTGGTACTAGAACAGTAATTCCATTTTTGAAAGCTGTTATGCAATCAGATAAATTTCGTAATCACTATTTCGATACTGGATTTATAGAATCAGACTTCGATTTCAAAGTATTGGACGAAATGAAAAGTAAAGATGAGGAATATGCTGCTGCAATTGCGGCTTTTGCTTACAACCTAAATAGAAATACAAAAAAAGTAACGCCAGTTAACCCAAAGCCAAGCGATTGGAAATCAAAGAGACTAAATAATATGAGGGAGTTTTAAAATGAAAGATGTACAAGAAGAAATAAAATTAGTTTCTGGTGACAAAGTTTACTCGGCAGCTTTCGATCATACTGATACCTCTAAAGTTTTCTTAGATGAGAAGTTATATGATTTCAAAATATTGAAAGAATATAATGATAATGTTAAAGTAATATCTGTAAATAATAAAGTCTTCACAGTAAAAATCAATCAAGAAGACCGAGACAATATCGAAATACTCACTACTGGCTTCGGATATAATTACGAAATTAAAACAGCGACTTCTTCCCTATTGGAAAAGTTCGTGAGAGAAAGTGGTAAAGGTAAAAACAAGGTCAACGGTATAGTAGCACCTATGCCAGGAATGGTAGTAAAGGTGAATTGTGCAGTAGGTGATCAGATATTAGAAAACGACAAACTAGTGATAGTAGAAGCTATGAAGATGGAAAATGCACTAGCTTCTCCCCTATCTGGTATTGTAAAGAAAATCAATGCAGTAGAAGGAATAGCTGTAGAGAAGGGTACTGTTTTAATCGAGATAGAATAAAACTTATTTATATAAACTAAAATTTTTATTATCTTGTCTCTATTGAAAAAGAAAAAATTACAATAGGATTGATATGAAAACATTAGTTACTTCTTTAATTATAATAATGAGTCTTCAGTTAAGTGCTACTGACAAGGATTTTTTCCTACGTCGGTCAGAAGCGGCACACCCGACTCCTTCGCCCTCAGCTATAAAGGAATTCAACAAATATAAATTAAAAATTCCTTATAAGATACAAGCTGAATCGAAGTTCTTCAATGTAGCTCCATCAGTTGATGAGGGCAATTCTCAAGGACTACCAGCACAAAACGAATCAAGTATAGCAGTTAATCCGAACAATCCTAATATAGTTATCTCTTCAGCTGTTGATTATAGAGATAACTCATCATCTTGGATTTATATATCTACAGATGGTGGTAGAACATGGGAAAATAAAAATCTAGGAAAGGCAAATGGATGGCGTTCATCGAATGACCCATCAGTTATGTTCGACAAAGATGGAACTGGATATCTAGTACATGGGGCTTTCCCTGCTAATGGAAGTGGTGAAAATGGGGTTTACCTAAATAAATCTACTGATGGTGGTATAACTTGGGGCGACAATATACCAGTTATCGAACATAAATTGCCGGGCGACCCACTAACATATTTCGAAGATAAATACTACATAGAAGTCGATAATTCGGACGAATCGCCTTATAGAGGTGACTTATATATCCCTTGGAAGAGAGTAACAGCTGCTGATAGTGCTACACAAATAGTATTAGCAAAGTCAACTGACAAAGGTGAAACTTGGCTAGAGCCGGTTAACATAAGCGAAAGACTGAGCGGTAGTTCAGAAGACACTACTTTCGGACAGAGTTTCCCTCTAGTATCAACTGGTCCCGAAGGTAACGTCTATGCTGTATGGAATCACGGATTAAAGCATTCAGTTGGATTCAACAAATCTACTGATGGTGGTATAACTTGGGGCACACCTAGCACAATCCACAAATATAATATATTCGGAACAACTAAACTATTGAGCCAAGGGTGGAGACATACCTTAAAAGGCAAAGTAAGAGCCGAAGCATACCCTGTTATAAAAACAGATTACAGCGATGGTCCGAATAGAGGGAACGTATATGTAGTTTGGGCTGCGGATAGTATCCCCAATATTTATTTCTCCAAATCCACAGATGAAGGTGAATCTTGGTCAGTACCAAAGGTCATCCATGAAGATACTAAAGGTGATCAATTCTGGACGTGGTTGGGAGTTGACCCGACTAATGGAGATTTGGCTGTTATGTATCTAGATAGTAGAAATGACCCCGATAATATAATGGTAGAGTGCTATGTAAGTTACTCATCTGACGGCGGTGAGACTTGGAAAGATAGACAAATATCTGATGTTCCTTCTGACATACGGAATAACCCATTCGATGGAAATACATTTGCGGGAGATTATAGTGGGCTTGATTTTTACGATGGAGTAATCTTCCCAAGTTGGGTAGATATGCGAAATACAGTAGGCCCAAATGGAAATATTGGAGATAATGATGTTTACTCTGCTATTATTAGAGTAGATCAGCCATCCCCTGTTGATGATTTTAAAGTTGCTGTTGTACCTAATGACCCTACTCAACTAAATCTTAATTGGACTACTGTTTGGGAAAGTTCGTTCGGTAAAAAATTAAATAAAGACGATTTTGAATTACAAGTTTACAGAGATAATGCACTTATACAAACTTTGAGTCCAGACTCTGATGGCTTAACAGATATGGGATTAACTCCTTATCAGAGATATGACTATAAGATAAGAGCGAAAAGTGATAATGATTCTAGTATATACAGACATGCTTTTGGATACGCTGGTGGAACCGAAAAGCCAGATTCAGTATTTATTACAGATATAGAAACTTATATTGATAATGGAGAACACGTTTCGACAAGAATTTTTGTAAAAATCCCGAATAAGAGAGCAGATAAAGTTACTGATTTAACAAAGGTTATAAGACTAGAGATATTCGGTGACGACAAATTCTTAAGAATTTTCCCTTTAGTAAACGAAGAAATAGGTACTACAGTAGCTGTGAATATAACTGAAGAGCTTGGTAATTTTTCTAATCTGAGTTGTGTTCTAGTCGCTGGGTATGAGAATCAGAATTTGGGCGAGCAGTTCAGCGATACTTCTAATAGTATTTTAGGTTATGAAGGAGATTTAATTAGATTTGGTAGTGAAAAGCAGATAAACTTCGAAGATAAGAATGATGTATATTATACTCAGGAATGGCTAGTTACTGATGAGATTGCAGCTTCACCTACAAACAGTATTTCTACTTCCCCTAATGGCGATTACAAACCTAGAAGTGAATATACATTATACATACAACCAACCTCAGTTGGTATTCTAACTGGTGGACAAAATTCAAAAGAGACTCACAAACTTACTTTTGACCAAATATGTGAAGTACACTCACTAGATAGTGCTATAATAGAAGCAAGTGCCGATTTGAAGAACTGGTTTTTAGTGAAGCAGTACAGCATGGACGACTACGAACAATGGCAAGACAATAATCTAACGAATGAAGATTGGGTAAATTCGGAAGTAGTACCTGTTTTAGAAGGTGCTTCTGAGCTAGTTTACACAAGATTTAGATTAGTGACTAATGCTGTAATCAATAAAAATGGTTGGTATTTGGATAACTTGAAATTTAGTCCATATACAATCGAAACTAGCGTAGAAGAAGAAATAGTAGCTGAGTTAGGTGTATATCCGAATCCAACTTCGAACTATTTAAATATAATTAATAAAGATAACTTACCTTTGGAAGTTGAGCTAATAGATATGAACGGTAACCCTGTATTAAGTCAAAAAGATTATTTTGGAAAGTCATTAAATCTTACTAATTTGTCTTCTGGTGTTTATATATTGAAGTTAAACTATAAAAATCACTCAAAAATCGAGAAAGTAACTATTATCAAATGATAAGCAGTAATATAAATATTACAAAACCAACGTACATGGAAAATGAATTTTCTCTTTTCAAAAAAGAGAAAAAGCAATCTTCTGCTGATAATGAACTGTCTGAAAGTGATAAGAAGAGAGTTCAAGAGTTAAAGAAGATAGACCGTGAAGTTAGGACACACGAGCAAGCCCATTTGGCAGCTTCAGGTGGATTGGCTCGTGGCGGTGCATCATTTACTTACACCAAAGGCCCGGACGGAAGGAAGTATGCTACTGGAGGTGAAGTCAGCATTGAGATATCACCGGTAGAAGGCAAACCCGAAGAAACAATACGCAGAATGCAGCAAGTAAGAAAGGCTGCTTTGGCACCTGCTAATCCTTCTGGTCAAGATAGATCAGTCGCAGCTAAAGCAACAAGAGAGGAAGCTAAGACAAGAGCCGAGTTATCAAAGCCACAAGATGACGAGAAAGAAAAGGATAATAGTGGTAAACTAAGTGTGTATAAAAATGAGTTCCAAGAAAGTACTTTCTCCGTTACCGCGTAAGTATGAAAACTAACTACTTCTCTCCCCTACTTGATTTGTTCGAAAAGAACATGAACGAAGAATTAATCCCACAGATGACCGCATATATGAAGAATAAATTTTCATATTATGGACTCAAAGCGCCTCAAAGAAAAGAACTACAAAAGAAATTCATATCTGAAAATGGAAAACTAGACCCAGCTGTAGCATTTACTGAAATCAAGAAAGTATGGAATACATGTAACAGAGAGGTTAACTATAGTATAATTGATATTCTCAGACACAAGCGATATTGGGAAGATCCTAATTCAATCGAATTAGCTGAATGGTTAGTTGTGAATAAGAGTTGGTGGGACACCGTTGACTCTTTAGCTGTTAATTCTGTTGGACTTTATATGAAACTACATCCAGAACAAATAGATTATTATAATGCAAAATGGATTAGCTCAGAAAATATATGGCTAAACAGGACAGCTATATTATTCCAATTAAAATATAAAAAAGACACCAATCTCGAGCTGTTGAAAAGTAATATTAGACATCATTCACACCAAAAAGAATTCTTCATTAAGAAAGCTATTGGTTGGTCACTAAGGGAGTATTCGAAGATTAATCCCTCAGATGTAATCAAATTTTTAGATGAAAATGAACTCCAGAACCTTAGTATTCGAGAAGCATCAAAGTACTTATAAGAAGAAAAAATGTTATTTTTGTACCGTGAAGTAAATAATAAATATAACATAAAGTGTGAAATATGCTCCGAATTGCTACTATTTTATGTTTATTCTTAGTTGGTACTAGTATGTACGCTCAAGGTGTATCGTATCCTAGTTTCGGTAAGGGGATAAACATAATGGCTGATGACTCATCAGCTTCAATGAAAGTAAATGTAAGAATCCAAAATCTATTTGAAGCAGGATATGATGATTTCTTACAAAAGACAAATACCAAATTTATGGTAAGAAGACAACGACTGAAATTTTCAGGTCATGTTGTAGATAAAGATTTGAGGTATAAATTAGAGCTTGGCTTTTCAAATAGAGATCAAGGTAATTCTAGAACTGGTCAATTTGGAAGTGATGGATCTAATATTGTTTTAGATGCAGTTGTTAAGTATTATTTGTTTGAAGATTTCGATATATGGTTTGGACAAACAAAACTTCCTGGAAATAGAGAAAGAGTAATATCATCCGGCGATATGCAATTCGTGGATCGTTCGTTATTAAATTCGAATCTTAATATAGATAGAGATGCTGGTATTCAGATTAGATATAAATTTGGTACTGATTTCGTTGTGAAGCCAACTTTTGCATTCACAACTGGTGAAGGTAGGAATATAACTGCTGATAATGCTGGCGGATTTGCATATACTTTTCATACTGACATATTACCTTTTGGTGATTTTGATGATTATGTATCATCAGATCATAGTTTCAATGAGAATCATAAACTAGCAATAGGTGCTGCTTTCAGTTTTAATGATGCCACTGATAGACAAGGTGGACAAATTGGAAACTTTGTATTTGATACTGCTGGCGGGGTTGTTCACAATGATATGTTTGCATATTTCGCTGATTTGCATTATAAATATAATGGTATAAGCATAATGGCAGAAGTAGCTAGAAAGAATGTAGATAAAGAATTGAATAATATTACAAAGAAGTTTATCACTGGAGATGCCGTCAATTTTCAGATTGGTTACTTATTTAGAAATTATTGGGAGCTAGCTGCTAGATATAGTTATGTGAAACCAGATAATTCGTTTTCAGATATAGATGAACTTGCAGAATACACTTTTGGTATATCTAAGTACTTATCTAAACATAAACTTAAGATCCAATCTGATTTATCTTACTTTGATAATTTTGGTTTAGCAGGAGAAGATGATTTCAGATATAGATTCCAAATAGAGTTGCAATTATAGAAGAAAAACGGTTGTTATGTCAACTAATTGACCAACCTCAGTTTTAATCCAATTTACAGTGTTACTTTTCTAATGATATAACTGTTATTGTAATATCATTCACACATTTATAGGATTAAATCTTATGAAAAACTTATTTAGACTTTTTTTGCTGACTTTCTTGTCAGCTTCTTTTATCGTAGCATGTAGTGACGATGAAAAAACTACTACAGAACCTGAAGTAACAGAATTTGTTGCCGAGTATTCTGATTTCGCAGGGTATAGAGATTGGGATAAAATTGCAGAGAACTCTGGACAAGACCCAGCATTAGGCGAAGCTCATGGTAATGCAATGACAAGAAGAGTTATCTATACTAAAAACAAAGATGTTAAAATGGTAAATGGCGAATGGCCAGTTGGTACCATTTTAGTAAAAGATATGTATAGTTTAGAAACGAGTGAATTAACAGGCGTTATGGCTATGGTTAAGCGTGGAGCAGATTTCAATCCAGATCACAAAGGTTGGGAATGGTTTGAACTAAATGATGCAGATAAGTCAATAACTGGTCGTGATGCTAATATGATGGGTGGTATGTGTAATCAATGTCATGGTGGGGCAAAATCAGACTATTCATTTACACTAATTAACGAATAAATAATCTAAAACTGTAATTAATACGTAATGTATATATGAAACAAAATAAAATAACATTATTCTTAGTATTGATTATGACTTTATCGTTTGTTTCGTGTTCCGAGAGCATTGTCTCGGAATGCGAACCAGACACCAAAGTTGATAATCAAATGAAGGCCTCTTTCAAAGAGATTCAGGAAAAAGTGATTACTCCGAGTTGTGCTACAAGTGGATGTCATCAAGCGAATTTTTATTCTCCGAATCTCGAAGATGGTAAATCTTATGACAATATTGTCGGTGTAAATAATCTAGCTGACAATATGCCGCTAATTGATCCAGGCAACAGTACCAATAGTTACTTTTTCAAGAAACTATTAGGTGATGGCACTACTTTAATGCCATCAGGTGGTGATAAATTGAACAAAGCTATTTTGGACTCGATTAGAGTTTGGATAGATAATGGTGCAGAGAATAATTAAAAAAAAAGAAAAATTATGAAAAAATTAATACTAATCGGATTAGCACTTATAATAACATCTAGTGCCTATTCAAAAGTCGAACATCAGGTCGATAAAAGCAAAAAGAATGTGGTTAAGTTTATATCGGATGCTCCTGTAGAGGATTTCGAAGGTGTAACAAGCTCAATAGATGGATATATGCTCGGTGAAGAAGATAACTTCATAGGAACGGAACTCTTCTTTGAGGTTGACCTTAATACTCTAGATACTGACAATGGGCTAAGAGATAGACACATGAGAGAGAATTATCTGCATACAGACAAATACCCTCTCACTTCTTATGAAGGGAAAATATTCGAATCTAAGAAAATAGAAGATAAGCATTACTTAGTCAAAGCTAAAGGAAAATTTCTAGTACATGGAGTTTCCAAAGAGAAAACAATAGAAGCAGATATATATGTATATGATAATATATACCATATAAAAACACAATTTGTAGTTACATTAACCGACCATAAAATAGAAGTACCTTCAATTATGCTAGTAAAAATAGACCCTGATATGGATTTGAGGTTAGATTTTTTCTTGAAAGAGGTTACTAAATAAATGAAATACTTATACACTCTATTAATCTCAATATTTATACCTACATTATTATTATCACAAACTTGGCAACGAAAAACAGAAGTAGTAGAGCAACCATTACAATTGTTTCAGAGTACTTATGCTTACGCACTACCAACCGCTGAAACTTTGAAAAAGGGTGATTATCTATATGGGATTTCTCATAGGTTTACTGTACCCGTATCTTCTGGATTTGAGCAGTTATTTGGTATAGATGGTCCTGTTATAAATATGATGAACTTAGGATATGGATTAACAGACGATATTTTCTTAAATCTAGGTAGAAGTAACAAAGAATCACAATGGTGGTTCGAGACAAAATATAAAGCGATAGAAATAAGAAATGAATCTTTACCAATTTTAGTCAGTTTATTAGGTGGTGTGGCTTACTCTAGCAGACCTACTTTACTAGGAGGGCAAGCACTAGAAGCAGGAAGAGATTGGCACTTCTATGGAGTTGCTATTATCAATACTTTGATAGAAGATAAGATAGGAATCGGTATAACACCTACATTCTCATACAATTCGCATTTGCAATGTCCAGAAGTAGTCAATAGTGTTACTCTTGGAGCTTATGCCGAGTACTATATAGATGAAATGTATAGTATTCTATTAGAAACTAATCCAACTATAACTGGTTGGCGAAATAAATATGATTCCTATACTGTAGGATTCACTATGAATACAGGTGGGCATTTCTTCAAATTCTCAGTATCCAATAATACTGCAATTAACATACAACAATTTAACTCAGGTGCTCAAAGTGCCTTTTTAGGCAGTAGTGAGAATAATAATTTACACTTTGGTTTTCAAATCACAAGAAATTTATAAACATATATCCCAATATTTTATAGGGCTTGCAATTCATTATTGTAGGTCTTTTTTGTTTCTCCTGAACATTTAAGACAAAATACTCTTTATTTCTTTGTCTATTAAAATACTATTAATTATCTTTGTTTAAGTTTTTAAACAAAAGTTATTTATTAATTATTTCCTGGGGTTCGGAATGAGTTTGAGTAAGAAGAAGATATCATTATCATCGATGTTGGTGCTGTTTGCAGCAATAGTATTTACGGCTTGTGATGGTGGCAAAGGCGACTATAATCCGGCTAATGAGAAAGTAGTTGGAGAAACGAAGGCGGAGCTAACATTACCACCTAATGTACCTGCACCTATTGACCCACATAGAGCGGCTACAAAGCAAATAGTTCATGTAGAAGTACTAGAGCATGAAGGTACAATGACTGACGGTGTTACATATACTTACTGGACTTTTGGTGGAAGTGTACCGGGTCAGTTTATTAGAATAAGAGAAGGTGATGAGGTTGAATTCCACTTAAAGAATCATCCAGACAATAAATTTGCACACAATATAGATTTACATGCTGTGACGGGACCAGGTGGTGGAGCTGCATCTTCATTTACTGCACCTGGACACGAAACAGTTTTCTCATTCAAAGCATTAAATCCAGGTCTTTTTGTATATCACTGTGCAGTAGCACCAGTAGGTATGCATATTGCGAATGGTATGTATGGTTTGATTTTAGTTGAGCCCAAAGGTGGTTTGCCTAAAGTTGACAGAGAATATTATATAATGCAAGGTGATTTCTATACTTCAGGTAGAACTGGAGAAGCTGGACACCAATCTTTCGATATGGATAAAGCATTAGCTGAGAATCCTGACTATGTCGTATTCAATGGTTCAGTTGGGGCTATAGCTGGCGACAATGCATTGAAAGCTAAAGTAGGAGAAACTATAAGACTTTATGTAGGAAATGGTGGTCCTAATTTAATTTCTTCATTCCACGTAATTGGTGAGATATTCGACGAAGTTCACGTAGAAGGTGGAACTGCAATCAATAAGAACGTACAAACTACTTTGATACCAGCCGGTGGAGCAGCTATTGTTACTTTCAAAGTAGAAGTACCAGGTAGTTTACATTTAGTTGATCACTCTATATTTAGAGCATTCAACAAAGGTGCATTGGGTTCAATAGACGTTACTGGAGAGGAAAACAAGAAAATATATAGTGGATTGTTGGAAGATAAAGTTTATATGGCAGAAGGTGGACGTTCTCTAACTTTGCCAAAGGCTAAAGGTTCAACTGAGAAACTAGCAGGTAGCAAAGCAGAAAGAATTAAAATGGGTGAGAACGTTTACAAACAGTTATGCCAGGCATGTCACCAACCAGACGCAAAAGGTATGAAGGGTGTATTCCCACCTCTAGCTAATTCTGATTACTTTGCTAATGATCCAAATAAAGCAATAAGTGCAATTATTCATGGACTATCTGGCAAGATTACAGTTAATGGTGAAGTATTTAACAGTGCTATGCCTGCTCAATCACTTAGTGATGAGGAAGTAGCGAATGTTGTAACTTACTTACTAAATAGCTTCGGCAATAAAGGTGGAGAAGTATCACCTGAGCAAGCTAAGAAAGTTAGAGCTTCGGGTACTGCTGATAAAGGCGGTCATTAAAAATTAAAATGATTAGATTAACTTATATATTAATATCATTTATTTTACTTTGGGGTAGCTCTGTTGTTATGGCAGAGCCCCCTAGTAAAATCGAATGGATTGCAATCCCTTCAGGTGAGTTCTATCCATTCTTTGCAGATACAGTAAAACCCATCGCATTAGATGGGTTTTTTATTTCTTCCACCCAGATAACTAATGCTCAGTTTCTAAGATTTGTGAAAGCAAATTCAAAATGGCGCCGAAGCAAAATAAAACCAATATTTGCAGAAAGTAATTATTTGGGTTATTGGGAGGCAGATACAGTATTAGGCGAAGATGCTCCACCAAACGCACCAGTAGTAATGGTGTCTTGGTTTGCCGCTAACGCATATAGCAAATGGGTAGGTGGACGATTAGCAGATATGAGCGAATGGGAGTATGTAGCTAGTGCTAGTACAACTAAAAGCAATGCATATAATGACAATTCATTTTCAACTACATTATTGAAGATGTATGAAAAATTACCCAAAGTACCACTTCCAAATGTGGGTGAAAGATTCAAAAACTTTTACGGTGTATATGATATGCATGGATTAGTTTGGGAATGGACAAGGGATTTCAATTCCGTAATTGTATCGACTGACTCAAGAGATAAAACTAATCAAGATGGTAAGCTCTTTTGTGCGGCAGGCAGTATAGGGAATGTTGACCCTTCTAATTACTCGGCGTTTGTCAGATACTCTATGTGGAGTAGCCTACAAGCAAAATTTTGTTTAAGAAATATTGGTTTCAGATGCGTAAAGGACAAATAATAACAATAGTATTACTTTCTATTTTTCTAATATCTAGCTGTTCAGAAGATGATACTTTTGATATGGAGAAATTTAAAAAAGATAATGCTTATGAGGGAGACGAATTTGATCCTTCTGATGAATCTATTTTCAATCTGACTAGTGATTGGGAAAATCAGAATCGGGATACAGTTCAATTAAAAGTAGTAGCAGGTAAGCCAACAATATTAGCAATGATATATACACATTGTGAGTATTCTTGCCCACTTATTACGGCTGATATGAAGAAGTTACATTCTTTGATTCCCGATAAAAGAAAAGACCAAGTTAATTTTCTTATAGTTAGTATAGACCCTATTCACGATAGGCCTGACACTCTTTCTAGGTTTATGAAGAAGGAAGAGATGGATGAGAAATATTGGACAATGCTAACTGGAACAGAAACCAAAATTCGAGAATTAGCAGCTGTTTTAGGTTTCAAATATAAAAAATCTTCACTAATGGACTATGCACATTCTAATCTAATTACTGTACTTAATCCAAAAGGTGAGATAGTTCAGCAAATAAATGGTTTTGATAGTGATAAAAAGAAAATAATAAATGAAGTTTTGAAATATACTAATGAGGATTAGATATGAAAAAGTTAGTTGTAGTAAGTTTTGTTATGTTCGGTATGATAATGAGTTCTACAGGTTTATTGGCTAAATTTTCTTTGAATGGTCAATTCAAGCCTAGATATGAGTACAGAGATGGGTATAAACTGCTGACGAATGATGATTTATTTCCAGCTTCATTTGTTTCACAGAGAACAAGATTAAATTTTGATTATTCAAATAGTAATATGACCTCTAGAATTTCTGCTCAAGATGTCAGAGTCTGGGGTGATGAAGCTCATTTGAAAAACACACCAAGCATTGCTCTACACGAAGCATGGGTTGATTTGAAATTAGATGATTTGATAAGCTTAAAAGTAGGTCGCCAAGAATTAGTTTATGATGATCATCGATTATTAGGAAACGTAGATTGGGCCCAAGAAGGTAGAAGTCATGATGCTTTCGTAGGAAAATATGAATCGAGTAGTATGAAGTTTCACTTAGGTGGTGCATTCAACCAAAGTGGTCAAAACGTATTTAGTACAAATTATGCTTTGAAAAACTACAAAGGAATGGGATTCTTTTGGTTCGAAAATAAAATCGATACTAATATGAGATTCACTCTATTGGGAATAACAGACGCGTTTCAAGAAAATGACACAAATAATTACAATTACTTCCGTTACACTTTTGGTGGTAATTACTATTATACATCGCAATCTTTAGAAATACAGGGTACAGGATACTATCAGCTAGGACAGACTGTAAAAGCACAAGATATAGCTGCTTATATGTTCTCGCTCCAAGGTTACTATAAATTCAGTGGATTTAAAGTAGGTGCTGGTATAGATTACCTCTCTGGTAATGATTCTGAGAACCCAGGAACTAACGAATATACAGCTTTCAATACTTTATACGGTACAAACCATAAATTCTATGGTTTGATGGATCATTTCATAGATGTACCTGCACATACTGCTGGTGGAGGATTAGTAGATATCTATGCAAAAATTAAATATGACTTTATACCTAAATGGGTTGCTGCATTGGACTTTCATAGCTTTTCATTAGAGAAAGCAATAATCAACCCGACCACTGCTGTTTTAACTGAGACTAGTTTAGCAAGTGAAATTGATTTAGTGTTAACTCATACCTTATCTAGCGATGTTAAATTCCAATTGGGTTATTCTTACCTTATACCTGCTGATGCACTAAAAATATTACAAGGTAGACCAACTGGTGATAACTCACAATGGCTATGGGCGATGCTAATAGTTACTCCTGAGTTTTTCTCTTCTAACTAGATTCATTTCAAGAGTAAAATGAATTATTAAAAGCAGACATTTTTAGTCTGCTTTTTTTATTTTGAATGTAACTTTTCATATATTCAACTGTCTTTCAAATAACAATTTGTAATATAAATTGTTTTTTAATTTTTTTCCTATGAAATTTTGGGCTTCGGAGACAATTGCTATGAAAAATCTTATACTTATTCTGATATTTAATTCCTTATTAACCCTTAGTATAAGGGCTCAATTCAAAGTAGCTCAAAGTAACCCTAATAACTATAGCTTTAATTCAAAAGAAAATGCACACCAACTAACAGATGGCTCTAATCGAATGCAAGCCACTGCTATTTGGAATAATTCTGCAGTACCAGGTTTCGAAAAGATAGATCTAAACTACAACTTTTTAGTAGAGGCCGAATATTACTTAGGATATAAAGATAAAGAAGGGGCTGATGGAATTGCATTTGTTTTGCAATCTGACGGTGATGACAAATTAGGTAGTCTGGGTGTAGGTATGGGGTTCGCTGCTAATTACTATGATCATAATAAAAAGGTCTCCCCTTCCCTTGGTATTGAACTAGATACATGGTTCAACAATGCCGCTTCTCCCCCAGTTGTCGATACTAATCCAGAAGACCATTTTGCTTATGTTGTAAATGGAGATTTACTTGATAGAGTCGGATTAGATATAAACGTAAAAGAAAATCTAAATGGCCGTCCTTTGAACATAGAGGATAGTACATTCCATTGCGTTAAATTCTTTTGGAATAGTACTACCAAAGAGCTATCAAGCTATCTAGATGGTCAACTTCGGAAAACGGAGGTATTCAATGGAATAAAAACAAGTACATTAACTTCGATTATACAAACTGACCTTGTTTATTGGGGCTTTACTACTGGTACAGCGACCAGAGATAATATCCACATGGTTAGATTCGACGAGATAACAAGAGACAATGAGGCATGTTTTGTAGAGATATACAAAGAATCTGCCTATGATGTTACTAACCCAAATTGCGGTTACGAACAGATAGAGGTATGTAAAAACAATCCTGAGAGCAAAATAAATCTAAGTCTAACAACCACTCAACTACCTATTGATAAAATAGAATGGGTATCAAAAAATAGCACTACTATTATTACTCCTTTGAACCCACAAAAAGACAAGGTTAATTTACAGATGAACCAAAATGATGTCATTGTAGTAACTGTTTACTATTCGAATGGATGTATTGCTTATGATGAATTCGCTGTTTTTACAAAGGATATTGAGATAATTAATGAATTAGATACTATCAGATTATGTCAATCAGATAATGTTAAAATAGATTTTGATTTGAAAATATATGGCAAAATAGTTGATAATTCTAGCGATGTCAAATGGAATTGGACTAATAGAGAATACATAGTAAATCAGGGAGAGCTAACCGACAAAGAACAGATATATCTGAATGATAGTAAATCCGATACAATTACTTTTGTCGTAACCGCTGAAGTAACAGATGATTTGAAGAATAAGTGCCTAGATATGAAGACAGTTACCGTCATTGTAGAAAACTATTATTTCAAAGAAAAAATAACATATTCTCCATGTGCAGATACAGCTTATATAGAGTTTGAAGTTTATGAGGATGCTGGATTTACTATACCACTTTCAAAAGAAAAAATTAAAAAAATGAGTTGGGTTTCTCCTAAGTCTAATAATGATTATATAAACGGAATTATACCCGATGGAATGGAAGCTACAGTAGTAACTGAGGGCAAATACGATTTAAACTTTGAATTGAAGAATGGTTGCTTTATTAGCAAATCTGTGTTTGCTGACTTCTCTAAAGATAATTTGGATTTATTACCTAGAGTTATCGAACTATGTAAAAAAGATACTATATCAGTCGAATCAGAAGTAGAAGCAAAAACCTACACTTGGTCAACAGGCGAGACTACTAGAGGAATCAAGATATGGGAAGCGGGGAAATATACCCTAGAAATAGAAACTAGTGCGGGATGTAAGTTCTATGATACTCTGTTAGTAGTGATGCTTCCTGATATAGAATTTAATATAGTTGGTGATACGGTAATTTGTAAAAATGGTGATTTCGTTACATTAAAAACGGATAAGAGTTATGACAAATATCAATGGTCAACTGGGAGCACTGCAACAAATATAAAAATAAATACACCAGGGGTATATTGGTTGAAAGTGACTAATAAGAACGGTTGTATTGCTTACGATAGTATTAACGTAGTTTCCTTTGATTCACTATTTGTTAGAATAGTAGGCAAGGGTGGATGTAATATGGATTCGGTATTATTGGGCTACGAAACAAACTCCAAAGATTTTACTATAAAATGGTCGAATGGAAGCACTACCGATTCTATATGGGTGAATAAATCGGGTAATTACTTCGTGGAACTAAAAGATAATACCTCCGGATGTATGAGAAAATATTATATGAATGTTGAATTGACGAAAGGATTCTATCCCGAGTTAATAGGCGATATGAATTTATGTGAAGGAGATGAGACAGAGCTTGAGGTTATAGGTTGCTTGGATTGCAAATACGAATGGTCAGAAGGAAGCACCGACTCCAAATCCAAATTCGATAAACAAACTAAAGGATATGTCATTGTTTCCAAATCAAGTATTTGCATAGATACATTATACTATGATATCAAATTAGATGCTTTGCCAAATCCTGAAATACAAGGCAACTTAAAAGTCTGTTACCCAGATAGTACCTTGCTTTTCATAGAGGGTAATTATAAATCTATACTTTGGTCAAACGGACAAAGCTCTAATAATATATATGCAAAAGAAAGTGGTGACTATTATGTAACAGTCGAAACAGAGCTTGGGTGTTTGGGTTACGATACTGTTATAGTAGAGGCAATAGATATTAAACAAGAATTAGAGTATAAAGATACTATTGATTTTGGTAAAGTATATTTAGATAATAAAGTCGAATTAAAAGTTGAGTTAAATTCTAAATTCTATAAGCCAATCTACCTTTCTTCAAACTTCAATGGTAATATAAATAGATTTGATTTTCTGAATAATAAATTGCTAGAATTCTCATTAAAGCCAGATAAAATAGGCGAGTATCGCAATAAAATTGAATTCATAGTAGAGCAACCATGCTTAGATACTTTCTTTATTTATATTGTCGGTCGTGTATATACTAAAGTTACTTTAGAATTACCGAAAGTAATTTCTTACCCAGGTGATCAAGCATATTTACCAATTAAACTACGTAGTAAACTAAACATTGATGATAAATACAATTTTGATTTGAATTATGATAGTGAAGTAATTTATTTAGATGGAACAGCAAACCCTATGAACTTTACTAAGGAGTGGAGTTTGAATGGAAGTGAGCAAATGATAGAAAACCCATCTGGGACAATATTACTGACAGATCTATCAGAAAGACCACTTACTGTTGATTCATTATTTTGGGAAAATAAATACATAGAAAGTGATGTAATAAATGGTTGGATTAGATTAGATACTATTTGCACTCACGAGTTTAGGGTAATAGAAGTAAATTATGATGTCGTAAATACATTCTATGATTTGGGGAAAGATAGACTAATAATTCAAAAAAATGGCTCAGCAAATGCGTCTGGAATTGAAGTTAGCATTACTAATTTGAGTGGTGCATCTGTTCTTACAAAAAGTACAACGATAACAGATACTAAAGAACTCGATTTATCGGGCTTGGCAGCAGGCGTCTATTTTGTAAAAATAGAATTCAATGGATTAAGTAATCTTTATAAATTCATAAAGATGCACTAAACCCTAATAATTATACAAGCATAGACAAATCATAATTTGGGTCTGATTATTTTATTCTGTCAGGATTATCTTTCGCGAATTGAGACCAATCTGAGACTTTCTTCTTGTTTGAATTGCCAAGCTTTAAGCAGTGGCAAATAGCAATTGCTAAAGCATCTGTAGAATCTAGGAACTCAGGAGTTTCGGTAATCCCTAGTATTTTCTTGACCATGAATTGCACTTGCTCTTTACCAGCTTTTCCCTTTCCTGTAACAGATTTCTTTATCTCATTGGGGGAATACTCGAATACAGGCAAATCATTCTGGGTAGCAGAAAGTATAGCAGCAGCTCTAGCATGGGAGAGTTTCACCAAAGATTGCACATTTTTTGCAAAGAATATCGTCTCGAAAGCACTAATATCGGGATTAGTCCTTTTGATAACTCTATCTACAGAATCATTGAGAATTTTCAATCTACCGTTAAAATCATCTGATTGGAGTTTGGCTTTGATTACTCCATATTCAACTAATTTGAAGCTATTTCCCTCCACATCCACAACTCCGTAACCGCAGATAACAGAACCGGGGTCTATGCCTATCACCCTCATTATAAATCTAACTGATCAATAACAGAGTCGTCTATGTCAGCATTATTATATACATTCTGTACGTCGTCCACTTCTTCCATTTTATCAAGGAATAGCATTACTTTTTTAGCTGTAGAAACGTCAGTGATTTTCACTTTATTTTTTGGAATATATTCTAATTGACTATCTTCAATTTCGAAAATACTCTTATCGAAATACTCATTAACCGAATTATAATCATTCAAAGCACATATTATTCTCGAACTGTCTGTATCGTAGTCTACGTCTTCCCCACCAGCTTCTAGTGTTTCCATCATCAAATCTTCTTCGCTTGCTCCAGATGATTTTATAGTAACAACTCCTTTTCGATCAAAATTCCACGCTACCGAGTTAGTCTCACCCATATTACCATCATATTTGTTGAATGAAGCTCGTACTTCTGCAACTGTTCTATTCTTATTATCAGATATAGTTTCTACAATTATTGCCACACCACCTGGGCCATATCCTTCATAGCGATATTCCTCAAAAGCTTGCCCTTCTAGCTCACCCGTTCCTTTTTTGATAGCACGTTCTATGTTATCCTTAGGCATATCATTATCGCGGGCTTTTTTGACGGCTAAACGAAGACGTGGATTCATATCAGTATCCCCACCACCTTCACGAGCAGAAATAGTTATCTCCTTACCCATTTGAGTGAAAATCTTACCTTTGAGTGCATCTTGTCTTCCTTTTCTATGCTTTATATTGGCCCATTTACTATGTCCTGCCATCTTCTCGCTTCCTTAATTGTTTTCTTTTTTTAATATATAGTAGTTCACAAAAATACAAAATCATCAATTTTCTTTTACTAACAAATTGATAAATTTTTTATAAATTGGTGATTGGTCTAGAACCTCTCGGCAGCCAGTAACGTAGAGCCGCTGTTTTGCTCTTGTAATAGCCACGTTCAGTTTTCTATCTATGTCGCAATCATCTATGAATACCGTCGAAGACATATTATGTATATGATGTGGTTTATTCACAGCAAATGAGATGAAAATAATATCCCTTTCACTCCCTTGGAATCTCTCTACAGTATCAACAGCAACTTTATCTCGAAGTTCGAAAGGTAATTTATTGCGAATCAAAGCACATTGACTTCTGAAAGGACTGATAACACCAATCTCGAGGTTACTTGTTTCTTTAGATTCAGAAATTTTGACTATAGAACTTACTATATAATCGGCTTCCGAATAATTTATATAAGGAGTATCTTCAGGTTCTACATTATGAAATTCCAAAATCTCGTTAGCATTTATCTCATTGGTTAACCGAAGCAATTTACCTTGGTAAAACAGATCATTCGCAAGTTCCATAATTCTTTCACCCATTCTTCCTTGATGAGTAAGCATACCATGAGAATGAGCCCAACCATTCTTTTTCGCATTGCGGAGCATTCTTTGGAAATATGATTCTGATAGATTCTTTAACTCAATTTCTTCTAACAGCTCATTTTCAATAATAAAATTCGATTCTGTTTGGCTAACTATTGCTGGTAATTGCTTCTCATCCCCTATCATTATGTACTTTTTCGAGTAATTAATGATTTTTATGATGAACGGCTCTAGTATTTGTGCCGCCTCATCTACCACTGCTAAACCAAATTTCTTTAACTTGAATAACTCTTGGTGAGAAAGCAGCGACGAAACAGTCGAAACTATAACTCTAGTCGAATCGAACTTTTCTTGTAGCTCTACACTATTATAATCATTGCTGAGATTGGAGAGAAGCTCACCAGCGTGTTCTGATGACTCTCTTGAACCCAATCTGATGAAATCAATATCAGTTCTTTCTTTTAGAATCGAGCAAATCTGGTCAACAGCTCGATTAGTATAAGCTGTTAGTAATATGCAATCGTCAGTATTATTATGATAATATTCCAGTATAGCTCGCAATACGAAAGAGGTCTTTCCCGTACCGGGTGGCCCTTGTATCAAGTAGTAACTATTTGCAGAAATAGCTGCCTTTACCACTTCCGTTTGCTTGTCATTCAGATAATCACACTCAAATTCAATTTCGTTTATTATTTGTTCTTCTTTACCTATTTTTATATCAAATTCAGCATCATCAATAAAATCGAATATAACTGATGGCAATTTCTTGTATGAATGTTCTAGGAAATCACTCTCTATAGCCCAGTTACTATACTGCTCTAAAAACTTCTTACCTAGTAACTTATTTCGCAAACTAATAACAACGTGAGATTTATCTATTAGCTTTATTACACCTTTTAATAATTGCTCTTTAAGGAGGAGAGTATTACCTTCTTCGGTAGTAGGGTAAATAACTACTTGGTCGCCTATTCGAAAGTTGAGATCGCTATTATCATATCTATCAAAACGAAGATGATAATTATCGAAATTCGATTCATCTTGATTTAATTTGAGTGAGTGCAAGGTATTTCGGTTATTGAATTTTCTTTCCTCTAACCATAGATTACTATATGCTCTATCGGGACTTTCAGCGTATTTTCCGACTTTATTACTTATCAACTCTCGGAATACGAACGAAAGCATTTCTTTCAGATATTCATGAGCTAGTGGCGTAGAATTATTCAATTTCTCAATAAATAAATCTATATCCTTTTGCCAATAACTTGGAGGGAATTTTTCTAATTCAGTTACCAGATTACCAATTGAGTTATAGCTCCTCCCTGCCAAATCGAAGTAAAGACCTACTATTCTATTTCTAAGATCAATTATCTCTTGGAAGTTCCCAGCTAATATTGGAGCATTTCTGAAAGGTCGTTTGTCATCTTTGGCATAGTATATTGAAGAGTTACCATATCTGTCTGTATAAACGGATTTCAATATCAGATTATAGCAACTAGCTTGGACATAATGGTTCCTCCAAGTTGAAAGTGAGTAAGTCACATCATTTCCTGTTCTAATAGGTACATTCTTAGTTGGAAACCCACCTGATTTAAGCTCTATCACCTCTTTCTTATTAGAATCACCCTCATCTACTACCATAGCGTCTAATCTTCCTTGTAGCCCGTATTCTGGCGATATAAAGCTAGGTTCTATGAACGTCTCCCCTTTCGGAATATCTGTAATTGTTCTCTTTAGCTTGTGATATATAGTTTCCACATCATTATTGATATTGCCGATGCTCTGCTTATCATATTTATGTAGATATATATTCTGCAACGGAGATTTAGATAATTCATTTTCTATATAAAGCTCACTGTCTATCTCCTCTTCTCCTATCATGGCATCGAAAAGATTATTGACAATATTCCCAACCATCATCGGAGTAGATGGATAAGAAACACTCAACCAGTTAAGCAACGCAAAATATTCGGACTGACCATTATTTTGGAAGCAACTCGCTATTTCAGTAACATCAATCAGATAATCACTTTCGTAAACTAGGAATGTATTGGGATTGCAATAGAAGACACTGTATCCATTTTTTTCGTAATGTTTCTCTACTTCTAGTACGTTGATTGTGCTATATGGCTTTACGTAATCCCAAAGTGATTCCCATGTCTTGTTCATGTATATGGCAACTTTGCCGAGTTCTTCGCTCTCTCCAAATATGATTTTATTCTCGCTATCGGGTTTACTCTTCATCATTACTACTAACTTGAATGATTTGAATTCTGCTTCTGGTGAATGAGTATAAGTTAATATCGGCTCTTCGGCTAGGAATTTCTTCAATTCACTATCTTCAATACCATCGGTACATATATCTAGCAATGCAAGAGCAATACGGAATGATGATTCCATATCTTCTTTGGA
Source organism: Kapaibacterium sp. (SeqCode) (assembly GCA_041675005.1). Lineage (GTDB taxonomy): Bacteria > Bacteroidota > Ignavibacteria > Kapaibacteriales > UBA2268 > PGYR01. The sequence goes on from JBAYUQ010000021.1 coordinate 32,575, forward strand.
GCAATAGAGAGTTGGTGTAGAAATTAACTTGTTAATATACTTGCGGTAATTATTGATTTTGTCAATCAATTCTTGGTGCAAATTTAGCTTATTGTATAGGTATAATAATTTGGCGTGTAGTCCAGAAAAGTACGACTTTTCGTATATAACAGCAGTATTTACAATATGTTTGAAAATATCATACGCTTGCAAAGTGCGAAACGTATGTGTATTTTCAAAATCATTTAGCTTTAGCTTTATATCCTCTTCAAAAGAAAGTGCTTTTTCCTTAGCTATCATTCTAATCTTGTGGCTTTATATCTCTTATAAATAATTGAGGGGTGTTTTGACCATTGAAAGTATTTATCTCTAGATTATAGAGTATATTGAATGGTTTCCCTGTCGTAACTATATCATATTTATTAGCTAATCCGAAAGCAATCGCATCAATTGCAAAATTGTTCTGGAAAGCCCTGAATTTTAGATTATTTTGTCCTACTATTTTCACTCCATTAGACGAAGTAACGCCTTTGGAAAAGAAAATTGGCTTGTAATTAGCATATCCATAAGGTGCGAATTTATTGAGAGACGAAATGAAATTTGGTGATAGTTCGTTGAGTTTCAATTCAGAATCTATTTCCATCTCGTGAGTTAACATATCCGAAGATATATTCTCATCAGCACAAGCATTGATTATTTTTCTTAATTCTGGAACATCAGATTCATTTAATGTAAGTCCCGCCGCGTGTCGGTGACCTCCAAACTCGATCAATAGATGCTGAGCTCTTTTCAGAGCAGAGTATATATCAAAATTATTAGGGCTTCGGCATGAACCTTTAGCATAACCGTGGATAGTAGTCATCAATACTGTCGGTACATTGAACCTATCTACCAAACGAGAAGCCACGATACCGATTACACCTGCGTGCCAATGCGGTTGATGGATAACGAGTGATCTAGCCCCATCTTGCAGCTGCTTTTCAGCAAGCGGAATCGCCTCTTCAAAGGTTTGTTGATCTATGTACCTTCTTTTTCTGTTTTCGTCTTCTAGTTGTTGAGCTATTTGGAAAGCGTGTATTTCGTCATCTTGTATCATCATTTTCACGGAGCGGAGAGCTTCTCCCATACGGCCGGCAGCATTAATGATAGGAGCTACTGCGAATACTATATTTGTTGCAGTGATAGAACCAATTTTCAGATTTGTACAGTGAATAAGTCCTTTTAACCCAGGCCTAGTTTTTTCATTGATTTTCTTTAAGCCATAGTAAACGAGTGTTCTATTCTCCCCAATTAATGGTACCATATCGGCAGCACTAGCCATAGCCACAAAATCTAGATATTCGTAAGCTTTCTCCGGTATGCCTAATGTTTGTGCCAATCCTTGTATAAGTTTGAATACTACGCCGCAAGCAGCTAAACTTTTGAAAGGGTATTCGCAATCTTTTCTGATAGGATCCAATATAGCGTAAGCTTCCGGGAGATCATCACCAGGCTCGTGGTGATCACAGATAATAAAATCCATTCCCGCCGCTTTAACTTCTTTCGATATTTTAATAGCTGTTATTCCAACGTCAACTGTTATTAACAAAGTTGCGCCGAATTCCTTAGCCCCATTGAGACTACGTTCTGACAGGCCATAACCATCTTGAAACCTGTCAGGAATGAAGAACTGAACTTTACATCCTAGATTTTCGAGGAACTTATAGAGTGCAGCCGTGCTGCAAGTCCCATCGACATCATAATCACCATGGATCCAAATTGACTCTTTATTTTCTCGGGCTCTTAATATACGTTCAACTGCTTTATCCATATCTTTCATTAAGAAAGGGTCGTGGATATTTTTCTTTGAAGGTACAAAGAATTTATTTGCGTCTTCTGGCGTATTTATACCCCTTCCAACTAAAACTCTTCCCAAAGTCTTTGGTATTTTAAGTGATTTTGCTAAGTTGTGTACTGTTTCTTCATTTGGTTTATCTTTAAATTTCCAACGATAATACAAATTATAACCGATTATTTTATATTTTAGCAAAACTAACGAATTAATATAATCCTAACAAGTAAAAGTGTGTAGAAAACTACACACGGTGAAATAATATGGCTCAAAACAAGAAAAACCAGCAAAAGTTCAGCAAAGAACCCTTCAGAAAATCAAAATCAATAAAAAGAATTTTGACAAAAAAGAGTGGAAAAGTACCGATTGATGCCAGAAAGGGTACTATTTACCTTGCATTAGGGTCAAATTACAAGGTAAAAGATGAAGAATCGAAGGAATTTGTTGAATGTATATTAGGTGGAACTGTAATTACTCCCTACGAAAATATCAATGTTGCTGCTGTTGGTGATAAAGTGCATTATCAATTATTAGAGCAAAATAATCAGGGTGTAATACTAGAAATTAGAGAAAGATACAGCAAATTATCTCGAGAATCTGTTAAAAAAACAGATAATGAGCAGATAATTGCTGCAAATATAGACCAAATTCTAATATTTATGGCAGTAGCAGACCCATATTATAACAAAGGATTAATAGATAGATATTTGATTTCGTCAGAAATGTATGATATACCAACTTTAATCTGTTTCAATAAAATAGAGTTAATGGATTTGACATTAATCAAAGAAGATTTGCAACCATATCAAGATTTGGGTTATGGTCTAATTTTTATATCAATGGAAGAAAAGAATAACCTCTATGAGCTAGAATCGAAGCTGGCAGGTAAGACAACTCTAGTTACTGGCCCATCAGGTGTAGGGAAGTCAACATTTATCAACTACATATTAGGTGAAGAAGTATTAGCAGTCGGCAAAGTTTCATCAAAGCACATGAAAGGAAAGCACACCACCAGTTTTGTACAGATGTTCGATGTGAACGACGATACGAGGATAGTTGATTCACCCGGTTTGAGAGAATTGGCGATATGGAATTTTGAGAAACTAGAGTTACAGATGTATTTCAAAGACTTTACTGGATACCGAGAAGAATGTAAATTTACTCCTTGTACACACACGCATGAGCCAGGTTGTATGGTCAAAGAGGCAGTCGAAGAAGGAGAAATAGATATCGAAAGATACCAATCATATTTATCAATTTTAGAAACTTTATAACAATACGACTGCTAATACTTTTAAAATATGGGTTTTTTATTTAATTTGTGAAAATAAATGGACGCACATGAAGTTTAAAATAATTTCGTATTAAGTTCAATAAAAGAAGAAATCATAAATATATATCTGATATGAATTTACACTCTCAATTAGAAATAGTTAAGCTCAACGAAGAGCGTCAAGAAAAAATATACAAAGAGCTACTGGACAAAGATACAGAGCTAATATTTGATGATGCCCTAGATAATGACATGGTCTTGAATATGGGCCCTCAGCACCCTGCAACTCACGGTGTACTCCGAGTATTGTTACGTATGGATGGTGAGACAATCATCAAGTGTGTACCAGAGCTTGGCTATCTACATAGAGGATATGAAAAATTAGCTGAGAATACCACTTATCATGAGTTCATCCCTCATACAGATAGATTGGACTATTTGGCTCCAATGATGAATAACGTAGCTATCGCCTTAGCTATAGAGAACTCTATGGGTATAGATACACCAACAAGAGCGAAATGGGTAAGAGTATTAGTATCGGAACTAGCACGAGTTTCATCACACTTGATGGCGATGGGTGCTACATGTATGGATACTGGAGCATTGACATTGCTACTATGGGCTTTCACTGAAAGAGAGAAAATATATGATCTATTCGAGAAAATATGTGGTGCAAGATTCACAACTAGTTACACTCGTATAGGCGGTGTAGCAAATGATATAGACGATGAAACTTTAGCAAGCATAAGAGCTTGGGCGAACCAATTCCCTGCTGAGTTAGATTACTTCGGTAAGGTAGTCCACAGAAATAGAATATTCGTAGATCGTATGGCTGGAGTAGGTGTTATGACTGGTCAGCAATGTATTGACCTCGGTCTAACTGGCCCGGTACTACGTGGATCAGGAATCAATAGAGATTTAAGAAGAGATGACCCATACCTAGTTTATCCAGAATTAGACTTCGACGTGATTGTTGAAAATGATGGTGATACTATGGCAAGATATATGGTAAGGATCAAAGAGATGGCTGAATCTATAAAGATAATCCACCAAGTATTAGACAAAATGCCAAAGGGCGAAATCAGAGCAAATATTCCAAATAAGACTTTACCTAAAAAAGCAGACGTATATACTAAAATGGAAGAGATGATTGCCGATTTCATGCTTATCAACTACGGTGCTGCTCCAGAAGTTGGTGAAACTTACACTGCAATCGAATCACCAAAAGGTGAACTTGGGTTCTTCATAGTATCAGATGGTACCGGAAGTCCATGGAAGTTGAAAATTCGTTCTGCTTGTGCATCTAATCTACAAGGATTAGCACCAATGGTAGAGGGCTCAATGCTTTCTGACGTAGTTGCAATTATTGGTTCGATAGACCCGATTATGGGCGAAGCAGATAAATAAAGATTAAGAAAACTTATTACTTAGCAGTCCTCCAAAAGGGACTGCTTTTTTATGTTATGGAACCTACACCCAAAAGATTGGAAAAGCTAACCAGAGTCTTACAAAAAAGACAACCTAACCTTACAATCATACTAGAAAATATCAATGATAAGCACAACTTAGCTGCTTGCTTGCGTTCGTGTGATGCAGTAGGTGTCAGCGATGTATATATACTATATCACGGTGAGCAAACAGAACGAAAGCTTGGGAAAAATGCTGCTGCTAGTGCTACCAAATGGCTCAACATATATAGATATTATGATGTAGAAAAATGCTTCTCCACTATTAGAAGTAATGGGATGAAAATATATACTACTGCACTAGGGGAAGAATCCGTTTCACTTTATGATTTAGATTTAACGGAGGGTGTAGCTCTTTGTTTCGGAAACGAGCATGCGGGAGTTTCACCAGAAGCACTTGGGCTAGCTGATGGGAATTTCAATATTCCACAAGCAGGCATGATACAGAGTTTGAATATCTCCGTAGCATGTGCTGTGAGTCTATACGAAGCGTATAGACAAAGAAAAGATGCTAAGTACTATGACTCACTACAATACCCAGAATCCGAGTTCAATGAGAAACTCGAAAACTGGATAAAGAAATAAGAATTCTATTTATATATGTTTTACTCTGAAGTAGTTACTAAGACTACCAGTCCATCCAAAAAGAGTTTGACATTCAGTAAATAATACTGGTTCGAGAGTAGCTTCTACTGCTAATTCAATTTTATTTACACTATGCGCATTATATAGATCATTAAGTCCATTTATATGGCTTGCTGTTGCATTAATAATAACAACTGAGCATACTGTAGCAGGAGGTATATCAACAACACTCTGTAAAGTATAACCTACAGCAACAATATCATTTGGGGGAGTACCACATATACTTTCAGCCCCCTCGACAACTAATGGAGCTCCAGTACCACCTGAAAAGATAATTTGAACTTTACCTTTTGTATATATTTTCTTGAGATTAGCAGACATTCTATTCCTCTAACAATTTATTAGAAAAGCCCATTTATTATAAAAGGGATTGCATAACTTAATATAAATCAATGAGATTTCAAAAACAAATATTAAAACTATTAGAGAGAAAGCAAGGTTTCCTTGCCTGTCAGGGGATTTCGTTGGGTTAAAAAAGAATCTTCAAAACCCACCATCAAAAGTATAACCAAAGCTCAGCCCATAAATATTACTTGCTCCTTCTCCATAGCGATGGTGATAATATGCGGAAAGCATAAAATCATTCAAATCAATAGCAGATTTATCATTACTTTTGATGCTGAGAATAGAAAATATCGGTAAGCCAGCACGCAACCTAACCTTTGCGTTCTCGAAAGTAGAGTAGCCGAACTGGGCTTGGAGTATATTAAATAAGCCAACACCAACAAATCCTGTAACTTCATTGCTCGAATCGAAGCTTTTATTCACAAACCAATTCTCATAGAGAATACCAAAATTCAACCACTCTATAGATTTTGTGTACTCGATCCCAATCGCTTGACTACTGTTCAGCCCTTCGTAATTGTACGAAACCAAGATTTCATTCATATTAATCGGCTTAGTTCCGTGGCTTTCGGCTACATGGAATGAGATTATTAGAAAGAGGAGTAGTATTGTTTTATTCATCGGTTTTCGAATTTGTTTGGTTACTGATTATAATCTAGATTTACTTCTAAATCTATGTGTTTACCCTTCTTCCACCCATCAAAACTATCACTTAGATGTAAATGACAAATATCATTTTTTGAAATATGATTCTTAACTTGTTCAAAGAATTCACATATCTTTAACAAATCATCTTTATTAGCATAAATCATTCCTAACTTTGCTTCATCAGCTTTTCCATCTTCGTCTGAATATGTTTTAGAAAAATTAAGTTTCATATCATTTTATATATTAATTATTTAAAATATTCGGATTAACTCATAATCGTTCACTCAAATCTTGTCTGCCGATTATAGCCATTATATCAACATCATTGTTATTTAATCTGAAGTATATACTGTGAACTCCACATACACAACGCCTGTAATCTTTTTTTATATGACCAACCGATTCAAAGGAATACGGTCTTTGAGTGATTAAATCAAAATAATCAAAAAATGAATAGAAGTATTTGTCTGCCTGAATTGAACCAAATTGTTTCACACCATACTGGTGAATACGAATTAAATCTTTCTCGGCTTCTTTGCTTATTCTATATTTAGCCATTGAGCAAGGACTTAGATTTGGCTAAAATTGACTCTTTGCTATTATTTGTAAACCCACTCTCTTCTGCTCGTTCCAATTTTGATCTAATCCAATCAATTTCTACCTGTTGCTTTCTCGCTTGTCTAATCAAGTCATTGACCAGCTCACTTTTGCTTGAATATTCGTTACTTTCCACTTGGCTTTTCAACCAATCATCGTTGGGTTTTGTGAAAGATATACTTTGTCTAGACATAACAGCCTCTTTTTGATGCAAATATACACCATTTCCGCATCAATCGCAAATATATTTGATTTTTCAAACCCTCAGTATCTTTTCCATTTTACGTCCTTTGGCTAGTTCGTCAACTAGTTTATCCAAATACCTAACATGTTTTGTGAGACTGTTTTCGATTTCTTCTATTCGGTAGCCACATATTACACCCGTTATCTTTTCAGCATTTGGGTTAAGCTTTGCTTTTGCAAACAATGTCTCAAATGTTGCTCCCTCAGCAATCAGCTCCCGACATTTATTCTCATCGAATCCAGTTAGCCATTCTATTACTTGATGTAGTTCTTCAACTGTTCTACCCTTCTTCTCAACTTTAGTAACATAGTGCGGATATACGGAAGCAAAAGTCAATTCCGAAATTCTTTTGTCATCTCCGGGTGTAGTATTCATTATACTTTTACCTCAATAATTTATACTTTTAATCCTATCCTAATGGATAACTAAAAACGAATTAATAAATTCAGAGACTATTCTTATCTCATCTACAAAAAGTAGAAAATTAGATGTTGTCAGATTTTGGTTTTTCTTCTTTGTGATTAACTGTCGGTATTCTAACAATTTCGAAAGTGGCAGAGGCAAGAATTACTTTTCCGTTTGTATCTTGAATTCTTTTACCTATTTCCTCATTTAGCAGATGTTTGACATATCTTCTCTTTTTATAATCTACTATGTATCTCAAATTAAATTGAATCCAATTATCAGTCATAGTAATAGCTAAGGTAGGATCAACTTGTGCATCTTCTATATAGTATTTATCTACTATTTCTTTCCAACCAGCTTTAGATCTCTCTACATAATCGGAGAGGTTTTCTTGAGCTACAGAGATTATTATAGATTTGGTTAACTCAATATCAGATCCATATCTTATTGGCAGATCAAATTCGTCCCACACGAAAGGGAAATCCTGTGAGTAGTTGTACACTGGACCTTTAAAGACGAATGCATTACTTATTTTTACAATTCTGCCGCTATAATTATCACTAGTCACCCATTTACCAATTTCCATCATAGTAGTATAAATACTATCTATATCAATGACATCACCTTTGATATCATTTATTTCAATTCTATCTCCAGGTTTATAAACTTTGACTATGAATATATAGAAGGAACCAGCAATACTTAAGATTAATTCTTGCAACGTAATGGTAATACCAGCTGTGAGCAAGCCTATAGCTAGGCCAAAATCTTTTATACTTCCAGTGAAATAGTTAATTGTAATCAGTACCACAAGAAGATAACCTAATATCTCAATTCCTTTCTGGGCTTTATATTTTATATTATTGTCAGGTATATTCTTTTTCAGTAACCTTCTTACCCACACAATAATAAAGAACACTAGAATAACCCAAACCAAATACTTAATGATATTTGTTGAAATAGGATGACTTACGAACCAATATTTTATATCTTCTAACAAATTACGCCTGATTAAATGCTAAACTTTAAACCAAATATACGAAGATTCGAATTCCCCCCAAAGAATAAATAAAAAAATCCCAACATCACTGTTGGGATTGAGACTTCTAAAGATTGTTGATTTGATATTTTTTATTTATGTTTTAGACTGTTCACTTGCATTACAAACACACCCAATTTTTTGTTTAAGCCAGTGATTGGAGTTACAATCTGAAACTCTGTAGAATCAGATACAGTTGTTTGCTCTTGCACCGAATTGTATTTAGTAACTTTTGTTCCCACATCCTTTTTATCAGTCGATAATTCCACAATAGATGTTTCTGAATTAATAAGCTGTAACTTTACTATATCAGGGTTTTTAATGAATTCGTTAAAGTACTGGTTAATCTGCTCTTTATTTTCTCTTAATAGTTCACCTCTAATAGCCCAAGAAAAAGTTGATGCTGTTAATTTTAGTCTGTCAGAATTTAAGTTATCAAGTTTCAATTCATAATTTGAAGTAATCTGTGCTTTTTCTTCATTAAAATCACTCTCCATTATAGCCATTTTTATAAATGACCACGCCAACACAACAATAATCACTATTACTAATGCAACATAATACTTATGCTTCATAACAAATTTCAAAAACTTTCTTTCTTTTTTTTCTGGAACTTCCTGAGTCTTTAAATCTTCCATTTTGCTGTCTTCCATTTTTTATCTCTTTTTTTTATAATTCAAATTAACATATTTTAACTATATTTTTAATAAAAATTACAAGTTACGAGCATTTACTTAATTATTTTTCCACTCTTATCGATGAATAACCAATTTTCGCTTTCCCAAGTTGAATGCTCATCATCTACGTGAATTGGTTCACACTTATAAGCAACTTTTGCTATTCCATTTTCAAAAGGAAAGGCACACTCATACTCTGCATTTATAATTACTTTACCTGATATATCAGCATAACCAATCTTACCATTTCTTAGTATTCTAAATAACCCATCACTAAAATAATCAGGGCCATTGTCGAATAAATAAACATCAAATATTACTTCTTTATCACGATTAATCGCTACAATACCATTACCATAAAGCGCTTTATCGTAAACGAATGCAAATGTAGTAAAGGTATCAGTGAAACACTTTTCGAAAGTACCATTTTGAATTATAGTATCACCATTTCCATTGAGATATCCACACGGTGAACCATACTCGAACTTACCCTCCAGAAAACTATAAAGTGTGTCATTATCACTCGTAATATCTGAATATATTCTTGGAGTAATTTTGTTCTCAATTAATGACTTCGAAGAACAGCCTAACAATAATAACAGGAAAATTATATTATTCATTTAATTTACATAAGAGTTTATTCATACCTCAAACATACAAAAAAACCCCAACATCACTGTCGGGAGTTCTAAAAATTAAGTTGCTTTTAGATAATGTGATTATAGAATCACAGTTGGCATTGCTTCGATATACTTTTCTAAAATGGTCAGCAATTTTGTTTTTCAGAATAGAAAGAAGCCAAGTTTTTGGTTCACTCTTACCTTCAAACTTTTCAAACGAATTAATAGCTGCCAAAAATGTTTCTTGTACTAAGTCCTCAGCCGTTTCCTTGTCTGATGTTTTGTAAAAGGCCCAAGTGTATAGTTGGTCGGAATACAACTCTACCCAACTTTTAATACTAAAGCTTGCATTTGTTTTTTCCATCACATAATCTATGGGGCAAAGTTAATTAAAGTAGGGGTAAAATACGGAAAAAAGTGGGAGGTTTCAATTATTTAACTGAATCCACTTCTCATAAGGCATCTCAAATTTAATTTCCTTAGTTCCGTGTAAACCGATATAATTCCAGCCAGCTTTTCTATAAAATTTTTCAGCTCTCGTATTGGGTGCAGTTCCTAACCAAACTTTATTCTTTGTTTGATCAAAGTACCAATCTAACATAATATTATGCAACTTTTGCCCAATTCCCCTATTTTCATACTCTGGATCTATAAATATTGCCCAAATATTATATTCTTTCAAATCTACAATTGCAAAACCCACTATTTTATTGTCAATTTCACATATCCAACCTTTACCTCTGACGGTCAAAAATTCCTTACAATCTTCGTCTGAAACTAAATTTGGATTGGACAATGTATTTTCCTTAACAGAATTCCTTACGGTTTGTATTTGCTTTATATCTTCAATCTTAGCTTCTCTATAAATCACTTTACACCTAAATTTCAATTATTGTTGTAATAATAGTTGAGTAAATTACGAAAAATCACTAACATTTTTCTGCGTTTCATTTGCTCAAATTACAGGAAGATTAAGTATGTAATTAGTGCTTCTTCCACCTTCGCCCGAATCTGAGAGAACTCCCTTTTCTATCAAATCTTGGATATCTCTACGAGCTGTATCTCTATGTACTTTCGTCATCTTAGCCCATTTGGATGAATGTAGTTTACCAACGAAATCACCTAAGAGTTTATTAACAATTTCGGCTTGTCTCTCATTGAATTGAGTATTCTTATGTAGCTCCCAGAACTTTGCTTTAAGCAATATTTTTGATAATGTTTCATCGGTTGCTTCTAGTGCTTCGGTCAGACGCTCAAAATACCACACAAGCCATTGGCTTATATCCATACTGCTCTTTTGAGTGGACTCCAGAATATTATAATATTCTTTTCGGTATTTCATAATCTGTGCCGACATACTATAGAATCTTTGTTTAGTTCGGTCGGCTCTAGCTAACTGAGTTTCTGCTATAGCTCGGGCTATTCTCCCATTGCCATCGTCAAATGGATGAATACTAACGAACCATAAATGAGCAACTGCGGATTTAATCACTGGTTCCATATTTTCATCAGTGTTAAACCAGTTTAAAAACTTGTTCATTTCATTTTCTAAAAGATGCGACTCAGGAGCGGTGTAGTGTACCTTCTCTCTACCCATTGGACCAGAAACAACTTGCATAGAACCATGCTCACCATCTCTCCAATCACCAACTGTGATTTTGAACATACCGCTTCTACCAGTTGGGAAAAGTGAAGAATGCCAACCAAATAGTCGATCTTTGGTAAGATGTTCATCGTAGTTCTGAGTTGCGTCTAGCATCATCTCAACTATGCCTTCTACATTTCGGCTTACTATATGCACCTCTGGTGAATCCATTCCTAACTTTTTAGCGACCGAAGATCTTACTTCAACTGGGTTCAAGACCTCACCTTCTATCTCACTAGTCTTGATTATATCATCAGTTATAGTATTGAGTACAGCCTCTTCTCTTAACTCAAAGCCAATACCTTCCATTCTACCGATTAATCTGCCTAGCAAATCACGCCCTTTGCTCACATAAGGAAGCAAGGTTTCGTTATCCCATTTGAAGTTAGGCCAATCATTTCGTTGATGTATATATTTTGTCATTTTCTAATTGCCGTATATTATACTGCAAATATAATGATTATTTGCCGTAAAGCAAATTAATTGCCGTATTATTTACGGCGAATGAGGGGCTTATTTGCGGGAGGGGGTAGTGAAACAAAAAATTATCAGTCCTTGTTTTTTTTCTCAACTAATTCAATTTCTAAGTTGTCTATATTATTTATATTATACTCTGGATTAGAAATCAAATATTTATAGAATGATTCTCCAAATTCATCAATCGATTTTAATAATTTAATTATTGATTCTTTTTGAATGATAATAATTGGAACAGGTTCATGTTCAAATCTACTTAGATGAGTTTTTACACGTAAAATGCCACATTCAATATCATTAATTACTACACCTGAATTTTTATTTATATAAAGTGAGAAAAAAGGCGCATCAATTATTAATAGTGGAATCCCAATTGAATGAAGGTTTTCTTCTTTGTGATCTGTCTCATTCTCGTTTTCATTTTCCTGATAATAATTATAAGATTTAATAATTGTATTTATTGCTTTGTAGATAGTTTCATCACTTGTTGTGAAACCTTGTATTAATTTAAACCCATATCCTGTTTTCTCGGGTAGAGATATAGTTTTAGGACTACCTGACAACATAACCCTGCTCATTATATCATCTATTCCATAAATTTCCCCCAATGAAAAATTGTCTAATGTGGATGAATTTTTAGTCAGGAGTAAGAAAGGTTTGGTTGATTTTTTACATTCAATAATTAAATTAAAATTAAAACCTAATTTGTTATCTTTACCCCAATATTTAGTAGCAAATAAATCTAGTTCTCTATAAATACTATTTTCAGTATCATGATAAATATGTGAATTTATTATGTTATAATCTGATTCGAATAATATTGATTCTGTTATTAATTCTAGAGGGTATCCAGTTTTATTTATCCAATCTTCTAATTTACTTTTTATATCCATATTTCTGTTATTCTATTTTTTCTAATTCTATTTTACTTATGAAGTTTTGTAATAGCCAAAAAGTATTTAATGATTATTTGATTTTTAACTAATAATTATAGATATTGTTAAGAGTGTGATTTATTCCACGCCAATTGGATTAATTTTTATTAACTCCAAAGCATAGTCAATATTGTTAGCTATTATTATACCCGTATTTGCTCTATATATTATAGGAGTTTGCTGGTTTTGTTGATATGTAGGTTCATCAACATATTTGTAACCTGAAATTATTGCCGCAACTTTAAATTCATTTGTATGTTGCATTTTAAAGACTACTGGTCCACCTGAAAATCCCGGATTATTATAACCATCAAGTAAAAGATAGCTTCCAACTTGGTCACTAATTATTGCAGATAATGTGGCTTTTTTGACTAAGGGCATTGGGAAATTTCTATTGATTTTACTACCCCTTTCATCTTGAATCATATATGGGAAACCTAGAAAATATGTATCTTGTCCGTATGTTATTCCACCAGCATCAGGTACCAAAGGTAATCTTGCAAGAATTTGATTAACTGTAATTACTGAAACATCAGCATAATCGTGATGTCCCACTATATTTGCAGATAATGTTTCCCAATTACCATTGTAGTATAATTCAATTAGATTCCCGTTTTGAAATCCATCAATTACATGTTTAGCCGTTACTAAATATTGTTTGTTTTGCACATCAATTGCAAAGCAAGTTCCAGTGCCACCTCCATAGCGAAGATGAAAGACTCTTTGTATAACATTAGTTGTTATCATGCAGTACCTTACTGTTAAGACTTTAATTCAAAAATTATTCTAAAACTTTAGCACAATTGTGCTTGCAATGGAAGTTCCAACTTCAATAGTGTCTATATCGCCCGACTTGAATAGGCGATAAGCATTCTCGATACTTTCTTTATCTATATTCTTCATATTGATTCAAATATACAAAAAAACCCCAACATATCTGCTGGGGTTCGTAAAAATTAATTCGCTTTATATAATGAGATTATAGAATCTCGATTATCATTGCGTTAGCTTCGCCGCCACCAATACATAGAGTAGCTATGCCGTATTTGCCGCCTGTGCGTTTCAGTGCATAGATTAGAGTAGTCAATATACGTGCTCCAGATGCGCCGATTGGGTGACCCATAGCCACAGCTCCACCGTGTATGTTTACTTTCTCTCTGTCTATTCCTAACTCTTTGATAGAGTGCATAGGCACTACTGAGAATGCTTCGTTGATTTCGAATAAGTCGATATCGCCGATTTGCATATTCGCTTTTTTCAATACTTTTTGGATAGCAGAAGTCGGTGCAGTAGTGAACCACTCAGGTGCTTGCGCGAGCGAGCAGTGAGCTATGATTCTAGCCAATGGCTTACGGCCAGCTGCTTTTGCAGTTTCTTCGTCTTGTACTACTATCGCACACGCACCATCGTTCAGGTTAGAAGCGTTTGCAGCAGTTATAGTACCGTCTTTTGTGAATACTGGGCGTAGTTCTGGCACTTTTTCGAATCGAACTTTTCCTGGATCTTCATCTTTGTCTATTACTACGTCTCCCCTTCTATCAGATATAGTTATCGGGATTAGCTCTTCAGCGAAGTAGCCATTTTCTTGTGCTTCTAGCGCTTTTTTGTACGAGCTAATAGCGAATTCGTCTTGTGCTTCACGAGTGAAATCGTGATCACTTGCACACATCTCGCCAGCGTTCCCCATGTGGAATTTGTTGTAAACGTCCCATAGGCCGTCATTTACCATAGAGTCAACTAGATCCGTATTACCCATTTTGAAGCCATTTCTTGACCCCATTAGTAGGTGTGGTGAGTTCGACATTGATTCTTGACCACCAGCGACTATAGTAGTAGCATCGCCAGCTTTTATAGCTTGGTCAGCCAACATAACAGCTTTCAGACCCGAGCCACATACTTTGTTGATAGTCATACATTCTACTGATACTGGTAATCCTGCGTATATAGCGGCTTGGCGTGCCGGAGCTTGTCCTACACCTGCCGTTAGTACGTTACCCATTATTACTTCGTTAACATCTTCGACTTTTACACCAGCTCTAGTAATAGCTGCTTTGATAGCTTCTGCACCCAATTGTGGTGCTGTTAGAGGTGATAATCCACCCAAAAATCCACCGATTGGAGTTCTCACTGCTGATAAAATTACTGTACTCATTATTCAATCCTTTTTTAATAGTTCAAATTTTCATTAGTTTTATAATGTTTTAATGACATTATTATTTTTTCTTTTCACAAATTTAAGAAAATAAAATAGATGAAGCTTATTTACGATGAATTTGGTCCTGCTTTGACCAATACTTATATTATTATAGACGAATCAACTAACTATGCTGTTGTAATAGACGTACCTCCTAGTAGTTTGGAATTCATCAATCGTACACTGATAGAGCATGGAGCTGAGCTAAAAGAGATTTGGCTCACTCACTCGCATTGGGATCACACTGCTGATGCGCCCGATTTGCGTGATCAGCATAATGTACCGGTTTATCTACACGAGGATGATGAGTATAGATTGCTCGACCCTAATGCTTATGTTGGTGGATTCCCACTACCTTTTGATATGCGAGGAATAAAGGCCGATAAGTATCTGAAAGAAGGTGATGAGCTGATAATCGGACATGCGAAGTTCCGAGTGTTAGAAACCCCCGGTCATACAGAGGGCGGTGTCATATTTGTTAATGATGAGAAGCAAACCGTGATAGTTGGCGATACTATATTCAAGCAAAGCATTGGTAGAACTGACCTTCCAGGTGGTGATTTCTCGGAATTGATGGATAGCATTAAAGAAAAAATCCTGACTTTGCCTGATGAGTATGCACTTTACCCAGGGCACGGCCCTCGTACAACAGTTGGAAGCGAAAGAAAAATGAACTCATTTATAAAGCAATATATAACGAATCAATGAAAAAATATCTTTTATTAAGTATAATACTATTGCTCAGCGGTTGCTACTCATTCACTGGTGGGAATATACCTGCTCATTTGAAGTCAATATATATACAGCCAGTATTAGACCAATCGGGATATGGTAATCCCCTATTCCGTGACAAATTAGCACAATCGCTGATAGATGAGTTCAGAAGTGATAACTCGTTCAATATCAACGAAACAGCTGGTGGCGATGCCAAGTTGGAAGTTAATATCGTCAATATTTCTGATGCACCAATCGCTGTTTCAAGCGGTGCGATAGAAACGGAGAGACGAGTAACAGTGCGATGCAAGGCGGTTTACTATGACAATGTAAAACGCAAAGAGATTTGGAATAAAGATTTCTCTGCTTATCAGAACTATGAATTGAACAATGCATTGGCTAACAGGAATGAAGCAATAGACGTAATCCTAGAGCAAATAGCCAATGACGTGCTGCTAGCAGTAGTATCGGGGTGGTAGAGTTACACTTTCAACTTATCACCATATTTGGATAAAAGTTCAAAAAGAGATAAGTTATATTTTTGAAGCAGAATTATAACGAAAATTGAAATATACTTGTTTCGTATTATTTAATTTTTTCATAGATTTGCTGTTTATTTTAGTTACAAAAAGGTATTTAATTTCCGAATGGAAAGTTTACTAATAGCTATTTACTTCGTCGCACTTACTATACTCTTTGGATTCGGTATCCACGGAATCGTGCTACTACACTACTACCGAAAAACTCGTAAACAGGAAATGCCCGACCTAAAAGATCCCGCAGTTTGGCCTGTAGTTACCGTACAGCTACCTATGTTCAATGAACTATATGTGGTCGAGCGACTAATCAAATCCGTATGTGAGATTGATTATCCTCAAGACAAGCTGGAAATTCAAGTACTTGACGATTCGATTGATGAGACTCAGGCATTAGCTAAAAAGCTATGTGATGAGTATCAGAAAAAAGGATTCGATATTACTTATATACACAGAGTAGATAGATCAGGTTACAAAGCAGGTGCTTTGAAAGAAGGACTTGTAATAGCGAAAGGAGAATTTGTAGCTATTTTCGATGCTGACTTTGTACCAAATAGCGACTTCCTAAAACGTACTGTACCTCACTTCCAAAATGAGAATGTAGGAATGGTACAAACAAGATGGGAACACCTAAACGGTGACCAATCATACTTAACTAAAGCGCAAGCAATAGCACTAGACGGACACTTTGTTATAGAGCAACAAGTTCGTAACAAAGCTGGATTTTTCATCAACTTCAACGGTACGGCTGGTATATGGAGAACTTCTTGCATAATAGATGCAGGTAACTGGCAAGCCGACACTCTAACTGAAGATTTTGATTTGAGCTACCGTGCTCAATTGAAAGGATGGAAGTTCATGTTCTTGAACGATGTAACTTCACCAGCAGAATTACCTGCCGATATCAACGCTCTTAAAACACAACAATTCCGTTGGACTAAAGGGGCAGTGGAAACAGCAATGAAGCTTTTACCAATGGTTTGGAAAGCGAAAATACCTGCGAAAGTAAAATTAGAATGCTTTATTCACCTAACAAGTAATATAGTATTCCCATTCATTATATTAGTGGCTATGCTCAATATACCAATAGTGATGATCAAAAACACAACTACTGGCTATGACAATATATACTCACTAATGTCTATATTCGTATTAGCATCTATATCCACTTTCTTATTCTATATGTACGGTCAAAAAGCCATACATCTTGATTGGAGAAAGAGAATCCTGCTTTTCCCGGTTTTCTTAGCTGGCTCTATGGGCTTGGCTGTGAACAACACAAAAGCAGTAATAGAAGCATTAATCGGCAAGAAATCTGAGTTCACTCGTACACCGAAAGATGGCGACAAAGCTCCGAGAACAGTAATCAAAAAGAAATACAGACAAAACAAAGTTACTTTATTAGTAGCTGTAGAATTGCTTTTAACGCTATACTTTATGGTTGGTATTGGCTACTCTGTTTATCACCTAGAAATAGCTGCTATTCCATTCCAAATTCTATTCCTACTTGGCTTCGGTACAGTTGGGTTTATGTCCCTCAGACACGCCTTTGGTAGGTAAAACAAGTATATAAAAGAATATATCTAAGAAAGCAGAATCAATTTGGTTCTGCTTTTTTTTTGATATTAAGTTGAAGAATATTATATTGTGATATTATATTGTGATATTATATTGTGATATTATATTGTGATATTATATTGTGATATTATATTGTGATATTATATTGTGATATTATATTGTGATATTATATTGTAAATGTATAAAAGAGGTGTCTTTATGAAAAAAAATATTTTATTTTTGATTGTCTTCCTGTGTTTATCGATAGTGAGTAGCTACTCTCAAATAAGCAATATAACACCTTTTATATATGATGTAAAAGGTGTTAATGCTTATGAAGAAGTTGTGATAGCTTATGGGAATTTAGGTGTAGCGAACCTATCATTCGACAAAGGTAATACTTGGGATGACATACAAATTGATGGTGGTCAAAACATAGTCAATATGGTGCATAAAGAAAATTCATTGGTTGCATTTATGGAAGATGGAGATGTTAAAACGTCAGTTGATAACGGTAAGACTTGGGATTTAGAAATTAATGTGAATGACAGCATTATCTTTATAGATTTATCAAGTGAGTTTTATGTTGTACGAACTCAGCATAACTTAATCGTACTTGACAATGATTTTAATATAAGTTCCCGAATCGGATTAGAATTTAGATCTAAGGTAAATTATAACTCTGAGAGTACATTAAATAGTAATCCACCCCTTCAAGTTAATAATAATAAAATTTACACTTTCGTAGATAATCAAGTTCTCATTTATAATATGAGTTTAGACCTATTAGAACAAATTCCAATAGAAGATAGTAAATTTGGAATTTCAAGAATACTCTATGCAAATAATATGATTTATGTTGTATCAAACAGTGATTTATTAGAAATAGATGAGGAAAGAAATATAAGAGTATTCTTATCCTCTGGAAAAAATCCAGAATTATTTAGTGACTTAGATCCAAGTATATATTATCTTCATTCTTTCGACAACTATTTATATAGTTTCAATGCCCTACAAAAAAACAAAAAATTTCCATTCTATAGTATTTATAAAATTGAAAACAACGTAAAAGCAGAATATATAGGTGAGGTCGATTGTAATGTTGAAGATAGAACTGTGTCAACTAATGACATTGCTAAATATAAAGATGATTTCTATTTCGTTTCAAATAATAAGTTTGTAGTTAAATATAATAGTGAATTAGACGAAAGTAAAAGAATATCAGACTATAAGAATTTCAATACTCTAGGTGGGCATTTACCAATAAGAATAGAAGATGATAAAGCATTACATAGGAATGGGACTAACTACTACACGTTAGACCCTAATACAAGTCGAGTATCTAAAATTGATATGGATACTAATTTTGCATCCGTCAATATTCTATATGAGAATTATGATACAAAGACTAATGAACTTCAGATACTTGGTTTTAACCAAATAAATAAGTCAGAGTTATTGCTTTTAACTTCAAGTGATTTTGGGAGTACATTTCAAAAAGAAATAATAATTAGTACTGAACTGCTAGACTATGTGCAAATCACAGGGTTTGAGAAATTTGATGATGGATATATGATAGCATCATATTTCAAAACTTTTGTGTCTCATAAGAATGAGCTAAAAGTGTTTGATTTAAATTTGAAGATGGTCTCAAACTCCAAAGATTCAGTAACAAGGAACTTGAAGACTGGGTTTTCAAACAATACATATTATAGAATAAATCAGGATACAAGTTTTTTTAAGAAGACTTATGTACAGACATCCCCAGATGGAAAAGTTTGGGAAGATTTGGCTATCTATTCCCATTCAAAGGCAGACACAGTGTGGCTTGATGAATAAAATTTTAGCACTTATTCTACGCCAAATTACAGAGCATCAGGAATAGCTAAAACAGAAGAGACCGATTACCTGATAACTTTTCTTTATTCTAAAAAAGATTCATTATTCACTGTTCAGAGAATTGATATCCGAAGTAAAACGATTGATACACTAGTTCATAACAAACTAACTAATTTAGACAACGGAATAACGGATGCTTTTGACTTTTATAAGGATACATTGAACATTGTTGTTAATGATACTCTTTACTTATTAGGAGTCAATGATGATATAAGCAAAATAGAGAAAATTCAATTTCCGGATAATGGTAAAGTTGTTCAAAGGTACTTTAGACGTTTTGAGTCAAGAAGTCTATTTGCTTATTCAGATGATAAACATGAATATAGAAACTATTGGTTTACCTTAAATCTAGATAATGGGATTAGTAGTATTGAAGAAACCGAAATATCACCCTACTTCTACAACTCTTCGCCATACCCACAGCCGACAAGTAGTTTAGTCACAACGAAAGTATATCTTGACAAAGCATTTACTATTTCCAAAAGTAGTATAAAGATATTCGATGTAAACGGCACACAAGTCGAGAAGGGCAACAATGTTGAGATAAGTGGTACGAACTGGCCTACTACTCTCACTTGGGATTCGAGTACCCAGCCACCA
>JBAYUQ010000022.1:0-49406 GCA_041675005.1 Kapaibacterium sp. (SeqCode)
GAACACCGATGCTCGATGACCTGACCCGCAAGCTGCTCACCGTCCGCCGGTGGGCGCTGATCGTCCTCGCCGGCTGCGGGCTGGCGGGGCTGGCTTGGCTGGTGTGGAGGTGGGTGGGATGACCGCCGAAATCATCAGCATCGAAGATCGCAGCAAGGGCTGGCTCTCCGGCCCTGCGCAATGTCTCGGCTGCTCGCACAAGTGGGCTGCCGTGTCGCCGGTCGGCGTGGTGTGGCTGGAGTGCCAGTCCTGCGGCTTTGAGATGGGCCGGCGCACCGGACCCGTCCAGGCCGGCGACGAGCGATGGGAATGCGGCTGCGGCAACGACTTGTTCAGGATCAACCGCGAGGGTGCGTACTGCGCGCGGTGCGGGTGCGAGCAGAGGTTTCCATGAGAACGCTCATCGGCTGGCTCTGCTACCGCTTCATCATGGCGTGGCCCTATCCGCCGTCCGGCACCGGGATCGTCGGGTGGGCGCTGGCTCGTGCCGGGCAGTACGCTGACCCCGGGGAGGAATACCGGCCATGACCATGCGCCAACGCAAGCGGAGGATCATGCGAGCGCCGCGCGCGGTCTATGCCTGGTGCGGGCTGTGGCTGGTGCGGGTCAGGTGAGGGAGGGCTGAATGAGCATCCTCACCCAAGCCGCAATGCACACTTCCTTACCGCCCAGTCACGCCGCGACCTATACGGCCGACGAAAGTACTTGCGCTATGACTGCGAGGCATATACAGTGTGTCTCATGCGCTCGACGAGTGCACCGCGCCTCGGGGATCAGGGCAGGAGAGTGAGATGAGCAACAGCTACCGCATCACCAGCAAGGCCGGCGCCGACTTCGGCGTGTACGCAGGCGAGACGGCCGAGGAAGCCTTTGCCGCGATGGTCGCCGAGTGCGGCGACGGCGTGGACACCGAAGGCAATAGCACTGTCGGCACGATGGCCGACTGGATCATCGAAGAAGTCGACGGCGTCTACACCTACCGCACCGACGCCACCCACTGCGACACCGAGTACGACAGCGAGGCCGAGGCCATCGCCGCCGCCATCGCAGACGGCGAATGGGCCGAGTTCGACAGTGACCGCGAGGACCGTGACATCGACGATGGCGCGTGGCTGTGCATCTACGAGGACGGCGCCCCCGTCACCGTACGCGGGACGATGCCGTGACAACCCACCCCCGCCGCTCAACGTGGCGGTCCGCCCTCCCCCGACCCACGCCTGAGGAGGTGCGCCGGCTGCGCGAGGCCGCCGGCATGACCCTCGAGGCAGCGGCAACAGAGGCCGGTCTATCCGGATGGCGGGCGTGGCACAAGTGGGAGAGCGGCGAGGCACGCCCGCCGTCGCAGACATGGGAGCTGTGGCTGCTGCGCGTCAGGATGCACCCGACGCACGAGCTGCTGCCGCGCAGGGGCGCTACCGCCTGAGCGCCGCCAGCCAAGCCGCCCATGCGCGCACCCATGCGGTTGCCAGGGCGTCGAGGAT
This sequence comes from Kapaibacterium sp. (SeqCode), assembly GCA_041675005.1. Lineage (GTDB taxonomy): Bacteria > Bacteroidota > Ignavibacteria > Kapaibacteriales > UBA2268 > PGYR01. The sequence continues at coordinate 1,482 of JBAYUQ010000022.1, forward strand.
CAGGAGCGGGTCAGGCATCTGGATAGACCGGAAACCGCCCGCGGCCCCTCTCCCCGGTCGCCACGTCGTACCAGACGCGCTCCCCGTTCCGGATGATGAGCAGATCGCGGATGGATCGGCCGGCAAGCACGCGCTGCATGTCATGCCAGTCTGCACGCGAAAAGTCTCCGTGCATCCCCGACATGCAGGCCAGGTCGCCGCAGAGCGTGAGCGTGGCCACGGCGTCATAGGGAGCGCCGTAGAGCCGGCCGCCGCGGAAGATGCGCAGGGTCTGCACGATGGGCTCAAGGTGGATCACGATGCGAACGGCGCGATTGCCGCGAGCAGCGCCGTCAGGCCGAGCACAGCCCGCAGCACGAAGAAGAAAGCCCGCCGCCGACTGGCAGCGGGCAAGCCCGGGTGAATGGCGAATCCCGGGGAGGAGACACGGTTCATGGCGCTGGCCTCACCACGTCGCGGACGTAGCCCTGCAAGCCCTCGGCGCGCGCGGTGCACTCGGCATGCGAGACCTTCGCGGCCCGAATGGACGCGGCGAGCAGGTCGAGAGACACGCGCCCCTCACCGCCCATCGCGGGCCACGGCGGGCACACCTGCATCACCCACACGGGCGGGGGCGGCGGTCGGTCGGTCAGGATCACCGTCTGCGGAATTCCAGAGCAAGCGCACAGACTCAGGAGCAGACCGGCACTCAGCATCAGCTTGGACATGGATCGTCTCCACGATGGTCTTGACGCGGGCGGGCCGGGCGCGCAGGCGCTCGACCTCGATGTGCAGGGCATCCATGCGGGTGACGGTTTCGCGCAGCTCCTGGGCGCGCTTCTCGGCGGCGAGCTGGCGCTCCGCGTCCCACTTCGCCTGCACCGCGGCGCGGCCGTGAATGCGGCCTGTGTCATAGGTCGCCCACGCACCGAGAGCCAGGGCGGCGAGCAGGGCCAGCACCGGCAGGGCGCGCATCAGGTAGGGCAGCGCGAAGGCAATCATGTGTCGGTCGCTCCGTACCTGAGGTTCCCGGCGATGCGCCGCGCCCAGCCGCGCCCGAAGCTTGGCCAGGTCGTCAGCTTGGCGTAGAACTCCAGGCGCTCGGCGTTGAACCGCGCGATCACTTCGGCAGGGTCGAGCGCGCGCACCGCCGCCACCGTCACCTGCCCGACCTGTCCGTCATCAGCCACGCCCACGGCGCGCTGGAGGAAGCGGATCGCGTTGCCGATGCCGTGGTTCACCGCCGCGTCGAAGAGCTGGAACCCGATGGCCGGCGCGTACTGGTCGGCCTGCGCGCGCTGCCAGTATCCGACGCGGTAGATCTCGCGGGCCTGCTCGCGGGTCAGCAGGCGCATGCTGCCGGTGTAGCCGTGCTCGCGCGCCACGCGCTCGGTGATGCCCAAGTTGGTCGCGCCGCCCGGGTCGTCAGGATGGTCGACGTAGCCGCCTTCGTGGCCGATCACGCGCTCGAACGCCGCGTCAAAGCCGGTGTCACGCGCCGCAGGTGCGCCCCACTCCTGCGCGGGCTCACTCGGTGCGCCCAGCCGGTCCCGCAACCAGTCGAACATGCTCATGCCTGACCTCCACCGCGCCGAGTGCAGTGCCGCCGCCACGCGATGCGCGTGATGCCCCACAGACACAGCCCGGCGAGGCTCGCCATCTGACCCACCAGCCAGTTCGGCGGGTCGCCCTCGGTGGCCGCGAGCGAGAAGACGGCGATCCCGCCGATGCAGGCCGTGCCAACGATGCCGCTCGGGATGCGCGGATCGAGCGCGAGCCATACCGCAGTCGCGCAGATCACGGACAGGGACGCGTGATAGAGCAGGGTCAGCATCATGCCCCCCGGTCGAGTCGGAGGAACTTCCGGATCGCGTCGCGCGCGATGGCGGCAATCTGCACGTCTCGGATCGTTGCGTGGACCTCGCCGATCACGACCATCGCAAATGCCCCAACGAGGAATGCAAGCGCGCCCTCGATGTTCTTCGACCCGATACCTGCCCACTCGCTGATCGCGGGCGCGAGATACCACGCAGCAGCCGCGCCGCCGCCCACGGCTGTGACCCGCTGCAGCCATGTCGAGTCCGGCGGCAGACCGCGGAGGGCGACGATTGACCCAAAAACACCGGGGATGAGCTTGGCGGCCAGCGCCACCAGCGCCTCGCCGAAGGTGAGTTGATCCGCTGCCACTACTGGCCCTCCGTCACGGCTGATCCTTCCTGCACCGCGCGCAGTGCCCTGGGTCCACTTGATCGAGCAGCCAGCACAGCGCCAGCGCCCATCGGTCGCCATCGACCTCGGCCAGCGCTGCACGCGTGCTGATCGTCATGTCCTCGCTGCCACCGAACGCGGCATTCGCGGCCTGGTCGAACGCCAGCGCGATTCTGTGGGCTCGCTCGCTGCGCCCGAAGATCGCCAGCGTCAGCCACGCGAGCCCGATCACGGCGCCGATCACGCACAGCAGCCAGATGACCAGCGCCGCGAACGGCCGCTTGAACCAGGTTGCGGACAGCGCGCTCATAGCGCCGCCGCCGCGACGAACAGGGCGTCCAGTTGCGCTTCGCTCAGCGACAGCGCGGGCGCGAGCTGCTCGACGAAGCCGTTGTGGCGCTGCACCTCGGATGAGTATTCCCACTCGATCCGCGCCGCCGTCTTCTCCGGCTCCGCGAGCGCGTCAATCGCAGCCTCGACACCGGACAGCAGCCCTGCTGCATGCAGAGCGCGCCTGGCCTGGCGCATCGTGACAGCATCAGGTACAGGCGCGCTGACGGCGGGAGGCGAAAACGCATCTCCGTCCCATAGCCATCCAGGGCCTGCCACATCAGTCTGCACCGCGACATCCGCGGCCTGTAGTCCGGGCCAGCCGCCATCCGCTTCGACGACATTCTGGACGACCCCCCCGACGATCAGTGCGTACCTCATCAGCACATCCCCCATATCTGCAGCTCGCCACGCCCGCCAGCCCCCGACGATGCACCCGTCCTGGTCCCACCTCCGCCGCCGCCGCGCGGCGAGCCAGCCGTGCCGCTCGTCGCGTCTCCACCGTCCCCACCGGACCCGCCAGTGAGCGACGTCCCGGCAGTTCTCGCGCCGGAAGAGGTCGAGCCTGCCCCCCCGCCGCCGCCGCCGTGCCAGGAATTGAACCCTTGGAGGTCCGGGGACGTCCGCTTACCCGCGCCGCCGCCCCAGATGGAGTTCTGGTTGCCCGCTCCGCCGAGCTGCCCGCCGCCGTATCCGCCCATCGCGTACTGCATCACAGATGCGCCGACCGGCGCGGACGCCGACGCGATGCCCGCCACGCCGCCTGGGACAGAGATCACACCATCGAGACTGGTGGCGCCGCCGCCATTGCCTGGCTCGCCGTCGCCTGTCACTGCCGCTCCACCGGCTCCGATCGTGACAATGCGCGACGTGCCCGGAGTCGGCGACCAGGAGTTGTCCATGCACGCCCCGCCGGAGCCGCCACTCGCGCCGGTCGAAAGCTTTGCCCCCGAGCCTCCGGCTCCCCACGCGCGCACAGCCAGGCGCGCATACCCTGGCGGATCGGTGAAGGTACTGGATGCCGTGTAGACCGCCTGGAACGGGTGAGCAACCACGGACCGGAACGCCGATCCCGTACACCAGACGAGTCGCATCTCCCCCGGGTAGGACAGGTACGACGTGAGCCCGTCTATCTGCTGAGTGCTGGACGGGTCGAGCGTGATCGCCCCGGACCCGATGTTGTGCAGCCAGCACCACCAGCCAGCCCCGAGCGTCGCCGCGGAAGTAAACGCCAGGGTGAACGTGCCATCCAGTCGGATGACTTTCCCCTTGTCGCCGCTGGCCAGCGTGTACCCGGCGGATTTGGTCGACTCGGCGAGGCTGTTGATGGTGCCGCTTGGCCCCTGTGCACCGCCGATCGAGATCTGCCAGTCGGTGTACGTGCCGCTGCCATTGACCGCGACCACATCGAGCGACAGCGCGCCGGTACCGGCGTTGTAGCTCACGACACGCGCGGCGAGCCAGGTCGTCGGAGCCGAGGTGCGCGCGACGTAGAGATGCTGCCCGACCTGCCACTGCTTCCCAGTTGACGCCGTGATCGCCACTGAGCCAGTCGCCACGGCGATCGACGTCGATGACGTACCGGATAGCGCCTGCGCGTACACCTGAGCCAGGTCACGCGCATCCTCGGCGTCATCCCGGATTGTCTCGATCGCAGACATCTCCACGAGCGCGTCGACCAGCAGCGGGAAGAAGTACGTGCGGTGCCCGCCGTTGAGCATGTCCCTGCTGGACGTGCCGTCGTCCGAGTAAGTACTGCCGTTCAGAGTGACCTGTGTCACAGGATTTCCCCGATTTCGAACGCAAGTTTGCGCGTGTTGTGGTAGGGGTACTCGATTGCCGAGAGCTGCCGCAGCCGCCCGAGGAACCCGTACTGCTGCGAGTAGGCGAGATCGTCTGCATCCGGCACCCAGAGCGCTTCGCCGGTCGTGCCGAGGCGGCGGCACATCTCGTGGACGAACGCGGCCTCGCCGGGCTCCATCCGGTCGAGCGAAAACTGCGCCACTCTGGACCGACGGCGCGGGTCGTAGAACTCGCCCCCTCCGTCGGCGCGCTGGATCACAGACTGGTCGTCGGCCCATCGCTCAGACCAACCGGCGTAAGACGCATTCCAGGTCGGCGACAGTCCGCCGCCGCAGAACACGCGTCCGAGCTGCACCCAGCCGTCAGGGTTGCTCGTGTCGGTGATCTGGATGCGCAGGTACCGCCCCGAGTAGTAGGCGGAGGAGACATGCAGTACGGCGTATGGCGCGCGCAGGTACTCGTCATCGCCGACGCCCTCCCACCACCCAGACTCCTCCCACTCCAGCAGGTCGCCGTCGAAGCTCATCCGCCACGCCAACAGTGACCCGCTGTCGTAGATATCGGATGCGCCGGGCGCAGACCCCAGCGTGATCCGCCACGTCGCCGCGCGGGTGAGGTTGTGGTTCACCAGCGCGAACGCGCGGAACGCGCGCACTGACCCGTAATCGAAGTCGATCCGTGTTGATGCCTCGGTAGCGTCGGCCGAGCGCGCGACCTGAGTCAACTCGCGCGTCAGGAGGTTGTCTCGCGGCAGTCCGGCCAGCCAGTTGCCTGCGCTGAGGACCGCGGAATCGACCCGATTCGGCCAAGCAAGGAATAGCTTCGTCATCCCCACACTCCAAAGACCACTTCCCGGCGCGCGCAGTCGATCCGCTGCGATATGACGCGCGCGAGCTGGCCCGCGCCCAGCCCGTAGCGCGACCTCGTGATCTGCACCACGTCATGCAGCTCTATCGCCAGGGTCTGATCGGTCAGCGCGGCGGTGATCGACCACACGTCGCGCGGTACTCCGAACAAGGCGAAATAGGCGTCTAGGAATAGTGTCTGCCCGAAGGCGTTGATGAATTGCCGCTGAGGGGACTCGATTGCGCGCGCAATGGCCCCAGGGTGCGCGGCACGGATCGCCGGGTCCTGCCGCGCGAATGCTGCCCAATTCGGCTCGCGCTTGAGGTAGTCGGCCATCGCGTCCGTCACACTCCCGGCCAGATCGCTCGGCCAGGTCGCTCCGGCCTTGACCGTCAACGACCAGACCGGCGCACTGAGATCGGCGGGCGTGTCGCGCCGCCAGTCGCGCGAGTTGTGCGGGGTGAACACGTGCAATGGCGATCCGGTCGGTGCGGCCAGGATGCCAGACGACCACGTATCGAGGCGCGTCATCCCGTACCACCCGAGCTGGACCGCGCAAGCATCATCCATGATCTGCATGTATGTGCGGTCGTCGTCGACCAGCGTACCATCGACTGCCACGGTGCTTGTCGCGCCGCTGATCCCGGCTTGCACGGCAAGCATCCCGATCGTCCACCCCGCGCCCGCTGGCGGCGCGCCGGAAAACGCCTGCACCCGCAGGTCGTACACCGGCACTCCGCCAAGCCGGAAGTACACCGGCCCGGAGGCTGGCGCCCAGAACCGCGCTTCACCGGGTGACGGCGTGGTCGCCAGCATATCGGCCGACGAGGCGTAGTCGGTGCCCCGCGTGATCTGCACGCCACCTTCGTACACTTGCAGCAGCGCCGCGAGATAATATGGCCCTGTGCTCTGGACGTACCATAGCTGCTTGGCGGCATCGACCAGGATCGGCGGCACGTAGCCCGGATCACCGAGCACCGCCTGCTTGAGTTTGCCGGCGAAGCCCGTAGTCCCCTCAAGGCCACCCGCTCCGCTGAACGTCTGCGCGACCATCGGCTGGTCCAGCGCCTGCGCCAGTCGATCCCGCAGGATCAGTCTGACGGACTCCAGGTCGGCCTGCATGCGCTCTATGTACGCGACGTAGACAGTGCTGTAACCGGCCGGGTACGCCGCGTCTTCGTCTCCATACCGGACCGTCACCCGGCCGCCAGACACCGCATGGCCGATCCATGCATCTAGCCCGCCATCCGCGTTGGCGAGCTCCAGCGCCCCATACGACGGCCGGACGGCTCCGGTCATGCGCGATCCGGAAAACAGCGATCGCTGAATCCATCCAGGCGAGACCAGCCGACCGGAGACGTACGTGTGCGCAGGCGTGTCCGTGCCGCGGGTTGCGAACCCGGTAGTGCCGAAATAGTGCGTCGTCGGCACTCCGCCCACGATGACCTCGACCTCGGCCACGTACCGGATCACGCCGCCACCTCGATAGACTCGACGCTCGACTGGATGCGCCCGATCTGGTCCTGCAGCTTGGCGAGTTGCTCCTGCAGAGCCTGCATGGCCGCGGCGCGCTGCCGGATTTCCGCCTCCTGGCCTTCGACAATCGCGCTCAGCAGATCAACCTGCTGGCGCGCCGCGGACGCCTGCTCATCTTGCCGTTGTTGCAGCGCAGACTCTCGCTCACGCAGGGCCGCGCCGATACTGTCGAGCGCGGCGAGCTGCTCGGCGCTGGTGTCGATCACCGTCCGGCGCATCTCGGCCTGCTCGATGTCCATGCTCTGGAGCGTCTCTAGCTGAGACGAGAGCAGCTCAATGTCGCTAACCTGCGTCCCGGCCAGCCCCTCTGCCTCGGCCAATGCAGCGGCGAACGCCGACGCATACTCAGAGGTCGCGCCGCCGTAGTAGCTCTGCGACTGCCCGAGGTACGTGCGCAGCGCATCCGCATACTCGGACATCGCGGACACGTCGCCAGCGCGGGCCCCCGCAAGCGTCCTGTCGTAGGACTGCCGCGCGGCGCCCAGTCGCCCCTCTGGCCCGAGCGCGGACAAGTCCCCGACCAGCAGATCGTCGATCACGCCGCGCATGCCGCCGATGATCCTGCGCATCTGCTCCGCTGCGCTGATCTGCTCGCGCAAGGCGCTGATCTGCTCGTCCCTGGACTCACGCTGCAGATCTAGCACCGCCCGCGCCGACTCGTACTGCTCCCGATACTCATCTGCGAGCACCTGGCCAGACAGGTCTCCGGCCATCTTGATCCGTGCCAGCGCAACCTGCGCAAGCTCCTGCGCGACCGCGGCAGGGTCGGCGGCGGTGCGCAGCTCGGCGAACAGCTCGCGCTCGCGCTGTGCCATCAGCTCGACGCTCTGATCGGAGGCGGCCGAGGTCGCCACACCAAACCGCATTTGGTCGATGGCCTCGATGCCACGGCTGGCGCTCGCCAGAGACGCCACCGTCTGCGCGAGCGCATCGAACGGGCCGGCTTCTCCTGTGCCCAGGATGCGATCCAGCTCGCGCGTCATGTCGGCGAGCTGTTGCGATGCGGACTGCCACTGCTCGACGATATTCTCAGCCGGCGCATCGAGCGCGCTCATCGCGCCCTCAAGGTCGCCGAAGGCCCGCACCATCGCTGCAATTTCGTCCTCGATCGCCGCACTTTGCGCGTCGAGCGCCGCGCGCGCCGATTCCTGCGCCGCGCGCGCCGATTCCTGCGCCGCGCGCAGACTCTCGTCTGCCGCAGACGCAGCAGAATCGGCCACGACGCCGAACGCGTCCGAGAGCGTGAGCAGCGTTCCGTAGGCCGACTGGCCCTGCGCGGTCGTGAGGTCCAGCGACTCGACCAGCGCCCGGAACTCGTCTCTAGTGCCAGGCATCTCCAGGCCCAGCGCGCCGATCTGGCCGGCGAGCTGCTCGGAGAGCGCGCCCACCCGCTCGGACTCGCTGTAGTAGCCCTGGTAGTAGCTCGCTGCAGCGCTGGACAGCGTGTCTGCGCCGCCCGCAGCGGCGAGCATCGCAGTAGTCACGGCATCGGCCTGAACGCCGAGCGCGGACATGGCAGCGGTCACGCTGACGATCGACTCGACGGACTGCAGCAGCGCGCCCACCTGCTCCTGCGTCAGCGCTTCGGCGTCGATGCCAGACAGCAGGTCGCTGATGCTCGCCGGGATGTCGGTCGCGGCCTGCAGCGCCTGGACGACGGACTGCTGGAGGTCGAGGGCGAAGGCGCTGGTGGCCTCCTCGGTCGTCAGCGTGCGCGAGGTGCCAGACTCCCAGCTCGCTTCGCCGAAGCTCGCGCCCGAGGTGAGCGCGCCGCCAGCGAAGACGCCGCCGCGGCCCTTCTCGCTCTGTTCCAGCTTGCCCCAGAACTGGTCGATCCGGTCGGGGGAGCCCAGCCGCTCGAACAGGTCGTTGATGCCGCCCACGGTGGCGGCCACCGACTCACGCACGACGTCGCCGCCGATCTCGCCGCCACTCGGCCCGCCGATGAAGCGGGTCTGGCCTGCGCCAATCCTGCCGGCGACCTCATCGGACCAGATGCCCTGCAGGCCCTGGCCGTAGTCCAGCGCAGACGCACTGTAGCCGTAGGTGGAGCCGGCGCGACGCTCGCCGCCGGAGGACAGTAGCGAGTACAGGGCGATTGCGGCGGCGACGTACGGGATCGCAGCTCCTGCCATCATGCCCGCGCCTGCAGCCGCGCCGCCAGCGGTGCCGGCAAGCGACGAGCCCGCCGCCCAGGTGGCAGCGGTGCCGGCGCCACTGGACAGCGCTGTACCGATGCCCGTGGCAAAGCCGCCCAGCGCCGTGCCAGTGCCGAGCGCCGAGCCGGCCCACAGCGCGGCGGAGCCGGCCATGTTGCCCATGCCGGGGACGCCGCCCATGCCACCCATGCCGCCCGAGGACGACGCGCCGGCGCCGCCGAAGGCCTGCCCGATGCCCTGCGTGATTGGGTTGACGACCAAGCCCTGAATCATGGGCTGCAGCACCATCGAGCGGAACAGGCCCTCGATGTACTCGCTTGCCGACTTGCCGCCGTCCATCAGGGCGTCGGACAGTGACTGGCCGATCTGGTCGGCAGTGCGGGCCCACTGGTCAGCCGCGCGATCAGCGGCGCGCGACGCGCCATCCGCTGCGCGGTCGGCCACCTTTCCTTCAACGTCCTGGCCGCGCAGCTCGATCAGCTCGCGCAGGCTCGTGATCGTCTGCTCGATGGATAGTCGCTCGGCCTCGCTGCCGGCGGACAGCGCGCGCCGCTGCAAGTCCTCGATCTGCATCGCGGACGCCTCATTGAGCCTCGCCACGCGCAGGCGATCGACGGCATCCACCGACAGGCCGCGCTCCTCCGAGGTCTCGCGCAGCGACTGCACCTCGTCGGCGAGCGTCTCGTTGAGCTTCTTCTGCGCCTCGATCCGCTTGGCGAGATCCTCCTCAATGGCCTTGCGGGCATCGGCAGCATCCTTGGCGGCGCGATCATCGTCGCGCTGGATCGCCTGTGCGATGACGGCGTTCAGCGACTCCTGCGCCTCCATCTCGCGCTTCAGGGCGGCTGCGCGGTCGTCGGTCGCCTTGGTGCCAGCGGTCTTGCGCGCCGCATACTGCGTCTCGATGTTGTCGATCCCGGTCTGCAGCGCACGATAGGCGCGCAGGTACTGATCCGAGTCCTGGGCCAGCCCCTTGACCGCGCCAGCGAAGCCCTGCAGCAGCTTCGTCTGCGCGCCCTGCTTCTGCTCCTGGCGCGTCAGGTTGCCCGTCGCCGTGGCGAACGAGTTGACGGCCTCGGCGGCCTTCTTCGCCTCCTGCTGGATGCGGTTGAACTCGGCGGCCTTGGCGGCCAGGACAGCCTCGTTCGGGCCGACCTCCTGGGCCAGCAGTCGCGCATCCTCGGACGCCCTGAAGTCGGACGAGATCAGCCGGCGGGCGTTGTAGAAGAAGCCGCCGAGCTCCGGGTTCTTGTCGTAGAACTCGCGGTTGCGCTGCATGGCCGCGCCGTAGGCGTCCACTGCGCTGGCCAGTCCGAGCAGCGCGCCGGCCGCGCCGCTCGACGCCCCGCTCGACTCGTTCAGTATCCCGACGAAGTTGCTCATCGAGTTTCCGAGGACCGTGATCGCCTGGGAGACGGTCGTGGCAGTGCGCGAGAACTCCGCGTCGATGGTCGCGCTCGTTCGCTCCAGTGCGCCGATCACCTGCTCCGCGCTCAACTGCCCGGCCTGTCCCATCTCGCGCAACTTGCCGATGGGAACGCCCAGGCCGTCGGCAATCGCCTGCGCCAGTCTCGGGGTCTGCTCGAGGATGCTGTTGAGCTCCTCGCCGCGCAGCGTGCCGGACGCGAAGCCCTGCGACAGCTGCGTGAGCGCCGCCTGCATCGAGGCCGCCGAGCCTCCAGAGATCGTCATCGACTTGGCGATGGTCTCGGTCACGCGCAGCAGCCGATCCTGCGACAGGCCGAGCTCCTGCGTGCTGCGGGCGATCTGCGCGTAGGTGCCGCCGAGCTCCGTGAACGACACCCGCGCGCGCTGGGCGATGGAGAGCAGCCCGTTGTACGCCGCGCCTGCCTCAGCCACCGACTGCGACGACAGCGCGAGCCGCGTGCGCAGCGTGGTCACGTCATCGGCGACCGACAGGAACGCGCGGCCGAGCTGGATGACGGCGCCGACCGAGAGCGCGCCGATGGCGCCCTTGACGAACCCGTCGAGCGAGGAAACCTGCGCGCCGAGGCCCTTGACAGAATCGGCGGCGCCGGACAGGTCGCGGCCAGCTCGCTGGCTGGCCTGGCCGAGCTTGTCCATGCTGCCGGCTGCGCGCTCGCTGGCAGCCGACGCCGCAGCGATGCCGCCACTGGACGCGCCGCCCAGGTTGCCGATGCTCTTGCCGGCAGACGCGGCCGACTTCTCGACCTTGCCGAGCGACGACTCGACCTTCTCGCCCTTGTTGGCGAGCGTGTCGAGTGCAGCGTTGCCGCGCTCGATGTCGGTCGTGTCGAACGCTACGCCTACGCGGGCGATGTCATCGGCCACAGGGGCTCCTCATTTCGTGGTCTTGGCGTCTGCCGCCATCTGGTTGAGCGCAGCGCGCTCCATGATTCGCACGTCGGCGAACAACTCATCTGCCCGCGCGCGCGGCAGGCGCATCGAGCGAATCACGGCCAGCACAGCGGTGTAGTCCAGGCCGGTCGCCCCGCCCGCGCCCACGCGCCACTGGGTGCCGATGGCGGCAAATAGCTGCACCGACTCCAAGTTCTCCGGCCATACCTCGACGGTCTGCTCGATGTCCGCGCGCGAGATCCCCCACTGTGCAAGTTCCCGATCAGAAGCTGCGGGCTCATAGAGCGCGCCCGCAGCCTCCTTCAGTTTCCCAGTCGAGCGCCGGTGACCTGTGCCATGTAGGCGTCCAGCACGGCGCGCGCGGCGCCCAGGTAGGTGCGGTCGAGCTTCTCGACGTGCTCGGCGTCGAAGGGATCATCGAGTTCCCAGCCGGTGGCGCACTCCATGATGACCTCGGCGTTGGTCTTGCCTGTCATCGCGTCCAGGAACGACTGGAATTCCTCGCGCGAGCGTCCGCGCATGGTGAACTTGACCGGGACGGCTGGCTTGCCGGGGACCGGGATCGGGACGGCGACCTCGAAGGTCGGGACGACTGCGAGGATGAGCTTGGCCATGATGTGTCCTTGTAGTGGTCGAAGAAAAAAGCCGCCGGAGCGGCAAACCCGGCGCCGCTAAGCGCCGGGCATGGCTCTGTTACGCGGCGTAGCGAGTCGGGCGGGCCAGCAGATTGAAGGTGGCGGTCACCACCTGGATCTGGTTCTTCGTGAACGTCGGCGTCTCGTTGAAGGAGACGTAGCCGTTGTAGTACGCCACCGCGCCGGACGGGTAGGTGATCTTGAGCGCGCGGACCGCGCGATCCTCGCCGGCCGCCTTGGCCGCCTGATAGCCCGGCAGGCTCGGGTCATCGGCAATCTGGATCGTCATGGTCATCGGGCTGGACTGCGTGGGCAGTTGGGTCTCGAAGTCCTGCTCCAGGAACGAGTAGTTGACGAACTGCATGTCGCCGCCGGACGTGGTCACGTCCATGATCTGCGTGATCTGCGTGAAGGTCGTGATCTCGCGCACGGAGCCGGTGCCGGAGCCGGCAGGGAAGGCAACGGTACTGGTCGTGTCGATGCCTTCGATGGCGAAGGTGCCCGCGGCCTCGTCGTCGACGCGCACAATGCGGCTGTTGAGCTTTGCCCACCCGCTGGTGACCTCGATGATGTCGCCCGAGGTCAGGCCGTGCGTTGCCGAGGTGGCAACCCCGGGGTTGGCGTTGGTGAGGGCGCTGACGGTCTTGGGCGAGCCGTAGGCGGTAGCGAGAGCGATGGTGACGCCGTTCGGGAGTTGGACGGACATGACTGTTCCTTAGAATGAAAAAGCCCGCTCAAGGCGGGCTGTCGGTTCGGCGTGGAGCCGGGGTCAAGGGAGAGATCGCCACCGCACGGTGACTGGCAGCACGTACCACGCTTCATCGACCCAGGCCGTGCCAATCGCCGGGGTCTGTGTGAGCAGCACACGAGTGCCGCTCGCGGTGAGTGTTTGGACGGGCGCGAAGCGCGCAGCCACGAGCGCGGCCTGGGCCTGCGCGGCAGCCGGGCCATCGCCCTGCGGGTAGAACAGCAGCACCTCCAGAAGCCCGCGCTGTTCAACCACGTCGCTGCTGATCGTGTGGTCGATGGGCTCGTTGAGCATCAGGCGGACGCGCTGCCACGGCTCGCCTCTGGTCGGCGTGTACGCGAGGTTCTCCCAGGCGGTCGGCAGAGCGCTGGCCATGCCATTCAGCCGCGACTCCAGCGCGGCGCGGATCTTGGCCAGGCTCATGCGCCACCCCGCGCGGCGCGGCGCACGATGGCCTCGAAGTCCTGCACCGTCAGGCGCACGAAGCCACCGACCGCCTGCGACGAGTAGCCCATGCGCGTCTTCGGCCCGTTGGCGCTGCCCGGCGGCTTGCCGTACAGGCCGTATTCGGCGACGTGCGCATAGGGCAGCGAGTTGGTGAGGTAGATGGTCTGGCCCGGCCGCCACTGCGGCAGTGCTGAGGCGGTGCGCGCGATCGGGTCGGAGCCCGGTGATGCGCTGGCGTCGCCGTTGATCTGGCCGAAGCCAACCTGGAAGTTGGCGCGCAGCCGCCCGGTATCGACCGGCGCGCGGCGCACCATCCCAGTCTGCAAGTCTAGGGCAGCCTTGCGCACCACGCCCTCGACTTTCTGCTGCGTGCGCTCGACCACTGCGCGCAGGTCGCGCCCGAAGCTCATGACCGCACCCCCCGAATCTGGACCGTGTGCAGCACCGGAACGCCGGCGGGCGCCAGGGTATCGCAGCGCACCACGGACCAGAGGTCTTCACCGATCAGCACCTGGTCCCCCGTGCGGGGCATCGGCACGTTGTCGGCCGACAGCAGCAGGCGCTGGTCGCCGGTGCGCACCTGGTCGCCGTCCATGTCGCGCTGCGAATAGGCGAACACCGCGCCGGTGCCGGCGTACTGCGTCTCGACGTTCGCGGCGCCGCCCGTGTCCGGGTCATAGTCGCCGGTCTCCACACGCACGAGCACGATCTGGCGCCCGAAGCGCGCCAGCATCCGGTGCGCTGCAGCCGCCGGCGCGGAGTAGTCGAAGCTCATCGCCAGCGGCGCGCGACCACGCGCACGAGAAACGAACGCTCGAACGTGCGCCCGGCGCTGGTCGTGGCCACGTTGTCCACCCAGTACGCACGGCCGGCAGAGCCGCCGGACAACCACTTCACGGCCACCGGGCTCAGCACGGCCTCCGCGCCACCGGTCAGGCCCGCGGCCACCGTCCAGTCGCTCGACACGATCGACTCGTCGGCGGCAAGCAGGTCGACGTAGCTGATGCCGTAGTCGAGCGCCTCGTCGTCGCCCTTTTCGATCTCGGCGCCCGCTTGTGTGATGAGGAAGGTCATTGCGCCCTCATGATTCGGTTCTGGGCCCGCGGCTGGTAGATGCGGCTCACATGCGGCAAGTGCATGATCGATCCCGCCAGAAGCCCGGATGCCATTGATGTCGCCTGCGCCGATCCAGAAAGCCGGATCGCCGTCAGCAGCGAGCCGAGCGCGGCGGATTCGGCCTGTGCGCTGCCCGCGAGCAGAATTTGCGTTGTCAGCGCGCCGCTTGCGCTCGATTCAGCAGCGGCCGAACCGACAAGCTGGGCAGAATCACCGGCAAGCGTTGCCGATGCGCTCGACTCCGCCGATGCCGAGCCGGAAAGTTGAATGCTCGTCGTGAGCGAGCCCGATGCCGAAGCGACGGCAGCGGCAGCACCGGCCAGAAGATGCACAGTCGGAAACTCACCGCCGCCCTCGATGTACTCCGTCGCGGAAAGATCGCCGCTCGCGGCAGACGTTGCGACAGCAGAGCCAGTAAGCTCGGCAGAACCGTCGGCATACGCCCCCCGTAGCTGCGCAAGCCCGCCTTCGTACGCCGGTCGCAGTTGCGCGAGCATCAGCCGATGTCCTCGATCACCAGCCGACCCGCGAACACGATGTCATCGGCCGCCGTCGCCCCGGCCTTGTAGACGATCAGGAACCCAAGGCCAGCCACCGCCAGGGCGGTTGACCCGTCCAGACTTACCTCCAGCCAGCCGCTCGCGTCCGTGGTCTCGGTCGTCGACTGGTAGACCGGGGCGCCCATCGTCGCGGGATCGTCGTCATCGAACCACGCCACGGTCAGGCCCGTCAGGCTTGCCTGTGCGGCAGCTCCGTCGTAGAGCTGGATGCGGACGCCTTTGACCACCGCTGCAGCGGTCGTGAACTCGGCGGTCTCGACCCATGCGCTGTCCCCGTCGAGGTTCGTCGCCGCCACCCTCGCCTTGTACGTCACCCCTGGCGTCAGCCCCGTGAGCGCGTAGGTTTCGACATCCGCAGCCGTCGTCGCAGCCGCCGTCCACGAGCTGTACGGGCTGGGCGAATACTCGACCTTGAACCCGGTCTCGTCGGCCGAGTTGTCCGTCCAGTTGACGGTCGAGCCGGTCTGCGTGATCGAGGTCGTGGTGCCGATGGTGGGGGCAGTGGGCGGTGAAGCCCCGGCGCTCGCCGGCTGCGTGATGAGCAGCCCGTTGCCCGCAGCGAAGAAATCTGCCCCGGTTCGCCGCGTTACCAGCGTCCCGTCATGCGCTACCCAGAAGTCCGCCATGTCAGGCTGCCGCGACAGTCATGACCGGATCGACGTACACGGTCGTGCTCGCCTTGCCCAGCACCACGCGGCCCATCACCTGCCCGACTGCGCTCGGGGTGAAGCTGCAGACCAGTTTGAGCGTGTGCCACGTTGCGCTGCCGTTCGGCCCGGTGCCGCTGTCGCCGGTCCATGCGGTCGCGCTGGTGGCTTGCGCGGTGCCGGCGGAGAGGGGGTTGGCGTTGCGGTCGCTCACCCACTCGCCATCGACGAACACCTCCAGCCACACGTCCTGATCGGTCAGAGCGGATGCGCCGTCGTGGCAGATTTCCACCGTCGCCGTCGAGGCTGCGGCAGTCTCGGCGTAGCCGGCCATTTCCGGGCCGACCAGTTGCCCGGCTCGCGTGTCAGCATTGCTCCCAGCGGCGAACTTGTAGCTGTACCGCGCCACCCCGTCATATGTGCCGGCGGTCGTGTAGATGGACTCGCCGAGCTGGATCGTGTCCCGGATCGTCCCGAACGCCGTCACTGTCCATCGACGATACCGGGTCGTCCCCGCAACACAGTCGATCACGTCCACTCTGGTCTGCGGCGGCAGCGCTGCATTCGTCGGAGTGCCAGACCAGCCCGTCGGTAGCGTGCATCCGATCAGCGTCGCCTCCCCTCCTGAGCCCTCCATAACGACGTCAACCAACACCACGTTGGTCGCGCACGCGGACAAATCCGTCCCGGTCACAGTGACGATAGACGGATATGAGCCATTGACCGCAAACGCGCGCGTGAACAGCGCCCCGGAGAGGCTTCCGCCGTCAATGTCGATTCTCGACGTGCGCAGGCGGAAGGTGTTCGACACATGCGACCCGACAAAAGAGCAGTTGGAAAGTCGAAAACGCGAGTTCAACGTGCTCGACGCTCCGACCGAAACAAACGAGGATGCGCTGGTACTGCCAATCTCCAGCGTGCAGCCGTCGAGCGTCAGTGCGTTATTTGCGGAGCTGCCGATGACTATGGAATTCGTGCTCGCTCCGTCGCCTGCCTTGAGATGCACGCCGACCAGTCGACCGCACCCGCCGACCGTGAGCGTATACGCGCCCGTCGTCTGGATTTTCGCGCCCGCCGATAGCGCGGTCGGCGGGGTCGGGTCTCCGGTGTCATTGACCGACAGCACATCGACCCCGCCGGTCGCCGCCGACCCACCAAGGGCGAGCGTGACGTTTGCGCTGCTGTGCGTCTCGACGTGCCCATCGGCGAGGAACAGCCGATTCCCGGCCCCGGACACCGCTTCCGCGCCACCCTCGATTGCGGTGTACGCATTGGCCCACGAGGAACCGTTTGCCGATCCCGTTGCGCCTGATTGAACGTAATAGTCGGCCATCAGCGTGTCCTCATGAAGTAGATGTTGCTGCCGGCGTGTGGCATCCAGAAAATGCCGCCGTATTCGGCCGAGTAGTGCCAGCGTTTGTAGTAACGCACCAAGTCAACGGTGTGCGTCGGCGGCGCCACGTCGAGCACGGTGACTGGCCAAGGATCGGCCGGATTCGCTGGCACTTTGATCTCGTAGACAGCGCGGTCCGTCGTGCTGTAGCGCATGCACAGATAGCTGTCGCGGTCGGCGCAGTATTCTATCGACGTGTTCGAGCGCACCAGCGACGCTGCGTCGCCGCTCAGTGTGCGCGCAGTGAACGCAGGCATCGACACGCCGTCCCACGTCGGCCCTACATCAAAAGTCTGCACCATTGACGAAGAATATCCGGTACGCAACCTGACCATCCACTGCCGCGACGGATCGTAGAAGAAGGCCACGTCAGAGAACGTCGTCCCGGTCAGGCCATCGAACACCTGCCATGTGCCGGTCTCGATGTCGAACACGCCGAGCTGGTTCTCGTCTGCAGCGCCCTTCCCGGTGCGCCAAATCCGCCGGAACTCGTCCATGCCGCAGCATGTCCCGCTGCCGGTGTGCTCCATCGGCACGTCCGGATACACCTTCCCGTCCCACTTCCCGGCCGTCACATCCAGGGCGTTGACGCCGTTCGAACTGCCAGGGATGCCGCCGTACAAACTGTAGTTGACCGTGCCGGCGCCGCCGGTCGTGATCCGGTAGAGGCGGTTCGTCGGCGCGTCGAACCACAGATTCCAGTAGGTGTGACTCTCGACCGGAAACCTGTTCTGCCGGTCGTCTTCCGCCCCGTCATACGGGTAGTAGTACCCTTGGTATTCAGTGCCGTGCAGCGTGATCTGATCGGTCGTCCCGGCGGCGCGCGGTGGGCCTACCTCAAACCACACAGGAACGTCATCGGCGAGGTCGATGCCGTAAGTGCCGCCCCGCGTATAGTCTTCGTGCCCACCGCCCTGAACGTACAGCTTCGACCCGTTCCACGCGCCCCCGCTGTACGCGCAGACGTAGCCCAGCTCCGGCGACGACACGCCGAACGCCGCGCGGTTCTCGGCGATATTCAGGACAGTGTTTGGAATCTCGTGCCACGTCATCAGCGGCGCGCTCACAAGCCATGCCGGCGCGCTGCCGGAGACGATCTCGACGCGGAACGGGTTAGATGTTTGCTGCGTCATCTCGGAGCCCACCCCCACGTCGGCGCGTTATTGAAGCCGTTCTGAACGGTGGCCCCGTTGAATGTCGTCGATGTCGTCATCCTGCGCCAAGACGCGTCGGCCCCATCAGCCCCAAAATCGACAGCAAGCGCAAGGGTTGCAATCAAGGACTGCATCCACGAATTCCCTGACCAGTCTGCGGTTGAGTAGGTATAGACGCTCTGCCCCTCCGCAGGGTCTAGATAGGCGAGTTGCGGAGTCGTCAGCGTGCTTGCGTTCGCGTCATAAGACTCCTTCCACGAGGCCAGCCACGTATCGACAAACGGCAGAAGCAGGCCCGCAATGCTCTGTCCTGGCCCGGGGGTGCTGGTCCCGGTAGCAACTACCACGTCATCACGCTCCGCGAGCCGATAGTTCCACCCCGTGACGCCATCTCCCGCCATCCCGACCGGGTTACGGTAAGCCCGGACAAGGATCGCGTGCAATGCCTCCCTCGCGGTTTCACTCGGATAGGCACCAACCACCATTGCCATGCCGAAGCACGTCGTCGCAAACCGCTCCATAAAGGACTGAATCGTCACACCGCGAGGATATAGGACGCAGTTCTCGGCAAACGGCGTTATTAGGTTCTGCGCATACGCTGGATTCGCCACGCGGTTGTCGTAGATCCACTGGTAGCAGCGTGCAAGTGATGCCCCGAGGGTCGCTTTGGCGTCCGCGTCGCTGTCAGGGATCGTGATATACGCCTGCGTCTGGTGGCGCAACACCCACCCGAACCCGCGCGCGGACCCTGGGAACGGGTAAATCTGGTTGAGGTAAGCCGGCGAGGCCGACGGGCGGCAATTCGGGTGCAATAACGTCAAGCCTACGCTGTCCGCAAACTGCAGCCCTTCCAGGAATGCATAACGCCCCGTCGCAAGGTAAGCGACGTATCCAGCGCTCGGAGAATGCGAGCTGATCCACGTCGGCCCACCACCGTCTACCGGGGTAGGCGTCCTGTAGCTGGTCTCCCATTGATACGCGAGCCCTGACCGAAGCTGAGTAATCGAAAGGTTCTGATACCCATCCTTCGACGGACGAAGCGGGCGAAGGCCGTCTGTTTCGTCGCGGAAGTGAATGCTGTAGCGCCCCAGCAGCCGGGTATTCCCGATCATGCAGCGGTACGCCTCGGTGGATGGCGCGGCGGCATATAGAGACTCCCATCCATTACACCATCCGATAGTGTTTGACCCGCTATAGTCGCCCATGTATGAGCGGTAGTCACCCATTACAAATGGGTCCGGGTTTACCGTCTGAACAGGAGGAGTGACCTCGCCAATCGGGGTCGTCCAGCGATTATTAAGCGGGTTGTGGAACGCGTAGTTTGGGATCATCCTCGTCGAGCGGAAATACGCTTCGTCGTGGCGAGGGGTCACTTTGGGGTCTGTGCCGTACCAGTCCTCACGGCTCCATCTTGTGTGATGCTTGTGCGCGCCGTATGCGGACGCAACGATTATCGGGTTGGCTGGAGTGACACCAGTGCCGTCCCACGTCACAGCAATGGTGGACACGCTGTTACTGGAGTCATAGGACACACTGGAGACGACCCCCTCTACAGTGGTATCTCCGATGACCCGAATGCGCGTTCCGACTGGATAAATCGTCTCGAAGCTGGTCGCGTATACGCGGATACTGAATTCCATATCTGACAACCGCGCCATCGCCCCCCGCTGTTTCTCCTCCCAAAAATTGCTCGCTGCGAACCTGACGCTGCCATTGATCGTCAGCGCTGCCGTATACGCCTTCGATGCAGGCGCCGCAACGAAAGACCACCCGTTCTCCACGATGGTCTCGATTTCAATCGAGCCGTCACCGAACATCCGCACATGGAACCAGACAGCAAGGTGCGGGTCAGTGCCGACAGGCGAATAGAAGTGCCACTCCGAACACTGCGGACCGCTCTGCCATGTGCGCACGAGGCCGGGGGAGCCGCGCGCAGGAGCGCCAGTCGTGCCGCTGACCTGCGACACCAGCGGCTTCAAGTCGACCGTGCCATACGGCGCCAGCTCGAGCGTGACGCTGCCGTAGTCGAGCACCGCATCGAGTTGAGCCAGCGAGACCGGCGTGCCGCTCGTGGCAGACGCTGCTTGCCGGAGACTGATCGTGCGCGCCTGGCCGGCTGTGAAGTCGGCGATGCCGCTGATGACCGCGAACTTGACGCTGCCGTCTGGCCAGCGGTTTTTCACGTCGGCTTGGAACGTCGTCAGGTCGGAGTCGATGAAGTCCGGGGCGTCGCCCTCGACGAACGCATGCCCGAAGGTGAACGGCATGACGCCCGTGACTCCAGAGACCATCGAGAACGTCGTGATCTCCTCGGCGAACGGCGTCACCTCCAGCGTGTTGCCGACCGTGGCCGCGCTCGCCCCAACCCCGTCGTACTCGAACCGAAGCAGCGTCGGGTTGAACGTCACGCCGGCAGGTAGAGACCCCTGGTGTGCAACCGCGCCCTCGGACAGCAGGTACTGGCTCACGTCGCGCGTTGCGGCCGTGCCCTGCACGAACGAGATCGTCGGCACCGTCGCCCACGCCTCGGTCGGTGCAAGCGCCCAGGAAGCCGCCGCAATCGTCACCCGCAACCGCACCGCCTGCCCAACCACAAGCGAGCCACCCGAGAACGTAAACCGCCCGCCAGGCCCGAACGCCCCATCGACATACCGCCCGTCGGCATTGCGGATCCGGCACGTCCACGTCGCCGCATCCGGCGTGCCGCCAGTCGTCACCGCACCGGACAGCAGCACATCAGCAGACAGCGAGCCGTCAGCGCCTGCGACCATCGGGCCGGTGAACGCCCCGCTGTAGACAAGCGTCTCGCCATCGCGCAGCTCGACAGTCAGCGTGCCGCTGCCGAGGCTGTCGCGCACGGCTTGGGCGCGGGCAGCGGGATTGGCGCCTGATGCGTAGGCGGAGAGGGTCGTGGGGTCGAGCATCAGGCTAGCGAGAAGTCCAACTCACCGGCCGCGAAGCTCGGCGCTGCGTCACCATCATTGATCGTCTTCGAAGTCGTCAGCGCGCCGAAGAACAGCAGGTTTCCCGCACTGGCGGCATCGAACACGCCGAAGTGCGTCACCACTCCCCAATTTGCGCCGCTCGGTGCGGGGAACGTAACCGTCGCGTTGTTGCTCGTCGCGCCCGTCGTGCCGCTCGACGCAGTCGTCGTGCCTGCGCCTTGCGTACCGGCCCAGCTCGCGAGATCGCCCGCAACTTCGACGCGCGCATACGCGCCGCCGGAAACTTCGGTGCCGCCACCGGCCGCCGTTGGCGCAGCGGTGTAAAGACCGACGTACGTCGACGTCGGCGCGGAGAATGCTTGCCCGCGCAGCGTCAGGTCGATCAACTTGTTGCGCAGGTAGTCAGAGAGTGCAGCCATGAGGTCGGCTCCTTGAAGTGGGATGAATCAGCACCGCACAACCGGCAGAGCGCCCGCGCCCGCGCCCGCGAGATACGGGGCGAGCAGTTGGTCGACGGCCCGGAAGCGCTTGGCCTGCGGGCTCGCGGTGTCGTACTCGGTCTCGATCACGTCGACCCGCTGGCGCTTGATGCCGCGTTCGAGGTCGGGGGACAGGTCTTCGGCAGAGGCCCGCAGCGCGAGATCGGCGCAGGCGCGGGAGACGTCGGGCGGCACGGTGTTGGCGGCGATCGGATAGCCGTCGACGATCACGCCGGAGCGTGGCCAGTCGAGCGCCTGCGTGCTGGTGGCGCGCGCCCCCTTCCATCGGGGCCGGTAGGCACCGAGCATGTAGTCGGTCGCCCGGCGCAGCGCTGCCTCCTTGGTGCCGGCGGACAGCGCACCCCAGGCGGCATTCCCGCGCGCGGCGTGGTAGGTGTCGGCGTCCGAGGTGCTGATGTAGGTCTCGGCATCGGCCAGGCCGGTGCCGTCTTCGACGGTGATCGCCATGTCAGATTTCCGCGACCATTCGGTGCCTCAGCAGCCTCGCGGCTTCGTGGCGCATGACCGTGATCTCCTCGCCCTTGCTCAGGTCCGCGTGGCCGATGGTGCATGGCTTCACGATGCGGACCCTGATGCTGTTGTCGATGCCGCGCAGCCCCTCGATCGCGCTGTGCGGCGTGTAGCGCCCGAACCTCTCGTCCGGGTCGAACGCCGGCCAGATGTCCGCAAGCGGGCTGGAGGGCATCACGCGCACCGGACAGTGGATGTCGCGCGCGATCTTGCGAGCCTCGTCGCGGTAGTCGTTGTCCGCGTAGCCGTCCATCCCGGCGAGGTAGACCACCTTCGCGCCCATTGCGAACGCCGCCCAGGTGGCCACCAGGCCGGACAGGACGAACCGCGGCGACTGCGGCCAGAAGCCGAGCCGGTAGTCCGCGAATCCGTGCGGGCTGATGACCGGCGCGTCCGACAGCGCCCGAAGGTGCCGACCCATCTGGGTCTGGGTCTTCGTGTGCGTGTGATCGATGGCCAGCAGGTAGCCGGGCCGGCGGATGTCTGCGCCGTGTCCGTTGGTGCTGATGACGACATCCACCGGGCCGATGCGCTCCATGTCGGAAGCCAGCGACGGCCCGCCGCCCATCACGGCGAACCGCTTGCCCTTGTGCTTGAGGATCAGCTCGCGGAAGTCGCGCAGTGCGGCCAGTTGCGGCACCCACGGCAGGCGCACGTCCCAGGGTCGAGGCTTGCCGTGGAACACCACGACGCCCGTGCCATCCGGCACCCCGTCCTTGCAGTGCGCCTTGTAGCTGCGCACGTTCTCACCCCACCGCGCGGCCGAGCCGATGTGGTCCTGCAGGAAGCCCTGGTCGCCCCACTTCGGCCACCGAGCGCATTCGCGCATGTGCTTTGCCGGGTTGTCGATCCACGCCTGCCAGATGCGCGCCCGGTCGGCCTCGGCGACGAACATGAAACCCGACCCCATCCATCCGGGTTCCGCGAAGTTCTCGAGCACCGTCGTCTCGGCGGGCATCTCCGGCATCGAGAGCACGACGGTATCGAGGTCCAGCATCAGCACGTCGCCAGCCAGCGCCGGGCCGAACATCTCCATCTTCGCCCACCAGGTCGGCCAGTCGTGCTCGAGGCGGATCGTCTCCACCCCTGGCACCGGAACGTCCGACAGGCACACAAGCCCCGGCACCTGGCGCGCGAGCCACTGCACATGCTCAGGACCGAAGTCGCCGCCGGAGCGCAGGACGCAGGCTACCGTCGCCACAGATACCCTCCGACGACCTTGCCCACGAACCCCGCACGCAGCCCTTCGCCGAACAGCGCCCGAACCTCCGCGTCGAACCACGTCGCGCGGTGCGCCTGGAACGGATTGCCGTCGACCTCGCCCTGCGGGTACTCACCCAAAGGCAGGATGAGCATGATCGCGTCGACCTCGCCCATCAGGCGCCGGATGTACGCCTCGCCCTCGTCGTGCGAGACATGCTCCAGGCAGTCGCCCACGATCGCCAGATCGGCAGCCAAGCTCACGTTGCGAAAGTCATCGACGATCAGCCGGTCGTAGAGCGTTTCGAGCCGGTACTGCGTGACGTAGGGCCACCACGCCTCGATGCCAGTCCAGTGCTCATCGGAGCGCAGCAGTCGTGAATACGTTCCTTCGCCGACGCCGACATCCAGCACGGTCTTGGGCGCCACGCTGACGAACTGCTGCGCCGCCCACTTGCGCGACTCGGGGTGCGAGGTCGGCACTACATGACCTCCTGTTCGTAACGCGCCGCGATCTTGGACTCGAGCCGTTTGGCCGCTGTGCGCGACAGGCGAATCAGAATCACCGCGCCCTCGGGGTGTTCGATTTGGAAATAGGGAGCGGGGATGTCCCGCGTTCGCAAAGGCAAGCCCTCGCGCCACGTCTTTTCCATCGCAGCCTCGTCCTCGGACTCGCCTACGTTGCCCGCCCACCGTTCGAGATAGGCCAGCGCGTCAGGCGTGTAGTTCCACCACATTGCCGAGACATGCCACGCCCTTTTCCGAGGCGCCCGCATACGCCTTGCCTGCATATCGTATGGGTCCGAATCGGAGAAGAACGCGGGGTAAGCGCAGATCGACGAATCCACGTCGACCCACAGGACCGGCTCGCGCACGGCGCGCAAGCTGTCCAGAATGAAGCCGGGCTTGAGGCAGCAGTTCCGCAGGTAACTGCCAGTGGTGGGAAGTTCCTCGATCCGATGCCTCAAGCCCAAGCGGTCGCACTCACTGCGGAGCCGGGGCGCGTGGTCCCGATACTCCGCAGTGAAGAACGAAACAACGATCACTTGGTTTCGTACAGGGTCAGCACGCCGGCGGTGTGCTTGTACGAGGTCGCCACCTTGTCCCAGTTGCCACCTGTGGCCAGCTCGACGTCCGTCGGCGACTTGCCGCCGGTGCTGGTGTCCCACTGATAGCCCTTGAGCGCCACGCCGAACGTGTAGTCGGCCTGGAAGGTGGTTTCGATGCGCAGCTTACCGTTGCTCGAGGCGATGTTCGTGATGACGTCGGACCCGTCATAGATCGTCACGCCACCGGCGACCAGCGACAGGATCTTGGCGTCGTTGGCCGTGCTGCTCGGCGACTCGCGCAGCGCGGGCGCATCGGTCACGACGACGCGGCGGCCCAGGATGCTGACGATGCGCACGTTTCCCGCCTGGAACAGCGTGTTCTCGTTGGCGAGGTTGATGTCGATCAGGTCATGGAACGAGGTGCCGTCCATCACGTCGCAGATCAGCGTCTGCGAGGCGTCGCCGAACTTCGCGTGGGCGCGGTTGATGTGCCGGTAGGACAGGACCGACGTGCCGGCGTCGTACATCGTGTTGGTCGTGCCGGCCTCGATGGCCGCAACAGCCGCGGCAATGCCGGTGTTGAGCTGGTCCTTCACGATCGCTTCGGCCAGGTTGCGGCTGATGACCTCGACGGCCTCGGCAGGCGACTTCTGCACCCACGACAGCTGACCCGGCTCCCAGATGACCGGGCCGAAGCCGCCGGCGACCTTCACGCCGATCTCTTGGAGCTGCGCGAGTGCGGTCGGCGAGGCGTCCGAGTTGGTCGCGTAGCGGTCCACGCGGCGCTGCGCGGAGTGGATGGACGCCCAGAAGTTCTCGTAGCGGTAGTCGCCGTCGAACCCCTGGTTGGTGAGCACGATTGCGCCGCCGGAGGCGCCATTGAACGCATCGACCATCTGGGCGACGGTTTCGATGGTGGCAGCCTGAATCTGCTCGTTGAAGACCTTCATGTTGCTGAGTGCCACGGTTTACTCCTCCGGCCGATTCAGGCCGAAAATCAAGTTTTCGATGCAGCGAGCCGCGCGCTGATGACGGCGACTCGCTCCTCACGGGTTTTCGCGTGCGCCAGGTCTTTGACCTCGGGCCTTCCGGCGCCGCTCGAGCCGCCCGCGCCGCTTCCAGATGCGGACGCCGGGAACCAGTGCGGCGCTTTTTCCTTCATGCCTTCCAGCCATTCCAGCGGCGCGAACGGGGTCTGACCGTCCTTGCCGAGCACCGGCCGCTTGTCCTCGCCGAGCATCACGGCCTGGCCGTCCTCGTCGAGCGTGAACATCGAGCGCGCCCGAAACAGGGCGTCCTCGATCGCGTGCTGGTGCAGCCCGGCCTTGGCGGCCGCTGCCCGGATCGCGTCGTCCAGGACGCGCCCTTGGAATGCCTGTGCGCGCATCGACGCAGCCTCTGCGGCTGCCGTCGCTTCGGCGTACTTCTTCTCGAAGTCGGCCTTCATGCGCTCGGTGCGCTTGTTGAGCACGTCGTCGATCTTGCCGTCGGCGATCAGCTTCGCTTCCTCGTCGTCGGAGAACCGGCGCAGGATGTTGCGAACCGCGTCAGGGTCGATCCCGTCGAACCGCTTGAGTGCTTCCTCGCGCTCCTTGAGCTTGCCGATGAGCTCGCCGTTCTTCGTCTTCAGACCCGTGACCGCCGCGTTCACTGCCGCTTCGATCTTGGCCTGCACGTCGTCCGTGCCGTCACCGCCGCCGCTGCCGGTGTTGCCTTCGTCGCCCCCCTCGGGGGCCATGAGTCGCGCGTGACCGTAGCGCCGCAGTAGCGCTTGCTTCCAGATAGGCATGATGGATTCCGCCCCTTGGGCGTCTGTTGGTGATGGCCCTAGGCCAGTGAGACGGCCCGCCTGGCGAGCCGCAGAAACGACAAAGCCGCCTCAGTGGGCGGCTTCGTTTAACGGTGTTGCGGGCGTGCGGTCTAGCCGACCACCACCCTTTGCCCCTGCAGCATGCAGGCGGCACAGATTCTCGTCTTCGTCCCGCCGCTGGCTTTACCGTCGCGCAGGACCACGCCGATTTTCGTCTCGATCACTTCGCGGCTCGCGCAACGCGGGCACTGCAGCAGCACCGGCGGCTTGGCAGCGCGCAGGCGCTTTCGCACGCGCTCGGTGGGCGTGTCGGGTGCGGCTGTGCCGGGGATGACGCGCAGGTCAGGCATCGGCGCAATCCTACACCCCAGCCCGCCGGAACGCAGCCGCATCACGCTCGCGCAGCTGGTCGAGCGAAATCCACTTCCCGCGGTCGTCCGCGAACCGATCCAGCGTGAGCCCGCCCTCGCGCAGCAGCTTTCCGCGCGCGGGGCCGAGGATTTCGTCCTGTCGGGCTGCGCTCTGCTTCTTGATCCAGTCGGCGTAGGTCGTCTGCGCCGGCACCTGCCCGTCCATGCTGGCCCGCGTGCCAGGATCCATCTCGTCCATGTCGAGGCCGAGCTCGCGCCAGGATTTCGTGATCGCTACCGAAGTCGATCGGCACTGCCAATGGAACCTGCCCGGTCCAGCGCCCCAGGGCAGCTTGTGGCCGATCGGTTTGTGGTCGCGCGTGTACTGCTTGCCGTCGCGCAGCATGCACTCGGGCGTCGTGCGGCTGTCCAAGGTGGACACCCACTCGATGGCCTTGATGATGTCGCCGTTTTCCTCGTGGAACCGATCTCGCACCGTGGCGGCCGTGTGCTGGACTGCCGTTCGCACCACCGCAGCGGCGTTGCGCCGGTCGATCTCGATCAGGCCATCGGCGAATCCTGCGGCGCGCGTGCCGCGCAGGCGGCGCACCATCTGGTCGACCGTCTGGCCCTCGACGAAACCCATCCGCAGTGCATCGCGGATCCGTATCATGCGCGCCTCGCCGGCCCGCTGCGCCCACTCGCGCAGCAGAACGCCCTGGAAAGGCCGCGCCATCGCGGCGGCGTAGGCGGTCTCAGCGCTCACGGTGGCCACGCCGATCAGGTTGACCACCTGGGGCGGAAGCGTCGTGCGAAACAGCTGATACTGGTACTGCGCCTCGTAGGCGGCGAGCGCCTGCAATTCCGTGGTGAGCTCGCGCTCGATCTGCTGGTACGCCGACAGGTTCAGGCGGCGCACGCCGGACAAGACCTGTTCCAGCCACTCGACGGTGAACGCTTCCGGCGTCATCTGCGACAGTGCGGCGCCCAGCTGGCCGAACAGGTCGGCGTCCGTGCGGTTCAGGAGCGCGATGATCCTGCGCACCGCGCCATTGCTGTACCGGCTCAGGTCAACCGCGTGGCCGATGGCCGCGTCGGCCAGTTGTTCATTGACGGTGGGCACTTACAGGCCCCCGAGCGACGGCCCCTCGGCTTCGACGGTCTCGATCTCTGCGTCAGGATCCAGGTCCGGCGACAGCGCACCGCGGCGCTGAAGCTCTCGGATCGCGGTCCGCTTGCCGATCAGGCCCGCGCCGCTCATCTGCACCACGAGCTGGCCACTGGCCTCCGAGAGGCTCGCCGCGCCGTAGTCCTTGAACATGGCCACATGCCCGCCTTCGGGCAGCCGCAGCCAGTCGGCCATGAACTGCAGGCACTGGTCGAGCCCGTCCTCGAACGCCTCGGCCATCGTCTGCAGGTCGCTCTTGTTCGACTCGGCGTCGGTCGCGGCCTCGGTCGCCGTGCGCTGGCCGGGCTTGGCCACCAAGAGCTCTGCGCCGGTCTGGATCATCTGCTGTTCGAGCGCGGCCAGGGACTCCAGGCCCGCCGTGATCGCGGCGCCAGAGTGCTCGACGAACTGCAGGCTGCCTGCGCTGCTCGTGATCTTCACGGCCTTGGACGCGCCGACCACCAGTGAGAAGTCGTCCTCCACGCCCGTGGCCACGAGGATCGGCACCCGGGCGACGTGCAGGATGTTGTCCTGGTCGCTCTGCGACTGCCAGTGCTTGACGTTCAGGTAGGCGAGGTCCAGCAGCGGAGACACGCCGGTCATCGTCCCGGTCTGCGCGCCGAAGAACGGCACGAACGGGATCTCGGAGAACGTGGTCGTGCCCTCGTCGATCACCAGGTACTTGCCATCGTCCATCGCCTGGTAGAGCCACCACCGGCCCGGCTCGAGCACCCGTACGCGGCTGACCGTGCGCACGCCAAACGGGCCGTCCGGAACCTGCGCGCCCTCGGCGATTCGCAACTGCGTGAGCCTTGATCGTCCGCCGGCTTCTTCCATGCGCCAGCCGAGGATCTGGTCGTGGCGCACATGCACGAAGTAGGGCCGCGCGCCGAGCGTGCGCTCGTCGGCGAGCGTGCGCGCGCCGGAGGTGGTCGGGTAGTCGACCAGGGCGCCGCAGACCCCGTAGGCCAGCGCCTCGCGGAACAGGCGAGCCGCGAACACATGCAGGCTGTTGCCCTGCAGGTCAACGTCCTGGCACAGCTCGGAGACCCGCGGCGGCACTTCCTCGCCGAGCGTGATCTCGCGCGCGAATGGCTTGCCTGCCATAACGGACAGCGTGCGTCGGAACGCCGGGAACAGGGTCGAGGCGTTCAGGCGCGCGCGGTAGCTGTCGGCGTCCTCGTTCGGGAACTTCGGCAGGAAGGTCTCGCCCGCTGCACGCATGGCCGGAGTCCCGCCGAGCAGTGCGTCGACGATGGGCCACTGAGTGGCCATCGCCTCGACTTCCGGTGACTGCTGGTGGACTTCCAAGGCCAAGGCGTCGGGCTCCAGAATCGGCCCGATGGGCCAGGGTTAGAGGCGGAGGGTTTCCGAGCTCGCGCTCGACCTGCGTTGTGTGAGGCGATAGCGCGCCTCATCGGCCACGTGGTCCTCGGCGTCGCTGTCTACGTCGTCCGGATCGCGCTCGCTGCGCGGCAGGACCGGAACCGTCCTGATGAAGTGCCTGCAGGTGTCGAACACGAGCAACCCGGGCGCCTCCATTGGTACCGAGCGCGCGGCGGACAACATGCCGCGCATCTTTTCCCAGCCGTTGCGTCGGCTGCCAGGGCCCTTGTCCGCACGCTCCCACTTCACGCCGCGCCGCGCCATGTCATCAGCGATGCACACGCCGTTCTGAGTGTCGAAGATCGAGGAGTCCGCCGGCCCGGGCTTCACGCGGCCCGCAAAGCCCATCTCGGCTTCCTTCTTCACGATCTCCGAGGCGATGTCCGTGGCCAGCATCCGCAAGCCCTCGTTTGGCTTGCCGTTCCAGCCGTACCACTCGGCGATTCGGAACACCGTGCCGCGCGGCCAGCTGCGCGACGCGCCGTCCGGCATCTTTGCCTCGGTGCCGTCCGCCTCTGCCCACCATCCGACCGAAAACGGCCGGGTTGAACCCCAGTCGAACGAGCGGTCAATGCGCCAGCCGGTCGGGATCCTGAACGGTGCGAGCACATGAGCCGGCTCGCTCCACAGATCGTCGAACATGCCGCCGGCGACGATGTTCCAGTCCCCGTCCTTCATGGCCTTGACCAACGCCGGGTTGCCGAGACCATCCAGGCGGTCTGCGTAGTCCGGATCGGACTCTGCCATCGTCGGGTTGTCTGCGAGCTTCGCCTGGATGTACTGACGACGCATGCCGCCTTCAGTCTTCGGCTGCTCGATGATTTGCATCGGAGCGGCGCCGTCGATGAAGGCGGACTTGACCCAGTTGTGCCCGATGCCGCCCGGGTTCGAACCGCACAGCGCCCGGGGGAACATGCCTTGGTACTTCTTCGGGATCTTCAGGCCACCAAGCCGCAGGCGCGCCCGCAGGTAGCGGTAAATCTTCGCCGTGAAGTGCGTCAGTTCGTCGATCATCAGGACGCCGATCTGCGCGCCCTGGTACTTCGTCACGTCCTTTTCGTACTGGCAGTGGCAAAGGTGGATCTTCGAGCCGTTCCAGAACTCGATGAAGTTCTTCGACCAGTTGATCTTGACGTGTCCAGCCTCGATCCATTCGGCCAGCAGCGCCGGAAAGCCGGTGTGACCCTCCATGTGGTTCTTCGCCAGGTCGTCCGATACCCGCCGGAACAGATAGACCTGCAAGCCCGGAATGTCCGTGCACCACGCGATGGCCGCGATCCGCATGAGGTGAGACTTGCTCTTCGCCCCTCCAGATTTTCAGGCCCGGAGGGGCCAAACACCTCCCCCAGCGGCGCCACCGTACAGAACTTCGGTGGCCTCGCTGAGGAATGCCTCAGTTTGTTGCGGATGTAACGTCAGTTCCAATGCGCCTGCTCCATCGCGGGTGCGTTCGCCTGCGGCCCCGCCTTATTATTTAGTACGAGTTCCATGGAGGACCAGTTTCAACTCCGGCGTCTTGATCTCGCCGCTGTGCTCGATCTTGTCCTTGAACATGCCGAGGTGCCGGCCGATGTCGACCAGTGCTGCGCGCTTGTCGTGCAGCTTGACCTTGAGCCCGTCGCGCCCCTCGGAAATCTCGGAGATTGCCGCGGCCGTCTCGTCGTCGATCTCGTCGGCGCCGACCAGTGCGAGCCCGTGGTGAACCTCGGTCGCCCCGGCCTCGTCTGCGCCGGAGACTCGAAGTTCCGTCGCGCCCCATCGGACCACCTTCCGGATGTCCGCGAAGCCGATCTTGGCCAGCTCACGCAGCACCTTGTCCTGCGTGATCTCCGTCCTCTTCTCACGATCCTTCACGGCGGCCTCGATCGCAGCTGAGACCCCAACATTGCCCAACAGTCGCGGGCCTTGCTGCTCGGCTGTTTTCGCGCTGTACCCGGCCCGGATCGCCGCCTGCGTGGCGTTTAGATCGATCAGGTATTCGCCGACGAATCGCGCCTGCCTCGGCGTCAGGCCGCGCGCGCCTTCGTTCTTCGGCTTGGCCATCGTTGCGGCTCAGAAACGCGAAAACCCGCCGGCGTTTCCACCGATGCGGGTTTCGTAGGGACGAGCGCGCCCATCCACAGGGCGCAGTCGTTGGAGTTGTGACCCGCGATCACCGGGCCTTTGTGTGCTGCGTGCATGATTCTAGCCTCCTTGATCCATGCTGCGCAAGACCCGCCCGCGCAGGTGGTAGCGCATGCCGTCGCCCATCGTGCGATCGCTCTCGAAGAGCAGCTGCGCGATGTCCTTGGCGCGCCCGATCAACTGCACCGGCACAGCCCGCTCGATGGGCGTCGCGCCGTCGCCGTGGCAGGCCGGGCACAGGTCGTCGGACAGCACGGCCCGCCCGTCAGCCAGCGGTTCGCCCATCAGGCGCTGCCCGCGCCCCGTGCAAACCGGGCACACGCCGAAGACGGTCCAGGCGAACACCTGGTGCGCGAGCAGGCGCAGCGCCTTCGGTGTCTCGCCCCACTTGCGCTTGCGCGAGACGTTGGCCACCCGGGCGCACAGCAGCGCCTGCGCGTGCCGGTAGGCGGTCCGGTCGCCTGCGAACTTGACCCGCCACAAGGCAAGCCCGAGCGGCTCGGTACGTCCGGCCATGCCGGCGGCGGCTACGGTGTCGGCAGGCGTCATGCGCTCGAATCGGTGCGTGAGCTGGCCGCTGCTGGCCGCCATGCCGTAACGCTCGGGGTCGGTGATGCGATCGCTCAATGCACCGCTCCCATCGCCCCGTTAGCCTGCGCGAGCGCGAGCTGCGCACTGGCGAGGTTGGCCTGGGCGTCCTTGCGGGCCGACTCGGACGCGACCACGAGCAGTTGCGCCTGACCTGCTCGCTCGACCCAGCAGCAGGCGATCCAGCCAACCAGTTCTGCGCCGTCCTCGTCGAGCTGGTCCAACAACGCGCGCAGGTCGTCGGTCACAATCCATCCAGTCGGCGGCGCGGCCGCTCGCTGCGCTCCCTACGCACGAGCGTCCACGAGGCCCATGCGGCAATCGAGATCAGCAGCCAGAACACGATCAGCAGTTCCATCCCAGTCTCCTCAGTCATCAGCGGGTTCGTAGACCACATGCTGCTTCACCCGCTTGAGCAGCCCATCTTTCGTCAGATTCGACAGCGCCCAATAGACCCGCTTCCGGTCTCCGCCGACGCGTAGGGCGATGTCCTCGACCGTTCCCGGGCCGTCGTTTTCAACAGTCACCAGGACGCGCTGGACGAGGCTGTTCGGGTCGATGGTGCGGCTCATTCCATGATCTCCGCAGCCCGCACCTTCGCCGCCCCGCCTCGGATCACGTCAGAGCGCAGGATCAGCAGCACATCTACTTGGTTGTCATCGGCCCACAGCCCGCCCTGAGTGCAGGCGTCGAGGATCGCCTTCGCGCGGTTGTCGATGTCCAGTTGCGCCCTGGTCGGCGCGTGAAGCGTGATCTCCACTGCCGCACGGCCGGCGATCTTGCGGCCCTTGCGCTGCGCCAGGACGGCCATCGCAGCGCGCTCGAAGTAGGCGCGGCCATCGGCAGACAGCAGCGTTCGTGCGCTGCCGTTGATGACGACGTTGCGCCAGATCCGGTTCACGGACGGGGGCCACGGTAGGTCGAGTGCGATTGCGTCGTCACTGAGCATCATGCGGCCCTCCATCCAAGCCCATCCGGCCCACACGGCGAATCCCATGCCCGCGCAATCGAGACGGCGACGTAGCCCCACGGCCGATTGCCGACAACGCGCGGCGAAGTGCAGACTGCGGCTGCCGGCTTGATGCCATCCGGCATCAGCGTGTCAGGCGGGCGGTAGCGCACGCAGTCCTTGCACTCCCTAGCCATCGCTGCCGGCCTCGCGCTCGTAGTCGGCGCAGCGAGTGCGCGCGTCCCGGTTGTGGCGGTGGCGCCAGATGCGGCCGAGGTCGTCATGCCAGTGGCAGTAGCGACAGGAGAAGCAGTCGGTCATGCCGCCTCCTTCGGTGCGCCCTTCGCGCGGTTTGCCATGTCGATGGCTGCCATCGACACTTGCTCACCGGCCGCGTGGCGCGCGAGAATCTTGTCCGCCCATGCCCGACTAGGCCCGCGCCGTTTGAACGCGGCAGCGGCCTCGCTGATAGCCCTAGCGGCGACTTCCGGCGTGGCTTGCGGCAGCGGCAGTGCGACAGCCGGTGCATGCGCCCTGCGCTCGATGGCGCTGCGCTGGCATGCGGCCACGAATTCCGGCAGCGTCGGCGGCCATTCGCGGCCCGAGTCAATGCACGACTGCAGCGCATGGCGAAGAGTTTCAGCCTCGAAGCGCCCGAGCTGGTTGGCCCACATCGCTTTCACGGCATCGTGAGAATCGGCCGGGAACATCGCGCCGATCTTCTGCGCGCCCCATGCGGCAGCGAAGCGGGCAAACAGCGTTTCGATCCATGACATCGGCAGGCTAGACATCGATCACCTCGGCGCGATTGCGGGTCATGCCGGCCAGGGCCAGGCCAGCTTCTGCGGCAGCGGAGTGCCGAGGCGGCGATGCCCGGGCTTGCGGTCGGACGAATTCGCTGCGGACGAAGTTCCGCCACGTTGCAGGCCAGTCCGCCTTTCGACCCTTCTGCCCGGGAACGCCGGTCCAGTAGTCGCGAAACTTCTCCCGCAGAGCGGCAGCGTCCAGGTCTGGCCGCTCGCTCCTGCACCAAGCGATCTCATCGGATGCCGGGAATCCATCGGGGATGCGCGAGCCGGATGGCGAGCGATTGGCGGCCTGCTTCGCTGGCGGCGCGCTCTCTATCCTTGGAATCCGGGAAGGGGAATCAGTAAGAGGGAATCCGGAATCAGGAATCCGCCCGGCTCGTTCCGGTTCAGGTTGTGCGTCGCACTGTGCTTGCACTGTGCTTGCACTGTGCTTGTCCGGTGCTGCGCCGCATTCGCCCGGAGGCGGGATGGTGCTAGGCGCTTCCTTGACGTGCGGGTTCTGGTGATTCGAGAAGGTGATGATCTGGATGAAGCGCGAGCCGGCAACCTCGTAGCGCACGATGAACCTGCGCATCTCCAGCTCGGCCAGCAACTCTTCTGCATCGCAGTCGTCATACGGAAGCGCCTCGGCCTTGATCCGCTTCGGGCGATCCTCAAGCCGGCCCTCGCGGTCAGCCATCGTCCAAAGCGCGATGAACAGCAAGCGCCCGAGCGGGTGAACCTCGGCTAGATCGTCGTTCGTGAAGAACGAGGGCTTGATGTTCCTCGCGCGAGCCATCAGCGCCCCTCCAGTGCTTGGATAATCGTGCTCACAGCGTCTTGGGTCGCCCCGCCATCACGTTCACGTTCGACGAGAAGGCTCCTTAGACGGACAAGCTGTTGAACACTGGTGGCCGCGCACTCGATCAACCCGGCAATCTCGCCGACGGCGAAGCAGAGCGGTTCGGCGGCCTCAATCTCAGAGGTATCAACTCGTCCGTACACATTCACCCACCCAGCGACTAGGCCGAGCGCGTTGTGGTCGCATGAAGGCCCGTCCACCGGGAGCCGCGCGAACATGGCGCTCACGGCGTCCTTCGTGGCGTGCGCTTCTTCGTGGCACTGCTCGCACAGCGTCACAAGGTCTGCCCCTTCGTACTCCCACACCATCCGGCCTTTGATGTACCTGCGGTGATGGACATGAAGGGTGCTTTCGCTGCTCATGCAGACCTGACAGGTAAAGCCGTCCCTACTGAGGATTTCAAGGCGCTTCCTCTGCCAATTCGGGTGCTTCAGCTGCTGGGAGTAGTTCATCATTCGCTTCTCCGGAAGAAGCCCGGCAAACCAGAGCACATCGGCAGAGCGGGCCGGAAATCCGCCTTTTCGGGAGCTACCCTAGCCGTGTGCATTCTTGAAACTCAGCGCACCAGTCTGTACCGCGCGTACCGCGTGCGAGCGATATCAATACGGCCTTTGCAACCGGAGGGAGCTGCAAAGGCCAGCAAAGCGCCATGATTCGTGTGCTCACTCCATTGACCCTTCTTCAAGGTCGAGTGACAGGTTTTCCTCCTCGAACGAGAACCCGGCGGCAGCAGCCTGGACGTTCTTGACTGCCTGTCGGTAGTAAGACGATTTCAGTTCTGCTCCGATCCCGCGCCGGCCAAGCATGACCGGCGAATATACCTCGCTTCCAACCCCCATGAAAGGGGTCAGGACCGTCTCGCCAGGGTTGCTAAACAGGACGACGCAACGGTCGATCACGTCGATCTGCAGCGGGTGAACGTGCTTCTCGTCCTCGCTGTCCCGCGCTTCGCGGTACGGAAGAACGCGCTGCATCCGAATGTCGTCCCACATGCAGTCTGCGTATTGCCTCCAGATCCAATGCGAGAAACGGTTCTCCGTCTGCTTGCCTTTCCACCCTCGAAATTTCAGTATGTCGGAAGGCATTTCGCGCTCGCCAGCGTAGTCCAGAAGCCCAACAGGATGCTGAACTGGCACCGGGTTCTTCCCGACCCTCCGGAACGTCAGAAGCTGATCCCCGGACGCGACCCCGGCATCAATCGAGTCCTCGCAAAGAGACGCATGTGCAAGGTTCTTCTGCATCGTGCGAAGTCGAACTGCAAGCGGCTCTTTCCATATCATTCGCCGGCCGGTGAACCTCCAGCCTTCGCGTTCATGGAGCCGGATGATGTCGCCAGGAAAATCGATCATCGAATCCGTGCCGCTGTTGCTGCGCGGCACATCCATGCAATGAACTGCTGTCACCCGGCCCGGCATCGTCACGCGGGCAAGCTCGCGAACCACGAAGGCGTAATGCGCGAAGAACTGGTCGTAATCGTCGCAGTTGGAAAGATCGCGCTCATCGCTGCTGTAGTGGTACAGGCCACCGAACGGCGGCGAGTAGATAGACAGATGAACCGATGCGTCTGGCAGCCCTTGCATCACCTCGATGCAGTCGCCGTTGTAGATGGCGAAACGGTCCGTAACGAGTTGGTCTTTCACAGCCATGCCGGAACCTCTTGCTTTTGGGTGAAACCGGCAGCGCGGCCGATCGCGTTCGCGTTGTTCATCTCCCTCACCAAAGCGGAGAACATCTTGTCTGCCTGGACGGCCTTACGCTGAAGATTCTGCAAGACTCCGCGCTCACCTTCCGTCGTGATGATGTCCACGTTGACCGGGCGCTTTTGCCCGAACCTCCAGCATCGGCGAACGCCCTGGTAGTACTGCTCGAACGAGTGCGACGGAAAGAACGTGATGTGGTTGCAGTGCTGGAAGTTCAGCCCCCACGCGCCGATCTTCGGCTTCGTGATGAGCACACGCGACTTGCCTTCCGCGAAGGCAATCATTCGCTCCTCCTTGGCTTCGTCGGAGTCTTTACCGCTCACCTGCACCGCATCAGGAATCAGCCGCTCAAGGGTGTCGCCTTCCTCGTTCAAATGGCACCAGACAAGCGCCGGCTGCCCGGTCCCGTTCACCAGCCCGGCGACTTTTTCGCATCGCTCCTGAACCGTCCTTCGGCGCTCGTCGCGCTGCTCTTTCAGCCCAACAGCCGGAAGAGCGAATAGCATCCCGTCAGCGAGCTCGCTCGCCTCAACCAGATGCTCGCGCTCAGTCAGCGGCGGAAGGATGAATCGGTCATCAGAGAAACCAATGTCGGACGGGCGGCGGATTGCGCGAGCCCATGAGCACACCCATCGCCAGAACGGCCCCTCGGCATGCCCCTTGAATCGCCACTTGATGACCTCGCCACGCATGCGGCCCGTCGCGCTGTTGTTCAGATCGTTCTTGAAGAAGCGATTGAGCATGTCCATGTGGCCGAGATAACCAAGCGCCTCGGAGGACGTTCCAAGCTCGATGTAATCGTTCGGCGCTGCCGTCGCCGTGGCAAGCAGCCGGTAGGGAACCTTCCGCATGAACACCGTGATTTCCTGCTTCCTGCGACCGTCGAAAGATTTGAGAATTGACGATTCGTCGCAGGCAACGCCGACGAAATCAGCAGGGTCGAAGTAGTGAAGCCGCTCATAGTTCGCAACCGTGATCCGGTGCGCGGTTCCGTCCGAGGAACGCTTCGCGTCCACACCGAACTTCTTAGCCTCGGCAATCATCTGGTGCGCCACCGCGAGCGGCGTAAGGATCAGGACGTTCCCGCCTGTCTTGCGGGTGATGTTCTCGGCCCACACAAGTTCCTGCACGGTCTTGCCAAGACCGCAGTCCTCGAAGATGGCAGCGCGGCCCTTCCTTACGGCCCAATCCACCATTTCCGCTTGGAAGTCCATCAGGAAGTCCGGCAGCCATACAGGCGCAAATCCGGTATCTGATCCGCCCTGTGTCTTGACCTGGAGGAAATCCAGGTATCGGGATACACTCTCGTCAGCCATTTCGACTCCTATCTAGTCGTCAAGGTCAGAAGGCCCGCCGTTCGCCCGGCGGGTTTTCGTTTACATGCGCCCAGGTTTCATAGGCGCGCACTTTCTCGATGGTCCGAAAGTGGACCCCGAAATGCTCGGCGAGCTGCTTCGCGGTTTGCCCGCGGACGTTGCGGCGGATGGCGATCACGTCCTGCTCAGTCAGCCGCGCATGAGGCAGCTCGGTTCCGCGCCGCGCATCGGACTTCGCCCGGAATTGCGCGTACTCGAAACGAGTCATGCCGCCTCCCTGCCGATCCAAGCCGCCGCAACATCCGGCCGCGCCTTGAAGTGCGCGCGCCAGTCAGCGACACGCCACAGGCCGTATGCGCGCCCGCCGTGCGTCGAAGGGATGTAGCCGACCTGCACCACTCGCCCGGCGTCACGCAGCTTGTAGATGACGCTGGAGACCACCTTTCCAGTGCAGCCGATGCGCGCCGCGATTTCGTGGAGCGTCATGCCCTGCTGATGCTCGGCCAGCACATGAAGCACCTGCGACTCGCGCGGGCTCACAGCTTCTCGCCCCAATACGGCCGGCGCACGCCAGCCGCTACGGACGGATACCGCGCGTAATCCATCGCGCCGGGCCGCGCAGGCGCGTAGCTCGGCGGCTGGTAGTCCCCGGTGTCGAATGTCGGTGCCTGCGCGGTCGGCAGGAACTTGCGGCCCTCTTTGGTGACGAGGTACTGCCCGCCGCCGGTCTGAATGACAAAGCCGCGCCGGTTCAATCCGGCAAGCATGTTCGGGATGTTTTCGCCTGACTGGCGATGCTTCAGCCCCGCGCGGATGGCGGGTAACGTCGTCGCCTTGCCGGATTCGATCAGCCGCAGGATGAGGATGTGCACATCGCCCAGCGGTTTGTTGTCAGAGCCGCCCCAGGTCAAGCTACCACCGATCCGCAGATGCCAGCGAGGGACAGGCTACCGCAGCGGGAGACATTTGCTGCGATCCGCGCAGCCAGTCTGCGGGCCAGCTTGTCGGCGGATTTCATGCGTGCTCAACTCCGGTTTTCCGGCGCATTGCGCTGCCGATCTTCTCGGCAGTGACAATGCTCGGAATGTTGCGACCATCCGCGATCCGCTGTAGGGTCTTGCGGTGCAGCCCGGCTCGGTCTGCGATCTCTTGCCATTTCGCGCGCCGGGCGAGCAGTCGCGCTCTGAGTGTCTGTAGGTCCATGCCAAAATCCTAATGGACACAACGGTTCCCCGTCAAGCGAAAAAAATATTTGACGCGCGGAACATTGGTGTCCTATAGTCTCTCCATGCGCTGCACTTCGCAGCCGGGAGACGACGATGACCTTCCTCGCAGACCTCCATCCGATG
Source organism: Kapaibacterium sp. (SeqCode) (assembly GCA_041675005.1). GTDB lineage: Bacteria > Bacteroidota > Ignavibacteria > Kapaibacteriales > UBA2268 > PGYR01. Next base: position 39,977 of record JBAYUQ010000022.1, read on the forward strand.
GACCGCGCACCCGACAGCGCGGCGGACCGCGCGCTGGATGCGGCGAACCGCAGGATCGACATGTTGGCGGCACTGCTCAAGCTGGCCGAGCCGGTCTACACGACGCGCCGAGACGACGGCAGCGAAATCGCCCACCCGACGATCCTCGCCGCCCGCGCCGCCATCGCCAAAGCCATCGGGAGCGACAAATGAGCATCCCCCAACGCCACCGTTACGAACAAGCCCGCAAGGCCAACCTCGCCCGCGAACTGGAGCAGGCACGCGAAACCGAGGCTTTTCTGGCGGACCTTCCGGACATCAACGACGTGCTGCGCGAGAACACCCGCGAAGCCGCCGAGGCCGATAGGAGCGACAAATGAGCCACCTCGCCCTTACCGACTGCACCCCGCGCCCCCGCGACTACGACGCCACCGAATACCCGCAGTCGCGCTACCGGCCAGAGTGCGTCGCAGTTGATGCCGAGCGCCGCATCCGCGCCATGTCGCCCGAGGACATGTACGACGAACTGCTGTGGTTGCTCGACAGCAAGCCGCGCCGGGCGTGCCAAGTCGATCTGCTGGAGAACCTTGTGCGCACGGCCATCGTCGCGTACATGGACGCGCAGCCCTGGCAGCGCAGCAGCCGCGTGATGCAGGCAATCAAGCCGGTGTACGAGGCGCTGCATGCCGAGCGGTGCCGCGAGATCGAGGAGGAGTCGGAATGAACGGCCTGCATACCTACCGCATCGTCCGCCGCGCGCGCCGCGACCGGCTCGCCCGCCTGGATCGCGTGCGCACCAGCGAGGACCGCGAGGCCGAGCGCAGGTCCGAGGCGCTGGTGCTGGCCGTGTTCGTCGCACTCGTCGTCGTGCCGCTGGTGCTGCTGTTCGCGGACCGCCTCGCCGATCTGGACTACGGGCAGCGGGCGCTGGTGGCTGTGGTGGAGGCGGCGCGATGAAGCCGCTCCGCTCCAGCTACCCGTCGTCGCACCTGTGCAACCCGGCATTCCCGTACGTCTCGGCGGCAGCGACCAACGTCGCCGAGACGATCCGCCGGGCACGAGAGCGTCAGCAGCGCGCGGCAGTGGTCGAGGGCTGGCCGGCGCTTGACGTTCCGGAGTGGAAGCCGGTCGCGCAGTCATGGGCGCAGACGGTGCGGGTGGACTGATGGCACTGAAAAACATGCTCGGCGTTCGCTTCGGAAAGTTGCTTGTTGTCGCTAGGGAAGCAAATCATCCAGATGGAACCGCGGTCTGGAGGTGTGTTTGCGACTGTGGAGAAACAAGGAACGTCGCCGGGACAGGGCTTCGAGCAGGAAGACATAAAAGCTGCGGGTGCGCGTCCCCAAGGTTTACGTCCGAGTATCTGACCACGCACGGGCTTACAAGCACGCGGACCTATCGTATTTGGCAAGGAATGAAGGCTCGATGCTCTGACGCCGCCCTGGGGAAGTCTCGCAAACTGTATTTCGAGAAAGGAATTCGTGTCTGTGAACGCTGGCAAGATTTCCTGAACTTCTTTGCAGACATGGGTGAAGCGCCGGATGGAATGTCGATTGATCGAATCGACGGTAACGGGCATTACGAACCCGGAAACTGCCGATGGGCCACGCCAAAGCAACAAGCGAACAACACGTCTGCAAACCGCTTGATTACAAACAACGGGCTGACGATGACCTTGTCGGCATGGGCCGAAAAGTGCGGCGTCAAGGCGAACACGCTTTTATACAGGTTGCAGCGCGGCGTTCCGGTTGAGCGCGCCCTTGAAGTGTCAATTGTTCACGCTGGCCGACTGCGCGCTCTGACACGGCTTCGCTGTTGCGAAGTGTGTGGGCGTGAGTTTCTTCCTCGCGCATCACAAGTTGCACAAGGTGGAGGGCGGTTCTGCTCTCAACCGTGCAACGGGAAGGCCCGTGCCAAGCGACGCGAACAACCGGAATTGACGATTCAACGACTACAGGGAGGCTGAGATGGACCCGCAATGGTGGGCCGAGATCGGCCAGTGGCAAGAGCAAGACGAGTCCGACGAACTACTGAATTCTGAACTTAGGAGCCTGAGAAATGAGCATCGCAACGCTGGTGATCGGAGAGTCGGGAACGGGGAAGTCAACCTCCATGCGCAACCTGCCGGCAGCCGAAACGCTGCTGGTGCAGACGGTCAAGAAGCCGCTCCCGTTCCGCTCCGCTGACTGGAAGCGGTTCGACAAGCAGACCTGCCCGACCGGCAACGTGTTCAGCACCGACAGCTCCGCGCAGATCGTCACGCTGATGCAGCGCACGCGCCGTCCGATCATCGTCATCGACGACTTCCAGTACCTGCTGGCCAACGAGTACATGCGCCGCAGCGACGAAAAGGGCTACGAGAAGTTCTCGGACATCGGCCGGCATGCTTGGGATGTCCTGAGCGCGGCCAGCCAGCTTGCAGACCAGGTGCGCGTTTACATCCTGGCGCACTCGACTACCGACGAATTCGGGCGCACCAAGGCCAAGACGATCGGGAAGATGCTCGACGAGAAGATCACCGTCGAGGGGCTTTTCTCGATCGTGCTGCGGACCGTGGTTCGTGATGGCGAGTACCTGTTCGCCACCCGCAACAGCGGCCAGGACACCACCAAGACCCCTATCGGCCTGTTCGACGCCGACATGATCCCCAACGACCTCGCGGCACTTGATGCCGCGATCTGCGATTACTACGACCTCACGACCACGGAGAAATGAACATGGCACGAAGCTACGACCTGAACACGAAGTCTGCCGCAGCGGCCGACAACACCATGAGCCGGATCGACGAGACCGGGAAGTACGTCGGCACCCTAACCCGCGCAGAGGCAGTCACCTCAAAGCAAGGGACAGAGGGCGTGGAGTTCTCGTTCCGCGCAGACGATGGAGCTACGGCCGACTTCCTGACGCTGTGGACGTACAACAGGGCCGGCGACGAACTTCCGTCGCTCAAGGTGCTCAACGCGATGATGACGGTGCTGCGCGCAAAGACGATCAGCCCGACGCCCGGCCAGGTTGAACGGTGGGACTCCGATAGCCGCTCGCGCGTGAAAGCCGCCGCGACGATCTTCCCGGAGTTGACCGGCAAGCGGATCGGCCTGCTGCTGCAGCGCGAGGAATACGAGAAGCAGAACGGCGATGTCGGGTCGAAGATGAACCTCTACAGCGTCTTCGACGCCGACTCCGAACTGACTGCATCCGAGATCCTGTCGCGAAAGACGCAGCCCGAGGTGCTGGCCAAGATGGTTGCCACCCTGCGCGACAAGCCGCTCAAGAACCGCGGCACCGCGACCCGTCAAGCGCCGGCCGCGCAGCATGCCGACGCCGGTTTCGAAGACGACGATATCCCGTTCTGAGCGATGGCCATGCACCAGACATTCGTGCTGCGTGACGAGACGGTGGCAAAGCGCCTGTGGGCCTTCCTGCGCGTCAACTGGCATGCGCTGGCCATCCAGGGCAAGCCGCTGGCCGTAACCGTCTCGGAGCACAAGGCGAAGCGATCCGGAGAGCAGAACCGCCTGTATTGGGCGCTGCTCGCCGAGATTGCGGAAACGGCATGGGTGGATGGCCGGCGGTTCTCGCGGGATGCGTGGCACGCCCACTTCGCCGGACAGTTCATCGGATTCGAGGAGACGCCAGGGGGCATGAGCGTGCCGATCAGCACGACGACGCTCTCCGTGGCCGAGTTCACTACCTACATCGAGCGCGTCCAACAGTACGCGACCGAGGAACTAGGAGTAGAGACGTGCATAGCCCCATAAGGACAAAGCGCAACCGGTGGAGTGGGATTAGCGAAGTTGACAGATTCGGAGAGAAGTGCGAGCCAGTTCCTTTTTCAGGATGCCTGATCTGGACTGCCGCATCCGTGCCGTTCGGATATGGCGTCTTTTTCTACGAAGGCCGGCAGCAATACGCGCATCGCGTCGCATGGCAGATTGAGAACGGCGCGATACCAGACGGTTTGCATGTCTTGCATCGGTGCGATACGCCGGCGTGCGTTTCCGTTCGACACCTATTCCTCGGCACGCTGCGCGACAACGCGCAGGATATGGTGAAAAAAGGGAGGAGCAGAGGCGGCCCGCCGAGCGGAGATAGAAACCCCATGCGTATGTATCGGGGGTTGCTGTCCGGGGAGAGGAACGGCAACGCAAAGTTCAATCGCACGCAAATAGACGAAATTCGATCCGCACATGAGAGAGGGGAGACGCAGGTTTCCATTGCGGCCCGATACGGGGTTCGACAGTCTGACATCAGCAGAATAGTTAGATTTGAGGCGTGGAAATGACACAACTCTTTTTGATCGCGGCCGAATACCGCGACCTGGCCGCGAAGCTGGCCGACCTGGACCTGGACGACCAGACCATCGCCGACACGCTCGAAGGCGAGGCCGGCGCGCTGGTGGCGAAGGGCACGAGTGTTGCCGCCGTGGTGCGCAACCTGGAAGCCAGCGCCGATGCCATCAAGGCAGCGGAGCAGCAGATGGCAGCGCGGCGCAAAGCCATCGAGGCAAGGTCGAAGCGGCTGCGCCAGTACCTGCTGGACTGCATGCGCATGGCCAGCATCCAGAAGATCGAGTCCCCGCATTTCGTCCTCAGCGTGCGCGCCAACCCGCCGGCCGTGGACGTGTTCGACTCCGCGCAGGTGCCGCAGGACTACATGCGCACCCCGGAGCCGCCGCCGCCTGAGCCGGACAAGAAGCGCATCGCAGAGGCGCTGAAAGCCGGAGAGGACGTTCCCGGCTGCGCGCTCTCGCAGAGCTACCGCATCGACATCAAATAACCCGGAGCCCACATGCCCACCGCAACCGAAGCCACGGCGGCCATCGCCGAATATAGCCCCACCGAATCCGCGCTCGCCGAGCTGCGCACGAAGTACGCCGACACCGCATTCGACCTCGCATCCACCGCCGGCAACAAGGCCGCGCGCGCCGCGCGTCTGGAGCTTGTGACGCTGCGCACGTCACTGGAGCGTAAGCGGAAGGAGCTGAAGGCTCCGGCGCTGGAGTACGCCAAGCGCATTGACACCGAGGCCCGGCGCATCACCGACGAAATCCTGTCGCTCGAAACGCCCATCGACGAACAGATCAAGGCCGATGAGGCCCGCCGCGAGCAGGAGAAGCAGGCCCGCGAAGCGGCCGAGCGCGAGCGTGTCGAAGCGATCATCGCCCGCCTGGAGGAGATCAAGGCCACGGTCTCCAAGGTTGCCGGCCGGTCTTCGGTTGTGATCGCGGCCGAAATCGAGGCACTGGAGGCCAAGCACATCGGGGACGACTTCGAGGAGTTCCGCGAGCGCGCCCAGGCAGCCAAGGACGCGGCGCTGGACTCGCTGCGCGATCTACATGCCCGTGTGACCGCTCAGGAAGAGGAGGCCCGCCGGCTGCGCGAGGAGCGTGAGGCGCTGCGCCGCGAACGTGAAGCGCAGGAGAAGGCCGCGGCCGAAGCACGCGCCACCGAGGAAGCGCGGCAACGAGAGGAGCGCGCCCGGCAGGAGGCTGAGATTCGCGCCGCCCGCGAAGCCGAGGAGGCCGCCGCCGCCGAGCGCCGCCGCCGGGAAGACGAGGAGCGCGCGGCCCGCCAGGCCGAGATCGACGCCGAGGCTGCGCGCCTGGCTGCGGAGCGCGAAGCGTTCGATCGTGCCCAGCGCGAGCGGGCAGAACAGGAAGCCGCGGCCAGGGACGCCCAGGAGTCCGCCGAGCGCGCCGAGCGGGAAGCGCGCGAGGCGAAGGAGCGGGCCGAGCGCGAGGCCAGGGAGGCTGCGGAACGCGCAGCGCGCCAGCGCGAAGCCGAGCGCATGGGTCGGCTGCAAGCCGCCTCGGAGCAGATGTTCGATGCGCTGCGCATGGTGCGCGCGTCCGCCGGCTTCACTGGGCTTGGCCGCGAGGCGCAGGAATCGGTTGTCGATGCGATCGAAGCCGCAACCGAGCCCGAGCAGGCCGCAGCATGACCGACCTCGCCCGCTGCCTCGGCACTGCTGCCGCCGAGTGCAAGTCCTGCGCCCGGCGGATCGATCGTGCGGCTGCCGACTGGCTGACTACCTGGATGGTGCCGCCTGTGAAGCGGCCTTGTGAACAGCGCGTTGAGCGCGAGAGGGAGACGGAGTGAATCAGAATCAGATGCGGCAGAAGCTCCGCGCCTACGCGATGGCGTTGCCAGACGACATCGGCGTGACCGAGGGCGACATAGTGATCGACGGCAAGCTGCATCGCGGGTGGATCGGCACCGTGTACGGCTGCATGGTCGGCACCAGTCGATACGGCAGACGCTTCGCCACCAAGGCCGAGGCGCGCAGAAACGCGGAAATCTTCGTCGAGGAGTGCGCCGAGATCGCAAGGGCTATGCCCGCACCGAAGGAGATGAAATGACCGCTGACGAACTGCGCGAGCATGCCGACATGCTGCTGTCCGCCATCCCGCTTGTGCCGCCGTCGCATCGCGGATCGCTGACTGCGGCTGCAGACTACCTCCGCGCCTGTGCCGATGCGATGGATGCGGGACCAGTGGCGTGGCGCTACAAGCCAATGTTTGGTTCCCCGTGGTCTTTGTCTGACGACGGCTACTACATCTCATGCAAGCGCGATCAAGGCTACATCGCGGAAAAACTCTACCCGCTCGCCATGCCTGCGGTCCGACTGCCTGAGCCGATGACGGGCGAGGAGATATATGCGTCAGATGATCTGATGCGGCTGAACGGCCGAAAGCTCGGGCTGTCGCTGAATGAGCTTGCCGAGGTTGTCGGCACCATCGAGGCCGAGGTGCTGCGAAGGGTGAAGGAGACGAACAAATGAACAACCACGAAGGCTGGAAACTGGTACCGGTGGAGCCGACCGACGACATGATGTTCCGGGCAGAAATGCAGCAGCCCCGCAATTACCGTGACCTGTACAAAGCGATGCTCGACGCCGCACCGACCCCACCTGTCGCCGCCGAGGCCACATCTGCGGAACGTGTTCGTTCCGAGCCCGAAATCGAACATGCGGTGGCGTACTTCCAGTTCGACAAGCTCGCTGACGGAACCATGTACTACGAACAGGTCGAGGCGAAGTACAGGAACGACGCCGACGTGATCCCGCTCTACGCCCGCCTGCCGGAGCCGATGATGGAGGTTGAGTGGATCCGCGAGTATTGGAACAGGGACTAAACGAAACGGCCACTTTGGACGCGATCCGCCACGCGGTAGCACCCGAGGTCTTACGCCGAGTGAAGGAGGTGAACAAATGAACATCCCCGAAGGCTGGAAGTTGGTGCCGGTGGAGCCGACGCCAGTGATGACCGCTGCGTATTCTGTTGCTGCGGAGGAGTTGACCAAGCGGCATCTTTTGAGCGGGAGCTACCCGGCAACATGGCAACCGATTGAAGCCGGATACGCCGCCATGCTCGCCGCGGCCCCGACGCCACCGGCCGCCACGCTCCGGCTGCCGGAGCCGATGACAAAGGCTGAACTCCTGACTATCCGAATGAAGGCGCGCGCATCGCCGGAAGCAGAAACGACAAACTGGCCTGACCTCGCCTGCCGTGCTGTCGAAGCTGAAGTGATCCGCCGATTGAAGGAGGCGAACGCAGAAGCGAGAAGAGTTGAGATGCTGCGGAAACTTGGCGCACGGCTTGCTGGACTGCTGGACGAAGACCAGTTCGCAGAATGCGAAGCGCTTCTGCTGGCCGCTGGCGTGATGCCTGAGGAGAAAGACAATGTCGCGAAGCTTGACGTGGTGACACTGACCGGCGAAGAGTACGACGACCTCATGGAATGCAAGGGGGTTGTCACCTCGCTACTAGCCCAGTTGAGCGCCGCGAAAGACCGAATAGCCGAATTGACCCCAGTTGCCGGGACAGACTGGCGGGAAACGATGCAGCGCATGCTGACACGCATGAATGAAGCAGGCCAATGGCCTGCGATCTGCGACAAGGCGCGGGCTGTTCTGTCGTCGGCGAATGATGCCGCAAGGGAGCCTGCCGCCTACTTGTGGGGCGGTTGCCTTTGGCGCACGGACGAAATGGGGCGCGGAAGACCTGGGGCGGTCGAACTGTATCGAGCGCAAACGCCGCTGACCGATGCCGACATTACCGCGTTGCTGCCGATATGGCAGCAGGGGGCATGGACGCTGCCAGACTACGGCAGATGGGTAGCGCGTGCCGTTGAGCGGGCGCACGGGATCAAGACAACGCCGAACCTGTGCCGCCTGTGCGGGCACAGCATCGATGCACACGACAAGCAATACGGCTGCGCAGAGGACGGGTGCGATTGTGAGACGCCCAACAATGGATGACTACATCAGCCGCATCGAGGCGGCGCTGGAAGCCAAGGCGCTCTATCTCCACCCGCCCACACTCCGACTGCCAGAGCCGATGACGAAAGCGGAGTTTCGGGCGATTCGAGCGGCAGCGCGGACTTGCCCGGAGGCTGAGACGACAAACTGGTTCGACCTTGCTTGCCGCGCCCTCGAAGCCAGAATTCTGCACCGAGTGAAGGAGTGCAACGCATGAGCCTATTCGAGTGGCTTCCGGCGTTTGCCGGGTTCGCGTTTTTCGCCGGGGCGATGGGGGCAGTAATCCACGCAGAGCGCAGGTACAGGGCGGCGGATGACCGGCTCATCAAAGCCCTGATGCAGGAACGCAGGAATGACATCGCAGATGCGATGAAGGAGGTGAACGAATGAACGCCAAAGACGAGCAGATCGCCTTCTCGGAGTGGTTCGACGATTTGTGGTTGGGCGACTTGGAACACGGTCAGCACATCCCGACCATCCATGACTCCGGCTACGACGAATACCTGGGAGCACGGCAGATTGCTCTCGGTGCATGGATGCACCGTGCGCAGATCGCATCAACGAACGTGTCGGTCGAAAAGTCGTGGCGGCGCTTCGAGGCCAAGATGATCGAACTGGAGCGCGAGAAGACCATCGACGCAGCACCGACCCCGCCAGAGCAGCAGGACGACGAGGCGCTGGAGGTGCTGCGGCTTGTGCTTGATGCGCTCGTATGGGAGGTCGGGTCAGAACCTGCGCTGTGCGCGGGCCAGACCCGTAGGGCAATCGAGCGCGCCCGCGCCCTACTCGCAAAGCGAGGTGAGAAATGACCGATGACCCCATCAGCCGCATCCGTGCGGCACTGGAAGCTGGGCCAACGCCGGGGCCGTGGCACCACGAAGAATGGGGCTCAAGAATCCTCGACAGTGGGGTCGGATCGAGCCAACTGCTCATCGCCCAGGTTGCTGTGAATAGCTTCAGGGACCAAGGGCGGCACAACGCCGACTTCATCGCCGCCTGCAATCCCACCGCCATCCGCGCCCTGCTCGACCGGCTTACTGATGCTGATCGGCGGGCGGAATACTGGAAGGCCGAGCATCTCGCAGGGAATACAGAGATCGAGCGGCTGCGGGCTGCATTACGCCCAGCGATGGATGCCCTGCTTGCCTCGGTCGATATCGTCGAGCACGAATACGTGACGGACTGGCGTCAC
>JBAYUQ010000023.1:0-47262 GCA_041675005.1 Kapaibacterium sp. (SeqCode)
AACGTCTGTTGTACTTGGTGATAAACCCATATAACTGCTATAATAGTGGTTATATTCTGTTTTGATGCCTTGAAATGGATTACCATCGTGATCCATAACATGAGTAACGAAAGTTGATGTTTGAAAATCAACAGTTGCAGATGTACCAGGATTTGCGATATACAAGTTTTTGACTTGAGTTGAATTATCTTTAGTCGCTTTGAATTTGTAATCACCCGGGAAAAGCTCTATTGAAGCGTTACCACTTGCGTCTGTTGTACTTGGTGACATACCCATATAACTGCTATAATAGTGGTTATATTCTGTTTTGATACCTTCAAAAGGACTTCCATCAGTATGCATTACGTGTGTAACAAACTCAGAAGTTTGGAACTTAATGTTATTGGGTCCGCTGATTATAGTTTGGATTGAATTATCTTTAGTCGCTTTGTATTTCCAAATACCATTATTATTACCAGTTGGTTGATCACTTGTGAATAATATACCATTTGCATCTGTAATTCCTACTGGAGTATAGCTACTATAGTAATGATTTCTAGCAATTGGAATATTTGGTAATGGTGTACCATCGTGCTTTACTGTTTTGAAGATATTTACGTTACCGTCCATAGTACAACCAGAAATTGCAAAACTAGTAAACTGGATATTCCCAAATTTGAAATAATATGAACCTGGAAGCAAATACATACCTTGAGTTAAAGTTCTCCAACCATTACTATAATAAGTAATGTTACCGCCGTAAACATAATTCATCAATGTAGCTTGAAATATTATGTCTTGAGAAGCGCCACTAACTGCAATGCCGTTTGTTTGCTTAGAAGTTCCATTTACACTCATACTAAAAGAAAAATTACCCGGTAATATTTCTATCGAAGTATTTGTTGCTTGATTAGCTTTCCAACCTTGGTTACCATAATAAGTAAATGTAGAATTTGGCACATCTTCGGTATTAGTACAATTCATTAGTCTTGGTGTTACTGTAGTAGTTGTGAATACTATTTCTGTTGAAGTACCACTTACAGTTTGTCCATTCTTTTGTTCACCTGAATTATTATATCTCATAGAAACTGAATAATTCCCGGGTAATAATTCTAATAAATCACCCGAATTAAATGTTGATGACCAACCAGAACCATAATAACTGAAAGTTCCCCCTGGCAATGTATTACCATCACTGTCTTTTACTAATGCAGTAGTTGATACCGTTGCAAAAGTTACTGTAGGATCAGACGTAGTTATGGTTTGTGACCTAAGTTTATAAGTCATTGTGTACATTATGTTAGTTCCGTTTACACTTGCTGTAAAAGAACCGTTACCGAGGTCAGTCGCTGTATGCCAACCACCATCGTAGTATTTTAGCGACGCTCCAGTGGTGATGGGATTCCCACTACTATTATTTAGATAAATCGTTTTGGACGTTGCCGCCTCTGCAATTCCAACCCCTGCCACTAACAAGAATGAAATTAGAAAAAAGTACACTTGCCGTTTCATAGCTATATTCCTGAATTATTGAATAAAAATAAATTATAACACACAATTCAAAAATAATCGATAGTATATATCCGCACAATCACATAAAATAGGTATTTTTAATAAATACCATATTTTCAGTACTAGCTAGGCAATATTGGTGTTTATTGTAGTTATTTTTTGGTACAAAAATACTTAGAATTGATATAAACAAAATATATTTATTAATCAATTTTCATTTTCTGTAAGTTATTATATTTATAAGGATGGATTAGCAAGTGTTGATATTTATAACTCAAAATAAGAATTAAATTCTTTAATAAATCTAATTTCTTACTAATTATTAATAAATGTACAGTTATTTTCTAGTTCATTCATTATTCAGTTTTGAAGGGGGGTCAGGTCTTCAAAAGTTGCTTGTCATAAGCTGCTTTGATCAGTCCAGCAGTATTAGTCACCTTCAATTTTTGCATCATTCTGCGTTTATGTGTTTCTACAGTATGTCTACTTATAAGGAGTAAATCAGCTATTTGTCTACTTGTCATCTCTTGTGCTATATATTCGAGTATCTCAACTTCACGTTTTGTAAGGAATTTTTGGATGTTAGTAGTCGGTGTATTGTCCGAAGGATCATCATTGATCAGTAGTTCGAGGATATCATCTGAAATAAAACGCTTATTATTTTTAACTGATTTAATAGCTTTTAGTATCTGCTGATCATTATTCATTTTAGATACATAAGCATCAATCCCAAGCTTAGCTACGTTTTTGATTTTAGTAATATCTGATTCAGCAGAAACTACTATTATCTTTGTATTACCATTTATTTCCTTGAACTTAGGTATAAGATGCATACCTTCCATATCGGGTAGTAGTAAATCAAGAAGTACAAAATCAATATAATTCTCTTTGAAGCATTTTAATGCCTCTGCCCCATTCTTTACTCTATATATAGTACCAACATCTTGAACACCCTCTATCTGCTTTTCTATGAGACTAGAAAGCATAAGGTGATCTTCGATTATCAGATAATTTTGTGACATAATAAATTGACCTATTTGCACCGAAGTGCGAATTAAAGAAAAATTATTTAAATAATTTTTACCGTTGAAACATGCTGTAAATATACGAAAATAGTTATTTAGTAAAAAAATAATATGATTAACTTATTACTTGTTCTCTTAATTGCTAACGTTCCATACTTCCCTAAAAAGGATTAGTAGTTTACAAAATATCATCAATTATCATACCAATTAAATACGAGTTATAAAAACTGGAACTTATTAAATAATTGACTTAATATTTTTTACCACACTTTTTGGCATTTAAAAAAAATTGTATTATACTTGCAATACAATATTTTTTTTTAATTAATATTAGGAGTTCACTAAGATGAACAAACTTAAAGTACTTATTATTACTCTAGCTACTGCCGGTATGATGGCTAGCTGTTCGTTGACTTTACCCGTAGCTGCAACTAGCAACCCAATTGGTTCTAAAGTTGGTACTGCAACAGCTTCTGGATTTTTTCAAGTCCTTTTCTTTGGTGCGGATGCAAGTATCCAAACTGCAGCTAAAAATGCTGGTATTACTAAGATATCTACTGTAGATATCAAACAATCTAGTCTTCTAGGGATACTTGTTTCTTACGAAACAATCGTTACAGGCGAGTAATATCGGGATTTAATACTATGTTATAGGGGGCTTATTTAGCCCTCTTTTTTTTTACTTTAGGTATATGTATGAAAAAAATATTTGTCCTGCTTTTATTAATATTCGCTTTTTCTTGCTCGTCTGATACTGATGAAAATAAAATCTATTTATTCAATGATATTTCTTTCCAATTAGACAAAAAAGAATCGGTCACAGATTTAACTAAGGAAATCACCGATTTGTACTTTTCTTACTTAGATAATGCTGATTTACAAGCCCCACTATTCAAGTATATTACTGGTGAGGGATATGAAATTTTTATAGGATTACCTATAGCTACAGATTTCAATAAACTAAAGAATTCAATAGAGAGTGAAGATATTTTCACAGGTAGATCAGATAATAATTCATCTCAATATTATTATCTGAATTTCAACCACAATGAAAAGAATATCACTAAATACCTATTAGAATTAGATAAAAATTTAGTTTATATTATTCTAGTTTCTGATACTGATAAAAAATTATCTGTTTCGGAACAGCAATCTATTTCTAAAAGAATCACGAAAGAATAAATATGAAAAAAAATCTATTGATTAAATTAATAACTGTAATATTGCTATCACTTACCTTTAGTAGCTGTTCTATTTTCAGTGGTGGTAGTGATTTGAATAATTTAATAAGAACTTTTTACGTTGGGGAGGGAGGCACTCAATACTATGTAAAGCCGATGACTTTCGAATCAAAAGATGGTAATGATATGTTTATGGACATTACTTTCCGCTACAAAGACGAATTAAATGATTCTGCTGCTATCAACTTTACAATTACTTCAGAGCAACTTATTAAGACTTTAGATAACGTTACTATTAGCAATAATACTTCTACCTTTGTAACTAATCAATATGAGTTACTATTTGCTGAAAAAGATGGAGATTATTTCAAATCCAGATTCTCATTTAAAATACCAATGATTGAACTTGATAAATTAATCAAAAATCAGAGTTGGAAACTTACTCTTAAAAATAAGGAAACTATGCTCGAATATTTTTCTGCATCAAATACACAAGATAATCTCAAAACATTAAATGATGATTTGTTTGTAATATTCAGATAGAATCAACAGTCCCTCCTCTTGTTAATCCATATATATTTCTTAATTTAAATCTAAACTAATATTAGCTATGGGAATTAATCAAATGACAGATAACTCACGTCGACAATTTTTAAAGAATACTACACTTGCAGGAATAGCCCTCGGGACATTGACAAATACGACTCAATCAATTGCAAAAGAACCGGAAACTACAAATTTAGATTGTAATATTACTACACTAGATTACTATGGTGAAGGTCCCTTCTACACAGACAATCCTCCGATAAAAGAAGATGGACAAATTGCTAAAGAAAATGAAGCAGGTCAAAGAATCCGCATATCAGGTAGAGTAACAAATCTAGATTGTACTGAAATACTACATGGTACTATAGTTGATGTATGGCATGCAAATGATGCAGGGCAATATGACAATGTGGGATACAATCTTCGTGGCCAAGTAATATCAAATGAGCAAGGTTTCTATATGTTTGAGACTATACTACCAGGTAAATATCTGAACGGTAGCAAGTACAGACCGTCACACATACATTTCAAAATAACCCCTCCCGGATATCCAACTATTACAACTCAACTATATTTTGAGGGAGATACTAGCATAGCAGAAGATGCAGCAGCTTCCCTGACAACGGGACAATATGATGCAAGCCATAGAATAATTCCACTTAATGATGGAATTGATGGAATAAAAGAAGGAACATGGGATATAGTAGTTGATGGAGAAGGTACAACCACTGGTATCAACGACTTACACATAAACAAAGGAATAATATACAGTGCTAGCCCTAACCCATTCACTGATAAAGTGACAATAAAATATGGTGTATTTAGTAACTCTAACGTCGGTTTGTTTGTCTATGATATAGAAGGAAGACAAGTTGCCAAATTAGAAGAACGATATTTGACATCTGAGAAATATGAAGCAACTTGGATTCCAGAAGCTACATTACCAACTGGGCATTATTTTGTAGCAATAAAAATCAATGATTTACAAGTGCATTATATGAAAATAGTGAAAGGTTAATCAAGTGGAAAGGATAGTTATAGCAGGTGGAACAGGGTTTATCGGTTTGAGTTTAGCAAACTACTTATCTGAGCTGGGTTATGAACCAATACTAATGGCAAGAAATAAGCCTAAAGAATCGAAGTTTAAATTTATTAAATGGGATGCTCGTACTCTTGATGATTGGGTTAATTCACTAGAAGGTGCAAAAGCTATAGTAAACCTAACTGGAAGAACTGTAGATTGTATAAAAACACCTGAGAATTGTGATTCTATTTTGCGATCTAGAGTTGAATCAACTAGAGTTATTGCTAAAGCGCTTGGCCAACTTGGAAATCCACCTAAAGTTTGGGTTCAAATGTCAACAGCCCACATATATGGTGACCCACAATCTATAGTTTGTGACGAAGACTCAGCCGAGGGTTATGGCCTAGCTCCAATTGTCGGTAAAGCATGGGAAAAGGCATTACTCGAAAATATCCCAGAAGGGATTAGAGAAGTAAGACTAAGAACAAGTTTTGTAATTGGCAAAAATGGTGGAGCACTAGCAACACTTAAGAAAATTGTAAAAATGGGATTAGGTGGTAAAGTTGGTGACGGTACACAGGGAATAAGTTGGTTGCACGAATATGATATGAACAATTTGATACTTGAATCGATTATTAATCCAGATTACAATGGATACTATATCGCAAGTTCTCCAAACCCTGTCTCTAACAATGAGTTTATGAGAACCCTAAGAAAGAAAATGAAAATGCCAATAGGACTAATCGCTCCAAATTTTATGATTCGTTTTGGTTCTAAGTTTATATTCAAGACTGACCCTGAACTAGTTTTATATGGTCGATATGTAGTTCCAAAAAGATTATTAGAACAAGGTTATAAATTCAAATTCCCTGACCTTGATTCTGCATTGAAAGACTTAATTTAATAAATACTATGATTAGCTATCAAAATGAAAACAGGACTAATATATAGCATACTAATCTTACTTTTTCTCTCCTATGGTGAGTCGAATGCTAGTATTAATAATGATACATTATTCACTTCCCCAAATGAAAATACAGCCCTAGTACAACAGTTTATCGATAGCTTGGAATCCGTAGATACGGACTATATAGTCCACGTCAAGAAAATAGACAACAGCAATGACCAAACATTATACTCTAACTATATACTTTGGGCAGATGTAATTGTTAAAGATACTAATAGATATGGGATTAAGGAGTTGGATGAGCTAGAATATGAAAACGGTATCGTATCTATTAATAATACTGGTTTTTCTAGAAAGTTAAGTTATGGAAAATCTTTATTTCAATTATTAAACACACATCAGGATACTTTTTTCGAAAAAGACTCATCTTTCACTATACCATTATCACAAAACACTAACTGTATAATTCAAGTTGAATTAATACACAAAAAGAAGAATCTAAGTTTAGAATTCCCTTGCGATATAGATTTCAATTCTGACTACTATAGTAAACTATCTGGTTCATTATTCTATCCAATTTATCTATTGATAGATAAAAGTATTGCTTCATATATAGATATTCAAGATTTCTATACAAGAGTATATGGAGATAGAGAAGAGAATTATGCTGATGATTTGAAATTTCAGAATCGTATTGCAAAATTTAGAATGAAATCTAATGAGGAATTATTACAAAGAGTAAAGAGTTTCATCTATGACAAAAGTAATGATACTATTAATAGAGAATTTGCTGTTTACACTCCATTACCAAATTGGGAAAATACAGATAGTTTATTTGTAGATAGTCTTTGTAGAAGTGGTGTTGAAGATATAATCGTTGATTACAAACATATGGGATGGTCATGGATTAAATACCCTGATACTACACGTGATGCATCAGGTTTTTCGACTAATATATTATGGCGTGAACGTAATAGTGACATTATTAAAGTAAAATTCTTTAGCAAGCTCTATGAGTCTCCAATATATTTATTCGAACATGAATTGTTTTATTTTCTAGATAAGAATAGCGTGATATTAAGTGACTCAGTTCTTAATAATTTTCGTAGATATAAAGAATCGGCCCTGTGGAAAAAAGAAGATAGTTTGATGAAAGTTGAAAAAGAGTTAGAGCGGAAAAGAAGAGAATTAGAAATATTAAATGGTGATTTCCCTATAAAAAATGGAGATACAATTATTGTTTATGGAGATATTGTTGAACCTAATAAAATTAGTGTCACAACCTGTGGAGGAAGTCTTTCTGATACTTATCACTTATTTTATAAAGGGTTTGAAACAATGTATTCAAATTTATGGTTTAGTGATGAGAATTATAAATATCTATTCAAAGAATATACTGGAAGTGGGTTATATTCTTTAGAATTTGTATTAGATGAAATTATGGATGATTTTTTTAAAGAGAATTCAATTTACTTTGCTGATTGCAAAACGAATAAACTTAACTTTGAAGCAACTAAAAATTATTGGATTAAAGAAGTTGTTAGTATACAGGAATCAATAAAAGATTTAAAAGAAGGTATTGAATCTAACACAAAGTATATTGAAAAACTTGAATCCGAAAATAATTCGAAATAATCCCAAGATAGAATTGGGATTTTTTATTATGTTAGTATAATCGCAAACCATAAGTATAGAATAATATGAATCTTCAGAAACTAGACAAACTGCAATCATTAAGAAGAATAGATCTAAAAAATGAGTACAAGGCACATCTTTGGAAACAAAACAAGAGCTATGTCAAGTATATAGAGTCGCTTAGTAACCATATCTACGAGTATGGACTTAGGTTTATAGTACTTTGGGAGAACTTGGATTTTTTCCTAGCTGTTAAAGATAAATATGATGATATAGATGATGCTAACGACTTTATCGAGAACTGTTTAGCTGAATTAGAAGAGGAGAATTACAACCCTAGTATCCACTTGTTATACAAGCATATAGAACTTAGTGATATCGTAGCTAATGCTATAAAAGATGATGAGAACGCCTCTACCCTTTTGCTTTGCAGGTTCATTGTATATGCCTCAGCTTATGATTTGCTTTTTGAAGTCGTAACTAAGGTATTATCCGGCTATACATTCGAAGCTGCATATTATGAAATTACAAATAAAGTTCTACCTGGGGATATTGAAGGAGTAGAAACAGCACATAGTCTATTCGCTGATTATTTCACTTTTGAAAATGAACCTGCTTATAAATTCACTCCTTTCAGGTTGTACAGCACAAATGAATATATACTTAATTATGATATTTCTGCATTAGTCGGTATAGTTTCAGATATAACTGATGCTAATATTATGATACATGAGCTTATAGTCCCAAGTAGAGAGAGTAAAATATTCGAAGAACCAGAATTGGGTTTTGCTTCCCCTGCGAAGTTATATGAATTTGGTGATGAACCTTATATAGAATACAAGTCATTCAAGATGGACGTTCCCAAAGAGTATCTTGAAAAAGAAATCTTCGTCTGCTCTGTATTTTTAGATTTGGATGATGGTATTATCAGAACAATTTCCGATGAGAATGAGATAACAGAAGAAGACGTAGCCCAATGTATAAAGAACTTACTCAAAACTAATGTTTACACTCACCCGAAAGAAGAGAAATGGGGCGGTGAACATATAGAAATTAGTTGGGTCGAGGGGATATAGACCATTATTTAATAAAATAAATAATCTCAACCTCCCCTTTTATAATCGATAATAGGTTGATGTGATTAGTTATATTACAATTATGAAAGAAACAATAAAATATAAAAAATATATTGGAAGCGTGGATTTTTCTCAAGAAGACAATCTATACTATGGCAAGATACAAGGTATAAAAGATCTTGTTACCTACGAAGGTAAGAGCATTAGTGAACTCAATATTGCATTCAAAGAGGCAGTTGAAGATTACGAAGAGCTTTGCGAACTAATAACTGAAGAATAGCACAACAAAGAATAACCACAAGAGCATATAATGTTAGACCAATTAAATAGAGTATTAGCCGAATTTAAACAAATGGAAGCGAGCGATTTGCTTCTACAGCTTGGCGGTTTCGTCTTTTGGATGATACTGATTCTTGTTGTTAGTAGCGTAATAATTCGCAATGTGAATAAAAGAGTAAAGGACAATTCGGCTAGATATAGAACAAAGAAAATTGTTCGGTTTATTAGTTACGTACTTATAGGACTTATTGCTATTTTCTCATTCACTGGGAATATGGAGCAATTCGGGCTATCGCTTGGATTGATTACGGCAGGGCTTGCTTTTGCCTTGCAAGAGGTGATTCTATCCCTTTTTGGCTGGGTGATCATATTTACAACTAACTCATATAGTCCAGGTGATAGGATAGAAATCAACGGTATCAAGGGTGATGTAATTGATATCGGTGCTACTAAAACTACGCTTATGGAAATAGGTGAATGGGTAAAAAGCGACAACTACAACGGCCGTATAGTTCAGATTAGTAATAGTTTTATTTTCAAAGGTCCCGTTAGGAATTATTCATCTGATTTTCCATTCGTTTGGGATGAGATTATATTACCAATTACATTCAACTCAGACTTGAAATTAGTCGATGAAATTGTAAAAAAAGCAACTGATGCGTTTCTGCTTGATTATGCCAAATTCGCCAAAGAGAATTGGGAAGTAATGGTCAGGAAATATCTAATAGAAAATGCGAATATCGAGCCGAATCTAATGTTTGTGCTTAATGATAATTGGGTCGAATTTACTTTACGTTATGTTGTGGATTACAAAAAACGTGGTGCTACCAAACATAAATTGTTCAATGAGATTTACAACTCAGTAATGAATAGTGGTGGCAAAGTCTCGTTCGCATCAGCAACATTTGAGTTGGTTGGTATGCCAGATTTGAAAGTGAAATTGGATAAACCCAATGAATAGGTTATTAATAGTAGTGATATTATTAATTGGGTTTACAACTATTGATAGTAAGCCCGTTGATGATGGATCTGCTTATAAGATTGAATTTGCTGAATTTGGGGTTGGCACTATGACAATAGATTGTAATGTTGTTTTTAATCAAGACTCAGTATATATTATACTCCCTGACAGTAGTTTCTTAGGTAATATCGGTGATACAATAGAAGCCGGTATATTGGCAAGACACAAGTCAGGAATGATGATTATCCAACATAATGAAACTGACATATATGAAGAAGAAGTTGGCGGCTGTACAGGTGGTCCATCAGTATTAGATACTGTCGAAAAAATTTATTGGATGTGCTAAAAACACACTATGGTTTTGTCCAGTTTTCCTTAGATTAAAGTTGCCACGAGAAACTGATGAGTTGATAATTGTTAACTTTCGAAAATGGTATTTGACTAACCCCATGTAAGAATGAAGTACTAATTCTATCGGAAATAGCTATCTTCTTATAATCGATTAATGCTGCTCCAGCAAGAGTAAGAACAAAAGTAGGCACTAACAAATAGCTAATAACATCTTCCTTTTCACCTACGGCAAAATAAATAGCACCCCCTAATCCTAAGCCCAAAGCAAATCCTTCTATTATATAAGACCTATTATAAACAATCAGATAATCAACTTGCTCAAGCTTTACGGTGTCCATATCACTTTTCCAGCTACTTTTATAGATAAGATTATCATTTAGAATTTCTATATCATTTGCGTCTAAAACTACATCTGCCTTGAAAACAATTTTACCATTATAAGTATCGGCAGAAGCTAAAGTGGTTAGAATTACAGAAAGGATGATTATAAGTGTAATTTTCATATATCCAACTATAAATTGATTGTGAAGATTAGAGTCTGGTAAGTCGATCTGCTTGTAAAAGGCAATGTTCTTGTTTGAGTTTCAATATTCATGGATAGATTTTTACCGAAGTATATTTCAGAAGTTTTACTAGTAAACTCCCCAATTATACCACCCAAAACTAAACCTACAACCGCAGAATATATTGATTCCTTAGTATCGAATTTATCACTTGGAACAATTATATAATATGATGTGAACCCAACTAATCCACCAGTAAGTAACCCAAGAACTTTATAAGTCCCATCGTTAACTTCAAGTTTGTTCAGCTCATCACTACTTATACTATACTTATTGTTTGTTTCTACGTCACTATAATAGACTGAATCTTTTGCTATAAATATTCTTTCAGCATTTATGATAATACTATTCTTAAGTACTATCTTACCTTCGTATAATTCATTAGATACAAGATCCGTTGAGTTAAAGGCAACAAAAAGCAGTATTATGAATGTTATTTTCATTTTTGTAATATTTTGTAAATCATTCCTGTTAGATTTGACAATATAAGTAAATTTTAATATTTCTATTAAATCATGGTGTAAAAACCTGATTCTCATCATTCTCAATAGGTACTGCTATTTTGATAAATGGATGATCGTTGATTTGGTGGCAAGAATTACAAGTAGCTGTCAAGAGCTCATATTCCTTAATGAAAGCGATTTTGTTTTTCTCTTTAACTACCTCTTCCAAATCCTCTAGTTGTGGGTAAATCATCTTCACTGATTTGATGTTAGCACTGTTAGTGTGATACCTTTCTACGTCCTCGAATCTTTCTTCAAGCTCATGTAGTTCAAAGTTTGCGAGCTCCCAATTTTCCATCATACCAGATTTCCAAAGCTTTAGGTGATGAATTTGGATAGCATTCATAAGTGTCCCTAAACCGGGTTTGTATTTATCCTTATTAGCTATTTCTAATTCTTCTACTTTTCTGGTAAGTTCTTCTACACTATCTTCTAACTTGAGGTTTGATTGGCAACCAACTAAGGTAACAGTTAAGAAAAGGACTAATATTTTGAAATTCATATAATATTATTTGTTTGTTATTATGAGGATTCAACTTACGAATCACTTAGATTATTTATGGGGTTTAGTATATTCTGTAACCAAATATGTGTGTATGATTAACTTAAACTAAAGCAATTTATTCTTAAAATTACTATATACCTCATCTACACTTATTTCATTCATACATTTGAAATGACCGAGTGGACAGAATGCACGACCAATGTGCGAGCATGGTCTGCACCATATATCATGTTCAATTATTTCGTGTTTCACTCTGAAAGGAGTAAACCCAAGCTCTTTTACACTTGATCCGAAGATAACTAGTATAGGGATTTGGCAAGCAGAAGCAATATGCATAAGCCCAGTATCATTACAAATAAAATAGTCGCATTCTGATATTTTCTCTGCTGTTTCGACTAAGGATAATCTACCACAATAGTTTTCTGCTTTAATATTAGTATTTTTTAGAGACGAGCTATCACTACCGAATATCCGAATTTCATATCCATCGTTTATTAAACGATTAATCAGTTCATCATATCTATCTTGTAGCCATCGCTTCGTTTTGTGAAATGCCTCTGGAGCTATACCAATAATCTTGTTGTTATTCGTATAAACTTCAAAACCTAAATCTAACCCTAATCCATCATCTTCTATCAAATCACGACAAGTGTCTAAGTACCTCTCCCCTACATGTACTGTTTCTTTGGGGAATTTTTTGAGATAAACCATTTCTAGTTTTTGCTTACGAAACTTGTTGATTACTCTCAAATCACCTTTGTAGTCAGCAGTTAATTTGGCACTAATGCTATTTTTCTGCAAATCAAGAATCACATCATAATCTGATTCTATTATCTCTTTTGCTACAGAATCTCTGTTTTCTGAGTCAATGCTAATAACTTTGTCAATTGTCACTAGTTTTGTCAATAATGGTGCAATCCCCTTGTTAGTAAGGAGATGCAAGATTACGCCCGGAAACTTATTTTTAATAAGCCGAGGTAAATGTGTAGATAAGACGACATCTCCTATAGAAGATATTCTTATTATCAATATTTTTTTTAAATTGTACTTAGTTGACATTCAAAAAGGAAAGTAATGAAATATACAATCGAACATAATGACAATATAGTGATATTCACTTTAAAAAACGATACTTTGAATAGTAGAATTTCTGCAGATTTTAAAGCAGAGTTATTAATTATATGTCAGCCCGATATACACGCGTTGATATTAGACCTATCCACAGTAGAGACAATTGACTCTTCAGGATTAGGGGGAATATTACTTGCCTATCGCCAATTACACGAACATGAAATACCTGTTATATTGGTAGGAGTGCAAGAAATGGTTCGTACTATTATGAACATTTCTCAGATTGGAAACCAATTCGTTTTCTGCGATACCATCGATGAAGCGACGAAGTATGCCGAAGACGCTGATTAATAAAATCTTGAATTAAGTCCAATATTTGAAAGAATATTGGACTTTTTTATTTCTATAAATTACTCACATATTTTTATCAATCATTAAAAATGCTTAATTTTTCAGCTATTAAAATTGCAAATAAATAATCTATTGTTCAATTAAATAACATATTTACACTATGAACTCATTAATATATCTGATTCCCTTGGCTGGTGTGATAGCATTGCTATTTACATTTGTCAAATCAGCTTGGGTAAACAAACAAGACCCAGGTAGCGAGAAAATGCAAAATATCGCTAAGTTTATCCAAGAGGGTGCTATGGCATTCCTAAAAGCTGAGTACAAAGTACTTAGCGTATTTGTAATTGTTGTAGCTATACTATTAGCATGGCAAGGAAGTACATCTGCAAACTCATCTCCGATGGTTGCAGTATCTTTCATAGTTGGAGCTTTATGTTCTGCACTTGCCGGTTTTATCGGCATGAGAGTGGCTACTGCTGCTAACGTAAGAACTACTAACGCTGCTATTTCTGGACTTAACAAAGCATTGGCTGTTGCCTTTACTGGTGGTTCTGTTATGGGTATGGGTGTTGTTGGTTTGGGTGTATTAGGACTTGGTGGTTTATTCATACTATTCAGTTCTATACATGGTGTTGAGCAAGTTGGCGATGTGAATATGGTTATATCAATTGTAACTGGATTCTCATTTGGTGCATCATCTATCGCACTATTTGCGCGTGTTGGTGGTGGTATCTATACTAAAGCCGCTGACGTTGGGGCTGACCTTGTAGGTAAAGTAGAAGCTGGCATTCCTGAAGATCATCCCTTGAACCCAGCAACTATCGCTGATAACGTTGGAGACAACGTTGGTGACGTAGCAGGTATGGGAGCTGACCTTTTCGAATCTTATGTAGGTTCTATCATCGGAACGATGGTATTGGGAGCTGCATTCTTCGGACTCTCTGAATTTGAAGGACTAGCATTTGGCTCATTGAGTGCGGTATTACTACCGTTGTTCTTAGCTGCAGCTGGTATTATTGTATCTATCTTAGGTACATTCTTCGTAAAAGTAAAAGAAGGTGGTAATCCACAAACGGCTCTTAACATTGGTGAATTTGGTGCTGCAGGAGGTATGTTAGTTGTATCTTATTTCCTAATCACTAACCTTTTACCACAATCATGGTCTATACCGGGTAACGATTTCGTGTTTACTTCTATGGGTGTATTCTGGGCAACAATAGTTGGTCTATTGTCTGGTTTAGGTGTAGGTAAAGTAACTGAATATTACACTGGTACTGGTACTAAACCAGTAATCAGCATAGTAAAACAATCAATGACAGGTTCTGCTACGAATATAATCGCTGGTTTGGGTGTTGGTATGATGTCAACAGCTATACCGATTTTATTAATCGCAGCAGCTATTCTATTATCATTCGAATTCGCTGGTTTATACGGTATTGCAATAGCTGCAGTAGGTATGTTATCTACAACTGGTATTCAGTTAGCAGTTGATGCTTACGGCCCTATCTCTGATAATGCTGGTGGTATTGCTGAAATGGCTCAACTACCGAAAGAGGTTAGAGAAAGAACTGACAAACTAGACGCAGTTGGTAATACTACTGCTGCTATCGGTAAAGGATTTGCAATCGCTTCTGCTGCATTGACAGCATTGGCACTATTTGCGGCATTCACGACTTCATACAATATCTCGCATCCAGATTCACTACTAACAAGTATAGACATAATGACTCCTACTGTAATGGCTGGTCTATTCGTAGGTGCTATGCTTCCATTTGTATTCTCGGCTATGGCTATGAATGCTGTTGGACGTGCTGCAATGGCAATGATTCAAGAAGTAAGAAGACAATTCAGAGACATTCCTGCATTGAAAAATGCATTAGAAATTATGCGTACTAAAGGTCATGACCAAAGCAAATGGTCAGAGCAAGAAAAAGCAACTTATGACAAAGCTGAAGGCGCTGCAGAGTATGCTAAATGTGTTGAAATCTCTACTAAAGCATCAATCAAGGAAATGGTTCTACCAGGTCTATTAGCAGTATTAGCTCCTGTTGTAGTTGGGTTTGCTTTCGGAGCAACTACACTTGGTGGTCTATTAGCTGGTGTAACCGTATCTGGTGTATTGATGGCTATATTCCAATCGAACGCAGGTGGTGCATGGGATAATGCTAAGAAGATGATAGAAGAAGGTTACGAAGTAGATGGAGTTAAACTAGTCAAAGGTTCGGAAGCTCACAAAGCGGCTGTAACTGGTGACACAGTTGGTGATCCATTCAAAGATACTTCTGGACCATCAATCAACATCCTAATCAAGTTGATGTCAGTAGTAGCATTGGTAATCGCACCATTGTTATATTGATCTTATAAAGACAAGCTAGAATTTTACAAGCCATTCGATTAAGAACTGAATGGCTTTTTTATGTTGTGTCGTGTCATTCCAAACCGACAGATGATTTGAAACTCTAACACTATGTACTTTAGTCCCAATTTATATTTCTGAGTCTTTCACTTATTTTTTGGATTGTCGAATATATCAAATTTTCATGTGGTAACTCACCATAAACGAAGTCTTTAAAATCATTAGAGTAATCTTTTCTTATCTGTTCCCAAATATATTCTGAATTTGAAAATATAATGGCTTCTCTAGGATGAAATTTCAACCATTGTTCATTAAGTTGATTAATTTTATCATCATCTTTAACACTTAATAGCATTTTATCAAATTCTTCCGAAAAAAAGAATTTATTAATTCCATTAAATTCCAATAATAAATGAATATCATACAAATGTCTAACTTTCTTTTTTAGGTTCTCTATGGGGTTTTCACCATAAGAGAATCTAACTAAACTCATTATTTTCTCACACAAAGTTCTCTCTAGACCGAGTACTTTTACTTTAAAAGGTAAAAGATTATATTCGTCAATTAAATCATCAAAGTTCTCATTTTGAAGCATCGTAAAAACAAAAGGACTAATATTCATTTCTTGAAATGGCTCACTTTTACTAAAAGCAGAGACTTCTAAGACAATCTTATTTCGTGCTTGACCTAATTTACCTTCAATTGATTTTGGATAGTTATATACAATTTTTCTAACTCTTCCTTTTTTGTTAGTCAATCCTATTATTTCTTCTTCGTCAAGTTGCTCAGATACTTTATTAGTGACTGCTTTAATCTTTCTTTTGATTTCATTACTTGACTTACTTCTATCTAATACAATCAAATCAATATCTTCAGAAAACCGCTTTATTATTCCATAGCATTTTGATAATGAAGTCCCACCTTTGAATACAATTTCATCTTTGAACTCACTATTGAAAAGGATATATAAAGCAAACGTCACCCAATAATCTTTTTCTATATAAACTTCTGAAATTCTATATAACTCAGCAGTTTTCCTTATCGCCTCTTCAAATAGTGATTTATTCAGATGTAACTTCATATAATATTCCAATATTCAGTAAATTCTAAAACTTTATTAGCATCATCTTGCCGATAAGTAGTGATTGGATTTAGAGATCTTTTTAACTTCCCCGTTACATGAAAATGATATTTTTCAGATAATAAGGCACCTAATAATGCTCTTGTAGAAGGAGGATATTTCAGAGACAATTTAATAATAGGTTCAATTTCTTTAATGTGCAATTCACTTAATAAAAATAAGAGTCTTGATATAATAGATTCTGAAGTTGAGTCAGGAATCTTTTTAATCAATCGAATTGAGTCTAACAATTGAAGTAAATAAATGTTCTCTTTAGTAATTGTATTCTTTTGCTTTATAAAACTAATTGAGTAAAAGCCCCTCTTTATACTCGGTCGGGTCTCCTTACGACCTATTTGAATTTTATTACTTATTTGCGTTGTTAATCCCAACTGATTGAAAATACTATACCCAGTAATATAGCCAATTATCTTACCGTCAGATTCTAATAAATCTTTTACAACTTGCTGTACTGGAGGTGGCAATTCACCCAGTTTACCTAATTCTGGTTTATAGAATCTTCCCTTACTTAGCTTACTAATTTTTCCACTTTTAGCCATTCTATTTAGGGCTTTAATAGTTGCTTCTTTGTTGTCCACCTCTGGGGTAAAATCGTCATAGGTGAATACAAATCCTTTTGGGAATCTATCTATTCTATCTGAAATATTTTTAGTTACTTGGCTCATATTGCAATCTAATAAAAAGCACTGTAAATGTCCAGTTTATTAATTAAAAAACTGGACATTTTCTTATGGGCTGTGTGTTGATTTTTATACTGATTTGGTGTCAAGTTCTACGAACTTGACACCTTTACACCTAACTTATTGTATTAAATTAATTAGATTATAGAGACAGATCAAAGTACGTTTTGTGGGATTATATGACAGCCACGTCCTTTCAGTCTCCGCTGTGACAATTACGTTTGGAGACGTAAGCACTTCGGCTTCGCTAAGTACAGGCAATACGTCTCTACATTTCTATCATGCTCATTACCTCCAATACAATTTCAAGCCCTTTTAGTTGTCTATTCTTTTTTGTAAATATCAAACTATATATGTCAATCAGAAATTCAATTTTAATCAGTTTTATTGCTATTTTTCTTAGCTCTTGTTTTTTTGCTGTACCGCCTTACAAAGGTGAGAAGTCTGACCATTTTGATGGTGAGAACTTCCATAATTTGGATAGATCAGACGGTTTCAATTATTGGGATTTGATGTGGTTTTTCATTTCTAGAACCGATGGTTATTGGGCAGATTTCTATCCTCAGAACATCCCCTGCAATCCGCCTGCAACGACTAAGGATGGCGAGCTGAAGGTTACATTTATCAATCACGCAAGTACATTAATCCAATTTGATGGAATCAATGTATTGACTGATCCCGTATGGTCAGAATACACAACTCCTGTTAAACCCATTGGCCCACAAAGAAGACGAGCACCAGGAATAGATTTTGATAAATTGCCCCATATAGATGTAGTTGTAATTAGTCATAATCACTATGACCACATGGACTTCGCTACTCTGAAAATGCTAAAAGAAAAATTCGACCCGATTATTCTCTACCCTCTTGGTAATAAACCGATATTCGTGGATAATGAGCTTCCAAACTCGCGAGATATGGATTGGTGGGATACATTGAATATTAAGGGTAGAACTGTTACTTTTGTTCCGGCTAGGCACTTCGCGAATAGAGGTGCAATCGATAGGAATGTTACTCTTTGGGGTGGATATATGTTTGAAACATCAGAAGGGCCTGTTTACTTTGCTGGTGATACTGGATTTGGAATTCATTATCAAATGCTAAAAGAGAAATACGGTGCTATGCGATTTTCAATTTTACCAATCGCCCCTATAGAACCGAGATTCTTTATGGCAGAAGTGCACCAAGATGCAAGAGAAGCAGTAATGGCTCACAAAGAGTTAGAATCGCAGAAGAGCATGGGAATTCACTTCGGTACATTCAAGCAAGCCAGCGATGCTATGAGGGCTCCGATAGACTCACTAATTGTAGGGCTTAGAGATTTGGATGTATCGCCTGCTGACTTTATTTTGCCAGGTCATGGACGAATAATAGATGTGAAACCACTAAACAAATCTAAGAGTAAAACCAATCACAATACAACTATTAAGAAATAATTAATCCACTTAATGCCCTAATTGTGAAAAATTTACGAATTTTGTAGCTAATGTATTTACGAAATAGAAAAAATTGGTATTCTAATGAATTTTCAAAAAAGAACAGTTACTTGTGGTGATCTGAACGAATCACATATTGGGCAAGAAGTTATACTTAACGGTTGGGTGAATGTAAGAAGGGATTTGGGGAGTCTAATATTCTTCGATTTGAGGGATAGATACGGTATTACTCAAGTAGTAGTATTGCCAGAAGTGTACCCCGAATTAGAAGAAAAAGCACGCGAAGTACGCTCGGAAGACGTGCTATGGATAAAAGGAACTGTTCGAGAAAGAGAAAACAAAAACAGCAATATGCCTACTGGTAATATCGAAGTTCTAATGAGTGAATTTGGGATTATCAGCAAATCAAAACTACCTCCATTCGAGATAAATAGTAAAACAGAAGTAAGCGAAGAGCTAAGACTGAAATTCAGATACTTAGATTTACGTAGAACATATCTTCAGGACAAATTCATTGTTCGAAATAAAGTCTATCAGACAACACACAGATACTTCGAACAAGAAAACTTCATAGAAATAGAAACTCCAGTACTGATGAAATCTACACCAGAAGGTGCTAGAGATTTCTTAGTACCAAGTAGAATGAACAAAGGTAAGTTCTACGCATTGCCACAATCTCCACAGATATTCAAGCAGATAAGTATGGTCGCTGGTTTTGACCGCTATATGCAAATAGTAAAATGCTTCCGTGACGAAGATTTGAGAGCGGATAGACAGCCAGAATTCACGCAAGTGGATGTTGAAATGTCATTCGTGGATATGGAAGACATAATCTCAATCGGTGAAGGTTATATCAAAAGTGTATGGAAAGACATACTTGGCTATGAAATCGGTGATTTCACACGTTTGACTTACAAAGAAGCTATGGAAAATTACGGTAGTGATAAGCCCGATTTGCGTTACGATT
Organism: Kapaibacterium sp. (SeqCode); assembly: GCA_041675005.1. Taxonomy (GTDB): domain Bacteria; phylum Bacteroidota; class Ignavibacteria; order Kapaibacteriales; family UBA2268; genus PGYR01. The sequence goes on from JBAYUQ010000023.1 coordinate 20,053, forward strand.
TGAAGTTAGTATCTATTGTTGATGAAGTAAGTAATTGCGATTTCAAAGTCTTCACGGATGTTGTAAGCAATGGGGGCCAAGTAGCAGTACTAAACGCTAAGGGTTGTGCTGATTATTCAAGAAAAAACATAGATGATCTTACAGATGTAGCTAAGAATTATGGAGCTAAAGGATTAGCTTGGATGAAATTCACCGAAGAAGGTGTAAATTCTCCAATAGCTAAGTTCTTATCAGAAGAAGTAATAGAAGCTATTAAAATTAAGGTTAATGCCGAAAATGGCGATTTGCTATTAATCTCTTCGGATAACTGGTCAAGATGTTATACTATATTAGGTGCTTTGAGACAAGAGATAGCAAAGCGTACAGGTATTTTTGAAAGTGTAAAGAATGACTTTCACTTTAGTTGGGTGACTGATTTCCCTCTATTCGAAAAAGATGATGAGACAGGAGCTGTATATGCTATGCATCACCCGTTTACATCACCTAATTTCAATGATTTGGACAAATTGGACGTAGCCCCTGAGAAAGTTCGCTCGATAGCTTACGATATGGTTATCAACGGTGCTGAAGTAGGTGGCGGAAGTATTAGAATCCACGATCAAGAATTGCAATCGAGAATGTTCGAAGCATTAGGATTGAGCAAAGAAGATGCGAATGATAAATTCGGTTTCTTAATAGAAGCATTGCAATACGGAGCTCCTCCCCACGGTGGTATAGCTTTCGGACTAGATAGATTAGTGATGATACTAACTGGCACTGAAAATATCCGTGACGTAATTGCATTCCCTAAAACAACTAGTGGATTATCACTTATGGATGGCTCACCATCTACTGTTGATACAACTCAACTTTCTGATTTGGGACTAAACTTAATTAAGAAAAAAGATTAAAAATAATAATTTACTGTCAGCTCGGTACCAAACCCGGGCTGAGGGTAAACTGATTTGATTCTTGATAAATGATTTCTATATACTTGATTAGTGATGTTGTTGAAATTTAACATTACAGCAAGCATATTCCCTCCTAAATCTATATTTTTCTTTACTTCAGCATTTAGAACAGCATATCCATCAGTTCTATTTTCGAATTGCCCTGTCTTCTCTTGACTAGTAGCCATCTTTGTATTGACGCTGAAATACCAATCATCCAATTTATAGTTAAGTGCAACGTTCATTGCCAACGGTGGAATTAGTGGTAGGTTATTCCCATTGATGCTCTCCTTACCAATGGTATAACTCACATTTGAATTTATAGATAGCGAATTGCTAAATATATACTCAGAGTTTAGATTTATTCCATACAATTCGGCAGCCATATTTGTCTGCTTGTATATAGGAAGCAAAGTGCTATAATTAGTATCAGCTGTTGCCATAGGTGTTATATAATTAGAGTAGTCGTAATAGAATACCTCCGCCCCAAAAGTGAAATCTTGGGTATTATATTGCGATTTCAATGAATAAGAAATAGACTTTTCAAGCTCCAAATTCGGATTACCAATTTCATAAGAATATGCTGCTAAATGAGGCCCATTAGAGAATAACTCTTCGGGTTCGGGTGCTCTGTTAGACAATGATAGATCGAATGAAAATATTAAATTATCAGAAGCATTATAATCAAGAGACAATGCATTAGAAAATGATGAGAAATCTCTATTATTTACTATCTGCGATTGGAAAAGATATGGACTATCCAAATCAACTTTTGTAATATCATATCTCGCACCATAGCGTAGAGCCAGATTCTCTATTAGGTTTATATCTTCTTTGAAGTAGGCAGACATCAACGTATATTGATTATTAGGGATGAATACAAAACCACCTAGTTCATTATCTTTTTTAGTGAGTTGCAAACCTATATATCCATTCTTAAGAATGCTTCCTTGATGTTGTTCCAGCTCAAACCGAACTGAATTAGAGACGAATCGGAATTGTGCACCAACTAGGCCACTATTCTCATATTCCTTATGATCATAAAAACTTCTTTCGTAATCAAGTTTCAACTTGTCTATTACAGAACCGTGAGTGTGGTACTCTGAGTTGAAACCCATAGTATTCCTCTGCATTTCTATATCCACACCTTTGGGGTGAGCACCAACGAAACCGCCAGGTATTCCGTATTTCTTACCAAAAGTAGAGAGGTATGGGTTAAAACTAAACTCTCCAGCTTGGTAGTATAATCCTGTAGAAACTTCGTAAAGTTCATAATCTGTATTGTTTAATACACCCTCAGGTGAGCTAACATCACCAGCTTTAGTATAGACACCATCTAACACGAAGCCATTGAGTATATCACTAAATTGATTTTTGGTAGAAATACTGAACTTATTATTGACACTTGCAAATGTACCAGAAACTAAGTTGCTATTACTGATTATAGTACTCTTTATATTAAAATTACTCTCCGTTTGTACTGCACTACCGACTAGTGATGAGCCATATCTTACTAAATCTGTTCCCGAAAGGATAGTGATTTTATCTAATCCATTTAGTGTTTGTGCTTGTGCGTGATCGGGCGAATTGCTCGATAAGTCCTTAGATTTGAATCCATCATTAATAATAGACAATCTATTTCCCGAAAGCCCATTAACAACTGGTCTGGATACAGCCTCCCCCATTTCGGAAGTGGAAATTCCCAATTTATTATTTAGCAATTCTGAAAGACTTTTACTTGAATTCTCGTTTATTGATGATTGGCTTATAGTTTTTAGATTCTGTTGCTTATTCAAAGAGCCTAATATGGTAATATCGTTATACTCATAGCTAAGCGGAGTAAGAAAAACGGAAATAGAATCATAATCTAAAGTTATGTTCATGTGCTTTTCTATATAACCAGATTTGATAAAATCAATATGAGTTTTCTCACCTAATTCTAACTCAAACCTACCAGATTTATCTGTGTATGATACACTCTCTTTGATGTTGATTATAATCTTTACATCAGACACAGGTTCATTAGTAAAGCTATCATATACAGTCCCTATTATAGGTTTCGCTGTAAGAATAGTAATAGACAGAAAGAATAATAAAAGTATTTTCACTATTTCAGTTTTGGGTTATTTTTATGACGGTCTTTATCTCTTGCGGTCTTCTTCTCAAAGTTCTTTTTGAGAGCTTCTGTTAGGTCAACATTCGTCTGGTTGGCTAGGCAAAGTAACACCCATAGAATATCAGCCATTTCATCCGCTTCGTTATACTTCTCATCGGATTCTTTTGATGATTGCTCGCCGTATTTTCTAGCAAAAACTCTCGCTAACTCACCGACCTCTTCGGTGAGTATAGCAAGATTAGTCATTTCACTAAAGTAGCGGACGCCGTTTTCTTTTATCCAATCGTCAACCTGCTTTTGAGCTTCAGCAATTGTCATTTTATTTCCATTGGGACATAAGGCGAAGTAAAGTCAGGATGCCCCTCGTGTAGAATCTGGATTCTGAAATTTGTTTTACCAACTTTGAGAGGACTTAAATTTATCTCCCATTCAGTAATATCGAACTGAGCTAAATTAATGTCTTCGATTTCAAAATTTAATTCGTGTTCTTCGTGTTCTTCCTCTTCTTCTGTTTCCCCATGATCATCGTGTTCTGGGATACCAATATTATTACCTTCTTCATCAAGAAATTCGACAGTGTATTTGTGACTGCCGTCAGCCAACATTAATACAAATGTTTCCGCTATTGTATTATCAACCTGACCTTTCAATACTTTGAAAACCGTAGAATCAGCTTCATTTTTAATAATATAACCTGCTGCTTCGAAATGATTTTCTGATGGAGTTACTGAATCAGAATTATCGCAACTAACAAATAAAAAAGAAAAGAATAGAATAGAAAACAGAATAGCTGAATTAATCAACTTCATAATAACCTCAATAAATTAAAAATTAATAAAAAATATAAAATTTGATTTAAACGAGGGTTGAAGGTGGAGCTCTGCCAACTAGTTGTATGAGGTTTATAGGTAAATATTCTTTAAATTGAAATAAAGAATATTCTTTGACTATAGGAGTTAACTTACTATTTTGATTATGTAGAAACAGATTATAATGTGAATTCTTCAAGAATTCACATCTTGCACAAGTCTCATAGCTTAAATGATGAAATTCATCTAATGCGATTCCAGAATTAGTTTTTTTATATTCATGCGAATGAAGTAGTAATCCACCGAAACTAATAGAGAGAAAACTCACTATCAGTAAACATGAACTAAATTTCGATATGATTTTTGTAAAATTCAACAATCGTAAAGATGTATTTACTCTAGTAATAGTGTATTAAATATGTATAATTACTGGTATGCTTTAAATTCCAATTATCACTTCAACTCAAATTTCAAATTAGAAATATAGTGCAGATTCAAATATTATTAGAATTATTTTCATATTTTTCTAATATTTATGACACCACTTATACAAAATAACATTTTATAATAAATAAAGTAAAAGATATGAAAAACATTTTTTTAGACAAAAATGACTGGGTTGAAAAAGTTGGCTATTGTAGAGCTAAACGAGTTGGGAATAATATTTATATTTCTGGAACAGTAGCTAATGATGATGAAGGTAATCCTGTTGGTTTAGATAATGCTGGTTATCAAACGAGAGTAATTCTCGAAAGATTTGAAGCAATTATGGACTATTTCGGTTATGGATTGGAAGCTATAGTAAGAACTAGGATATTTACTACAGATATCAATAGATGGGAAGAAATAGGTAATGTTCACGGTGAATTTTTCAAAGATATAAAACCAACAACAACTATGGTTGAGGTTTCTCGTTTGATTAGAGATGAGTATTTAGTAGAGATTGAAGCGGAGGCAATAATTGAGATTTAACAGAAAATACATGATTATGATGTTAGCAATAGTTAGTGCATTATTAATATTCTTTAGCATTGCCCTAAAAGATAGTACAAAACGTGAAGATTTCATCAATTTTGATTGGTTGAGCGGCGATTGGTATATGCGAGGTGATGGCTTTACTATATATGAGCATTGGGATGGCAAGAGCGAAAATATAATGGAAGGATTTTCCATAAGCACTAATGACAATGGCGATACATTGGGCAGGGAAGAGTTGAGGATAATCAAATTTGAAGATGATTTTTTCTATATAGCTAAGCCAAGTAGAAAAAAAAATCCTACTACTTTCAAAATGATTGTAGATTCTATACGAAAAGTTAGCTTTTACAATGGAGAGAATGAATTTCCCAAGCTAATAGAGTACACCAGAAAGGGTGATTCACTCATAGCAACAATAAGTAGTGGCGAAAAAGTTATGACATTCAAATTTAAAAGAGAATAGGGGAACTATTCGCTTAAATCTACTGGTGCTACTGGATAAGTGTTTGGATACCTACCTTTGATAACACCAATCAGCTCTGCAATTTCTATTTGCAATCTCGATATGTCAGCTCTAGTGTAGGTTTTGTTATAAATCCAATCTTCATCATTACCATTATTTTCTAGTTTATTGATAAAAAATAGACGCGAGTTTACCCTCTCAATATTTTCATTATATCTAAATGCAAAAAGAGCATACATATTCATCTGAAGTGAGTATTTATTCGCTTTCGATTCAAGGGTATCACCAGCATGGAAATTATTAGTTTTCCAATCCCATATTTCAGCATTTCCTCCATCGAAACTAATAGCATCATAAATAGCTGTAAGAGTATGATCACCAAAAGCTAATTTCAAATCGAATTCTTTTAGCGACTCCCTAAGTAATTGTTGATGGTTACTAATGAATTCAGAATCTAATACTCTTTGTAAATCAATAGTCAACTTATTTATGTCACCACTTTTGACTTTGATTTGGTATTGCAAAGCTGTGTTAGTAAGCACATTTTCTAATTCTTCACCATTAATTGTATTATCAATACTGAGTATTGTGCTTATATTCTCCATTAGAGCGTGGAAGAAAATACCATAATCAGTACCATCAGAAGTTTTACTATCTTCAATTTCTACAAATTCTTCTTTATCGTAATTCAAAGTTGAAGGTTTTAGAATAGGTAAACCAAATATATAAACTTCCTTGAATTTCTCTTTGTTCCGAATATCTTGTAGCATAGCCAGCTTTGTAGCACTAAAACTAATCTCTTTCTCCAGCGCTTCTACTGTTCCTATATATCTCACGGCATCGGGGTCAATCTTTTTTTCTTTTCTTTCTACGTTGAAAGTATATTCATTTATTGCAGAGAACTCAGAATCTGTATGGATTGAGTATTCGAAATCTTTGCGTTCGTTAGTCTCATCTTTCTTGTATAAAACAATAGAACTTAGCTTTTTTAGTTCAGGAGATGATTTAAAATCATTGAATATTCTTTGTAACTCGACTATTGGTTTCGATGACTCTCCATTTTTCATAATCAGATGCAGAGATTTCTCAGCACGTGTAGCTGCCACATAGAGTACACGTAAGTTCTCAGCTTTTGCAGCTATGTTATTGCTTTCTTTTATCATTAAGTCAATTATTGTTTCACTCGTTGCGAACTCATGATAATTTTCGATTGAAGTTGGAATTTTCATCGTATATCCATAACCTTCATCGAATGATGAGCTATTGATAGCCCCTTTGGGAATATTAATCAGATCGAAATCTAAGATTATAACATGAGGAAATTCCAGCCCTTTAGCACTATGTATAGTCGATAGCTTAATCGCCTTTTCTGCTTTCCCTACATCTTCCGATTTATTATTTCTCATAAAATCATAATCAAGTAGCTCGAATGCTTGCCCCAAACTACCATAAGCCCTATCTTCCAGGGCACTAACATACCCCATAAATCTATATAGATTACGGAATACTGTTGCTTGGTTCTTATCACTTTGATAAAAATAATTCCAGTTTGATTCATCTATTACTTTAATTATAATATTCGATAAAGGTAGCTTATTGGATAGCTGTATAGATTTATCAAGTAAAGTTGATATTTCTTTATCTAAGGGGTTATCACTTTTACCAGCGTATTCCTGAAATTTCTGCCAGAATGTGAGTTCGTTATTTGTGTTTTTACCAATTGTAAATAAATCATTATCCGAATAATTAAACAAAGAAGATTTCAAAGCGGCAGCACAAAGCATATCATTTTCAGGAGATTCAATAAACTGAATATAGGAAATCAAACTTTTGACTTCATTTTTGTCGAAGAATCCTTTACCAGCCATAACATTATACTCTAAACCTTTTTCAGCTAGTAACTTTGTAATCGGAGGAAAATGAGTGGTACTAGTTGATAATATACAGATATCCTCTGGTTGTGCACCTTTCTCATTAATCAGATAGTCGATAGATTTCATAAGTTGATTATAAGATCCTACTTTTCCATCTGCTTCCTTAGTCTCTCCTCTGTTATCGTAAAGCATTATATTGATTTTCTTAAAATCGTTATTTACTTCAGAGTGGAATGAAACTATAGATTGATAATCAATATCAAATTCACTAATTGAAGAGTTCATATATGGTGAGAATAAATCATTCACAAAGGCATTAATCTCCAAATCTGAACGGAAAGAAGTATTAAGCTCTAATCTATTAGCATGATCTAATTTACTACGCAAATTCTTGAATACTCGAACATCAGCATTACGGAAACGATAAATGCTCTGTTTATCATCCCCCACTACGAATATCTTGACTTCACCCGTATCGCGAATCAGATTCGCAATAGCAAGTTGTCGATCGTCCGTGTCTTGGAACTCATCTATCATCACATAAGCTAGTTCGTCTTGCACTATCTCTTTTACTATAGGAATATTGAGCAATTCTACCGCTATATCAATTGTTGAATCATTGTCAATTTTATTAGATTTATAATTCTGTACTGAATAACGCTCAGCTACTTCTTTGGTTAATACCGTCAGTGCTAAACCAATTTCAATTCTATTCTCGAGAAGTGATTTGCTTTCTTCACTTGTTCCTTCTATTATATCATTGAAATTACTAATTAACGAATCGAACTCACCAAATGCAATGGGACCAACTATTTTTTTAACGGCAAGACTATTACCTTCCTTAACTCCTCTTAGATTATGTAGCTTTACTAATATTTCTTCAAGACTAGTGGAATTATATAACTCTTCGGAATAGAAATCATCAACCACTGGTTGTAATTTTTCTATTGTTTTATCCTTTAGGATACTTACAGTTGTACATTCTTCTCTTAATTTATTCAGCATTCCAAATATAAACTTTTTATTATTCTCTTTTGTTTGGGTTAGAAATTTATTGATTATTGTCTGGCTGTCTTGCTCGTAGAACCGTTGTTGCTTATCCAGATGTACTTGTTTATATACAAGTGAAAGTATAAGCGAAACTGTATCTTGAACTCCTAAGAAAAGAATTGATTTTGCTATGTGGGTATAGTTTGGACTATCGATTTCACCTAGAACGTCATTAATGATTCTTGTGAGCATTATGCTTTTTTCATTCTCGTCCAATACCGAGAAGTTTGGCTCTAATCCTGCTCTAAATGCATGATCTTTGATTAAACCTCTACAAAATTTATGGATTGTCCCAACTTCTAAGTTTACAAGGTTTCTGTTTATCTTGTCAAGTATTTCTATTTGCTTTTTATCAAGCTCTATATTTTCAAATGGCTTAGTTTTATTGAATAAACTTACAATCGTTTCTCTGATTTTCTTCCGTATTTCAGATGCAGCTTTATTTGTAAATGTAATAGCTACTATATTCTTATAATTAAACTTATCAGGATGAAATAGCTGCAAATACAGATATTTTCTTACTAATAAAGTAGTTTTACCAGAACCTGCATTAGCTGTAACTGAAACATCATCATCGAACTTCAGTGTTGCAGCTCTTTGTTCAGGCGTTAGATCTTTTAGAAACTCTTGTACTGTCATATTACTTCAATTTCATTTTAGATTTGATATTAGCTGGAATTCCCTTTTTATTAAGAGTTATACCTGTGGTTTTGTGCATAAAGTATGAGTACGAAACATAAAGATATCCATCGTGACCTCTTTTCTTAGTTCCCCAAGAGTTTTTCACAACAAAGTATTTTCTATCCAATTTATCTTTTACTATGCCAACTATGTGCATACCATGATCATCTTGAGTAAGATAAGTATCGAAGTCTTCTTGGCGTATATCCTGTGTGATATCTAGCTCTGTATATATAGAATCCCATTTTAGTTTATCTTTATCTAGAATCATTTGCTTCATATCTGCGGGGTTAATAATCAAGCCATATTTCGACTCAAATGATGGTTCCGATACATCGGCACCCCAATCAACTGAATAGCCATTCTCCAATGCTTTTTCAGTGATTTCTAGCATTTCAGTCATAGGCACATTATAGAATTCTCCATGTGAGAAATTATCGGGTACTTCTAGAACAAATTTATCGTAAAATGGATGATGTGTGAACGAAGTAACATCAACAAATTGCTTAGTATCTATACCCAGGTGGTCTCTGTAAGTTAATGGAGTATATTCCACACCATTTACCTTGAACTTAGTAGGAGCTTTGCCCATATACACATCCAGAACTGCATCGAATGCTTTTTTCCATTTTGTTGTTCTATTGCTCGCATCAGTAGCAACTACTCTTTTTAGCATATCTTCCAAAATACCAGACATTTCTGCGTGATTTAGATATCCATTCTCAGGACGAGTAGAGTATTCTGATTCTGGGACTACTCCGTATTTTGCTATCGAACGCATAACATCATTGGTCAAAGCACCCTCACCGAATTGTGTTGTACCATGATAGCGAACGTATAAGTCTGCTTTTTCGGGATACATATTCCTAACAATAAACATCTCAGACAAATCAACTTCGCCCTTTCCTTCACGTAGTAACTCAGTTTCTATAAATGAATTACCTGCAAAAGTCCAGCAAGTACCAGTTCTGTTTTGGTTCTTTACATCAGTTGTTTCTACATTGATTATCTGCTCGAATTCATAGACTGAGTCTATTTTATGCATCATATCCTCCTCATCTTCATCATCTGATAGTAGTGGAATATGTGATATAGAAAAAAGTAGGAGGAATACAAGGGTACAATTTAATAATTTCATTTTGTTTTATTTAAAATTTCAAAAAATTAAAATAATCAAAAAGTTGTTACTAAATGAAAATGTTGAAGAATATTAGAAATTAAATGTATGTGTAAACCCAAACACTAAAGTTTGTTCCAATTGACGGTGGCTATATATCTGCTCATCGTAAGTCAAATTAGCAGAGTATTGCAAGCTGAAGTATTTGTATTTGAGAGTTGTAAAGAATATTCCATTCACCGAGACTTTACTCACGTCTTCGAAGAAAGAATCTTTCGTAATAGCAGCAATACTGAAATCAGTATAGAATGAGAAATCATCAGCGAGCATAGTATCATAAGTAAACTTTAATATTCCACTATAACCAGTTTCTAAAGTGAAGTGACTTTGTACATCCGAAAGTGGGTTATTATCATCTATTATAAAATCTTTATTTTCTTCTAAAACATATTTATCTGTATAAGTTTGCTGCACAGCATAACCAACACCATATATAATTTTGAAACTTGAAGTGTTTTCATCATTAGCCCAATTATAGTCTTGTCCAACGAAAAGTGTATGATAAAGGTAAGCGGGATCCAAAAATGATATTGGGTTGCCGTAATTGTCGTTCTCATCCATTGATGTCTGAAGTACATTATCTAGGAATAATCTAAGCTGCAATTTCTCGAAAAGACTCATAGATGGCATAATTGAGACCATCAGATTATCTTGGGTAGTAACAGGAGTATCCTCTTTGGAGATTATTTGACCATATTGTGCAGTTACACTTGAATTGAAATTGAATGTACTACCATATATATCTAGCTTAGAACGAAGAGAACCAAGCCATTGTGCGCTTATAGTCTCTTCTCCCCTCTCGTAGCTAGTACTTTGGAGATTGAAACCAAGAGTTGGTGAAAGCATGAAATCAATCACGCTTTCACTCTCTTCTTTAATTTCTTCTTCTTGATAATCTTCAGAATTGTCTAATGAATCAATTATTTCATCTTCAATGACAACAGCAGTAGAGTCCTCTTGCGAATATGCAAAAGAGCCGATTAAAAGAAAGACAATAATAAATAGATAAATCTTCATTTATTTACAGGTAACTTTAACTTTTATTTGCCCACCTTTCATAGGTGTAATTTCAACTACTCCGTCACAATCATCATCTACACCATCAGATGATTCATCTACATTTCGGCCTATCGCTTTACCTGCATCCGCTTTACTCAAACCATTCTCTGATCCATTAGTCTTTGAAACTGGCTTATGTTGTCTTCTGCCTGTTGCCATACCACTACCAGCTTCACGAGACTTTGAAGCATAATAATCATATCCTTTCTTAGATAGATACATAGATTTAGTAGATAAGTCAATACTGATTGGTTTAATTCTAGCTGTAGATTTGGATGAAGGGCAAGTGATTTTTTCATTTACCTGGTCACCAATAACGCTGCTAACTCCATTCATTTCTATAGTAACTTTATAGTCACCTTCTTTCAATCCAGTAGCGATAAACTCACCTCTACCATTAGTATTACCTTTTACAGCAACACCATTTGGGGATTGCTCTACTGTAATACCTATCCCTGGTATTGGGTCACCTGCAAAAAGTACAAAAGGTAGTATAAGTAATGCTATTATTATTATTTTCATTTGTTTACTCATTTACTAGTTGGATTTAGTTTTGATATTAATTTTAATACCGCCACCACGATTAGTACTAGTAGATACTTCAATTGTTGCACCATCACAGTCATCATCTAAACCATCCCCATCACTATCAGCCACATTTCTTTGTTGCTTTATGTTAGATCTAGAAGTATTAATATTAGCTTCTGCTCTTTCAGAACTGTTAGTTTCATCTATACCAGCTTCACTCCTTTCTAGTGTAACGTCACTGTACTTAGTTCTCCCTGGCCTTTTTCTTAATATTAGATCATCACCATCTTTATAGTCTGAAATTTTAGCATTAAAAAGCATTGGGGTTGCTTTATCTATTCTGCCTTTAGTGTTATTGACTCCCAATACAATAGATTTTCCATTATTTGTAAGCTTAACATCCCATACTGCATCAGTAACACCATCTAGGGTCAAACTTCCTTGACTATTTAACTTTCCAGATTTTATAGTTTTACCATTAGCATCAACAATTGATACAACTGTTCCTTCTAAGCAGCGCGGTGCCGCTGAGTAAAGTGCCATTGGTAGCACAAATAGTAATATTAGTAATATGTTTTTCATAATTCTCACTCTCAATTTATTTTAAAATAGTTACATGTATTTCTACTCTTCCGTCACCTTTAGAAGCAACGCTTATAGTTGCATCGTCGCAGCTATCACCTAATCCATCATCATCACTGTCTGTGTCTAGTCTTTGTGACTTTTTATTAGATCTGGAAGTATTTATATTTGCTTTGGTATTAACACCACCCTTTTGTTGCACTACGTGTGCCGCTTCGTGACTAACTAATAGCTCCGATCCTTCTTTATAGTCTGATATTTTGGCTTTGAATAGCAATGGAGTTGATTTGTCGATTCCTCCTCTCTTCTTATTAACACCTAAAAGAATAGATTTACCATTATTAGTGAGCTTTATATCATTAGCGGATTCCCAAGCACAATCTACATCACTACCAGACCCACCTATCTTAAGGGTCAAACTTCCTTTACTATTTAACTTTCCAGAACTGATTACTTTACCTTTTGCATCAACAATTGATACAACTGTTCCTTCTAAGCAGCTAGGTGCCGCTGAGTATAGTGCCATAGGTAGCACAAATATTATTAATAGTATTAAATTCTTCATTACAAACTCCAAATTATACTTTGTTTATATCCTTAACTTACTGTAATTAAAGCAGTTCAATAACTTTAATGTAAAATAATTATTTTGTTACAGTCATATCCTGGAAAACTGCTTTACCAGCTCCACCACCGCCAACAGATACAGTAACAGATATTTCAAAATCATCACAATCATTATCTTCCCCATCATCAGAAGCTGATGATTTAGTTGAAGACTTGTCTATTTCTTTTGCAATTTTCACAGGTTCGTGTTGTCTTTTACCAGTGGGTAAACCACTAGCCGCATCTCTAGTACTACTTTTATTTGCCGTTGCCCATGTACCAGAAGAAGGTCTGAATATCCCAGCACTCCCATTTTGAGAACTCATACGGAACGAAATTGGTTTATGTTGTCTTTTGCCAGTTGGTAAACCACTAAATCTACCTGTAGTTGGCTTGTCCAAGTTGCAAGTTTGCCCATTCTTAGATAATCTTATAGTATATGCAACATCATCTAACCCGTCTAATGTCAGTTGACCTCGATTATCAAATTTTCCTGTTTTAAAAACTTTACCGTTTGCATCGATAAGTGAGACTTCGGTTCCTGCTGCACAACTTGGTGAAGCAGAGTATAGTGCCATAGGCAGCACAAATAATAGAACTAGTAATAGATTTTTCATAACAAACTCCAGATAAGTAAATAAAATGTTAAATAAGAATTAGGATTAAAATACGGTATTTTTAATTAATATCTTCAGTATTTTTACTGGTTTTTTTTGAAAACAATAAATTCGGTCTAATATTCTCTTTACATACTAATATTTGTTAATTTTGAAATCTATTTATAATCTTATATTAAAAAAAGGTAGAATAATGTCAGTTAAACTTGCTATCAATGGATTTGGTCGAATCGGAAGATTGGCTTTCAGAGAAATTTATAACAGGAATTTGGATATAGACGTAATAGGCATCAACGATTTGACCGATTCGAAAACATTGGCTCACCTACTAAAATATGACTCAGTACATGGTAGATTTGCCGGTACAGTAGAAGCTAGAGAAGGTGCTATCGTTGTAAATGGTAAAGAAATAAAAATATCTGCAGAAAGAAATCCAGAAGGTATTCCTTGGGTTAATCCAGATATAGTATTAGAATCTACTGGTGTGTTTAGCACTAGAGAAGCTATGTCAAGACATTTCAAATCTGGTGCAAAGAAAGTAGTACTTTCTGCTCCCGCAAAAGATCAAATGGACGCAAACATTGTTCTAGGTGTAAATGATGGTGATTTGACTGGTGATGAGAAGCTAATATCGAATGCTTCATGTACTACGAACTGCCTTGCTCCTATGGTGAAAATATTAGATGAGAACTTTGGTTTGAAATCTGGATTTATGACAACAGTACACGCATACACAAACGACCAAAGAATATTAGACCTTCCTCACTCAGATTTGAGAAGAGCAAGATCAGCAGCTGTTAATGCTATACCTACTACTACTGGGGCAGCGAAGGCGGTTGGATTAGTTTATCCTAAAGTACAAGGTAAGTTACATGGTTATGCTGTTAGGATTCCTATTCCTGATGGTTCATTGACTGACTTTTCTGTTGTATTAGAAAAATCTGTTACAATCGAAGAAGTAAATGCTGCATTCAAAAAAGCTTCAGAAAATGAATTAAAAGGAATACTAGAATACACTACTGACCCGATCGTTTCTTCTGATATAGTTGGTAATAGACACTCATGTATATTCGATTCTCAACTAACAGATGTAGTTGATGGAACTCATGTTAAAGTTGTTGGCTGGTATGATAATGAAGCTGGTTATAGTAATAGAATTTTAGATTTAGTTTTAAAAATATCAACGCAGTTATAATGATTAGAACAATTGATGAATTTGATTTTAAAGGCAAGAAAACTCTTATTAGAGTTGATTATAATGTGCCTTTAGATATGAATTTGAACATAACTGATGACAAAAGAATTGTAGCTTCTATGCCCACCATCAAGAAAATACTTTCTGATGGTGGCATGGCTATTATAATGTCGCATCTAGGTCGTCCTAAAGGTGTTAAAGTTAAAGAAATGTCTCTCAGACCCGTTGCAAACTACCTTTCTAGTTCATTAGATACAAAAGTGCACTTTGCAAATGATTGTAATACTGAAGTTGCAAAACAAGTTGTGTCAGAAGCAAAGCTAGGTGAAGTTGTATTATTAGAAAATTTAAGATACTATGCTGAAGAAGAAGCGAATGATGATGTTTTTGCATCTAGTCTTGCTTCATTAGGTGATGTATATGTCAACGATGCTTTTGGAACTGCTCATAGAGCTCACGCTAGCACTTATGCTGCAGCTAAGAAATTTGAAAATCGATTCGCTGGTAAGTTAGTCGAAAAGGAAATAGAATATTTAGAAGACGTTGTTAATAATGCTAAAAAGCCATTTACAGCTATTATAGGTGGAGCTAAAGTCTCTGGTAAAATAGATGTAATAGAAAATCTTTTCTCGAAATGCGATAATATACTAATCGGTGGCGGGATGGTATTTACATTCCTAAAAGCTCAAGGGATTGAGGTTGGTAAATCGTTAGTTGAAGATGATAAATTAGAAATGGCAAAGAAAATTCTTTTAGATGCAAAAGCTAATAATGTAAATCTAATTTTACCATCAGATATTGTTGCTGCAAAAGAATTTAAAAATGATACAGAGTTTGAAAATGTTTCAATAGATAATATTCCTAGTGACAGAATGGGGTTAGATATAGGGACAGAAAGCACAAAACACTATGCAGAGTTAATAGAAAACTCTAATACCGTACTTTGGAATGGTCCGATGGGTGTATTCGAAATGGATAATTTCGCAAAAGGTACTATCGGTGTTGCGGAGGCATTAGCAACAGCAACTTCCAGAGGTGCTAACACAATAGTAGGCGGTGGCGATTCTGTAGCTGCTATTCGCAAATTGGGATTTGAAGACAAAGTTTCTCATATCTCGACAGGTGGTGGTGCTTCATTAGAATTTCTAGAGGGTAAAAAACTTCCTGGAATTGAAGCACTAAGATAAAAACAATTATTTATCTAAAGCGTCAAGCATTAGATTATAAATTTGAATTAAAAATTGAGTTAAATGAACGGATTTGGTAATAGACCTAGTGGATTTGGTGGCGGAAGGTTTGGAATGTTTCCTCCCGTAATCAAATTCATCCTGATGGTAAATGTTGCAGTATTCATATTGCAATACTTCGTTATGGAGATAATATATATTGGTGGATTGCCAATGAGTGCATATTTCTTCAATTATTTTGCACTCCAAACTACAAATTTTTCATTCTCATTCGCTGAGAATTCATTCTGGCCATGGCAATTATTAACTTTCCAGTTTATGCACGGTGGATTGTGGCATCTATTTTTTAATATGTTTGCGATCTGGATGTTCGGTATAGAGTTAGAGAATAGCTGGGGTAGCCGTAGATTCTTATTTTACTACTTACTAACAGGTATCGGTGCTGGGTTAGTCCAATTAGCTATTCACGCAGGCCCAACGATAGGTGCCTCTGGTGGAGTTTTTGGTGTATTACTTGCCTTTGGTATGATGAACCCAGATAGAAAGATATTCATCTTCCCTATTTTTATCCCTATCAAAGCGAAATACTTCGTTATGATATACGCAGGTATAGAGCTATTCTTAGGAATTACTGGCTCTTCCGCTACCGATGGTATAGCCCATTTAGCGCACGTAGGTGGTGCAGCAACTGGGTTCTTACTAATAAAATTTGGCGACCAAATTGGAATATACAAGCTTCTGAATTCATTTATAAAATCATTTGGAGTTAGAGGTACAAGTGCAGGGTATAGTCAATTCGGTGGGCAATACGGAGGCGGCAGTAGCAACCCATTCGGTGGTAAAACTAAAACAAGAGAAGAAGCTAGTCGTTACAAAGTTAGTTGGGAAAAGACTAGCTCTGACAATGACTATAAAATAGAAGAAACAGATACGAGTAGTAAATCGTATATAATTGATGGTGAAGAGATAACTCAACATACTGTCGATAGTATCTTAGATAAAATTTCGGCTTCTGGTTATCAGAACCTGTCAGAAAGAGAAAAATTGATATTAAACGAATTGAGTAAAAGATTATAATATGAGTGAAACTAAAAACGGTATAATTGGCTTAGACGTATTCAAGCCGAAAGAAGAGATGCCACAAAGTGTGCAGTATCCTCGAAGACAATCACGTAAAGTTATGGTGGGCAATATACCAGTTGGTGGTGGTTCCCCGGTTTCTGTACAAACTATGACTAAGACAAAAACTGCTGACGTAAAGGCAACAGTTGAGCAAATACATAGATGCGTAGAAGCTGGTGCTGATATAGTCAGAGTAACTGTGAACAACAAGGAAGCGTGCGATGCTATCGGCGAGATTGTGAAGCAAGTAAGCGTACCAATCGTATCGGATATCCACTTCAACTATACTTACGCTCTTCGCGCAATCGAAGGTGGTGTATCTAAAGTTAGGATAAACCCAGGTAATATCGGTAGCGTTGACAAGATAAAGAAAGTACTAACAGCAGCCAAAGAGCGTGGTATTCCGATCAGAATAGGTGTAAACTCTGGTTCATTGGAAAAGGACATACTAGATAAGTATGGATATCCGACTGACCAAGCACTATTCGAAAGTGCGATGAGACACGCAAATATAGCAGCAGATCACAACTTCGATGATATCATCATATCTGTGAAATCTACTAGCGTCCCTCTTATGATTTCTGCTTATAGATTATTAGCGAAAGAAACTGATTTCCCTCTTCACTTAGGTGTTACGGAAGCTGGATTGATTACAAAAGGTACTATCAAATCGGCAATTGGTATAGGTACATTGCTTGCAGAAGGCATAGGTGATACTATAAGAGTATCACTAACAGACCAACCAGAAAACGAAGTAGAAGTAGGAAAAGAGATACTAAAATCTCTTGGCTTAGCTCAAAGAACTGTAGAAATCATCGCTTGTCCGACTTGCGGAAGACTAGATGTAGATTTATTCAAGATAGTAGGCGAGCTAGAAGAAAGAACAAAACATATCAAAAAGCCAGTAAAGGTGAGTATTCTGGGTTGTGCTGTGAATGGACCGGGTGAAGCAGCTGATGCAGATATCGGGGTAGCAGCAGCCAAAGGCAAAGGAATGCTATTCAAACACGGCGAGTCAATTGGATATGTAAACGAAGAAGATATAGTCGAAAGAGTTTACCAAGAAATCCTCGCTTTCGAACCGAAGGAATAAGACAGGAAATAGATTAAGAATGAAAAAGCTCCCAGTTTGGACTGGGAGCTTTTTTTGTATTTTCATTATGTAAAGATTTACTCCACCACCACTTTCACTGCTTTCTCTTCAGTTCCGTGCTTTATGTTAATTAGATATATACCCGGCTGAACTGTGGAGCAATCCCAAATTAGGTTGCCATAATGACTCTCTTGCTTAACTAAGCTAATCTTATCAGCCGCATCTATTTTCTTTCCTGTTATGTCGTATATATTAATGTCATCTATTGTCATAGGTAAGTTTATATCCCAATAAAACAGCATCTTAACTTCTGATTTCGCTGGGTTAGGGTAAGGCGGATATGTGTAGAGATAATTGCGTTCTATTTCTGATTCTACTGAAGATTTGACTTTTATCCCAAGGTCTGAAAGCATTGCTCTCCAGTTACCATAACTTGAAGCGAGAATCAGATATTCATCTTTAATTATTCCGTCTCTGAAATTAACAGCTTTCCCATCGGGACCTATATTACTAAATTCTAATCTATTCCAATCTTTACCTAGATTATTTGATATATAAACATCGGACGAAGCAATTAATATTAGATAATCATTATAAAAAATAAATTTTATTATATTTAAAGTAGAATCAACTTTTACTTCTAAATCAATCCATGTTCTTCCTAAATCTGTTGATTTATAAAAAACATTATTAGAATACTTAGAATATAGATTATTGCCCTCTCTCATAGAGTTTGAGTGTGCTTTTAGTTCTTCACTTGCTTTTTCATATTCCCAAGTTAACCCATTGTCATTAGTTAAATAGAGACCTTCATAACTGTATAGTATTATTTCCGAATCGCTTAACCTAACGTAGCTCGTAATAAACACGTCTTTCTTTAGTACTTCATCGTCATACTCATTCCATGTCATTCCAGCATCTTTTGAATAAAAATTACCGTATTTAGAACTAGTTAATAAAATCCTATTCCCCATAACTAGTATTTGATTAATCCACCCCTCCAAATCAGAAATACCTAAATTCTCATATCTCCATGTTTTTCCAAAATCTGAAGATATATAGAAACTCCTACTCCACTGATTAACTGCTACTATTATGCTATCTCTGATATACAACTTATCTGTTTTAGAATTATAAGAATAGAGACTTTCACTATAAATATCCCAAGATTCACCTTTGTCATTAGAATAATTTATAGTAAAACTACCAGTTGAAAACAATGTATCTCTTTCTTCTATTAAAGTTTTTTGATATACATCGTCAGTCATTGGTGATATTCTATTCCAATATTTTCTATCATAGTCAAATCTATATACTAATCTATTCTGAGTTAAGAAATATAGATTCCCATTACTAATTATCAAACCCTTATATCCAGGCCTGTCAATACCATCATTTAACTGACCCCAACTTTCGCCTCCATCGGATGACACATTGAGTGTATTCCAAACAGCAAAGATTAAATCTTTATAAATTAATAAGTGTGACGCTTGTATATGTACACTTGTATCTGTAGTCCATGTTTCTCCGTAGTCAATTGATTTATATAATTCATCATCTTGTGTAAACACAAGAAGTGTTTCCTCATAAAACATCATACTTCTTATCTGCTCTTTCATAGTTTCTGATAGTTTCCAAGTTTTACCATTGTCTTTGGAGATATAAAGTTTCCCGACTTTATTAAGTAGATCAAAGTGCTCTTGTGGGTCTGCGGCAAACATGTAATTGTCTTTCACTAAAAATTTGTCAGCAAAAATAGAATCTACTTTACTATTATCAGTATAAACTTTTTCTAAAGTATCTGAACCTTTTTCTAGTTTATGTAAACTAAAATACTGATTTGCCTGCAAATAAATAGTTTCATCTACTATAGTAACAAATTCATATCGTGTATTTCCCATTAAAATATCATAATGTTTCCAACTATCTCCATAATCATAAGACAAATAAATACCTGTATCAGTAGAAGTAAAAATTACATTATCTTTTTGATTAAATACGTGAACTAATCCTTTGTCTGAAAAAAAGCCAGTATCTAATTTTATCCATTCATCATCATGTTGCTTATAAGTGACTTCTCCATCTGATAAACTTGTCAAAAATAATTCATCATTAAAACTAAATATTGAATATGTAGTAGTATATTCAAAAGGTCCCTTTGCCTTTTCCCAGATATTAGAAAAAGTAACAAAGGGTACTAGAAATAGTAATGTGATAAGTAATTCTTTCATAAATTACCTCTGTTTTTTGTTGATGCCTTGTCAAAGATAATATATAAAAGAAAAGGACGCAAATATTAATTATAAAACAAGTGTTTTTTTTCAACATTTTTAATGTTACTAATTAATAGGGTTACGAGGTTTCGGCTTTTCCCATACTATTCTTAGAGCCAACCGTATTGCCATTGGCTTTAGCCAACGGATAACGTGAATATTAAAACGCACATTGGACTTCAGTCCCATCAAATACTGCCCCGCTGGGGCATTGATGTTGGTGCGATACTAATACTACTTGACTACAGATATTCCGCCCCTCTGGGGCAAATACAGTAATTTTTTTCTCCTAGACTCTTCACTACATTTCATTTCGTTCAGAGTGACGTGGTTACAAAGGGGGTGGGGATTGAGACGTATGCGATACGTCTCTACGTTGAAATAGTAATTGAGTACAAAAAAAGCTCCCGAGTTCAGAACTGGGAGCTTTTTTTTGTAAAGATTTCATTATTCCACCACCACTTTCACGGCTTTCTCTTTTGTATTGTCAGCTAAATACTCCTCATTGATTACATTCCAAATAACACTTTAGAAGAAATGCTTTTTCAATAGAATGACTTGTGGATATTTTCGGTGGTAGTGATTTTTGCAAACCCATAAGACAAATTTGTTAGGGAGGCCAAATGCATAAATTCATTATTAGTTGCTGTTGCATCAGCTACTAATAAGACATTATAATTTTTGATAAACGCATCTCTAACCGTACTTTCACAACATAAATTTGTTTTTATACCTGCCACTATAATGTTTTTTATACCTTTTGATTTTAAATCTTTTTCAAATTCAGTACCCTTGAAAACGGAATAAGTTTCTTTGTATATTATTTGCGAATTATTTATAAATCTAACTTTATCATTTAATTTACAATCTACTGTATTTTTTTTAGGGTATTTAACCCACCAATTTACCATTGAATTAGCTTTCTGATTTTCATTTATTTCGTTAAAATGAATAGTGTAAAATATTGGAATATTATTGTTTTCAGCAAAAGCAATTAATTTATTAATATTATTTATAATCAAGTGAGAATTCTCAAAATATGCAGTTGATTTATTATCCATAAAATAATTTTGCATATCAATAACTAAAAGGACTGTGTCACTAATCTTATATTTATTGTTAGTTTTACCTTGGGATATGAATTTTAACCATTCCTCAGTCCTTTCTCTAAAGTTATCTTGATTTAATTCTACAAATTTCATCTAGTTTACATTTGATTTTTCATTATTTGCTAAGGTAATATATTGCCCACAATTACTACCTATGTTGTTTTCTTCTAGATTACCGATACTTACAATTGTGTCAAAATTTAATACTTTTAATTCCTCTACCAAATTTACAATTGATTTATTATTCAAGGGGTCCAATTTGCTTTTCAACCCATTCTCATTGGCTTTAAATGTCGGGTTTAGAGGTGTTAACTTTATGATAAACTTGTTATAATCAAAATTCTCGCTTATTACTTTTGTTTCAATTGGATAATCATCTAAAACTATAAAATTGAGTGTTATTTTTCTATCATTTTCTTGTAGAAACTTATCAGAAAAATCAGATATTTCTTTAAAAGTTAGCTTGTTAATTGGAATCAAACTATTTCTTTTATCAATATCAGTTGTATGGATTGAAAACTGTAATTGGAATTTACCATTACTATATTGATTATTTTTAATCTCCGTTAGTCTATCTAAAAAATAAGTTGAGTTTTTAGGCCCTATTGTCGAGATAGAGGGTATAAGACCAGGGGCATTAAATAAAAGTGGTAGCTCTTCTAGTACATCGAGTACAGCCGTATTATACACCGGCTCCCCCATTCTCGCAAACTGAATTTTAAACTTTTCAACTGGGACATTTCTATCAGGAAATCGCCTTAATACGAGATGTTCGATTTGGGATAACATATCATTTTTTGACATTTTACCATAATAGTTTTGCCCGGCATCACACATAAGACACTGAACTGGACAACCATATAAACAAGATATAGTTAAAACCCATTTTTCATAAATACTTTTTGGATATTCTAATGATTCAGCAAATTCTAACATTTTATCATTAATTTTTGCAATGAACACATTGGCTATGTTTTCGTCACCTACTTTTCTAATAATTTCCATACTTCATCCTTTTAAATTAATAAGATACTTCTCAACTTCCATTGACTTTTTTAATGCGTCACCTGTAGCAATTGAAATTTGTCTATAGTCTATATTTGATAAATCACCAATTGGAAAACAGCTCTTAGGATCAAATGATTCTAAGCTTATCATGTTTCTTTCTCTACCTATAGCTACTAATAAATAATCAACTTTAAACTCTTTATCTTTAGTATATAATAGTAGTTTATCTTTTATATTGCTAATTTTTTTTACTCCACAATTTTCTTCTATGCCAATATTATTTTCTAGTACCTTTCTATGCAAGATTTCTATACACTTAGGTTTGTTTCTAGCCAATATTACTACATTATTACCAAGCTCTTTCAAACTAAGGGCATAATCAAAGGCTACATCGCCACTCCCAATAACTGCGATATGCTTTTCTCTACAATTATCAGGAATATCTGTAATATGATAGTATATCTTATCTATTACAGAAGACGAACTAAATAATTGGCTATCTAACATCTTAGGTTTTGTACCCGTTGCAATTAGTACACATTTTGTATAATAACAGTTGTTATCAGATTTCAAGACATAGGATTTATTATATGCAACTTCATTAATCTCGTCAATTACAACATTAACTTTATTATAAGAAAGTTGTTTTTTGATTAGAACAGCTATTTTATAACCAGTAATAGATTTGTAAGTTAGATAATTTTCTATTCTAAAAGCATTTTTTACTAGTCCGCCAACTTCCTTTTTTTCAACGACCAAGATATTGAAGCCCGCTCTTTTTAGATATATTGCCGATGAAACACCTGCAGGACCAGCCCCTATAATTATACAATCATACATATTGTTTTCTGGATATAAATAAACTGAAAATTAAATAAAAATAATTTTGAAACTCAATAAACTTATTCACTTTTTTGTGTGGTTTGTATTCGTGACTAATGTGATTCAATCTGTTATTCTGAGAAAAGAGAATCTTTACTACGTCATCTGCTCATCACAAGCGATACGTCTCTACAGTAAAAAAAAGAGCAGAATCTGATTTTACTCAAATTCTGCTCTTAGTTGGTACACTCTAGGATACTATTATCGAACTCTATTTATCAGCAGATGAAAGAAATATCGGTATTAGTAACAAATAATAATCTCCACCTAATTAAAGATGAGGATATGGCTTGACAACGGTATTCACATTTTATATCAAGCGGTTTATTTACTGTTTTACAAACTTTGCTGTATTAATATTTCCCATACTATCCTTTATCATAATTAAGTATGTACCAGTTGTTAGGTCATTTATTCCAATTCTACTGTTATAAATAATACCCGATTGTACTGTTGAACCGTCTATTGAAATAATATCATAATCAGAATTCATGAATTTTGAATCAACATTCAGATGATTTGATGACGGGTTTGGAGATAATTCAATACTCTTATTTACAGTTTCAACTGAACTTGTAGTTTTACTAGTTATGGCTCCTGACGGTATTATATTATCTACTAAAGCTCTAACTTCTTGTGAATTATTATAAAAATCATGGAATATTCCAAATTGAGTCATATCAACTGGAGCTAATAATTTTTGAATATTAAAATCAACCATGATATCTATTTTCCCATTATTTACACTAGCGTCTACATCTAAAGATAATGTACGGAATGATTCATCTCCAAGAATATGATACTGGAATGATTTATCATATTGGCCATCGCCATCTGGGTCAGCCAGACCTTCTACTGCCCAGAATCTATAGCCAGCATTCCAACCCCAGTGCATAGATGGATTCTTAGGAGCTAAAGGATGGAAGAGATCAAATCGGTTTGGATCCTTTCCAATATTTTCTTTTTTTTCTACCCCAAATGATACCTTCATTTTATGTACAGACTCAATATCTAAATCACCAAGATTATAATTACTAATCTTACCATTAGCTAGGACATATATACCATCAAGCGATTGACCGTCCAATTCAAATTGGCACATATAATACTCAAATCTTGTGACTTTGTATTTAATACCATCTGTGTTAGTGTATTCTGTGCCTAATGAAAATGAGGTTCCATCTACATTATAATTTATATTAAGATTGACTTCTGTTGACATAGCAGCACTTGTTGATAGTGCTAACAGTAATGTGATTATTAATATTTTCATAATTTTCTCTAGTATTAATTTTTTTAAATTATTAATTTTCTTTGTATTCTGAATTAGTTAGATAAACTTCGTCAGTGAGTGTATTTAGAAAAGCAATTAAATCTTGCTTTTCTTGTTCCGTTAGATTCATTCCATCTTTGATACCATGTATATTTACATCCAATGTTGGTGATTCTTTTATTCCACTGTTATAGTGTTCTATTACCTCTGTCAAAGTTGCAAAACGACCATCGTGCATATAAGGTCCAGAAACTGCTATATTCCTCAGCGAAGGCGTTTTAAATTTCGCATTATCTGTTGGTTTTTCAGTAAATTTAGCTCTGCCTAAATCTGTAAATTCTGATTCGGCATCTAGTCCATTATTCATGAATTCGTGATTTGAGAAATCAGCATTAGCGTGACAGTGAAAACAATCAGCACCTCTTGCGTCGCCACTTGCTTCAAACTCAGTGAAAAATAAGTCTTTCCCTCTTTGTTCAGAGTCCGTATAAGTGGCCTCACCTCTTTCGACTTTGTCGAATTTGGAATCACCAGAAACAAAGGTCAACATAAATTGTTCCATTGCTAAACTCATTTTCATACTGTCGACAGTGGAGTCACCAAAAGCTTTATAAAATAGGTTGCGATACTTAGATTCTGCTTGTAATTTACTTACAACATTTTCTAATGTTTCCCCCATCTCTAATAGATTTTCAATAGGACCTAAAGATTGGTCTCTGAGTAACTTTGCACGTCCATCCCAGAAAAACCCCTTAGTGTGATAGAACATATTAAATATAGGCATCGAATTCCTATCTCCTACCTTCCCTTCTATTCCTTCAGAGAATTTCTTATCATTATCAGTAAATGCATTGCTTTGATTATGGCAACTACCACAAGAAACAGTTCCGTCTATTGACATCATTTTCTCAAAAAATAGCGCTTTACCTAAAGCAATCCCTTCGTTTGTTAGCGGATTATCTGAAGGCAATATAGCTGGCGGTAGATTACTCGGCAATACAAGAGTATAAGGTGTTGTCTTGAATTCAGATTTTGGGCCTGTTGTCGTGTCATCTTCATTACATGAAGTAAGAGAGATTAATATAATAACAATAGCAGCTAGTAAAATTAATAAATGGTTTTTCATTTTACTTATCTCCTTTTATTGCAAAAGCATTTAGCAGATTCTCACTCAATTTACTACTCAAACCGAAGTCGGCAGCTTTATCAGAATGTGTGATAGGTGCGTTTTCTGTTATATTAATCACGTTTGGAGATTCAAAATAAGCAGCAAGGTCAAAATTGAGTACAAGCGGCGTACCTTTTTCCACTTTGAAATTATTTTTGATATTAATCTTCATTAGGTTTTCATCTAACCCAATGTGATATGCAAAAGCTCCTTTCATCTGACCATCCTTAAAATGGTAACCTTCTACAGAGCAGAATATAAAACCATCCATCCAATCCCAATATAGATTATTTATAATTGGGTTAAGTGGACTTGATGCAGCAAATAGATTAGGATTTTGATGATTCGTTGAAGAATCTACACCTAATAAAAATCTTAGTTCCGTATATTCATCTTCAGGTATATCTGGTAGTTCGAAAGTTACTCTTCCATCAGCCAAATTTATATAGGCTGCTGATGAATCCATTATTATTTCCTTGCCATTACTATTTACTAATACAAAATTAGTCAATAAGTAATGGAGCTTTGAGAACTTTATCTCATTCCCAGATGAATTAGTATGCATAGATACTTCGGGGTCAACCGTTTCTTGACCGAAGCTATGATTTATAGTGACAGATAAAGTCACTTTTTCATTAGTTGGTTCGCTACTAGTAGTATTACTTTCGCAACTAACTAATAGTAATGCGAAACTAATTACCATAGCTGTAATATACTTGTTCATATATTTATTCTCATATTTAATTTATAATAATTACTTAGTTAGAATAAGAAATTATCTAAATCAAATATGAGCAATTAAAGGAGTGTATGTCAACAATATAAGGCCTTCGCCTTGTTTGAAGGTTTATTGTTTTAAAGGTAGGGTCTTCAGTTTTGAGAGTTGAATAAGTCTCACTTACAATGAAAGAGACGGAAGAGAAATCAATGTTCTGAACATAAGGTGCGATTGTCAAATAATCAAAGTCGTTATATTCTAATATATCTTGGCAGCAACCTTTTTCATTCTTATCTTCACCAGTTGTTTCCTCTACTTTAACTTCTTTGTTACTACAGCAAGACTTAACGATAACTACCTTGTGGCATTTATCACATTCCTCTGGGCTAAGAATACCAGGGATTATCAACGATTTTGATACTTCTGCTGTTTGCCCACAGATATGTGTATTTATATTGATTCCTAAGGTAGGTAACAATATAAGTATTGAGATTAATATGGATAATATGTTTTGTAACAGATTCATTAAGAACAATATAACACCTTTCTACTGAAATTTCAAAATATATAATGAGATTTTAGATTACAATAAGTAATAAACTAATTCGTATATTTGGTCATGCACATACGTATGAAAATATTATCCGCTTTATTATTATTTGCTTTTACATTATCAACTACTGGTATTGTTATGAATAAGCACGAATGTAGTG
>JBAYUQ010000024.1:0-46589 GCA_041675005.1 Kapaibacterium sp. (SeqCode)
AACCCTACAGTTTAGACGCCGAAATAGTTCACCTAAACTCCTCTTGGTTGTTCAGATATTTAACCTGATTAATAATCTACAAATCTAATTATTATAAGAATGCTAATCTAATAGCGAAGCCGATGCGCACACAAAAAAGATAGCCGCGTCCTTTTAAGTCCTCGCTGTGGCAGGGATAGCCAAGTCATCTTGACTATCCTACTCATCTTACAATCTTGTTCTGATAAGTGAAATCAGGACTTCTTCTTAGCGAATCTCTCCTTGATGCTATCAACGGCGTAGTAAACGACTGGTACAAGGTAAACAGTGAGTATAAGTGATGACAGTAGTCCTCCAATAATTACCCAAGCCAATCCATTTTTCCATTCGCTTCCTGTACCTTTAGCAAGGGCAATTGGTAGCATACCAATAACCATAGCTATAGTAGTCATTAGTATTGGTCTTAGTCGTCCTTTACCGGCTGTTATTAGTGCTTCTTTGAAGTGTATGCCTTCTGCTTTTAGCTGATTGGTGAAATCGACAATTAGTATGGCATTTTTTGCAACTAATCCCATTAGCATAATCAGTCCCAATAGTGCGAAAAGACTAAGGTGGCTAAGTGATAAATTGAGAGCTAGGAATGCACCAATCGCGGCTACGGGGATCGAAAATAGCACTACGAATGGGTAAACAAAGCTATCATACAAAGCCACCATAATCAAATAAATAAGTAAAAATGAAATCAGAAGTACCGAGCCAAGTGCCGAGAAACTATCGTTCTGACGCTTGATATCACTACCCCATGCCATTTGTATTCCATCTGGTAGTGGGTTCTTTTTCAAATATGCTACTACTTCATCGGCTACAGTACCTGATGGTCTGCCCAGTGCGTCAGATGTTAGAGTTACAGCTGGTTGTCTGTCTTTTCGCTCCAATAGTGATGGCGAATTATCCTGAACTATAGTTGCGAATTGTGAAACTTCTATAGGCATCCCCATCGGATTGACTATTACTAAGTCTTTTACGTCGCTATAATTTTTTCTATTGAAATCATCTAATGAAATTCTGATCGGATATTCGACTCCATCTTCAGTTAGATCAGCGTCGTCGTTTCCAGTGAAAGAATATCGTAAACTCATACCGACATAAGCTGCATTAAGCCCTAGTCGTTGCATCTTGTCAGAGTTAGGTATCACTTTGTACTCTTGTGCTCCTTCTTCTACGGATAACTGTACATTGTCAGAACCGGGTATGTCCTCAATAGTATTTTTTAAGCCATTAGCTACCGCCATTACCTCTTTTATATCAGAACCACTGAGTGTTATTTCTATAGGTGCAGTCCTCGGTACTAGACCCAATCCCATCATAGCATAGTTAACTTCGGGATATTTTTCTTGTAATTTTGGTCGTATGTACTTCATAAAATCTTCGGTTGAGATATTGTTCCTCTCTTCTTTAGATTTCAGTTGTATAGTTAGCTCCGTCTTGTTAGAATTACCGACACCCAGACTACCTAGTCCAGTCCCTGCACCACCTACGTTACTGAACACCGATTTTACTTCTTCCTGTTGGAGTAAGTATTCTTCTATTTTCTTAGAATTTATATTATTCTGCTTCAGTGGAATAGATTTATCATATTCCAAAGTCATTTTGAATTTTCCTTGGTCACCTGTAGCTATTAGCTCACTCCCGATTATACCTTGGGTCATCATAGCACCTGTACCTACGAATAGTAGTATAACAAACGCGCTGAATAATAGCTTATGTTTCAGTACCCATTCTAGTTGGCGACCATACCACTCAGTGAAAGTATCAAGTTGCACTTCAAACCAAAGAAGGAATCTGTTGAAAGGGTTAGTTGGTTGCAAATCTTCGGATTTACCAATACGAGAGGCAAGCCACGGAGTAAGAGTAAACCCGACTAATAAACTAGTCAGAGTAGAAGTAACAACCACTACCGAAAACTGTTTTAGCATATCTGCTACGAACACTTGTAGGAATAGTATTGGCACAAAAACCACAACGTCAACTAGGGTAATAGATAGTGCGGAGAAACCAATTTCCATACGACCATCGAGAGCAGCAACTCGCTTCTCTTTTTTCATATCCAAGTGTCGCTGTATATTCTCCAGTACCACAGTTGCATCATCGACGAGAATACCGATAATCAAGGACATGGCAAGTAGGGTCATTAGGTTCAATGTATAACCTAATAGCCACATAACTGCGAATGCCGTAACCAATGATGTTGGTATAGCAATAAGCACAATAAGCGAGTTACGAAGACTACGTAAGAACAGTAACATAACTAGCGACACTAATAGCACCGCAAGAATCAAATCTACGACTACGGAGTTCACAGCTTCTATCGTGTTGTCTGTACTATTATCAGTGATAGTGAAATCTACACCAGCGTCTTTGTTTTTCTGTTCTATCTCTTCAAACTTGGCCTCGATTAGTCCAGATACATCAACTGCGTTTGCATCACCTTGCTTTTTAATAAGCAAGCCGATACCGTTTTTCCCGTTGTATCTACTAATAGAAGTTGGCTCTTTTATACCATCAACCACATTAGCTACGTCACGGAGGTATATGGGGCTACCTGGCAACGGCATTGCTATTTGAACATTCTTAATATCTTCTATATTCTTGAATTTACCTGTCAATCTAACGGAGCTGTTTGTTTCGTCTGATTCGACTTTACCCGCAGGCAAATCTAAACCAGATCTTTTTATTGACTCAACAATTTGCAGTAAAGAAACCCTGTTTAGCCGCATTTTTGCTCTATCTACTTTGACTTGTATTTCTCTTTCCTCACCACCAAGTATCGTTATTTCTGCTACACCTTTCAGCTGTTGTAGTTGCGGTAAATAATCATCTTTTAATCTTTGGTAAAACTCCGTAGCAGGAAGATTACTAACAGCACTAACCGAGATAATAGGTAAGTCATTAGGTGAAACACTACTCATCTCTGGACTATATACTTCATCTGGCAAATCTTTGCTGACATTATCTATATACCTCTGGGCATCTTGCATCGTTTTATTTACATCTGTACCATATTTCAGATTTGCGATAACTACTGATGCATTCGGTAGTGATTTAGTAACTATAAAATCAACTCCTTCTAAGTTAGAAAGAGCGTCTTCTACCGTTTTAGAAACGGAGCTTTCTACTTCTTCGGGAGATGCCCCAGGATATACTGTTTTGATAACTACAACTGGCTGATTGAAATCAGGCATTAGTTCATAGCTTAGGTTTGTAAAACCTATATAACCCATAAGTACAAGCACACTAAATAGTACTATAATGAGCGAGGGTCTATTAATCGATATTTCTGTTATATTCATGATGTTTCCTATTTACTTACGCTTACATTAGCATTATCAAATAGGTTTATAAACCCACTAGTTACAATAGTATCACCAATATTCAACCCATCGGAGACTACTACTTTTTCACCTATCCTTTCAGTGATTGTTATTTTTTTCAGCTTTGCTTTTCCATTCTCTAAGATATAGATTTGTGGGTTTGTACTAGAACCAATTAAGCTTTTTGTAGCGATGTATATCTCATCTGAACTAGTTTTTCTAGTAGATATAAATTTACCAAACATACCCGCTTTTATTAGATAGTCTTTGGTATTATTTACTTCAAATATGATAGGGTAATTGTTGGACATATTACCCTTGCTACCTATCATTGATACTTTCCCAGCCATTTCTAATTCAGGATATGCGTCAACGAATAGTTTATAAGATTTATCTTTCTTGAATAGTGACAACTGGCTTTCTGAGGCGTTAACAGTAAATTTCAACTTAGAAATATCAGTAATCTGTAGTAGCGGGACTCCTGGTGCAGCGAACGCTCCCACTTCTACAAATTTCATAGTTACTACCCCATCGAAAGGAGCTTTGATTGTACTTTTGTAAATCTGCTCTTGTATAGTTTTCTGTTGATTTTTTGCTGTTAGTAATCCTAGCTCTACTTTTTCTAATTTCACACCTTGTATAGCATCAGCGTCATTAAGTATTTTGTACCTTTTTACATCAACTTCCAAGCCACTAATCTGAATTTCTACAGCTTCTAGCTGCAATTTCAGAAGTGAGTTATCTATCTGGATTAGGGTTTGCCCTTTCCTTACTACATCTCCCTCATCTACTAGAATATTGGCGATTTTACCTTGTACTTCCGTGTTCAATTTCACTTCTTTATATGGTAGAAAATTACCGGCCATCTCTACTTCAAATTCGATTGACTTATTATCTATTACTTCCACATTTACGTCTATAGGAGCTGATTTATCATACTTATATACTCTTTTTTGAGTAATCTCTTTGTTGCTCATTAACTGGAATGCGATGATAGCGACTAAAGCAATTGCTGCTATTATATATATTATTTTTTTCATAATTTTTTACTCGTTAGTTGAAAGATGTCCTGTCAGTCTTCTGTATTCGAGATCTGATTTCAGATAATCAATTAAGTTTGATAAATATTCTTGTTGTGATTGTCGTAAAGTATTGTCTGCAAGCAGTATATCTGTGATATTGGCTAAGCCCTGACTATGTTGCAATAGTGTTTGATTGTAAATAGTATTTGCCAAATCTACATTTGTTTTGGAGTTTTCTATTTGCTTGAGTGTAGTCTGCCTTATGTTGATAGCGTTTTCTATATCTATCTTATTCTTATCTTTTATTATATCTATTTCTAATTCATTATTCTGAAGTTCGATAGATTTTTGCTCAACTTTCTTTGGAAGTACTGTACCAGTGAATATAGGTACATTCAGCTTAAGTCCTATAAATCCGATAGGGTAGAAGTTAAGAAAATCATTCGGCTTTTCGTTGTAACCAAAGCCAGTAGTACCATAATTCCCGATTAGCATAAGAGAAGGTAATCGCTCATTTTTTAGGTTAGTTATCTCTTGCTTAATTAACTCTACTTTCTTTTCTTTCAGCTTTACATTTATCGGATTAACTTCGTAGTTATTACTTGTTTTACCAATTATTATCTCATCAGATATTTCTATATTAGAGCCATTTTTTCCGATAAGAAACTTCAACATATTAAGCGCCTGCAGCTGCTGATTATTAAGTGTCTCTATCTTATTTTCAAGCTGGTTTAACTGTAGTTCTATTTTCTTAACATCTACACCAGTAGCTAGTTGATTATCTTTCAGCAAGGTGATTGTACTCAATAGTTTCTTACTATTCATCACATTGCTATCTAGGAATATTTTGGTGCTCTCGATTATTTGAAGATTATAATACAAATTAGAAACTTGGTAGATTAAGTCTTCTTCCGATTTTTGGTAAAGAAGTTTTTTCATCTCTATACCTTTGCCACTAGCTGATATACCACCAAATATTTGGGAGTTATATAGAGGCATTGTCAGCAATATATTTGCATTGATATTATGAGGAACTCCGAACTGCACTTCTTTGAATTGTCCAGCTGGACCACCGAATAAACTCATAGGCATAATCTGATACGGTAAATCAGTGAAGTACTTATATTCAGAATTGAACTCCAACTTGGGAATCAAATTCGCATATACTTCTGACTCTTTTTCTCTACTTATTTCTATCTCATTTTTGCTAATTTCTAGACTCTTATTATGTACAATAGCTGAGTCTATACATTGCTGCAATGACCATTCTTCCGCCCGAAGCGATGACGCTCCTAAGGAGGAGAATAGGAATATACCTGCTACAGCAATAAGTTTGTGAATACTTACTAACTTCATAATTAGACGCATTTATTAATTAAACAATCGTTTTCTTCAAATTACACTAATCCTGTCAGACTTCATCGTCATTGCGAGGAACGTAGTGACGTGGCAATCTCAAGCATACGGCCTTTACTCTGGAGATTGCCACGCTTCGCTCGCAATGACAGAGTTATCTAACTTTCAGCCCTCATTTCTACTTCTTATCCATCTCCACTACCCATATCCCACGGATTTCGTTCGCTCCGTAGCCAGTAGCTTTATCATTCGGATACTTTTCTTTAATCTTATTCTGTGTTAATTGTTCTATATCTTTTTCTGGAGTACCGTGGCACTGCAAACACATAGCATTAGTCTCTATTGGGTAATAGCCCACCATTTTACCATCTATTTCGCTCATTTTAGAGCCCAGTTCTTCGCCATTTGCAATACGCTTATGCAGTACGTTTATGAACGCAATTTCTGCCTCATTAGCTATGTTGCTCTCATTCCTTGGCTTATCGCTTACTCTCTTTATGCTTACGTTATAGTGCTTAGCCATACTATCAGTAAGTGGATAAGCGCGAGTATTACAGAAATCAACTGCGTGAGGTGTGCCGTTGGCTTTGATAGCCCCCATTAGGTTTTTACCTAATACAGCTTTCGCACCCATCGCATACTCTCTACCCAGTTCTTCGTAGTTCATTGACTGATCCCCGCCTGTACTCATTGCCATTTTACCAGCTTTGCCCCATTGCTCAGCAGTCATATCATTATCGTACAAATACTCGGCAATCATTCGAATATCTTCGTCAGGTAATGGCATACGTGGCATAAGCCCAAAATTGCGGATAGCACCTTTTAGTTTGGCTTTAGCTTCAGTTGGCTCTTTGAGGAAGCTACTGACTTCAGCTACAAACTCCTCTCTAGTAATTCCGTCTCGAATATAATGTTGACGAATCTTATATATAGGCGGACCTGTTCTTCCCTTGTGATCCATTTCTCTTTCTGGTGAATGGCAAGTGAAACAAGTAGTGCTTATAATACGCAATGCTTTGCGGTTCTCGTCTTTTTTGGATGCCTTAGTTTCTTCATTTGCATTCGACTCACCGCATGCTACTACAGAGAAGAGCAGTGCAATAATTGCGATAAATGATATTATAAAATTCTTTTTCATTTGAAATATTCTGTGTATTGATTTAGAGATGATTCTATTTCTTCAACTTTAGCTGATTTATCAGCATCGTTGCTTGCATCTTTCATACCTTTTACTAATCCTATATATGGCTCTAGCCAATGATGTAACTGGTTATGTGGCTCACCATCCATAGTACAACCTTTTATCAACTCATTTACATCTGCTTCTAAGTTAGTAGTTAACTTTGTGTAGTCCTTACTTTTCTTATAATTAGCTAATTCATTTTTCATCTCACTAACTTTATCATTCGTATGCTTGTCAGCTTGCCATTTCTCACCATTATCCAAACTAATACCAGTTGTAGCTCCATGGTCATCGTGTCCGTGTCCCTCGTGTCCTTCTTCACCGTGATCGTGACCTGTATGATCTTCTGCTTGATTGTGCATTTCGTGTTTGTCCTCATGACGTTCGCCACCTTCTTTGGAACATCCGAACAGTAATAAACCCGCTGTTAGTAATCCGATTATATATTTCACTTTTTCAAACCCTTTTTGTATTTAATAAATGATGAAATTAGTAAAATTCCAGTAAATATTATTCTAAATATAATTGCTTTTATTGTTTTAACTTCGTGAATTCCACCATTTTCAATATAATACGAAAAAGCAATAAAAGCAACAACTAATATAATAAATGAAACTGCTAAGTAATGCCAGTTCCATTGTTTCTTCTTAATAAAATCTATAGCCGTTACTATATATAGAAAACTACTTACGAAATTAGCCCATACTACAAAATCGACGTAGTTTCCTTCCATTTCCCTCATACCAAACAAGTCGAATATCACCGACCCACTCAATAGTAGTGTCAATGCACCGAGTAGGAGTAATACCGTTAGAAGTATTTTATCTGTTATATTCATGGTGTTACCAATGTGATAAAGTTATTAATTACTCTTTTTCCTTCTATTTGAATATTGAAATTCATATTTGAAATTCTCCATTTATACATCTGTAATCGGAATGAACCCATAGCAATATGCATTAATTCGTCGGGTTTCATAGTGTTTATGAATTCTCCTTTTGCTTGACCTTCTGCCACTAAAGGAATTACGTTCTTCATATTAAGTACCATTATTCTCTGTATAGCTTCGTTTATCTTCTGACTCTCTTCAAAAAGCCCGTCTGAAAACACAGCTACAACAAAATTAGGATTCTCTTCAAAAAAGTCAAGTTGACTTTGGAAGACTTCAACTAATCTTTGTTGAGAAGGTTTGTCGCTTTTGCAAATCCTGCTCAAATTCATATTCATAATTTCTGCTAAATAATTGAGCATTGTTATTATAATGTCTTCCTTACTTTTGAAGTGTCTATAGACAGCACTCTCAGAGAACTTCATCTCTTTAGCTATATTCTTGAGAGTAAGCCCACTAACTCCCCTTTCGGTTAGTATTTTCCCTGATGCTTCTATTATCTCTAATTGTCTTTCTGTTATTTCTGCTATCATCTCTCTATCACTAATTTTCTTGTTTCAGTTTCGTTTGTAGTTTCAATTGTAAGGAAATAAATACTTCCATTTACTAATCCTTCTACAGTTTTTGTATAAGTATGATTACCGGCTGTCTGATTTGTAAACACAACATCATCTACTAGCTTCCCTTCTACATCAGTAATTCTAATTCTGACATTATCATTACTTGCTAGCTTGTATTCTATATTTATAAGTTTCTTACTTGGGTTCGGATATATATTAAACTCTAAGTTGCTAATGCTAGATTCATTAATCTCATCAACAGATGCTTTTGTTCCAGTGCTTATATGAACTTTGAATATTTGACTATTTGCTGTGCTTTGTGAGCCATCATTTGTAGTAAATATATTAGGAGCTGTACTACTAATACCACCATAGATATAGCCGATTAAAATATTATCACCTGACAATTTATCTAGTTTGAATACCCCGTTATCATATTGTGGTAGATTAAGATTGGGAATGAATTCCCCTCCTGCTCCTAGTAATGAGGGCATCACAGCAGGCATTTTATATTCTACCATATTGCCGTCTTTATCTCTTGACACTCGTGCTATAGTATTGACAAAAGGTACATTATTGTCTTGAACTAGAGTTCCATTATTATCATAATACTGTGCTATACCACCGAAGAATAAAGTATGCATCGTATTCTCAGATTCAGAATATAGAGGTAGAACAGGGCAATGATAATGATTATAGTATTGTTTGAAATCATTATTTACTTTGTAATTATCCAAGCTAACATCTACAGTATTCAAAAAGGGTAAATCAGCATCTTCTCTGAAAACCCCAGAGAACATAGTAACTCCCTCATCTCCATTTGGCATAATCTGCTGCACTGCGTTGTAATCTCTTCGATGAAGATTATCTCTATCTGTATGTGATGGTAGATGTTCTATAGTAATAGTTTCTCCATCATCATTTAAATTAAAAATACGAATTGCATTCGTGTATTCTTGAGTAAAACCTGGACCATGATCTGGACCCATTGGATTATATCTACCAAGGAATTTCTGACCACCAAGCAGATAGAATCTATTATCTATTTTTGATAAATGTCCACCAGTAACTTGAAATAGGGGGTCATTTATTTGTCTGAATTGATTCTCAATACTTTCGCCATTTATTATTGCCTCTATTGTCTCTTTTACATTTATAGCAGTTAAGTTACCGTAAGTTGTATGGTCTCCTTTAGTGCTACTATAACCGTATCCACCTAAGCAATATAAGTAATCCCCTTCCTGTATGAACTCCATATTAGTTGAGCTTAGTTGTTCTCGAATACTAACAGGGAGTGAGCTTAGACTGCTAACCCACTTTTGTTTGTTCACAGGGTCGATTACTATAATTTGATTATTATTGCCTGCCACGTCGAATGCCGCGAAAGGTTGTCTCTGATGAAGTCCATCTAACCTACCACCTACAATCAACCACTTACCATCATATTGACCAAAAGCGAATGAATGAATTCCACCTAATTCGTTGAACTCTATGGGTTCGACATTGACGGTTATCTGTGAATCATTCGAATAGAGATTCAGATAAAGAAAGAATACTATAATATGTATTAAGAATTTGTTTTTCATAAACCTATTTAATTGTTTTCATTTTAAAAAAGGAAACACCTAACCAAATAACAGATGTAGTCATCGCTATTGCACCCAAAAGTACAAAAATCGGAGGTGCACCCAGATAAATCTCTGCTAATATACCCAAAGGCATTAACAATCCAATGAGTGATAGCCAAGAAATTGTTTTTACATTAGTCAAATCATCTTTAAACCTAAGTAATAGATACCCGACTAATATATTCAAAAATGCAAAAAGATTACCATGTACGTGAGCCAAACGACTCTCGAAATGCGCACCAAGACCATAATTAGCTATCCAATCCTCTTTACCAGGGGCAAAATCTCTCAGATAGATTAGAAGAAAACCATAGGCCATAAATACACCCATAGTTAAAAAACCAATTGCAATATTTCTTTTACCTTCCATCTCAAACACCTTTTATTTAATTGTTAGTGAATACTCACTAACTTACAAAACGAAGAACTAAAATACAAATTGTATATGGATAGTAATTTATTTTTTATTCGAATTGAATGGACGTAATGCTTACGTCTACAAATCCCCCAAACCCCTGTAACCACGTCACTCTGAACGCAGTGCTTGTGCTGAGCGGCGTCGAAGCAAAGAGTCTAGGAAAAGTAGTCCTAATAGCTCTATTCAGAACATGATGGTAGGATGATTAAGATGAACACGAAGGTTTGATTACCTATTATCACATCGATAACTGAAAGAACACTTGCAGGAACAAATACTTCAATACATAAACTATTATAATGAAGAAAGAGCACATCAAAGTTTATATGGTGAAGCTCCTAATAAATTTAATCAAAACTGTCCACGAATTAACTAACCTTTACACTTAGCTAATTATTCTACCATCTTCCATTTCTATTATTCGGTCGGTTTTATCGGCAAAATCTTTATCGTGGGTCACTATGAGTAATGACAAGTTTTGCTGTGAGCTCAATTCTTTGAATATATTGAATACATTTTCGGAGTTTTTTGAATCTAAGTTTCCAGTCGGTTCGTCGCCCATTATTATAGCTGGATCGTTTATCAATGCTCGTGCTATAGATACTCTCTGCTTTTGTCCACCCGACAGCATAGATGCTTTTTTATCAGCTTGCTCCTTTATTCCGAGTAATTCTAATTTGTCGTAAGCATCTTGTTTTATTTCTTTATAGCTTTTCTTGCCTAATTTGCGAGCTGGAAGCATAACGTTATCTAGAACGGAAAACTCTGGTAATAGATAATGAAACTGAAAAACGAAACCAATATGCTCGTTTCTGATTATTGCTAGTTCTTTTTGTGGTCTGCCAGATACTATTTTCCCCGCTAAATGCAGCTCACCAGTATAGTCAGTATCCATAGTTGAGAGTATATAGAGCAGAGTAGATTTACCGCAGCCAGATTTTCCCATTATTGATACGAATTCACCTTGGTCGATTGATAAAGTAATATCCTTCAATACATGAAAATCAATAGGATTGCGGAAGTGTTTATTGATATTTTTTGTTTCCAATACTATCATATTACTGTCCTCTGATTATTTCTACTGGATCTATTTTTTCAGCTTTACGAGCAGGTAAGTACCCTGCTAAGAAAGTGGAAATCATGGCAAATGTAATCCCAACTATATAGAATAGTGGATTATAATCAATAGGATAAGTCTTGATTGTAGGCATTGCTTCCGTTTCAAATGGTGCATGATCAATCAAAACAGTCCCAATAAAACCTAATATTAATCCAAGTAACCCTCCTATAAACCCGATGATAATGGCTTGACTAACAAATATCTTCTTCACATCAGAGCCCGAAAAGCCAGTCGCTTTGAGTATAGCGATATCATTCATTTTTTCATAGATAAGCATATTCAGAATATTATATATCCCGAATCCAGCAACTATCAGCAATGTTATAGACACCGCATAAGTAATTAGATTTCTGATAGAAGTTCCTGTTTCGAATTGCGCATTTGCTGTTTGAATATCTATAGCAGTCAAATCGAAGCTCTTTGTTAACTCTTTCGCCATTTCGGGAGCTAACCCCATATCGTAAAGCTTAACATTTATATCAGATATATAATTGCTTCCTTCTCCTAATAGTTGTTGTGCCGTCTTCACATTCACATAGCTCTGTACATTATCAACTTCTGCTAATCCGCTCTGGTATATCCCGACTATTTTTAGAGGGAAAACACCCCCATTTGGAGTAGATACGTTTATTTTATCATCTACACTGAGCGACATTTTTTTAGCTACACCGGCACCTAAGAGTATTCCATTTGTTCTTTTTAAAAGGCTTTCACCAGAACCCTCTATTATATAATCCCCGAAGTTGAATAGCTTCACTTGATCCATAACGTCTATTCCGTTCACAATACCATTAAGCTCGATAGACCCCGCTACGTAAAATACTCTTGCAGTGGCTTGAGCAGTTACGCCCCGTACTCTCTTATCTTTTTTTAATTCTGAGATTAGAGGTAAAGCGTTATGTATTCTAACTAGACTTTCTTTAGGTTTTACGTTACGGATTATATTGAAATCCCCTACAAAAGCGTCATCTAATTGTATAGGTTGGACTTCGGTTGGCTTTATCTCGTTGTATATATGAACATGGGGAGTTCGGTCAAGTACTAATCCATCTAGAAGCCCATTTAGACCAGTCATAAATCCCATCATAATGATGAACGTGCCTATACCAAATGTTACCCCCAAAGCAGCCACACTCGTTTGCTTCAACCGAGTGTGTAGATGAGTCCAAGTGATGTCGAATATTACTCTGTAATTAGTCATACTATGGCTTTATAATCTTAGTGGAAGAGTC
Source organism: Kapaibacterium sp. (SeqCode) (assembly GCA_041675005.1). Classification (GTDB taxonomy): domain Bacteria; phylum Bacteroidota; class Ignavibacteria; order Kapaibacteriales; family UBA2268; genus PGYR01. Next base: position 12,759 of record JBAYUQ010000024.1, read on the forward strand.
TATTTTTGAAGATTCTATCTCCACTCTTTCTAGGTTTCTCATTCCAGTCTTAACTTCTATTTCCCCATCATCAGTTATTACTTTACCTTCTTCAGTTAGATACTCCAAAGGTATTGTCATCACATTATCCTTATGAGAAATTACAATATTTGCTTCACCCGAAAGACCAGCATAAAGTGCATCTGGAGCGTTTACAAATATTGCTTCTACGTTGAATGTTTGCGTTTTTTCATCCTTAATTGGATAGATTTTAGAAATTTTTGCTTCGAACGTTTTACCTTTGTAAGCATCTAGAGTTATGATAACTTTCTGCCCAAGTTGAACAGAACCAATATCTACTTCATCTATTCTCATCTCGATTATAAATGAATTCAACAATCCGATTTTTGCGAATGGTGTTTGCTGAGTTATTAGCTCACCCTCCTCTTTCAAAAGGGAATAGACCATACCATCTATATTCGATTTGATAGAGAAATCGCTTAAATTAGTCAACGCTTTTTCTACTGCATTTTCTGATTGTCGGTAATTACTCTTTAGTTCTATTTCCGTTTGGTCATATTGCTTTAGCAGTATTGCTCTTTGTTTTTTTGTCAGATCATACTTCAATTTCTTTGCTTCTAGCTCCGCTACAGCGCCTACTCCCTTATCCATCAATCTTTTTTGGCGTGCGTAATTTATAGAATCTTGTGATAGCTGATCTTGATTTGCCTCTATTTCATCTTTCAATCTGTCTAATATGTTTGCATCGCCTTTGTACTTATTGCGAGCCAAATCCATATTGAGTTGGGCATTCTCTTTATTCAACTTAGACAAATCAGAAGTAACCTCTGCGAGTAGTTGATCCTTAGCTATAGTATCTCCCTCGCGAAGATATATTTTGCTGACTATACCAGAAGCCGAGGCATATACATCGTACATATCCTTTGGCTGAACCGTTACTGTCGCATAGACCGATTCCGTTAGGGTTTGAACTTCCGGCTTAACCGACTCTTCTTCCTTCCCACATGAAATTAATGTGATTAGTATTACTGCTAAAACTATTTTTTTAATCATTTTTTCTCACTATTATCCAATATATTTAGTTATTGACGAATTAGTTGATAATAATTTAGTGAAAATTAAAGAAAAAATAGTATTAATTACTAGATTATCAAAAAAATCAGAACAAGATTGCGGGATAAATAGGATATTTATGATAACTAGATCCTATGCCACAGCGAGGACTGAAAAGAACGTGGCTGTCCTCCATAGCTTGTGAAGTATTGCCGTTGGTTGGATACCTTTTGGCTACAGATATACCGCCCTGCTAGGGCTTTTTTGGAACTCTTATTTCTCCTAGATTCTTTACTTCAACTGGGATCAGCACAAGCACTTCGCTACACTCATTCAGGATGACTGTTTCCTGTAATTGCCGGAATGAAGAGTCCAGGATTACTTCTCAATCAAATTGGTCATTACCACTTTTCCACAATATGTTCATAACCTATACGCTTAATTGTGTAATCAAATAGTTTTGATTAATATAGTTATATAGTATTTTTGTAAATATTATAAATCATATATTACCAAAAAGGTTCAAACCGATGTCAATAAGAAGCGAAAGTCTGCTGAATATCAACCCCAACAAGCAAGACAAGCGATTTAGTGGAAATGTAAAAGACAAACCTATTTCCGAATACTATTCTCGGCTAGTTTTCAACGACGAATCAATAAAAAAATACCTGATGAAAGAGGCATACGAGGGTCTAAGAGATGCCATAGAAAGTGGTCAGAAAATAGCCGTCAAAACTGCAGATTTCGTTGCTGTAGGTATGCGTAACTGGGCTATAGACCACGGTGCTACTCACTACACGCATTGGTTTCAACCGCTAACTGGTAGGACAGCCGAAAAGCACGATTCATTTTTCAAGTTAGATAGACACGGTAATCCGATTGAGGCATTCAGCGGAAAGGAGCTGATAAAACAAGAGACAGACGGCTCGAGTTTCCCTTCTGGTGGGCTTCGCGAAACGCACAGAGCTAGAGGATACACAGTATGGGATCCGAGTTCACCCGCTTTCATCATGGAAGCAAAACACGGTAAAACACTCTGTATTCCAGCTATCTTCATCTCATACGAAGGTGACTCGCTCGACCTAAAGACTCCACTACTAAAATCAATTCACGCTGTAGAACAAGCAGCCCTAGAAGTAGAAAAATATTTTGACCCTGAAGTAAAGAGAATCGTTCCAAATCTTGGTTGGGAGCAAGAATACTTCGTCGTAGATGAGGCACTTTACAATGCTCGTCCTGATTTATTACTTTGTGGGAGAACGCTCTTTGGTAACGCTTCGGCTCGTGGGCAGCAGCTAGATGATCACTATTTTGCTCAGATTCCTGAACGTGTAGTGGACTTTATGCACGATTTCGAGAATGATTGTCTTACATTGGGGATTCCCATTACTACTAGACACAACGAAGTAGCACCGAATCAATTCGAATGTGCACCGAACTTCGAGACTGCTAATATTGCTGCAGACCATAATCAATTGCTAATGTCAATCATTGATTTGGTAGCTAAAAGACACAACTTGCGTGCTATAATCCACGAAAAACCATTCGCTGGTATCAATGGTTCGGGTAAACATAATAACTGGTCACTTGCTACTACAGCTGGAAAGAACTTACTTGACCCTGGGTCTAAACCACTAGAGAATCTTAGCTTTTTGACTTTCTTCATCAACGTAATTGCAGCTATTCATAATCATGCTGGATTACTAAGAGCTAGTATATCGAACGCTGGTAATGATTACAGATTGGGTGCTAACGAAGCTCCTCCGGCTATTATATCTGTTTTTACTGGTGACCATCTTTCTAACGTTCTAAAGTGTTTTATGAATGACGAGAAATTAGATGACACTAACATGGGGATGTTAGACCTTAACTTAAAGAAAATAGCAAATATACGTAGAGATGATACTGACAGAAACAGAACGTCTCCTTTCCCATTCACTGACAATAGGTTCGAGTTCCGTGCAGTAGGTAGTAGCGTGAACGTATCGAACCCAATGACTGTGCTGAACACAATAGTTGCAGACCAATTGGTGAACTTCAGAACCAGAGTAGAAGAAGAAAGAAAGAGCACTTCTGACCTAGAGCAAGCTATCAAAAATGTATTACGCCAAGTGCTAAAAGAATCAAACAACGTGATTTTCAACGGTAATAATTACTCGCCAGATTGGGTAGTAGATGCAGAGAAACGTGGATTGCCGAATATCAAATCAACTCCTGAGGCCTACGATGAGTATCTATCACAAGCAACAATAGAGCTATTCGAAAGAAACCGTGTATTCAATAAGAATGAACTACAAGCTAGATACAATGTAGCTATGGAAGAGTACTGTGCTAAAATAGATATAGAAGCTAGATTAGTAGAAGAAATATCGAAAGCACATATAATCCCAGCTTGTGTTATCCATCAGAATAAACTGATTAGTAACGTACGCGGATTAGTGAATATTGGCTTATCTGAAGAATCGGAAGTTCAGAAAGAACCGATAAGAGAAATCTCACGTAGGTTAAAGAACTTACACATATATTTGAATGAGCTACGTAAATTTAGATTAGAAGCAGACGCTGAGCATGATTTGCGTGCAAGAGGAGTGGCCTACGCAAACGTAGTGAAGCCACAATTCGATAAGATTAGAATAGAAGCAGACGCGCTAGAGCTAATAGTAGATGACCGCGATTGGCCATTACCGAAGTACAGAGAGCTGCTGTTTCTTCATTAATATTCTCTATAATTCAATAAGACTCAAACCCTACAACTGAACTACCTCCAAACCCCCTTTGACAAGGGGGTTTCTGTCTTTTCGTCACACAGAGCGAACGCAGTGAAATGCTCAGCCACCGTACTTCGGCTTCGCAGTCCATCACTCGAGAGGGGAATAAAAAAAGACTCCACAACCGAAGTAGGGTAACACAAAAACGAGTCATTCTGAATGACCCTGAACGAAGTGAAGGGGAATGAAGAATCTAGGTGAACTCCGCAGGAGTTCAATATTAGTAGCAATTGTTGACCAACCTAACACAACAACTCCATAGGAGTTGAATTAATATGGGACTAAAGTCCGAGGGATTTGGGGTTGACTTAATATCCGTTGGCTAAAGCCAACGGCAATACACTGAATTATATACTGTAGCTTGTGCAGGTAAGTCGGTTGTGGGCATACCCGTCATCCTGAGTGAAACGAAGGATCCATTTTAAAAAAAAACTCCCCAACCGAAGCTGGGGAGTAGGTCAGAATGATCAAGACATCGCTAAAAAACTTGATAATTCTAGATTAAAATTTTATTACTCCACCCCTACGCTATCTACTTCTTTTTCTAATCTAATCTTAGAAGTATCAATTAAAGGCATAATTACTTTATCTAAATATGTTCCTTGATTATAAGAAAACAATATTCCTCTCGTTGTAGATATAGCAATGGAGTTTAAAGTGAATGCAAATTCAGGGGGAAGTATAATCTCTTTTGAATTCTTGTCTTCCAATTCTTTAATGTTTTCTACGGAGAAATCTATGAATGTGACCAACTTACAAACTAAGAACTTACTAACCCTAGTAGTTATTCTTATTTCTGTTTCAACTCTTACAAACTTATCTTTTTCATTAATTCGCAATCTATTATTAATCGTAAAATCTAACTCGTCATCTTGCTCAAATGAACTAAAAGATGCTAGATTATATTCATCTATGAAAATATTATTTATTCCATAAGTTAATTGTACACTCATGAGTAATACCCTATTTGTTGATAAACTGTTGGGTTTGTTGAAGGGACAGTAGTGTTATATGAAGATACAATTCCGTCAATAAAAGCATCATCTGTACTCTCAATGCGTTTTTGCGCCGTTTGTGTATGCTTCTCAAAAATTAAATCAACAACATCTTCCTTCTTTTCCTCATACATAGCTACTAATTTAATATCAAGCAATAAGCTAAGTTCCACAAGTTTATCAACTGTAAAATTTTGTGTACCACTTAGCCATCTAGTTATTTCAGATTGGTTCTTTTTACCCATCTTTTTCATTAGGTCTTTTTTGCTCCAACCCTTAGCTATCATAGCGTCATCTATCATAGCTGCTATGTTCATCTTAGTGCTAGTTTTCTTATAACTTATAGGATCTATCCTGTCATTAAGCCATTTTATAGCAGAATTATTGCTATCTCTTTTTCTATTCATCTTCATCTCCGAATTTTAAATTTCCTAATAATCTCATATAATTGGGACTAAAAGTAATTTCTCTATTTTGTACTTTTAATTCTAAATCACGACTTACTTGTCTTAGAAAATCATTATTTTCTTTTAGTTCTTCGCTCTCTTGCAATGCTCTAATATTTTTAGGTTTAACTCCACCATCGCCAATTATTAAAATTGTTTTGCCTAAATTTATAAAGTACAATCTTAACTTACTGTTTGGCTTATCGAAAATGGCTTCAATTTGACTACCTGGAAACCCTTCATTTGGTTTAAAGTAACTCTGCCTGTATCCAGATTCGTTTGAAACTACTTTAAAATTTCCCATATATATTCTATTTCACTTAAATGTGAATCTTTATATTTCTCAATAAACCTATTTAATAGTGTATCTTCGCTACCATTTAGTCTTATACTATATATAGTTGCCTTGTCCCCACACAGTTCTTCTATCTCAACTAATTCATACTTCATATAATAAACGTTTACAAAGTTAACAAATTTTACTTATAAGTGAAATATTATTTCTGCCCCTTTTTCACAAACATTCCGCTCGTGTATTCGCTGTACAAATCAAACAAGTATTCTATCCGTGCTGAATCGCTGGTGAAGGGCATGGGAAGTCTCAAAGCTCAAGCAATTGTCAACTAAGTCGAAGGTCTGGTAATAGTGGAAATCGTAGAGACGTATTGCATACGTCTCAATTAGGGGGGTGGAAAAAACACAAGACACCGCCCCCACTAAAAAAGCTAGTAAAAAGATAGATTTTTATATAATGTCAAATAGTATTATTTTAGTTTTTCAAAGAAGTTAAGAATTATAATACAAAGAACTAATGAAAAACACATTTAAAGAATATCATCAATTTACAGAAAAAGAGTTCGAAAGTTTATGGGGGAACTGTTTATTTGTTTTAGATACAAATACCTTGTTGAATATGTATAGATATAGTAGGAAAACAGTTAATGATTATTTTAAAGCGTTAAAAGAATTAAAGGCAAAAAAACAACTCTGGATACCATATCAAGTGGGATATGAATTTTATGAAAATAGAATTAATGTAATTTATGAATATGAAGGTTCTTATGATTCTATTTTATCAATTTTAGATAAAGCTAAAACACAAATTGAAAAAAGTTATAAAGATCATCCATTTTTAGATTTAAAAGAAATTCATAGAAAAGTCGAAATAGGGCTCAAAGATGTTGAAAAACTAATTAAAGAAACTAAATCTAAACATCCAAAATGGATGGAAAAGGATGAGGTTTTAGATACAATTAATCAACTATTTGAAAACAGTATTGGAATTAATTATGATGAAACGGAATTAAAAGAAATTAAAACGGAGGGGAAAAAGAGATACGCAGATGAAATACCTCCTGGATTTAAAGATGACAAAAAGCCTGAAGACAAAAAATATGGTGATTTGATTTTTTGGTATCAAATAATTGATAAAGCAATAGAAACTAAAAAACCGATTATATTAATTTCTGGAGATGTAAAAGAAGACTGGTGGTTAGAAAAGCAAGGAAAAAGGTTAATGCCTTTACCTCAGTTGAAAAAAGAAATTTTTGATAAAGCTGGAGTAGATTTTCATATTTATACAGCTGATAGATTTTTAAAATTCTATGATGAAACAATTGATGAAAACACAATTTTAGAGATTAAAAGAATAAGAGAATTAGAAGAATTAAGAATGTTAAAAATGCGCCATGAATTAATTGAAAAGGAAAAAAACTTCAAAATTAAAAATTATGAAAATGGCAAGATGGAGATAATGGACCTTATAGAAACAATTGAGCGGATTTATTTTGCTCTGAGTACTCAAACAAGGGATATGGAAGATTTGAATCATATTTTAGTTAAATTAAATAGGTTAAGAATTGACATTGTTCAAACTGAGTATAACCCCCAAAATTTCTATAAATACTCAAGGGATATGGAAGAGTTTTCTTATGTACTAAATAAAATTCTTAATACTAAAGACTTAAGTCCAAGTTTAATATCATTAATAATAAATTTTAATGATAGATTGAAATATTTAAATAATAGAAATGAAGGTTTTTAAACAAATTTTACTTATAAGTGAAATATTATTTATTATTCTTTCAAAAATCCTAGCTCATATACTTGTGGTTGCAATTTATCGGTTAACTCTGCATAAGCGGCTTTGAATGGATCAAAGCTAACTGGTGGAAAATCGCCGCTCGAATTTCGGCTTTCTATTGCTTTTCTTATCTGATACCAACCTACATCGGCTCGGTTTAGTTTTAGCTCATCTCTTACAGTGTGAGTATCAGTATGTGCGAAATATGCCTGCCATAGCTTTTTGCCTTCTGCTAAAACTGCTTTGGCTTCATCGGAGAATTTCTTATCTGCCATATATTGCACCATAAAATCGCTCTCAAAACGCTCAGGTGAATTTACCTCTTGCTCTGTAAATGGGATAAAATGGTTAACTATACTCCACTTTCTATCGTTCCACTCTAAGTCATCGGCACTGGCAGATAGATTCTTACCATGAAATAGCATCCAAACCAAACAATCTGTTTTAAATTCATCTGTAAGTGGTTCAGTTGGTTGTAAAAATTGATCACTATGATTTAGCCAAGTATGTTTTACTAATTGACGTACTGAGAATAAAGTTGCTACTTGCCAAATATTTTCATTTTTTATATATAATCCACCTCCATTACCACCAGTAAAAATAGAAGAGCTAATCAATGTTTCTTGTCCAGCATGTTGTAAATCATTATTACTCGCATACAGATAACCTTTCATATCATAACACGAAGTTTTCATCCTAGGATTCTTTGATATTGTTATTGCATTTGAAAGAGGTAATGCTAATTCATCATTTGTTTTAGGTTTATCAATCCAAACATTTAGAAATGTATTTTTGGGTAAATTATAAAAATTCTTTTCTCCAATTGGATTGACTTGTTTATTATAAACTTCTGTGCTTATAATTGTGGTTTGAGATTGCTTTGTAACTTTCAAAGATAACATATCAGTCTTCCAAACTAAAAACCCTATTGGGAAATCACCTTTTAGTCCATCAAACACTTTGCTATGTACCACGAAACCACTAAGATATTTGGCATTCCAAAAACTTCTAAATTTCTGAAAATTAGCTGAATTAACATATTTCAAGGTACTAAACATAGCAATGGTGGCTGAAGGTATTTCTTTTGCAATTCGTACCAAAAACTGTACATATAATTCTTTACTTGCATAACCTAATTCGTTATCCTTCATTAAAGTATTAATCTTTGTTTGTTCAACCTCTTTTTTATTCCTGTTACCTTGCCCTATTCCTGAACCAGACTCACCATAAGGAGGATTAATAAGCACCAATATTTTTTTACCCTCGGCTATGGCATCGCGTAAACCTTGGGGCACTTTGTTGGTAAGAGTATAATCGATTTTACCATCATCGGTTATATCATCATTCAGGTAATCGTATTGGAAACGCTCGGCAGCTACGCAGGTTTTAGTGGCTTTCATCACATCTATGTCTTCGCTATCTAGCGTACTCATGTATATGTTGCGATGATTACTGTGCTTAACTTCCAAGTTCCCTACCCCACAACACATATCCCAAACTATGTAATTTTTTTGCCAGTTTTTACCTAGTGTTTCGTTCAATTTATCATAAGCTTTATCTACCACAGCCAAAGGAGTATAGTATGCCCCTTTGAAACTCCGCTCGTCTAATGGTATCAAACTGTCTCGCCTTTCTAATAGATAATTGCGATATTCAGTTTTTGGTGGTTTGTGGTATATAGCCCAAAACCTACGGTAGCCCTCTTTGTTGCCCAACTCATAAACTCTACCACCCAAACTAAAAACAGGTTCGTTGTTTTTGTGCATTAGCTCGGCTGGCAAATTGGTGTGAGTAGAGACCGTACCATCGTGCATAATATCCGCAAAAAATAGCAAGGCATAATCTTCTTCGGCTACACCATTTATTTCTCTACCTATCATATCCACCCACTTATCAAAAACTTGCTTTAAGTTGTCAGGAGTAATTTGCGTTCTAATTATCTCGCCACTTTTGATGGCATTTTTTAATGTGCTTATAAACTCTTCTTCGTGAGTTTCAATTTTATAAGAAACGAAGTGAGTTCCGATATATGCAGAAACAGTATCTAGTGCTTCTTGGGTAACATCGCTTGCACGTTTACCCCACTTTATCGTTTTTTTGTTTAGGAAGGGTATCACATCTGCAGTTCGCATTATAGCTGCCTTTCGGGTGTCTATAACGCATAGGAATGGAGGTACATACTCGCCTTTGTCTAGTGCTTGCTGTACATAGTGCAACAGCTGGGTAAACATTTTGTAAGTACTGTTTTTGTAACCATCTTTTGCCTCAAACCAAACTTCTTTAGTTTGAATATCATATAGATTTTTAGAATAATCTTTTAATCCAAGAGCGCTGATGTATGCGTCTTTTACATCTTCTTCACTTTTTGCGAGTAGCAATTGTTGGTGTAGTGTCATTATTTTTCGGTGTTTTGTTCTACTGTTGATTTTCTAATATAATTCAATTCCCCGAACAATCCTATACACTAAAGGGGGTATTTTGGGGGGTAGGGGTTTTCCCATCAGCCGCAGTTGTTAAGTAATTCTTAACAACTGAATTAACATCTAATTCATTGTCGTTGTATATGTTAGCTATATGCATACTAATGTTCGGTACGGGGGTGGCAAAAAAAGTGACGGTGTCATTTATAAACACCCATGCCTGCGGCTTGGCAGGCCCGTTCGTGTTTTCTTTTGAGACGTATGCAATACGTCTCTACGATTCCCCCATCACACCAACCCCACATACTCATTTCTTTTCTCGCTTAATTAGGATTTCTAATTCTTCTATCTCTTTTAAATCTTCCGATTCAGCTTCAAATTGTTTTCTATTTGTATCAAACTTAATATAGATTTCTTTGACTATTTTTTCCATTTGCTCTTTACTTATACTTCCTGGTCCTTTTAGTATCTTTCGATCACTAATTTCTAAGATTCTATTGACATTTTCTTTCCAAAAAGTTAAAGTCAAGTCAGTTCTGTTTTTGGCTCGTAGCTCTGCGGTTTCTAAGAAGATTATTGTTAGTCTATTAAGAGTATCTATTTCGTCTTTATTCAAATAATTCTTTGCTATGGTTATATCTTGCTTTCTTACTACACCACCTTTCCAACTTGTAAGTGCCATATTTGCTTTCTCAGCATCAGCTCTTGATGTTACTATTTCGGCAGCGGTTTTCTCTGTTACAGCATATAGCAATTTGTTCTGAGTTTCTGCAAAAAACATTTGCGTTGATTTATCGCTTGGGTCGTAATCGCTACTTAGCATAAATAATTCACGAACCTTCTGATAAAACCTCTTTTCAGAAGCCCTAATATCCCTAATTCTTTCAAGGAGTTCATCGAAATAATCAGGTCTTCCATCTGGATTTTTTAGACGTTCATCGTCTATCACAAATCCTTTGACCATATACTCTTTTAGATTCCTATTCGCCCATATTCTAAACTGTGTGCCTCTTTTACTCCTCACTCGAAAACCAATCGCTAATATCATATCTAATGAATAGTAAGTTACATCATATTCCTTCCCATCAGCCGCAGTTGTTAAGTAATTCTTAACAACTGAATTAACATCTAATTCATTGTCGTTGTATATGTTAGCTATATGCATACTAATGTTCGGTATGGAGGTGGCAAAAAGTTCTGCGAGCTGACTTTGGCTCATCCATACACTACCATCTTTCGCAAATAGAGATACTTTCGACTTTCCATCTGCAGTATTATAGATTATTATGGATGATTGTTCTGCACTCACACCAGCCCCACATACTCATCAAGGCAGTCGGGATTAGCTAGGGCAGAGCGGTTCTTGACTTCTTCGCCATTCACTATTTTGGTGACGGCTAGCTCTACTTTTTTACCGCTTAGGGTTACTGGTATGTCTTGCACTTGGCGGACTATTGCGGGTATGTGTCGGGGAGTTGCCCCTTTGCGTATATTATCTTTGATAGCTACGACTAGTTTGGGGGTTAGCTCCTCGCCATCACGTAGGGTTACGAATAGGACTACTCGCGTGTCTGATTCATATTGCTGACCTACTACTATGCTGGATGTGATTTCAGGCATTGCCTCTACTATTCGGTATATCTCGGCTGTACCTATGCGAATACCACCGGGGTTGAGTGTTGCGTCCGAGCGGCCATATACTATTACTCCGCCGCGTTCGGTTATCTCTATGTAGTCGCCGTGTCGCCATATCCCCTCGTAGTAATCGAAGTATGCCCCGAAGTATTTTTCGTCATCTGGGTCATCCCAAAAGTGGGTGGGCATACACGGGAAAGGTGGATAGCATATTAGCTCGCCCTTCTCCCCTATTACTTCTTCCCCTTCGTCCGAGAGTGCTCGCACGTCCATACCGAGTCCGCGGCTCTGTATCTCTTCGTCATATACTCCGAGCATTGGGTTGCCGAGCATAAAGCAGGAAACGATGTCCGTACCTCCGCTAATAGATGCAAGCTGTACGTCAGGTTTGACTTTGCTGTACACCCATTGGTAGTTCTCTGTTACGAGTGGTGAGCCGGTCGAGTATATTGTTTTTAGTTCGGATAGGTCGTAGTTTTCATCTGGCTCGACCCCTTCTTTTTGGCAATGCGTTAGGAATTTGGGGCTAGTACCAAGTGCTATAATTTTCTCTCTTGATGCCTCGTACCACATTATACTAGCATCGGGATAAGTCGGGCTGCCATCGAATAAGTATAGAGTCGCTCCGACTGAAAGTCCACCAACGAGCCAGTTCCACATCATCCATCCGCAAGTAGTAAAGTAGCTAAGTACATCGCCCTTGCTCAGATCTCCGTGCAGGTAATGCTCCTTGAAATGCTGTAGCAAAGTGCCACCAGCACCGTGGACTATACACTTTGGTATGCCCGTAGTTCCAGACGAATACATAATATATACTGGGTGGTCAAATGGTAGCTGTTCGAACTCTATTTGCTCTGCAGAGTTGTCTATCATAATGCTGAAAGTCGTGTATTTATCGCCCTCTAGTTTTGGTACGTCAATCTCTTCTAGTATTATTACTTTCTCTATCGAATCTATACTTTCTACTATTTTAGAAAGTTTTTCAGATGTGTCGTAGGGTTTTCCGTTGTACGAATATCCGTTAACAGCTATTAGCACTTTCGGCTTTATCTGTCCGAATCTATCCATTATCCCTTGGAAACCGAAGTCAGGCGAACTAGATGACCATATTGCTCCTATCGAAGTCGCTGCGAGCATACAGACTATAGTTTCGGGTACATTGGTTACGAATCCGGCTACTCTATCACCTTTGACTACTCCAATTTGACGCATAGAGTGAGCCATTTTCACTACTTGACGGTAAAGCTGACTGTGGCTCAAACGTGTGTTCGCCTTGCCCTCTCTGTGGGCTATTAGAGCTGTTGAGTTGTCTCGATATTTGAGTAGATTTTCTGCGAAGTTGAGCTTTGCCCCAGGGAACCAGATAGGACGAGGAACTTTCTTGCGGTTCAAATCCTCCGTATATACATCGCTATACATTTCGGAGTGCTTGACATCTGCTAAGTTCCAGACTTCTTGCCAAAATTCTTTTTTATTTTCGACAGACCATTGGTGTAGGTCTGTGTAAGTGTCCATTTCCATATTGTACTTACTATTGACGCTTGTCATTAGCTTATACATATTGGTGCTTTTTATCTGTTCTTCAGTTGGTTGCCAGTAGGGTTTCTTATTGTCAGTCATTTTATTGTCTTTTCTATATTATGGTTAATATAAAAATAGCATAAAATCCGCAAAATGACAAGGGGAGAAAGTTAATCTTCAACTTTCTCCCCTTTATTTACTTTTCAAGAATATATTTCAAGACTAGAAGTTAGTAATCTTATATTTGTCTGTTTTCTTAAGCTGATTGATAATGCCTCGCTCACCAATCAAATGACCCGCACCGACAACTATGAACATAGTCTTGTCTTCTTTGAGCCAATCTTCGACTTTCTTTGTCATATTATCGTTTCTTTCATCTATTATTTTCTCGAACATTTCTTCGAATTCGGGGTAATCATATCGTGCACTATCTAATATGTTCAATAGACTTTCCTTGTCACCTTTTTTCCAAGCCGCAACCATTCTATCGACCTCCGCAGTTGGATCCTCCGTACTTTCTAAAACATATTCTATAAAGCTGTCGCCAACTTTATCAAAACTAGAAAGCAGTCCAAATTGATACTCCACAGTTTCTAGAGCTCTTACTCTTTTTTCATCAATACTCGCTTTATTCATAAAGTGCTGATCTATTCCCAATGTTTGGTCATATCCCGCCTTACCTAATGTTATCTGTTGTGCAGTAGTAGCAACAGCCCATGGTCTCATCTTCCCAAATCCTTCTTCAGTCATCCCTGCAGATATGAATTTTTGTCTTAGCTTTTCGTAATTCTCGGCACTAATTTTATCTTTCAACTTAGTACCATCCGTATAAGTCATATAATCAATGAGCTTTATTGGGTCAATAGTGGTCATATCAATCTCGAAAGCTACTATGTCACTTTCTCTGTATGCCTCTTCTATTCGGTAGTCCAGAGGGTACATGTCTGGTTTTGCTACGTGTATAGAACCCAGTAGGTATATATGCGAGCTTCCATCATCTACTTTCCACAAAAAAGTTTCCTCCGTATTCTCGGTTTTTAAAAGCGAGCATGATACTGTTACAAGCGATGCTATAGCCAGCAACAAAATTAATCTGATTTTATTCATTTTATTTTATTATTTTTGGTTAATACAGTTTTTAACAAGGATAAAGATATGAAAAATATTGCAATTACCATACTATTTGTAATAATGGGTTACAGCATAAATGCACAGCAGATTTGGAAAAAAGAACTTGAGGAAGAAGTAAAAATAATAGAATTTTTGGATAATGATACTAAGCTTTTCATTGCCGCAAAAGACTATATCTACTTATACGATACCGAATCTGGCAAAGCTATATACGAGATAGAGCTAGAGGATTATCTAGATAAAGGGTTATACAATCTAGTAGGTACGACTTTTTTAGTAGCGCCTGATGATGAAACTATGCTGGCTATAGATGCTCTAACTGGGAAAGAAAAATGGAGAAAGCAATATGATGATTTGGATCAAGAGGATTTCACAGAGTTGCATATTATTGGTGGTAAGCCAGTAATTCAATATGGTACTTTGCATATTGCTACCGATCTAAACACTGGCAAATTCCTATGGGGCAATAATTTCAGCTATGATGGTAAAATCAGTACACTAGGCGGTTGGAATTACAAAGAATACGAGAGTAAAGGTAACTTTATGATAATCTCACCCGATGAGACTGCAAATCTAATAAGTGCAACTTCGGGTGGTACTATTGGCACTTATGGGGATTTTGAACCAGAGGAATCAATACTAAAAGCTGGGCTTAAGTGGACATTCACGGATAAAAACGAAAATTACACCCTATTTACTTTAGATGATAAGTTGCTGGCCATTGACCTAAAAACTGGGAAAGAAGCTATGAGAACCGAGATGGATTGGGACGATGATATTCCTCCTTTTATATCAGTAGCTAATGGTGTAATAGTACTGAGTGAAGATAAAATAATCTATTTCAATACTGAAAATGGAAGAAATAGTACGATTAATGTGGAAGTAGATGATTTCAGAACGTACCAAGTATTTTATGAAGGAGATAAATCATATTTATTCGCTGGGTTCAAAAATAAGCTGATGGCAATAGACCTAACTAGTGGCAAAGTAATGTGGCAAACAAAAGATGAAGATAAGAATTTAGAAGGATATCCTCATAGATACGTTGAGATGAAAAATGGTCAACTTCTGATGACTTATGTTTATGGCGAAAACCCTCCTAATGGTGGTACGTGGATAAGAGCTACAGGCGTTGATGTAAAGACAGGTAAAGTGAATTTCAATACTGACCCTCTTTTACTTTCAGAATTCTATATTAACTCTTTCACAAGGGTAGTTTCTAGTTTATCAGCTGACCCTTTCGGGTTTTCAAAGTGGGATAATCTTGGATTCTACTATTATTCAGGAATGGTCGGTGATAAATTGATATTATCGCTTTCGCACAGGGGTACAACTCTAAACCCTACTAACAGGAATGAAGGAGGAGATGGTGTTGCAATAGTTGACAGCAAAACCGGTAAAGTATTATTAGCCGATTACAATGAGTTAAATGATTATGGAAATGCAAGTGGTAAACCCGTAAACAGAGTTGAAAGTCAGTTCTTGGGTGATAAACTATTAGTAAGTGGAAATATCAGAACAGCTCTTTATGATATACAAAATGCCAAGCGACTTTGGATAACTGAACAATACGAGGAAAAATATATAGTTGATGCAGCTATGCTCGATGATAATGTATATTTAAAATACGGATACTTAGATTTCTCTGTGAAACTAACGCCACCCGGTTTGATAGGATGGTTTGGCGCTTCGATAGAGGTAAAAGAAAATGATGAAGAAGATCCATTTGGGGTTATGTCTATTGACTCAAAAACGGGTAAAATAAATTGGAATACAGAAATAGAGCAAGATCCTGCCTTCGCAACTCCCGGTTTTAGTTTGGCTAGTTACTACTCTCCAAAAAACAAAACCTTACTTTATTCGGATGAAGAGAATCTATACGCTCTTGGTTCAAATGGGAAATACAATTGGAAAAAGAACTATGACGATATAGGGGTTGGCTCCATCCCTTATGACAAAATATATGCTGTAACGGAGCAATTACTTAGTCATGAATACACAACTACTACTACTTATTCTGGTTATCGTTATGATTGGAAAGTGACAAGTACGCATTTGTCAAATAATGCAGAGGGAATTAGTAAATTCGTTGACCAAATGGGTACTTCCGACGCTTCACTAGTTTACAAATCAGGCAATAATTATTGGGGTGCATCAGCTAAGAAAACTTTAGGGCTCTATGTTGGAGGCGAAGAAGTATTAGTAATGGGTAGCAAAGGATTAGCAAGGTTAGATAGACTTTCAGGCGAGAATAAATGGAAGCTAGAATGGGATTACGACCCAGATGAAGTTGAGCTAACACCATTGTTTTTGGGTGACAGAATCGTCTATTGCTTCTCCGAAAAGCTTGAAGTAATAGACTATAGCAACGGTAAAAAGTTATGGTCAGCAGAGGAGGATTCGGACGCCAAATTCATAATCTCTCCTACTGGTAAATTCATATTCAGTATAGACCAAGAGGATATATCGGGTTATAAAGTGAATTAGATTTATGCATATACGAATCTCAATCCTTGCAGTCAAGACACTGCTGTAAGGGTTAGGTGATTTGTGGTAGTCCTCTGCTAACGAAGGAGTTAAGCTTAAGGTGGACAAGAATAATCGCTGATTGAGCCCGTCGAAATCAAGATTAGAGAGAAATTACTCGCCATCGACAAGCTCAGGCAACGTAATTCCTTCCTCCTTGAGTAAGAACAAGTTCTGACAGCTTTTGCAAAGGAGCAGAGTTCCGTGTATTGCCGTTGGCTTTAGCCAACGGATATTCAGACTTCGCAACCTCACATCGGACTTTAGTCCCATTATGATTGAACTGCTACTTGAGTTCTCCTGGACTCTTTACTTCGTTTTGAGTGACGAGAACTTTGTGACCTTTGTGTAAAGAAATAGAAAATCATATCTTTGTGGCTCTGTGTTAGAACCAGTAACCCCTGAGACTGCCACGTCCTATCAGTCCTCGCTGTGGCATGGATTATTCAAACTACCTCTACTAGACTCTTTACTTCGACTTCGCTCAGCACAAGCACTCCACGTTGTTCCGCTCAGAGTGTCGTATTAACAAGGTATTGGGGGATTTCAGAAATATGCGATACGTCTCTACAATCCGTGCAATCTATAAATCATTTTAATCTGTGATTCATATATATTTCCAATCCCTCGCAACTTTTCTTATATTACTCTGCAACTTTTTTCAGTTTCATCGCACTTATACTTTGTAGATGATAAACAGGATTAGATGAGTAAACAAAAACAAAGAGCTTTTTTAGAACTATTCGAGCCGATCAGAAAGGACTTGTCCCGATTCGTGATGGCGATGGCGAATAGCTCTTTTGATGCGAAGGACATTATAAATGAGACTTTGCTGATTGCCTATGAGAACTTTGGACAAGTCAAAGAACCAGCGGCATTCAAAAGTTATTTGTTTACTATTGCTAACCGACTCTACAAAAATGGAATAGTTCGTAATGGACGTATAGATTACCGAAGTGAGCTGAATGAAAACTCATTGGTCGTTAGGAATATTGCCGAAGTGGAGCTAGATGTTCAGAATCTTTACTCGGCTTTGGAGCTATTACCAGAGGAACAGAAAGAAGCAATAGTGCTATTCGAAATCTCAGGTTTCAAGATTGCTGAGATAGCCGAAATGCAGAAATGCACCGAATCTGCTGTCAAATCACGACTGAAAAGAGGTAGAGAAAAGCTAACTGAAATACTAATCGAAAAAAAAACTATCCCAAAAGATAATGAAAGCGAACGAGCGTATAACTTAAAGGTATCCAAATGAGTGAATTGGACAAATATTTTGAAAAAGCAAAGAACGTAGAGCCCATATACGAAGAGGACGATGCGAAAAAACTGCTTTATGGCAAATTGAGCGATGGGGGCATTGCAACTAATTTGTACAACAAAATAAAGGTATTTCCAATGATAACAGCAATTATCACATCAGTAGCGACTATTGCTACTATAGCATTTTTTAGTTTGTCTTCACCCGAAGTAAGGGTAGATCAACCGAGTAAAATTATATTACAAAACAGCAATACAAGTGCTGAAATAGACACACCTGAAAATAAACCAACACAAACTAAGTCGATTATCTCTGCTTTACAAACAGAACAAAAAGATATAGTTAATAAAAAGCCAGTAACTACAATAACCGATGAGAATAGGATAGACATAAAGTCTGTGAACTCGCTAAAGCTGACCAAAGATGAGCTAAGTAAGCTAGGTATAGAAATAGATGCGAAGAGCTTCAAAATCAATGCTTTCGATAAATATACTTATACAATCAATCAGAATAACGAAAAGCAACGCGACTACTATAACAAAGATAAAGACCATGACGCTTTGCCTACTCCAGCAATGGTGACTACTTCCACTGGTTTCAAGACTTTGACTCTGTTCAAGAAAGGAAATGTAGAGGCGACAGTGGAGAGGTACAAAAGCACTGATAATGGTTTGTCCAAGTATAAGACTAATTTTGAGCAGAATATTAAAACAGATGATGCAGATATTGATTTGAAAGTAGAAAAGATTGAGAATGATTCAAAAGAAGTAAGCTCTAATAGTGATTTAAACTATGTTGTTGATGGAGATACTGTAAGTGTTAAGTATGCCAAAAAAACCGATACTTCTGAAAGAAGTTTAGAAATACGATTACCTGAAGGATATAGTAAGATTAAAGATTTAGATTCCCATAAAGAGAGATTAGATGGGCTAGTGAATAGTTTAGATGATAATGAATTAGCTAGTCTATTTAGGGAAGATAAACCAAGTAAAAAGAAGGATACTTTAATTGCAAAAATTGATCTCGGATATGTTAACAGTGAATTCTTTGATAAATCATTCGATGTTGTTGAAGAGTTAGTAAATGCATTATCTAACAACCCTGATGTACCATATATACTTAATCATATTAATCGTATTAGAAGTATAAATGTAAAGTATCAAGATTATGTAGTCGCTTTTGATTTCCAACAAATAATAGATAAAGATTCACATAAATATGATTTTGATAAGTATGATACACGTGCGTTATTTGATAAAAAATTAGATTCTACAAAATTTGGCGACCCTAACTATTACAAGACATTCCAGGTCTCTTGGTGGGGATATCCAGATTTCTTTGATGAGAAGGATGATGAAATTAAAATAATAGAAGGTTCAGTAATTACATCAGATAATATCTATGACTTATCAAACAATAATCATACAGTAAGAGACCTTCTTCAAAGGGAATCAGATAGTTTGGAGGTAATTGAGATTCATAAAGAAAGTATGATAAATCTTGATACAAGCTTTGATGATAACACAGTCTTTGAAACATCGGACGATATTCATGATTTAAACAAAAGAGGTACAAGCTCAACTATTGACACAATTGCTGAGAATGAATATCTTATAAAAAGTGATGAACCAATACGAATAAAAATACACAATTATAATCCAAATATGAAGGTTATAAACTCGGAGAAATTCAAAATTGTAGGGAAAGATACGATTTATGAACAGGAATCTTACATTCACGATATTAGTCAACCAAGAGAGTTAACTAAAGAAGAAAAAGAGAGAATGAAGAAAAGGGGGACAAAAGTTTATCATATAGAAAGTGTTAGTTCTGTAACAATCAATAATGTAACAATGCAGGATTCTAATATCGTTGATATAAAAGACAGTAAACAGAATATCAAAACAGAAATTGAAGTAGATGAAGGAGAGAATAATCAAGAATTTACGCTAAAACCTGGTCAAAAAGTGTGGGGAGATGAGGATACTGACTCGAATAATAGTAGTTCAAAACTGTACTCAAACATGTCATTCGATTTTCTTGAATATAACATAAACGAACTAATCCCAATTCAGATTAGTTTTGATGGAGTGAATACTGACTTTATAGTTTGGTACGAGGCAACTGATGATTTCCTAAAAAGATTACCAACCAATATTCTAGAGAAAATCAACCCAGAATTGGTGGCACTTTACGAGCAAAGCGCTCATTGCGAAAACGAGCCAATAGAAAAGAAAGACGCTGTTATGGACGTATGGAGCGGCTGTTCGGGAGCAATCAAGGAAATGAAAGTATTCCCAAATCCAGCTACATCTAATTCTAATGTAGAGTTCGAGTTGGAAGATAGCAGAGCAATCTCAATTTCAATTTATGATCTATCTGGTAAGTTGATTAAGAATGTAAAAACTGGATTGTCACTCAGCAAAGGTAATACAAGTGAATCTTTAAATCTAACAGGAGTGAACCCAGGATTGTACTATGTAGTAGTCAAATCCGAGAAGGGCGAGCAAGCACTCCAGAGAATAATAATAGAATAAACCCTCATCCTCATGTTAAGCCCAAGGCCTGTACCACTTCGGTGGTATGGGCTTTTTTTGTAGTTTATTGTAGAGACGTAATGCTTACGTCTCTGAGTCCCCAAAACACCAGTCAATACGTCACTCTGAACGAAGCGTAGCGGAGTGAAGAGTCTAAGCAAATCTACATTAACTCCTGGACTCTTCGCTCACTGCGTTCACTCTGAGTGACGTGGTTACAAGAGATTTGAGACGTAAACATTACGTCTCTACAATTCATGTAAAATAAATAATCCATAATTCTGACAGTATTATTCAATCACTTCCAGAAAGTAATCAATCTATTTTCAATAGTATGTTTCGCAAAACCGAACTCGGCAGCAATCCAATCTATCGTTTCTCGAGTGTAAATAAATACGTGAGTGAAATCATTTTTGTAGTACCATTTTTCGAAGTCTATGGTTTCGTCATATAAATGCGTCATGCAGTATAGTTTTCCATTTGGAAGCAATATATCTATTAACCTCTTAAACTCTTCGTAGGGGCTGTGCAAATGCTCTATAACCTCACATGCAAAGATGTAGTCATATTGCTTTTGTAATAGTTCGGGAAAGTCATAATATACGGGGTCGTATAGTTCTATATTATACCCTTTTTCTTTTAGGAGCATAGCTATTACTGGACCTGGGCCAGCACCGAAATCTAGACCTAGTTCCGTGGACGTGTGGTATTCCAGAACAGCATTAGTGATTGGTGATACGAATTCTTGGTAACGGATATCTTGAATATCATTATTGTGAGTGTCGTATCTCGCCTTCTCTTCTCCTAAAGTGGGTAACGACTCAATAGGTCTGAATATCCCCTTGCAGTTGGTACATTGGTAGTATTGCTCTTTGTAAAAGCTATTGGAAGTAGAGTCGCAGAGTAGGCATAAATGCATTGTAAATCAGTATTAATAAAAAAAGCTCCCCACGGGGAGCTTCAATTTAATATATGCTATTCAATTAAACTATTGCTTTACGAATTTTGCAAACTTTATATTATTCTCACTTTCTATCATTAGGAAATATGTACCCGATGATAAGTCCGAAACATTGATACTCGTTTGAGTATAATCTATATTTCTAATCGAATTTCCTGCCAAGTCAAGCACCCTTATATTAGTACTTGGAGTTACTTCCAGATTATCAAACTGCACATAGTCTGTAGTAGGATTAGGATAAACACCTACTGGCTCGTAACCCGCAAGTTCGAAAACGCCAGTAGCATTTTTATAAGTCAACCAATCCATAATACTTTTGAAGATGTTGTTACGTTGAATTCCATCAGTAAAGTTATACATGTTCATACCCAACGCAAGTGATCTAGTTGAGCCGTTATCGTTGCGAATAGAAACTGTGCTTTGATCAGAAATAGAGTGATGGAATACATTATGTGATTTGTTGTCGGCTGCAATCAGATTCTGTGTAGCGACTTTAGTTGTTCCTCCGTTTACTGTTGAAACGATACCCGAGATATCTGTATAACCATTAGATACATCGTCTCCATTAACTCCACTAATAGTAATAGTACCAATTCCACTCATGCCTTGGGTAATTTCTCCATTGTACATTGCACCGAATGGGGCTAGTGTAAACTGTGCCTCAAATCCAGCTTTATAATATGGACCATCACCTAATAAGAATAGACTCGTACCACCATCTCTCAAAGATTGAAAATTAGTATGTTCATGTGAGCTTAGTATTCCCAATGTACCCATATTCCAAATCAATGTTTTTATACCTTTCACTCTTGTCCCATAATGCTTATAGTTTATGGCGTCCATTTCAACATAATCTGCGTATCCATTAGTACTAAGCAATCCAGATAAGTCGGCATTACTACGGTTCTGCTCGGAATCATCATATACATAAACCAAAGGGATTTGATAAGAACTAGCTGTGAAACTTGTATTATAAAATGAATCTTCGTTCTCATTTTGCACTACCATAATAGTTGATTCTACTTCAAATATACCATTACCAGAAGCAATATCAACTATTAGCTGTAAAGACTCTACTTCACCAGGTTGAACGGTTATTGGAACTATCGTTTCTGGTGTAGTTACGCTATAGTTGAATCCAAATTCTGCACTTTGAGCTTTTGTAGTATTTTTAATACTTGCTACCGAAATAGTAATCTCAGTATCAGTATTATTCTCTACCATAACTTCAACTATATTATCTTCATTTGGAATATAGTTCAGATGATTACTAGCAGTATAGATATTAACTCCACTCATCCCCTCTAATTTTATGACTTTCTGACCGAGATAATCTACGTAGTAAATATCACCAATTGCATCGAATTTGATACCCATTATACTAAGTGCGTCTGTCTTTAATCGCTTTATTTCTTCGAAAGTATTTATATCATATATTACGATTTCACTAGTCGCATTATCACTAACTATTAGATAATCATCATTCAAATCTAATCCACTAGGGCTAACTAAACCAGTTGATACAACTGTCTCCCAAGTCGTGTTGTTTACTTCTACAAACGTAGCAAGTTGTTCACCATAGTTTGCTGTTGAGGATAAATCTTTACCAATAGTACCAGAAGTTATATCCATTCTGTTTATACTTTTTGTACCAGGATTAACGTAGTATAACCAATTGCCTTTTAGTTCCATGTGAGCTGGAGCATTTGGGTTCATAGTAAATGGTACATCGACATGTCTGTAAACTTCGCCGTTTTCGTGCTCGTGTCCACCAGGTGCGTGTGCTTCGTTGAATTTGTATTTTGTAATATTCCCCATATTACCATCATTCACCCAATAAGTATTATCTACTTCGTGTGCGATACCACTTGAGTATGGTGTTTGATGAATCATATCATAATGGCTACCATTGACTTGATTACTTGCAGGATTACCAACTATGGCATAAATATCTAAATCGGAAGGCCACATAGTAGGCCCGCAGAATGCTCCGTTTAGTTCTTGTCTATTAGCGTTGAAGTGGTCTTGAGCAGTTGCCCATGTAGTATCCCCAAAGGCAAGGGCAGCAGGGTTCACCATAAAGTGCCAAGCATTACCATCTTTTCTATAATCAAAAGATTGAACGGTCGTACCAGGGTTAGTTATCATAAGAGTTGTTCCGCCTAACTCACCTGCAGTTACCCCTTTATTAAGAATCCAAAGCTGATTTTGATCCGCTTTATTGAAATCCAAATCTGATGGATATTGCACTTGATTACCAGATGTAGCAATTATTTTCTTATTTATTTTACCTTCTATTAGTCCTTTGGTGTCAGCCAGTAAGTGCGTTGCACTTAGCATCATTACGACAATTAGTAGTTTTCTAATCATTTTTTTTAAATCTCTATCATTAATAAATATTATCCTCAGATGCTTTCAAACGCTTTAAAGTTACACTTATTTCTGATATTTATTTAATATATTTGAGTTATGTCTGCTAGGGGGCATTGCAATAAATTAGCATATTGTGTAACTTTGTTTACAATTGACGTGTTAAGACATCTAGATATAGTTATTACATTCAACAAAAATATGAGGAAAATCAAATGAAAACAATATCTACTCTTTTTTTAGCAATGCTTTTCGTTGTTAGTTCAACACTTTTGTATGGTCAGAATGATAATGCTAGGGAGGGATTTACAGTTTTTTCGAGCAACGATTCCAATGCAGTAATTGTTACTAGTTTCTATTACGACCATCTACCTTGGGCAACCAACCTGAATATAGCCGAAGGAACTTCCGAGACTTTCCAACTAGAAATAATGAATAGTTCGGATCTAATGGACATACAGATGAACTCCATCTCTCGATTAACTTACTATTTTACAAACAACAAAGTCATTATTTATGAGTTTGGTGCTACTAAATCCACAAGATTTATAACTCTAGATGATGGAGGGGATAATTTTGGAGTTTCAAGTGATGGTTCAAAAATTTACTCTTATAGTAACTCGCAAGAATATGTTTCCATCTTCGATGCTATGACAGGTGAAAGATTGGATAGGTTTTTTGTAAACTCATTCAAAGGGGCTCAACCAGTGGCCTTTTTCAATTCTGCCAAAGATGAATTTTACTTACAGAATGGCACCTCCCTATACGTATGGTCTATTGCTAACAAAGTTCAAGACAGGGAAATCACAATACTCAATCCAAGTGCAAATTTTAAATTTATCGACGATGGCAATACATTAGCTTACACGACTGGTGGCGAAGTAGTAATAGCCAAAAGCTCCGACGGAGAAGTTACTTATAGAAAAGATTTCGGTTATAAAGGAGTAGATAATATTGAGTTCTCAGCTAATATGAATTATCTAGTAGTAAATAATTCTCATGCTTTTTCAGTTTTTGATATGGTAAATAAGAAAATCGTAAAAGACAATAATGCCCCCGATAATAATGACAAAAATATACCTACGTATATGTATGTAAACAATGACAATAGCAGAGCTGTAGCTATGGATATTATTGATATATATTGTGGTAGAAATTTTGAAGATGCAGTTACAGATTATATTTACTCTATTTATAAAACAGAAAATCTTGAAAAACTTGCTTCAGCACCTTATGGATACATACCTAGACCCGAGAATGCAATAGTTAGTAAGGACAATAAACTATTAGTAGTGTCTGGAAGTGACATAGGGGCAACCATTACTAATGCCCTTGTAGATAACCAAGAGAACTTTATAAAATATGTAAATGTAGATGCTTATCCTGTAACTTTCCTCGAAGATAACAACAGAATTGCATTTGTGGAAGAAGGAAAATTCAAAGTCTATAATACCGAATCGGAAGAATTCGAACGAGAATTCGAGACCGGAATTGAAAACTATAATGAGGTTTACTTCTTCTCAAATGGTGATGGAAGAATAGTAATAACTGATGATTCGGAAATCAAAGTTTACGATTATACTACTTTCGAGTTAGTTTATACTTTCAACTATAGCGAACTAGGACTAGAGCCAACGGATATTTCGTTCGACAATAATTCGACTATCAGTGTTTATTCACTAAAAAGATTACACAAATTCAACGCATATACAGGTGAAAAAAGCGATACTCCAATCACGAATATGGACCCAACGAATAAGCTCGTTGATGTAAGTATTAATGGTAGATTTCTACTATTCCGCACTACTGATAATGAGTTCATAGTATATGATAATACGCTCAAATCGGAAGTTTACAAAGAAAAACCTAGCTTTGTTGATAATGGAATGGTTTACCTTAGTGCTGGATTTTTCGGTAATCAGGAGATAATGTGGGTTAGATATGAATCAAATCCTGTTGATAGACTACTACTAGTTTCTAAATATGATTTCGTAACGAAAAAAATAGAAAAAATGTCAGGGGATAGAGAGCCAATTATCAGTAATGACGGGTCGCTTTTTTATTCTCACTATTGCCCTGTAGAATACGAAATCGGGGCTATCCGAGACCCACAAACATCTGTCGAATCAACAACATCAACTATAACTGGCGGCATTTACCCCAACCCAGCATCGGACTTTATAAAGCTAGATTTGAATACAAAATCTATAAACTCTGAGATTCAGATATTCGATGCTTATGGAAAGCAGGTGATGAGCATTATATATATAGGCGAAAACATAGATATAAGTGGGCTGACAGCTGGGGTTTACTTTGTGAAAGTGGGCGATAAGTCATGGAAGTTTATTAAATTGTAGAGTATCTTAGCAAAAGAATGAAACATAGAGGACAATTATGAGACTAATTATTACATATCTACTTGTTGCCATAATAGTAACGAGTTCTTTAGTAGCACAGGAGTCTATGCCTTATTTCAGTACAGAGTTTGTTTCTAACCCTCAAGATGACAACAACATAGTTGTATCAGGTTGGAAAGGGAACGGTGGTGGATATAAAGCTATTGTTTTTGATATTGAGAAAGACAGCTATAAGATTTTTGATATAGACTTACCTTGGGGTACTGATATAAAGAGCGTAGAGATAAATGCTAAATCAAATAGAATTGCTTATTACAAATCAGAAAATTACAGACCAGAGTATATCACAATCTACAATTATCTGACTTTTGAAAAAATACAAGAGTTTAAGTTAGATAGTAATATTAAAAAGAGTAGTTTTTCTAAAGATGGAAGTAAGTATTTTTTCTATAATTCCACAGAAAATCAAATTCAAGTTTATAACATTGATGATGGGCTACTGATTGCTAGCCATGACTTAGACCCTGTAAATGATGGTTATACTTTTACAGCTTTCAACTCATTTGCAGACGAGATTGCTTTCAGACGTGACAGTACTCTTATGTTCTGGTTTATCGATAATCAAGAAATAATAAATACCATCCCTTTCAAAGAAGAATATACATTCTTCTCTTTTGAAGATAAGGGTAAAATGTTTAGCTTCTATTATGATATGGAAAAAGAGGGTAAATTTAAAAGAGTAAATGTTATCGGTGTTGCTAACACAGCTGATGGAAGTATAAAATATACAAGAGATATAGAATATAGTGAACCTAATAATTTCGAATTCACTTCGGATATGAAGTACTTGTTAATTAATAGCCAAACTTCTCAAAAGATATATGATATAGTGGCTGATACCTTAGTCAATAATAGATTTAGTGTAAGTGCACATTATAACCTTATTAGACATATTTATATATCACCTAACTTAGAGTATTCATTAATAATTGAGTATAGTACTCAAGATTGTACCGAAGGAGGTAATAGTGGAATAACGGAAAGATTCTCAACATATAACTTTAAAGAAAAAACTCAAATAAGACCTCTTATCAATACATTTGTTGATATTCCTCTTAAAGCAGCTATAAGTGATAATAATAAGTATGCTGTAATTAATTCAGGCCGTTATAGAGATGAAAATGTATTAGTCACTATTGATGAAAAATTTGTAAAATATCTTAAAGTAAATGATGCAGAGCCAGCTTTATTCATAGATCAAGCAAAATATATAGGTTTTATGTATGGTCAAACAATGAAGTTTTATAATGTTGAAACAGACATGTTTGAAAAAGAACTTCATACTGGTTTAGGTTCAAGTACTAGGTATAGTAATACTGAGTATTACTATACTAATATAGATGGTGGTCGAATAATAGTAATGAATGAGGATACTATTAATATATTCAATTACTCAGATTTTAGTTTGAATAAAACAATAATATTAAGTGAGTCTGGGATTGGAAAAAATAATAAATTCGATGGAAAAGAAACCTTAGTTGGCTATGACGGTGTTAAAATTATTAAATACGATATATTTGACGAGTCAATTACATCTGATATGATAGAGCATATACCTGATGATTTTATATTTAAAGCAGTATCTCCAAATGGAAGATACGTGTTATACGGCAAATATGTACGAAATAAAAATACTAATTATGAAGTTGGTATTTACGATATGCAAACAGACAATTTTAGATTAAAGGATTTGGCTAGTGATTCACTTAATGCTGGATCTGAATTTTTCGATTTCGGTCTAATTGGTAACCTACCTATAGTCTGGTATTATTATGATAATAAAGTATTAATAGGGTTGTTCGGCTATATAGCTTTTTCATCTTATAATTTTGATAAAGATACTATTTCTGAATATTTTTATTCGGAAACACAAAATGATCATGATATACATAGATCTTACTTAAGTAATGACAATAGCTATTTTATTAGACTCAATTGTCCCTGGTCATATAGCATTACTCAACTAGTTGACCCACAATCCTCTGTAGAAACAGTTACTACCATAACCGGCTCAGTTTACCCCAACCCCGCGTCCGATTTCATAAAGCTAGAATTGAATGCATCAACTTTAAACTCTCAGATTCAAATATTCGATGCTTATGGAAAGCAAGTGGTGAGTGTTCTCTACAGTGGCGAAGACATTGATATAAGCAAGCTAACAGCTGGGGTTTACTTTGTGAAAACCCCGAGCCATAGCTACAAGTTTATAAAGCTGTAAATATATTGAACACTGTTAATCTAGTATTCTATCTAGCTGCCGATTGATACTAACAACGAAGTCATAATATGACTTAGGATGTTGTCTATTCATATACAACAACAATATTCCTATTATCGAATTACGGATATTACTCATTATCTCAATTGCCTCACCCGGTCTGAATGTACCTTGAGCGATGCAGTATTGTAACTCTTCTTCGCATAGTTCATCTATGAACTTGACTACTATATCCGATGCTGAGAGCGAAGTACCATCTGTCGCTATTTTCTCTACATAAAATAAGTCGAATATACCGGGGTATTGCACCATATACTCTACGTAGGATTTCACTATCTTCTTTATCTTTGGAACACCGCGTTCTTCACTCTCAGTTCTACTGACTACGTATTCTCGGCACTCTTGCGAGAAATCCTGTACGCAATAGAATATTAGTTCCTTCACATCTTTGAAGTAATTATAGAGCGTAGCGAATGAGTAGCCAGCTTTCTCGGCGATAGATCTGACACTTAGTGCTTTTATACCTTCGCCTGTTATTATTTCCTTCGTAGCTTGTATGAAGTAATTCTTCATTCTTTCTTCTTGTATTTCTTTTCTATTCATCTTATTCACTTTTGTTGAAATTAACAATGCAAATTTACTGAACACTGTTAATTCTTCCAAATTATTTTGTTCATATTTAGTTATTTCTTTCGAATATATGAGTATTTGTGTAGTTTAGTACTAAAATTGACAACAAGGATATACGAGTTTGACTAAGAAAATTTTATTTTCAATTTTATTGACAATATTAATTGTTGTTACTGCTTATACTTCTGATGTAGTTTATACTAATTCTCAAGAACGTGCTAAACTAAAAGAAGATATCAGTAAAGTCAATGATGTTATGTTTGGATTGATGTCCGTTAATCATTGGGAATCAGAAATCCGAAAGATTACCGTAAAACAAATTGAAGAATTTAAGCTTACCAAAGAACAAGACAGTTTAATAAGAGTAGCAATAGATGAAGTATTAGTGGGCGTAATAAAAAGAACGGATAAAGTAATACAAGATGATGACGGTACTGTTCTCAAATTCATCCGAAAGCACGCTGTCAATCTATTCTTTGATGTTGAAGACTTTCAAAAAAATGTACCTGACTTAACAGATGCTATAATGAAAAAGATTACTAGTGAAGATGGAAAAGAAAGACTAAAGTTATTAGTCCTATCCAAAATTGACGAACTAGCAGTAAGTACTTATGATAGTACAAAAGTAGAAAGATATAATAAATATCTGAATAAATACGGTGTGGATAGTAAAGAGGAATTCAACCGAGTAACAACTACAAAAGTAGATGCATATTATAAAGCAGTATTATACAATTCATTCGTCCCGATAGGCATAGCAATAGTTTTTGTCTTACTTTGGATTATATTCCGGAATAACGAGGAATTAAAATACATTCTCCTTAGCTTTTCAATACTTTTTGGTGCTGTAATATTGCTTACTGGAGTTGCCTCGCCAATGATCGAGATAGACGCTCGGTTCAGAGAGATGAATTTCTTTATCTTAGGGGAAAATATTGAATTTTCTAACCAATATATATTCTACAGAAGCAAAAGCATATTTGAAATTGTTTCTCTTATGATGAGTACTGGTAAGATTGATTCTATGGTGGTAGCGTTTATGATTTTCTCATTCAGCGTATTGCTACCATTCATGAAGCTAACATCTATGTCTATATATCTTTATAGTGCTAAGTATAGAACAAACAAACTTGCTAAATGGATGACTTTCAAATCTGGCAAATGGTCTATGGCTGATGTTATGGTAGTGGCTATTTTCATGGCTTACGTTGCATTCCAAGGAATACTCGACAATCAGCTGGAGGGACTAAACCAAAACAGCGATACCCTCACGGCGATAACGACTAATCACACAGCTCTACAACCAGGGTTCTACGTATTCGTTACCTATGTTGTGTTCTCTATACTGCTTTCTAGCTATCTCGGTAAATCGATGGATAGGGA
This sequence comes from Kapaibacterium sp. (SeqCode), assembly GCA_041675005.1. Taxonomy (GTDB): domain Bacteria; phylum Bacteroidota; class Ignavibacteria; order Kapaibacteriales; family UBA2268; genus PGYR01. Next base: position 43,111 of record JBAYUQ010000024.1, read on the forward strand.
AACGAATGGTTTGAAGGACTTCAAATAGAATACTATTCATCTAGTATAGATGGTTGCATATGTTGACAAATACTGACACTTAAGAAATAAATTTCATCATCTTGTATCTTAAAGAGATACGTTACATTGTTATTACATCCGGCACTACCGAATAATCCATCAAGATAACTATAAATATTATAGAATAAATTATCATGTTTTTTATAATGTAAAACAACTAATTTCTCTGAATAAATATCTGCTGATTGTATTTTAAAGTCACTTAAAAAGAAGTCATTCCTTTTTTGAGCTTTTATTATTGCAGTATCAAATTCTATTATATAGCTAGAGTATTCTTGTTTAGTTATCAGATCTGTTCTAATTATCTTTTCATTTTGGAGTATACTTGTAATGCTATCAGGATTTTCAATAAGCTTATTACAAAATGAGATTGTCCTTTCTTTTATTTCTTCATCTGTTAAACAACTTGCCGATAGTAAAGAATATACTATCATTATTAAGATAACTATTTTAATCATAACCTATTGTTTCAAACTTAGTTTTTATTATCTTGAATTAACCACTTAACTTAACAAATAGTCAGAAATTTACAAAACAATTCCTCACCCATAAACCATCCCACTCAGTTGCTGTGCTAGTTTGAATGCATCGGGGTCATTGCGGATTATGTCCGCTAGTTCGCCCCAGCTGTGGTTTTCTAGTTTATCCATATCCAAATCGCGTTCTGCTTTTGCTATATCCATAATAGCTCGGCAAGACAGGGAGACGAGCTTGACAAGGTTGTCCGCACTTAGCGTTTCCACCTCTCTCTTACTCTCTTTTATTTTCGCTGCAAGCATTCTTCTGAGTTCTATCAGAAGGCCTTGTAGCTCGTCTTGTCCTGACTTAGTATTTACTTTTTTCTTTTTTGCCACTACATCTATGTATTCTTCATATTGATCGCGTCTTTCTTCCCATCCCCATTTGCGCATCCAATCTTCTATTTGTTTTTGTCTTCTTGCAGATTCTGCACCTGGGTTGCACTTACCTTCTCTGTAGTCTATGAAAGCTTCATACGCTGGTGATGTTTCACCTTTTAGTTTCTCGAATTGGTACATGATATACTCCTTTTTTATAAGAATCCGACGCTTCGTTTTATATCAATTGTCAGCTTGTCGGAATCAATGAAATTTTGTGATTTATGATTCTGGTTTTGTTTCCACTCATTTTTCGTCCCCATCGCCGCGTATATAATTGTGTCCGTACCGCTTTTCAAATTTATACGATCTACGGCTTCGGTGACTCGCGACATTTTGTATCTATCCACAGTATCGAGAAATGATGTTTGCGTGTTATTCGCTGGTTGCAATCCACTCAGTAGTACTCCCGCTTTGTAGTAAAGTATCCCTTCTTCGAAGCACTCATTGACCGCTTTTAGCGTATGACTAAGTATCTCACAAGTCGCATCAGTCGGTACGGGCAGCCGCATCTCGCATTTCTCGTAATATTTCTTTTCGGCATAGCGGCTAGTACTCAAGTAAACTGATATGTATTTGGCGGCTGACCCTTGCGAACGCATACGCTCGGCTGCTCGGGCTGTGAATAGAGCCACCGCCTCTATCAAGTCTTCCTTGCTTTTTAGCTTCTTCCCGAATGAGCGGGAGAACATTATCATCTTCTTCGCTGGCTGTTCGTACTTCATATCTATGCACGGCATCCCTCGCAGCTCCCATGCTGTACGCAATCCGACTACGGACATCCGCTTGCGAATCCAATGGTCTGGTGCTTGGGCGAAATCATAAGCCGTTTGAATATTGAACCCATTGAGCATTTTCTTGTATCGCCTACCAACTCCCCATACATCGCCTATATCAGTCATCTTCAGGTATTTTTCTGTGTTCCCATCACTGTATATATCTAGGACACCTACGCTGTATCCGTACTGTTTCTTGCCAATTCTATTAGCTATTTTCGCTAATGTTTTGGTCGGGGCAATGCCGATAGTAGTTGATATCCCTGTTTTATTTATTATCTCTTCGCGTATCTCTTTAGCATAATCCGTCAAATTAAATCGACTAAATCCCGACAAATTTACGAATGCCTCATCTATGGAATACGCCTCCACCTCGGGTGAATAATTGCCGAGCAAATCCATAATCTGCTGCGATTTGTACGCATAAAGCCGGAAGTTTGCGGAGCAGATTATCACATCGTGCTGAGTAAGCAAATGCTTCACCTTGAACACAGGTGTGAACTTCTCTATCCCGAGAGCTTTCGCTTCGTTCGATAGAGCTATTATGACCCCATCATTGTTGGAAAGCACAACTACTGGCTTCCCTGCTATTGCGGGATCTAACGACTGCTCGCACGAAGCGTAGAAGTTGTTGCAATCTATTATGGCTATTGGTTGTGGCATATTTAATTCTAATCACTGTCATTACGAGGAGCGGAGCGACGTGGTAATCTCAAAAGTAAACTACATAATGCGGAGACTGCCCATGCCTTTGGCTTGGCAAGCAAGCTCAGTGCACTAACATTCGCGTCACCACACACCTCACCCGTTCGGTATTGTGACATAATCACACCCCGTTATAAATATAGTCATATTGACTAATTGCTACACGAAATCGCGTTGGGTGGCGACTACTACTCCTATGATGGCAGTATCCTCATCTACTTTGATTGGCTTGTATTTCGGATTCTCTGGTGATAGTAGCACTCCTCCATCTCTGAAGTTAAGAGTCTTCACTGTCAAAGCGCCGTCCACTCGGGCTATTACTATATTGCCTTCGCGTGGCTCTTTGAGAGTATCGACTAATAGCTTGTCACCGTCCATTATACCTACGCCTATCATACTATCGCCCTGCACTCCGACCATAAAAGTACCCTTGTGGAAGCGTTTGTTGGGGTATATATACCCTTCTATTTCCTCGGTTACTTCTAGTGGTTTACCCGCTGATACTCGTGACGAATAGAGTGGCACCGAGCCACTACCACCGGTCTGACCCAATCCGAACACTGTCAGATTGACTCTTTCCTCGGGTTCGTTGTCCTCGCCGAATATCAATTCGTCTAAGCTGACATCGCTCACTTTCTCTATTATGAGGGGGATATCAACTGTGCCACGACGCTTCCAAGTAGTGATTGTAGTTTCCGCAAGCCCCAAACGTACAGCTAACTCAGCATCCGTCCGAAGATCGAGATTACTTTTAAGCCGTTGGATGATTTCCCTTGCTTGCTCTTTGCTAAATCCAGCCATATTGACTTGATATATTTTGTTAAACAATAATTACTAATACAAACTTAGTCAAAATGACTTACATTGTCAAGTATTATTTTCAAAAATGTAAAATTTATTTTGGGGGGGGGAGTAAAAACCTGTGCTGAGCATTCTAAGATAAAACCAAATATTTAATTAAATAATTTCACATATTGTCCCTCTCTTTTAGCAACAGCAAATATACGAAGTACTAATTTATTAGCTACAGCATTTAGAACAG
>JBAYUQ010000025.1:0-43681 GCA_041675005.1 Kapaibacterium sp. (SeqCode)
AGCAGGGTTTTCATCGAATACTATAGTTGCATTGTTTTTTATAGTCTCACCAGAGTTAACATTGTCTTTTAGCTTCACACTGAATGAAACGAAGCCCTCGCCTTGTGGTGGTGTTACGTTTGGTGGCAATTCTATACCTTCTATATACCAACGTAATACATTGCCTTTTCTTTCCATAATCCAGTTATATTCTTCACCGGAGTGGCTAGTATTTCCAAATTCGACAGATTCCCAATCGAATACAGATGACAGTGTATCTACTATCTCGATTTTGTAAGCTGGTGCAGTAGCTTCTTTCTTATTTTCGAAAGCTATATTATACAGGAATGTACCAGCTCTACGTAAATAGTTTTCTTCGCCATATCCGGATGGACCGCTTTTCTCGTTCGGATCACAAGATATCACCATTGTAACTTTTTTACTTTTGCCAGCTACTACTTTTGATTCTTCTACTCCGTATAGTCCAGTTTCCTTATAGAACCAATGGAATAGTCTTTGTCTTAGTGAAGGTGCTACCTTTGAAACTGTTTCGACTGCAGATCCAACTTTAAAAGCAACAGCAGATAACGGATTTGTATTAGCTACTTTTTCTACACCAGTTTTAATTACTGATTTAAGAGTGAATGCTCCAATACCTTCTTCTTGTTTTTGCAGTTTTATTTGCTGTACAGTTAGCCCTAAGCCCCTTGCGTATTCTGCCTGCTCTTTCTCATCTAGCCCAATTTTATCGCTAACATAATCAACAACTACATCTTCTATAGCATCGTTTCTTAGGTTCTTACCGATTGCACCTAGTATAATCGCACCACCAGCAGACAATGTACCTTTCGTCCCAGGGGCAACCCCATGCACAACGAAATCAAATTTTACAGTCTCATTAGGATTCAGCGAAGGTATGAAAAGCAATGCAGTATCATCTGCCTTTAGACCCATAGAATCGAATGGAACTTTGACTATTCCATCATTAGAGTAGAACTCGAAATAATCGAATACTATCTCATCATCAACATCGATAGCCAATATATAACTATCTGTTTGCTTGTTTGTAATATTGTCTATAGTTACTGTGAAAGGGTTAGGTGCCCCCAAACGCACATCGCTTCGACCAATCAAGTTAATCTCTATTGGTCTTTCTAGTGGTACACTTACGTTTCCAGTACCAATGACAAAATCACCAAATTCAGTTAGCATTGATTCCAGTTTTGACAATGACCCTATACTGAAATAATTTTCTTCCATATTATGTTCTGCAAATTCACCAACTGAAACTACCTTCCAAGTCGCACCACCATCAGTAGTTCTGAAAACATTTAGGTCTTCTTCTTTTTGACCATTAAGCTGTGTCTCATCGTAGAAGAACTTGATTGTGTATTGTAAATCAATATATTTGTCAGGAGTTTGTATTCTCCACCATCTTTTGGTTGTACCTGATAACCCAGGATATGCTTGATTATTAACTGTTTTAACGTTTATGCTATTAATAATACCGTCATTAAGTGTCCCTTTCCAAGATCTTAATTCATAATCAACGGATGTTCCAATTTGATTAGTAAAATTACGGTTAAGCCAACTATTTTTAACATCATGTACTCTGTCTAGCACCCCGTTATTAATCAACTTGATATCCTTAGCGATATAGAATTGACTGACGTCAATTCCAGATAATTCCAAATAACCGGTAGTATCTATTTCTAAATCAGCAAATAATTCTAATCTTCCACCAATAATAAATTTATCTTCGATTAGTGCCTTACCACCAGGGGTAGCGGTTGTTTCTGATTGTAATATTTTAAAGTTATTATCTACAATTCCATTAATTTTACGTGTGCTACCTTCGGTGACAATAACGATGTCAGTTACACCTGTAATTGATGTATTACTAAAGTTGCCATACACGCTTACTGTCATATTTTTTGCTGCAAATACTACTCCTGCCGTTCTAATAGTGTCATAGTTCATAATTCCATTATTGAAGAAATTACCATTAACCCTTATTTTTGTTAATCGCTCAGCAGTACTTACTTTTGTGTTCTCATTTATATAAAGATTACCATTAATTGTGAATGCATTCAAAAATGCATAATCTTTACTCTCAATAGTAGCATCACCAGTTATATCAGCTGCAAATATTGACTTATCAATATTAATTATTCCTGGCGTTTCAAATATGATTGGTACTAAGAAATTTGTTTTTGAAGTTACATAACCTGAGTAAGCAATAGTATCAGCTTCTAATATTAGATTATAATTTTTCAAGTTAATAAACCCATCACCAGATTTACTAACTCTACTGTTTTTAAACCATAAATCAGAATTAGCAGTAATACTAGAAACAGTATTATTAATAATAAAGTTTGTACTTTCTATTGGTTTTGATGAAGATAAAAAGATGTCACTTCCATTCAAATAAATTGTTCTTGGTTTTAAAATACCATTATTTTCAAGACCGCCATATAACTTTATATCGAAATAAGCTTTTAAATCAATAATCTCACCGTTGTTAATTAGATTACCACCTATATTTAGGATAACATAACCGCCAGAGCCATCTCCTTCCCTAAGAATTGTACCACCTGTGTTCACAGTTAAGTTATTCGTCAGATATGCTGTAGAAGAATAAAGTCCTCCATTAGTAATTACTAATGAAGTAATCACAACATCATCATTTTCAGTAGGGACTATCCCCCCAACCCACGTAGTTTTGTCACCCCATTTCCCTCCTTGAGGTGTTGATGTTATTGTCTTCGCATCAACTGTTGTTATTCCTAATGCCATTACCAAAAGTAATAGGAAAGGAATTTTAATTATGGAGTTTGTATTCATAAATCCGCCTTTATATATTATTTATTAATTGTTATTATTTTTCAATTTATTAGAAATTATTTCTATTAATTCATTTCCGAAATTTAATAAAAATCATTATTAATTCCAATAATAAAGACTCTTTTATCTCTTATTTATTTTCCAAAAATGCTCACGCGAATTTTGTGTATATGCGTCAGTAATTCTAACTATTTGGCACTAAATGAATAACAAGAATTACTACTTTTCCTCTTCCAGTTGAGATTTGATGAAGGGAATACGAGGAGCAAGGAAATAGCCAGTTAGACTAGCAAAGAGTATAGGGATAAAGTAAGTGAATCCCGTAAGAGTAGATATAAGTATAGTTGTACTCATAGGAGTTCTGGTAACGCATGAGTTGATAGCGGCCATACAGCTAACTATAGTAAGAGACAAGCTGACTGAAGGAAAGATGGAATGAATAATCAATCCCAAAGTAGCCCCAGAGAAGAAAAGAGGGATTATAAATCCACCTCGCCAACCAGATGTAACCGTGATAGCAATTGCTAGTATCTTGAACAGCAGAATTGCTCCCAATAGCTCCAATGTGAAGTTACCACTAACCAGCTCGTTTATCTGGTGATGACCGAAATAGCGAGTTATAGGATAGTAATATGAAATACCCCCTAATAAAATACCACCTATCAGAGTATTGACATAAATTGGTGTTTTTAGCATTGAAAATGCGAGCTTGAATTGGCGTGCTAGTAGAATAAAAATCCATCCTAGTATAGTCGCTGCAATTGCGAATAAAACCGCATAGAGAAAGTCAAATTTATCAACTAGGTGGTAGCTCGGTATGTTCCAAGTTGGGCCAATCCCAAGTTGAATTATTATTGCAAATATAACGTAGCTAAGACTACTAGCAACGAATGCAGGTATAATAGCTTTGTAATATTCTACTGCATATCTGTGATGCAGGATTTCCAAAGAGAAAAGACTCCCCCCAAGTGGTGCACCAAAAAGAGCTGTGAATCCCGATGCCATCCCTGCTATACTAAGCGAACGCATATCTTCCCCTTTTAGTCGGAAGAGTTTGCCCATCCAAGAGCCGATAGAACCTGTAACTTGTACAAGTGGTGCCTCGGGGCCCAAACTACCACCAGAGCCCACGCATAGAAGCGAGGAAAGAATCATAGAAGTATTGTTGCGAGGGTCTAGCTTACCATCTTTGAATCGGATGTTATTCACTATTAACTGTATTTCCCCTGGGTCGCCTATCCAATGGATAATTAACCCCGCAAGAAGTCCAGAAAGTGCCATAACGGGAATCACTAACCATCCATCGAAAAAGCCAAGCCAGTGAGTTATGTATTCGAGAACAATCCAATATGCACCAGCCGTGATACCACCTGCAATTCCAAGCAGTGCCCACAAAAATACCATTCTATTGAATACAAACGGTGTAAATTTAATTGGTTGGTCTAATACGTTGAGGTACTTGAATATCTTTTTTCGTCGCTTTAACTTCATTTCAGTTTCGCTTATTCTAATATCGAAAATTCTAGCGTTCGCAAATTATGAAATAAATTAAAAAAATGGGCTAAGGTCTAACTTTTTTGTGAGAATCACTGATTAAGCGGATTTATGGATGACGCAGATATTTTGTTCTTATGAAGCTGTAGAGACGTATTGCATACGTCTCATACCCCATAACTCTTTGCAAACACGTCACTCTGATAACGCCGTAGGCGTTAGAAGAGTCCAGGAGAACTCCGCAGGAGTTCATTTTTTATGGGACTAAAGTCCGAGTTGTTTGGATTTTATTACTATCCGTTGGCTAAAGCCAACGGACATACAGTATTCTTAATTTCTGTTGTAGAGATTACAAAAACCACCTACTTCACTACCTCTACAAATAGTGTAGCGGAGTTAGCACTTACTACTTTTGCTTTTAGTAAATCGCCTTCTTTTTCACCGTTGTATGGGAAAATACACATTTTGTTTGTGTCGCTTCTTCCTTGCCACATTTCTTCTTTTTTCTTGCTTGGTCCTTCGACTAGTATTTCGTGGGTTTTACCAACTTCGGCTTCGTTTATTTCGCCAGCTATAGCTCGTTGTTGGAAAATTATTTCTTCCAAACGTCTCGTCTTTACTTCTTCTGGTACATCATCTGGATATTTTTTCTCAGCTAATGTATTTCCTCTTTCCGAATATTTGAACATAAACGCACCGTCGTATCTGACTTCTTTCATCAAATCAAGGGTCATTTGGTGGTCTTCTTCAGTCTCCGTACAATAGCCAGAGATTATGTCAGTAGAGAGGGAAACTCCCGGTACGTGCTTTCTAATCATAGCTATTCGCTCTAAATATTCGTCTGCTGTATAGTCGCGACGCATTTTCTTTAGGATTTTGCTACTTCCGGATTGTATCGGCAAGTGAATGAAATTACAGATATTGTCATATTTCTCGTGTGCATAGATTAGCTCATCGCTCATATCGTGCGGATGACTTGTAGAATATCTAATTCTTAGATAAGGTAATGCTTGAGCAATTCCTTCTAGTAATTTGGGAAAGTCTTTCTTTGCATTCAAATCATTGTAACTATTCACGTTCTGACCCAATAGAGTTACTTCTTTTACTCCACTTTCGTATAGTCCAATCGTCTGTTGCAATACGGAATCGTAACTGCTCGAACGCTCTCTACCACGCGTATAGGGAACTACACAAAATGCACAGTAGTTATTACAACCACGCATAATAGATAGCCATGCACTTACCCCTTCTGTTCTAAGGGGAGTTATATCTTCATAAGTTTCTACTTTACTTAGCTCAACGGCTATTCCTTGTTCACCTTTCAGTGCTTGAGTTATAAGTGAAGGTAATGAACGATATTCATCAGGACCTACAACTATACTGACTAGGTCACGTTCACCTATTAGCTTAGTTTTCAATCTCTCAGCCATACAGCCAAGAATCCCAACTACTAGTTTGAATTTCTTCTTTTTGTATTGGCGCAGGTGCGATAAACGGTGGAAGATTTTTTGTTCAGCATTATCACGAACTGAGCATGTATTAAGTAAAATTACGTCCGCATTGTCAGCAGTATCTGTAATAGCAAAACCATCATTCGCCAAGATCGAGGCCACAACTTCGGAGTCTGCCTGATTCATCTGACAGCCGTAAGTTTCTATGTAAACTTTCTTAGCTTTTGGGTTAGTACTATTTTTATCTGCTTGCTTTTTCGGACTCATCAAATCTATATACATCTCAAATACCTTGTTTTGCTTATTTTCGTTTTTTAATTGACTTCTAAGATAAGAATAAATTGACAATAAAGTCAAGTTACTCCGATTAATAGTCTTTAGTAATTAATCAAATAGTCGAGTTTATTTTCCAATCTTACATTTGGAAGGAAATTAGCTTCCAAATCATCGGCAAACGGAACAGGTGTATCCAGAGAACCCACCCTAACTACTGGTGCATCCAAATAGTCAAACAATTGTTCAGTTATATAAGCTGAAAGCTCTGCTATTACTCCACCAGTTATAGTGTCTTCTTGTAATAGAAGTACTCTATTCGTTTTCTTTACGGTTTCTTCTATTATTTCTTTGTCGAAAGGAAGTAGAGTTCTCAAATCAATTATTTCTACATCCAATCCTTTTCGTTCTACTAGTTCTCTTGCCCAATGTACTCCATAACCATAGGTGATAATACTTGCTGTGTTACCACGAGTTACATAGCTACCTTTCCCAAGTTCAATGCTATATATATCATCATATATTTCTTCTTTTATTTTTCTGTATAGTGCTTTATGCTCGAAGAATAGTACCGGATTCTCTTCGTTGATACTAGCCACTAGTAGTCCTTTCGCATCAGTAGGGTTAGATGGATAAACAAGCTTCAACCCAGGTGTTTGGAAGAACCAACCCTCAGTAGATTGTGAATGAAATGGACCTGCACCTACACCTGCTCCTGTAGGCATTCTTATTAGAACGTCTGCGTTTTGTCCCCAGCGATAGTTGAGCTTAGCCAGATTGTTTACTATTTGGTTGAATCCGCAAGTAACGAAATCGGAGAACTGCATTTCGACTATTGGCTTATAGCCCTCTATTGCCATTCCAAGTGCTGCACCAATTGCTCCAGATTCTATTATCGGAGTATTCCGGACTCTATCACGACCAAACTTTTCTAGAAAACCTTGCGTTACTTTGAATGCACCACCATACTCGGCTATGTCTTGCCCCATCAGAATGACTTTGTCGTTTCGCTCCATAGATTGGTATAGTCCGTCAGATATCGCCTCTATGAAGCGCTTCTCTGTCTTGTTTTCTGACTTTGGATTGATTTCTATATGTGGGTTTAACTTGTAAACATCGGCATACTCTGCCTCTGTATTAACAGTGATTTCTGGCTCTTCGAACGCACTTTCTATTGCTTCATCTATATACTCTGCGAACTCTTTTCTGATGTTTTCTACATCTTCATTTGTGATAATTTTTGTATCAAGTAAGTACTGCTCGTAGTTAACGACTGGGTCTTTTTTCGCCCATTCTACAAATAATTCTTGAGGTATATACTTAGTACCAGATGATTCTTCATGTCCTCTCATTCTGAAAGTAATACATTCCAATAATATTGGTTCTGGATTCTCTCTCATCGAAATCATAATATCTTTAATTGTCTCATATACTTCGAGTATATTATTCCCATCTATTTTTATTGCTTTTATACCATACCCAGGCCCTTTCGAAATGAAGTCCTTCATTGCGAATTGCTCAGAGCTAGGCGTCGATAAGCCATAACCGTTATTTTCTACTAGAAATAGTACAGGCAATTTCCATACAGCAGCTAAGTTGAGTGCTTCATGAAATTCACCTTCACTAGTGCCGCCATCTCCAGTGAAAACTAATGTTCCTTTGTTTTCAGAATTTAGTTTTTTAGCTAGAGACAGGCCATTAGCAATGCTTAATTGTGGTCCTAAGTGGGATATCATACCAATTATATGGTCATCTATACTTCCGAAGTGAAATGAACGGTCTCTTCCTTTGGTATAGCCGTTTGCCTTTCCTTGGAATTGGGAGAATAGCTTTTTGAGCGGCATATTACGACTAGTAAATACCCCCAAATTACGATGCATTGGTAATATGAACTCATCATCGAGCATAGCTAAAGTAGAGCCGACAGATATAGCTTCCTGTCCTATTCCCGAGAACCATTTGGAGATTCGATTCTGACGCAATAGTAATATCATCTTTTCCTCAATCATACGAGGTAGAAGAATATTACGGTAGAGCATTATTTTTTCGTCATTAGACGTTTTAAACTTATTATAATCAAAGGGGTTTGTTTTTGCAGACATAATTTTCAGAATATTACAAAAAATAAAGTCTAATCTAAGCATAATCTTATTAATTAGAGCTTAGAAAATATCAATATTAGGATGCAATTAATTCTGATAGCTTTAAAACTGCATCTACATAGGCATTGCTATGATTGTAGTGCCATACAGCTTTACGCTTTTTAGTTTCTGTTTTGCCCCATCCATTTGAGCTTAGGTAATTGCCGACACTATATATAGCATCTTCTTTATCAAATAGATTTACCACTTTATCGTTGTTGCCGTCCACAGCCCAGCTAACATAGCTAGAGGGTAGGAATTGTGACATACCAAATGCACCAGCCCAGGAACCTTCTATCTCAGTAATAGGTAGTGGAGATAGTTTATTCAGCTGTTCAAGAGCGACTAATTGTTCCATCGCCCATTTAGTCTTGTATTTGGCTCTATCTTTTAGCTTTGTTAGATATTTGGTCAACTCTTCCGAATCGTTGTTATAAGTCTCTTTTAGAGTACGTGAATTCATATCAATGAAAATACTTTGGTCAGCAAGAGCAGTACTTAGGAATACGCTTACTATATTATTATTCCCCAAATACCCACCGTGGCGAGTTTCGACATATAGTATAGAAGTTATTACTTCTTTTGGAACGCCGTACTTATCTTCTGCGGCTTGTAGTATTGCTTGGTTTTCTTCTAGGAAAGTCTTGGATTTATTAACGGCTCTAGTATTATAGTGGCTACTGTAATCCGCTACTTTGCCAGAACCAATTACATTGATTTTAACAAATCCTTCGTTGAATTTTACATTCTTATCGTTAATCAAATTATATATAAAAGCTGAGTCAACACCTTGTTTGACCAACTTTTCGGCAACTGGTTTGAATATCTCAGCAGTTGACATCTCGTTATTCGCAGACGAATAAGATATGTGTACAGATCCAAGTATGAAAGCTGAGCAAAGAATTAGCCCAAACTTAAAACCAGAGATTGATTTATATGTTAGATTGAAATTCATATTTTTTCCTTTATGCTAAGGGAAATTTAAGAAATAAAAATGATTTATTGAAATAATATTTCACTTCTTTATATATAAACACTCAAACATACCATTTTGTTACAAAAAAAAACGCCCCAATCATTGAGGCGTTTATCATTTACTTATTTATATGAAGATATCTAGTGCTTTTTTACTTCGCTAACTATCTTGTCATAATCAGCTTTTACTTTCTTATCTGTTTCTAGATAATTGTCAATCGCTCGGCAAGAGTGAAGTACTGTAGAGTGGTCACGACCACCAAAGTGGGCACCAATACTCTTTAGTGAAAGATTAGTCAATTTCTTAGATATTTGCATACACATTTGACGAGAAAGCGCTATTTCGTGTTTTCTCGATTTAGATTCGATTGCATCAATTGATATATTATAGTAATTAGAAACTGTTTTCTTGATATCATCCATTGTGATTTCTCTGTTCTCTAACTTAGCTACACCTGCTACCACTTCTTTTGCTAGCTCCAAGCTTATGTCTTTTTTGTCCAATGTTACTTTTGCTATTAGGCCTATTAGTGAACCTTCTAACTCACGAACACTAGAAGTGACATTCTCAGCCATATACTCTAATACATCGTGTGGTAATTCGATTCCTTCGTTCAGTGATTTCTTCTGCAATATAGCCATTCTTGTTTCCAAATCTGGTTTTTGAATATCTACTGATAGTCCCCATTGGAAACGTGAGATTAGTCTTTCGTCCAATCCAACTAGCTCTTTGGGTGATTTATCAGAAGCCAAGATGATTTGCTTTCCACTTTGGTGCAATGCATTGAAAGTATGGAAGAAATTATCTTGAGTTTTCTCTTTACTACTGAAGAACTGAATATCATCAACTATCAGGACATCAACTCCTCTGTAAAAACTTACAAAGTCGTTCACGCTATTATTTTGGATAGAAGTGATAAACTCCATAGTGAATCGATCACTCGAAGTATATCTGACTTTCATTTTCGGATTTTTCTTAATCACTTCATTACCAATAGCTTGTATTAGGTGGGTTTTACCCAATCCAGTTTTGCTATATATGAATAAAGGATTGAAGCTAGTTCCCCCCGGCTTTTTAGCAATGGCCTCTGCCGCAGAGTATGCAAGTTGGTTATTGTCGCCCACTACAAAATTCTCGAAATGGTAACGTGGATTTAAACCAGTTGCAAATTCTTCTTTCTTGTTTTGTTCTGCAAAATTAATCGCACCTTGTGAACCAGAGTTATTTCTAAAAGCAGGAACTCTAATAGTTCTACTTTCTAGAGTATCATCAGAATCATTTTTAATGACTACTTCATATTGAAGATTGATTTTACTGCCCATTACCCTTGTCAGTGAATTTCTCAATAGATCATAGTAGTGTTCTTCGATCCACTCATAAAAAAACTGGCTAGGTGCTTGAACAATTAGGTTGTTGTCTTCAATTCTCAACGGAATAATTGGTTCGAACCATGAGCTAAATGCTTGTTCATTCAGATTGTCTTTTATTATCTCTAGGCACTCATCCCATTTGATTTTCGCTTTCTCGTCTCTATTAGTTGGAGACTTTCTATCTTTCGAAATGTCCTTCGCTGAATCCTTCTCAGGGAATAATGCAAATTTGTCTTTTTGATTTGCCACGTATATACCTGCTTCGCTTTTAAGTTTGTTTAATAAATATTTCGTATATTTCCTGTTAATAAAAACCAGACCTTGGGGAAAAATATTATCTGATTTGAATTATGACCACAGTTCCAATTTTGTGATTTTTTGTATCAAAGACAAGTAATTTATTTTCATTTTTTTTAATCTTTTATTTGCATTTTTCAAAGGTTAAAAAACTCAATAGGTTAAGAGTGTAAACAAAAGTTCGAGTCTAGTTTAATCATAAAATCGCAGTAACTGATAATAATAAAAGGTGATTAACTTGATAAGAATCAATCTGTAAAAATAGTTAATATTCCCTAAGTGTGTTGATAATTAGGGGGAAGTAATTATCAACATCAAAGTTTTCCACAATCCGGTGTACGGATTAGTTTTCCATTTCTTTTGTAGATTGTGAAACTTTTTTAGTACTTCATTTGTCTATTGCAAATCTATGATAATTAAATTTCTATATATAATACTATTATTAACCCCAATTCTGGCACATTCGCAGTGGCTGAATAAGTGGGAGAAAGTGAATATAGCTGGCCGGTATTCGAATGGTCCTTACCTTGATGTGTACTTCTTACCAAGCGACCGAAACTTAGGATGGATATGTGGGATTGAAAGTCAAGTATCTTTCACCAAAGATGGGGGGGATAATTGGGAGACAGTTAATGTTGACGAAAATAATACTTTGCTTTTGGAAAGTATTCACTTCACTTCACCTAGTATTGGATATACTTCAGGTAAAAATAATGATGACAAAACAGATGGTGTAATTTACAAATCTATAGATAGTGGGAGGACATGGGTCAATATTTCTCCCAGAATAGGAAAGGGATATACTATTTGGGGCTGCTACTTTTATGATGATAATAACGGGGTTGCTGTTGCATCAACAGGGAGAACGGGGTGCGAATATCAAATATTTTTTAAGACTACAGACGGTGGGCAGAACTGGACATGGAAAGAATATAAAATACGCAATGGAACTAAGCTCTCTGATGTTAGAATAGATGGAACTACTGGTTACGGTCAAGCGATTTCTTCTGGCTATGTATGGGAAACTACTGACTATGGTAGTAACTGGGAAATTGATTTTGAAACAGGGCCTATCGATTGGGCAGAAGAACTTGCTTATCAAGATTCTTCGTTTATAATACCTATTTCTGAAAGCTGTGAAGGTGACTATTTTGGGTATGGGGGAATGTTATTTACAACAGACAAAGGACAGACAATACAAACAAAGTACTTAGAAAATACAAGGAATATGTTTGGCTCATTTCTTGTCAATAAAACTACTGGTTGGGTTTGTGGGGTTGATAAATCGGTGTTCTTTACTTGTGATGCTGGGAATAATTGGGAAAACCTAAACTGCGGAATCGACGGTGATTTGGACGATATGTTTTTTATAGACGATACTACTGGTTGGGTTGTGGGTGATGATGTGTTCAGAACCCGAAACGTTACAGAAGTCAATAAAGTAATATCGAGAGACACAGTTTATATTTGTCGAGGGGAATTGGCAGAACTTAAAATCCAACCTCCAGACAATTTACCAAATACTGTTTGGTCAACTTGTGGTAGAAATAATTCACTCTATACTGGTAACGAGGGAGATTACAGGGCCTTCGCTTATGCTAGCCCTTGTGATACAGCTTTTATATATGATTTCGAAGTTATATACTATCCGGATTATACCACAGAAATTCTGTCTAATAATTCAAATTATTTATGCGTTGGTGATACTGTTCAACTAAAAGTAGATACTGTATTCAGTAATGTATTGTGGAATACTGGTGATACTACTTCGTACCTGAATGTTACTAAGTCTGGAAACTATATAGTCCAAACGACTAGCCCTGACGGATGTATAAAGTATGATTCGATGGAAGTTGTAATCAACCCACTTCCTAAGCCAAATATTATTTCACTTACTAAAAATGACTTCTGCATTGGCGATTCTATGCTTTTACAATCAGAGTATGATCATTATATTTACCGATGGTATAATGAAGCATCGGAGTTAATCTCGAAGGAGAAGACGATAACTGCTAAAATAGCAGGCGAATATAAATTAATAGCTGAATCCGAATTCGGATGTATTGATTCCTCTGCTGCGTTTACCGTCTTTGTTAGAATAGATTCTAATAGACTATCTATAGAATATACGATATCAGAGCCATTCATTTTCGATACTCTTTCTTTGGGCAAAACAATATGCCAAAAAGTTAGCATTACTAATAAATCAGATCAAGACTATCAGATGCAGTTAATAAAGCTGAAAGACAAATACTATTTTGCAGCACCTCCTAGTGATTTGCCTAATCTCGGTCCTTATGAAACAGTTGAATTTGAGATTTGTTTCGATGGAGATTCTATCGGTTATTTTGAAGATATAGTTGAAATACCTGATATTTGCAGCCCACACTTTTTCAAAGTGGAAGGTGAAGTAGCTCCATTCAATTTTGAAGCAATATCCAAGTGTGATGTACCTTGGACTTTTACTTCTATTCGTATAGACAAAAAACATATATTTGAGAGCTCTTCACCATTTCCGAACCCTAGTAATGGCTCTTTAGCAATTAGCTATATGGAGTTCACTCCTAATGAAGATAAACAAATGAAAGTATATTTGTATGATAGCAAGGGTCTTAGAATTGGAGAGTTAGAAAGGAGAATGTCGGAAATTGAGTATTACTCGAATGGAAAGCTAGAAAGAGGGGAGTATCTAACTGAAGTGGCTGTACCTACGGGCATTTACTTTATAGTAATAGAAGGAAAAGACAATACTGAATCAAAACCTATTGTTATAACTCGCTAAGTAGTTAAATTTGTGCGATGAATAAAAACTATGATGTAATAATAATTTGTTTTGCTAATCCTACGCTTGATGCTAGGACAATTAACCTAGTTAAAGCACTAATCAAATACAAAAGAAATGTAGCTTTGGTAACACCTGATCACGGAGTTATACCTGACTATCTTCCTGAAAGTGATTATTACATTTGTAAAGTAAATCTAAAACAGAAAGTTCGCCATTCCCAAAAGGAATTTACAAAGGCTATCAAGAAGCTGAAATTGTCTGGGAAGTTCGTCCATGCAGGGGATTTCTATTCTTTGGCTGCCGCTAAGTCTATTAAGGTGAAAAGAAAGGCAAAGTTGATATATGATTCGCGGGAGATATACTCACAACTGAACTCACTCAAAGATAGACCGTTAGCAAGGAAAATGCTCGAATTCCGTGAGAAATACTTGGTGACTTACGTTGATAAAATTATGATAACAGCTGAAGTAGATGCCGTTTACCTAAGAAAGCTATTTATGCATAATATTCCTTATCACACTATCAAGAATCTTCCACCCAAACAACAGCTAATCGATAGTGATTTCCTCAGAAAGAAATTTGATATTAAACCAGATAAGCTCGTATTGCTTTATCAAGGTTGGTTGTTATTAGGTCGTGGTTTAGAAACAATAGTCAAAGCAATGAAAGGTATAGATTTTGCCGAATTAGTAATAATCGGAGACGGTGGATATTTAGATACTTTGAAAGATATAGTCAAGAAAGAAGTGCTCGAATCTAAAGTACATTTCACTGGATTAATACCTTACGATGAATTGAGCACGGCAACTATGTCAGCTGATATAGGTCTTGTTCTTTTCGAAGATACAAGTATTTCTTACCAGAATGCATTGCCCAATAAGCTATTTGAGTTTATACAATCAGGTATTCCAGTGATAACTTCTAATCAGAAAACTATGAAAGAGATTGTAATGAACGAGAAAATTGGATTAGTTATCGACAAAGTTAATGAGACGGAACTTCAAGCTGCAATCCAAAAATTATCTGATCATACTACAAGAAACTATTACAAAGAGAATATTTTGACAATAAGAGATAAGTATAATTACGAGACACAGGAAATAGAAATACTAAAGGTATATAATTGATATATATACTCTTATTGTTACAGCAGCTAATTGCATCAGGAACGCATATAGTTGCTAAGACATTGACATCTGAAATACCAGCACCAGTTGCACTTTTTTATAGAGCATTATTAGTTTCTTCATTATACGCGATTGTTCTTCTCTTCAAGAGAGACAAGTTCAATAAAATAGAGCGAAAAGATTGGTTGAGGTTTATACTAATAGGATTGCTGAATATACCAATCAATCAATTCCTTTTTCTTAGCTCATTAGAGTTAACAGAAGCCCCGAACGTGGCGTTTGCATATTCATTAGTGCCAGCATTTGTGTTGATTATATCGGTCTCATTTTTCAAAGAAAAAACAACAAAGCTTAAGTTGTTGGGTATTGCAGTAGCCGTAACTGGTACTGTCTTACTTCTTTTGAACAAAGGTTTTGATATAAATAATCTATCAACCAAAGGAGATATACTAGCACTAATAGCATCTTTATCTTGGGCGTTTTATACAATATTAGGCAAGCAGCTAGCCGAGAAATACGGTGCTATTTTTACCACTGGTATAGCTATGATATTTGGACTAATCTTATATTTACCGGTGTTTCATTTCCATCCAGTTGAGTACTCCCTGTCTGATATTTCAGCGAAAAACTGGTGGCAAATATTCTATATTGGAGCTATTACATCTGGTGTAGGTTATACTCTTTGGTATTACGCACTACAGAAAATAGAAGCATCTAAAGTATCGGTGTTCAATAATATACAACCTGTATTGACAACAATATTGGCGTTTTTTATACTAGATAATGCAATAAATGCTAACTTTGTAGTTGCTGGTGTGTTAATTATTGCTGGAGTTATAATCACTCAACGTGGTTAATGAAACTTTTTTAGTATTTCACTTGTAATTACAAATAGAAACTGACAAAAAACAATTTAATTATTTTATATTTAGAGGATTAGAATGAAATTATTCGCCAAGTTATTACTATTTGTTGCTCTAATTGCACAGATGAGCGTTAGTGCAGAAGAGTTACCGAATGTAAAGTACAGCTCGCTGGACGAAGTATTCCCACTTAGAAATGATATTAGAACTGGTAAGTTTGAGAATGGTTTAGTGTATTTTATACTTAAAAACAACAAACCAGAAAACAGAGTTTCATTAAGAATGCCAGTGAAAATTGGTTCGGTGGATGAGTCTGATATACAGCAAGGTATGGCTCACTTTGTTGAGCACATGTGTTTCAACGGGACAGAAGATTTCCCAAAATCAGAATTGATTAACTATCTAGAAAAAAATGGTGTTAAGTTTGGTGCTCACTTGAACGCTTATACTAGTTTCGATGAAACTGTATATATGTTAGAGTTACCAGCAGATGATGATAAAGTATTAGAAACTGGTATTCAAATACTTGAAAACTGGGCTCACAAAGTTACTTTTGCTGATAAAGATATAGATGACGAAAGAGGAGTAATAATAGAAGAAGCTCGCCTTAGGGGTGGAGTTCAAACTAGAATGTTTGATGCTCACAAGGAAGTGTCATTCTACAACTCTAAATACAAAGACAGATTACCAATTGGTGATACTACATTATTAAGAAAATCTGGACACGAAGAATTCAGAAATTTCTACAAAAAATGGTACAGACCAGACCTAATGGCTGTAATCATAGTAGGTGATATAGATGTAGATAAGATGGAAAGTTATGTGAAGAAGTACTTTGGAAGTATTCCTGTTGCCAAAAATGCACCACAACCAGATAAATATAGCTTACCCGAAAACAAAATGCCTTTGACGTCAATTGCGACAGACAAAGAATTGCCTTTCCCAACTGTTTCTATTTCTTATAGAAGACCGGGAGTTGAAGCAAAAGGTACTTATGGAGAATACAAGACTACTATTATAGATCAAATCGCTGGCGGTGCATTGAACGAAAGATTAGCAGAACAAAGTCTTTCAGCTGACCCAGCATACCAATTCTCAAGAGCTGGCTATAGCCGTTCTATGGGTGCTGAGGATTTCGATTTGATAGCCGTTGCCAAAGGAAATGAATATAAAAAAGCTACAGATGTATTGCTAACAGAGACAATGAGAGCAACTAAGTATGGTATCACTGATTCTGAATTAGCTAGAATGAAAGAAAACATAATCTCTAATTACAAACAAATGTACTCTGAGAAAAACAATATAGAATCAAGTGATATAGGTGGTGAGCTAGTAAGACATTTCTTAGCAAATGAAGCCGTACCAGGTATTGCTTACGAATATGCTTTCGTAAATAAAATACTTCCTACTATTACTTTAGAAGAAGTAAACGCAAGATTAGCTACTTACATAGATGACAATAACTATATAGCTACAATATCTTTACCAGCAGCAGCTGATAATGTCCCTACAAAAGAAGACTTTGCTGCTACTTATAGAGAAATAACTTCAAAAAGCATAACTGCATATACAGAAGAAGTAAACGACAAATCTCTTTTTGATAAGGAATTAACTCCCGGTAAAATCGTGAGTAAAAAAGACCTTCCTCAAGATGTGAAGATGATTAAATTATCTAACGGCGCTAATGTTTTCTTTAAGAACACTAACTTTAAAGACGACGAAATTACAATCAGAGCGTTTAGTAAAGGTGGTTCATCTCTTATGTCTGACAAAGATTTCGTTTCTGGTCGATTTGCTGATGAGTTAGTTAATAGTTCGGGTATTGCAGAATTCGACATAGTAACTTTGATGAAAATGATGTCAAGCAAAAACTTCAATGTCAGCCCGAATATTGGGGAGTTAACAGAAGGTTTTAGAGGTTCATCTAATACTGAAGAGTTTGAAGAAATGCTACAGTTATTACACTTATACTTTACTAACCCAAGAATAGATGAACAGTCATTCCAATCTTGGAAAGCTAAAAGAACAGACGCTTTGATTAATTCTAAGAGAAACCCACAATCAGTACTTAATGATTCAGTAGGATACATATTATCAGGTTATCATCCTCGTTCAAAACCACTAACAGAAGAAGACTTAGCTAAAGTTAACATGAACGAAGCAATGAAAGTTTACAAAGCGAGATTTGCTAATGCAGGTGATTTTAGTTTTATATTCACTGGTAATCTGGCTAAAGTGAATTTTGAAGAATTAGTAGCTAAATATATTGGTTCACTTAATGGAACAAACAAAGCTGAAAATTGGAAAGATTTGGGTGCAAAAATGCCTAAAGGTTCTTTCAACAAAGAATTCAAAAAGGGTATAGACCAAAATAGCCGTGTTATTATGGCATTTACATCAGACGAGTTCAAGTATAATCAAACAAATAGACAACTTGTACAGTCACTAGACAAAGTATTGGGTATTAGACTAAGAGAGCAACTACGTGAAGAGAAAGGTGGAGTTTACAACGTTAGTGCATTCTCTAGCTTCGATAAATATCCTCACGAAGAAAGTTACATAATTGTTACTTTTGGTTGCGACCCTAATAGAGTGGATGAGCTAAAAGCTGATACTAAGATGATAGTTGAAGAGTTACAAAGAGATTTGATTTCTGATGAGAATATGCAGAAAATCAAGGAAACTCAAAGAAGAGATTTTGAGTTAGCTCAGAAAGACAATAATACTTGGAGTGCATGGATTTATAACTCTCTTTGGTATGGCGAAGATTTATCTAGCATAGATAATTACTTGAAAGTAGTTGAAAAATTATCGAAAGAAGATATAAGAAATGCAGCTAAGAAATATCTGAAATACAATAGTTTAAAATCATTTGTTCTTGCTCCAGAAGAAACTAAGTAATAACAAATTACTTTTTCAGATTTGAATTTAAAGCCCTTGAGCTATTTTTTAGCTCAAGGGCTTTTTATTTTTTGTATTCTATCTTCTCAATTCTTATCTTGTAAATATAACTCTAATAAACCAACCAAATTATTATGAAATACATTGTAATATTATTCTTTTTACTCGGATTAAATTCAACTTACTCTGTAGAATATACCGAAAGTCATTTGAAACTGGCAGATGAGCTAATAGATATAAGTGAATTGAACGGTGTAGATGTAGCAGCCATAGCAACAGAAGTGCTAGAGTATTTCCAGATTACTCCAGAGGTAGGGAACTACCAAGAAATAAAAGAAACATATATCGAATCTTTTAAAAATGATTATCTGATACAGGTTCGTGAGCTATATGTGTCGTATTATACGGAAGACGATATAAAGGCAATGCTTCAGTTCTACAAATCTGATATAGGAAAAAAAATGCTCAAAAACTCCGATCTATTGAGTAGTGATATTATGCTATCGGCGGAACTTTGGACAGAGAAGATTTATTCAAAATTGGAAAGCATGGTAGATGAAGAAGGCAAATGAGATATTAAACAGTATAAACCCACTCAAACTCACAAAGAAAATTAGCCGGCAGAAAGAGCTAGTAGGTAAAGCCCCCGGATCGCTTATCTATACTGGAGAGGTAGTAGATGTACCTGTAGAGTTATCTGTTATTAGATATAGTGAAACCCATTATGATAGTTTTATTCTAAAAAAAGCTACAGATGCCCACGAGGAGAAAGGAGTTGACCATATATCTTGGATTAATATAGATGGAATACATAACGTAGATATAATAAAAACAATAGGAAAAGATTTCAAATTGCATTCTCTTTTGCTTGAAGATATACTGAACATAGAGCAAAGACCAAAAGTAGAAATATACGGCGACAATCTCGTTGTCTTTTTCAAAATGATGTATCTGCATGATGATATACTAGATATAGAACCAATTAGTTTAATACTAGGTCCAAACTACCTGATATCATTTCAAGAGAAAAAGGGCGATATCTTTGATAATGTTAGAGCCAGACTTAAGAACGCGAACGGTAGAATTAGAAAAAGAGGTTCGGATTACTTGCTATTTGCACTGATGGATGCTGTAGTCGATAATTATTTTGTAGTAATGGAGGATATTGCAGAAAAGCTAGAGTTACTGGAAGACAAACTTTTTGAAGATACGGACAATAAATTGTTATACGAATTACAACAGTATAGAAAACAGATTGTCAATATGAGACGTTCTGTCTATCCACTTCGTGAAGTAGTAAACAAACTAAATAGAGCTGAATTCGGAATTATCTCCGAAGATACGGAAAGATTTTTCAGAGATTTATATGACCATACAATCCAGATTATAGAGACTATAGAGACATTCAAAGAGACTGTATCATCACTCAAAGATGTATATATGACTGGTGTAAGCAACCGAATGAACGAGATAATGAAAGTACTGACTCTAATTGCCACTATATTTATACCCGTTACTTTCGTGGCAGGGGTCTATGGCATGAACTTCGAATATATGCCCGAACTTAACTGGGAATATGGTTATGCAAGTGCTTGGGGGATAATGATAATTATGGGTGGGGCAATGTTGGTTTATTTCAAAAAGAAGAAATGGCTATAAAATTCCACTTTTTAGAAGAGTACCTTGATACTTTGCCTTCTGTACAGAGAGAAATAGTAGAAGAGTTGGACAGACTTATATTAATGTCCTCCGACAAATTCAAGTTCAAATTTAGCTATGGACTACCATTCTACGAGTATATAAAAAATGTAAGCTATATTAACTGCAAGAAGAACGGCATCGTAAATTTAGCATTCTGGAACGGTAAATATATGGACAATATCCCTGGGCTTGAGTTCGAAGGACGAGTAATGATCAAGGCATTCACATTTAAAAGATTAGAAGATATCAATGAAGATATATTAGTATATACTCTCCAAGAAGCCCTCCGAATACAACACAAAATTTACTAATATCTGTAACCAGATTTGCTGACAGCCGTCTAAGAGTCAGAATTAATCAACAATTTATAGGATATAATTATGACAAACATTTTTGATGCTTTAGTACCTCTTTCTTTTTTTCTAATGGTCTTCGGTATTGCGTTCATTTTTCTTAAAGCAAGGTCTAACGAAAGGTTAGCACTAATCGAGAGAAATATAGATGCTAGTTTGTTCTTTGGTAAAAAGAAAGACAATCTTACTTATTGGACACTCCGAATCGGTTCATTATTATTTGGCTTTGGTATAGGATTGCTAGTTGGGTTTATTATGGCAGATGCATACAATGATGATGCCTACATGGCACCCCCCTTGTTTATATTTTCTGGACTTTTCTGGATTGTTGAATTTATAGTAGAAAGAAAGATAATTCAAAAAGACAACAATTAGGATTTATCAATTGGAGGATATAGACCTAATAGAACGAATAAATTCTGGTGAAAAGGAACTATTCGAGCATCTTGTAAATAGATATAATAGCTATGTCTATTCTATTTGCTTGAATATACTTAGGAATGTAGAAGATGCCAGGGATACTTCTCAAGAAACGTTCTATAAAGCATATAAATCACTGAAGAGGTATGACGGAACTAAAAGTCAATTCTCTACATGGCTATATAAAATTGCTTATAATAAATGCATCGATTTGATTAGAAAGAAAAATAATTTCTTGAATCTCAAGTCATACTTTAAAAATAAGGATTCAAATTATGATTACCAGAATCATAAATTCGATAATGAAATAGTAGAAGACCTGGTTTCTGAACTTCCAGAAAAAGATGCTGCTCTTATTACTTTTTATTATCTTAATGAACTTTCAATAAAAGAAATATCTTATATTACAGATGATAGCGAGAGCAATATTAAAGTAAAACTACATAGAATAAGGAAAAGATTAAAAGAAATAGCTATAGTTAAATATCAAAACGAATTAAATCCTAATAGATAATGAAAGATACTGATAAAATATTAAAAAATAGTTTAAAAAGTGAAGTTGATCAAGATTTCACAAAGGATACTTTATTATATATTCGTAATAGGCAAATGCGTTTTAGAATTTTATTGAGTGTAATGTTATTATTTCTATGTGCTCTTATAATACCTTATATTCCTTTTGAATCAATTGTATTGAATAACCTACCTTATATTAACAAAGTTGTATCAGTAAGTAAGCTATATGTGTTTATTGCGTTTACTTTTACATTGGTTATCTTCTTTGATACGCTATTAAGGAGTATCCTAAGCTCAAATCAAACAAAAATTACAACAAAATAGCTCCTCTATTCGTTTTGTAGTGTATGATAAAAAGAATAATATTTATATTTGCATTACTTATAGGAACAACAGCATGTACTAATGCTGATGAAAAAACTAATCACGTAGAAAAGGAAATAATGAGCTCAATAGTAGATACAGCAATTTTTGCTTCAGGTTGTTTTTGGTGCACAGAAGCAATATTTCAAGAATTGAATGGAGTTGATAAAGTAGAATCTGGTTATATAGGTGGAGAAAAACCAAATCCCACTTATGAGGAAGTATGTTCTGGTAATACTGGACATGCTGAAGCAACTAGAATTTACTACAATCCAGAAATAATTACTTTTAAAGAATTGCTTGAAGTGTTTTGGAAAACACATGACCCTACTACTCTCAACCGTCAAGGCAATGATGTTGGTACTCAGTACCGCTCAGGTATATTCTATCTCAGCGAAGACCAAAAAAATCTGGCCGAAGAATACAAAAAGAAACTGAACGATGCTGGAATTTATGAAAATCCTATCGTAACAGAAATAACTCCAACGAGTGAATTTTTTGTCGCAGAAAATTATCACCAAAACTACTATAATCAAAATGGTAATCAACCTTATTGTAGCTTTGTCATAACCCCAAAAATAGAGAAATTTAAAAAAGTTTTCGAAGATAAATTGAAAAAATAATCTTGGATAATCAAATTCTTTTTTATAATTTTTCCTCGTCTTATTCACAATATTTTGAGGTAGTTATGAAAAAGTTTTTACTTGTTCTTGTTTCCGTAATCGTACTAGCCATTGTTGGTATAATCACCTATGTGACAACTGCATTGCCAAATGTCGGTGAACCTGAAAAAATCACAATCGATGTCACTCCGCAAATGCTAGAAAGAGGAAAATATTTAGTTGAAACCGTTTCTGGTTGTATTGACTGTCACTCAGTTAGAGATTATACTAAGTGGGCAGGTCCTATAAAAGAAGAGACAAGAGGTGGCGGAGGTGAGAAATGGACTGAAGAAATGGGTTTACCAGGGAATGTGATTTCAAGGAATATTACACCATTTGCTATAGGAGATTGGACTGATGGTGAGCTATTTAGAGCAATTACTTCTGGAGTTAGCAAAGATGGTAGTGCTCTTTTCCCGATTATGCCTTACCATAGCTATGGGAAAGCCGACAAAGAAGATATTTATTCAATAATAGCATATTTGAGGACTATAGAACCTAACAAATCAGTACCACAAAAAACTGAACTTAATTTCCCTATGAGTCTAATAGTAAATCTAATTCCACAAAAAGCTGAATTTGGGCAAAGACCTGATGAAAATAATAAAGTAGAGCATGGAAAGTATATGGCTACTTTAGCGGCTTGTGCTGATTGCCATACACCAATGGAGAAAGGAGAATATATAGAAGGTATGGAGTTCGCTGGAGGAATGGAGTTCCCATATCCAAATGGAGATATTAATAGATCTGCTAACCTCACTCCCGATAAAAAAACAGGAATTGGTAACTTTTCGGAAGAACAGTTTGTCTCTAAATTCAAGTCTTATGCAGATAGCAATTATGTTATTCGTAATTTGGATGCAGGTGAAGTAAATACTATGATGCCTTGGTTGGTATATAGAAATATGAAAGAAGATGATTTGAAAGCAATTTATTCTTATCTTATGACATTGAAACCTGTCAAAAACGAAATTAAATTATTTGAGAAGAAAAAGGAAAGTTAGAAAATGTATAAAATGTTAGCTTTATTTGTGGTGTTGTCTGTTGTTACGGTAACGGCACAAGAAGATTTGACCGAAAAGAATTTCCCCAAGATTGGGTTAGATGGCAATTATAGAAGCTCTTCAAAACAGGAGCTTGAAAATTTGGATACTCGAGGAGGGAAAGATCAAATCTGGGACTATTCGACAATCACTAATTCTCAAGAAATAGAGCAAGTATTTTGGAAACCGATTATATTAGCTTCTGCAGAAGCTCAGAATACATTCCCAAATGCAACATATTTCCAAACAAAATCTACTATCACAAATGTAACTAATTTCTTTTCCGTTGATAAAAATTCTCAAAAGCAATTGGGCTATAATTATAATACAGATTATATCAAGTTCGATAAACCAATTGATTATTACCCTTATCCGATGAAATTTGGACAGAAATACGAATCGATTTTTTCTTATGACTATAATGGAAAAGCTGAAGGGAAATTCTCTGTAGTTTATGATGGTTACGGTGAACTTGCATTACCGGATAAAACATTTGAAAACGCAATTAGATTAAAGATAAATACAGCTACAGTATTTGAAGATGACTTAAATGACACAATTAAAACAACTGAATTTCAATTCTTAGTTCGTGAATCTGGCAGACTAGTTTTCTCGCTAGTTGAAATACAGTCAACGGCAATTCCTGAACAAAAAGTATATAATTATCAGTACTTTGTTTCACCAATTATCAGCTCAGTTAACGAAGAACTAAGTGCTAAAACTCAAGTGTACCCTAATCCATCAACAAACTTTATTAGAGTAGATGTACCTAATAGTGTGATAATAGATTACGATATAGTTGATATAAATGGAAATATAATAAGTGGTTCTAATTATTCGAATATGATTGATATATCTGACGTTGTGGCTGGTACTTATTTCGTGAAAGCGAAACTGATGACTAATGAAGTAGTGTTGAAGAAGTTTATAAAGCAATAAGCTAATTAAGATCGGAAGAAAAGATAAAGCCGTTTTAGAAATAACTAGAACGGCTTTTTATTGAAAATTATTTTTTAGCTAATGATTTAATCTTGACTGACTTTGCAAGTCTTAATGCCGAAGATTGTGTAAAGTGGGCAGAAACTAACTAATGAAGTTAGAACGAAAACGACTGCTAATACAAGTAGTATTGTACCAAGTAAACCAGGAATAACATCTGTGAAATACAGTACAGCTATTACTACTGCTATTATTATTCTTAGTATTTTGTCGGCAGAACCCATATTCTTTTTCATAAAGTCACCTTTTGTTTTAAAAGTTAAATTCTAATATAAGACTATTAACACTTTAACTTAAGGTTTATAATTTTCAAACGCAAGACATAATAGTAAAAAAGACAGTTAAACGACATGGAAACTAATACGATAATAGAGATAATGGGAACCGCACTCAATTTGGTATTTCTGATCTTAGTGATAAGAGAAAATATATGGTGCTGGCTTTTTGGTATCTTGGGGTCATTGGTTAGTATATATCTTTTCGTAGAAACTAAGCTGTACTCTGAATCAATACTCTATAGCTATTATGTGATAATGGGAGTATATGGTTGGCGAAAATGGTCTTCCCAGAAAGACGGCAAACCACTCCAAGTTTCGGAAACGTCTCTATTTGTGCACAGTGGGTGGATTGTATTTTCTACAGCGATGGCTATTTCTTTGGGTTGGTTATTCAGCAATTATACAGATGCAAACAACCCATATTTCGATGCTTTCACTACTGTTTTTGCCTTTCTTGCTACTTACTTTGAAGCGATTAAGCTACGTTCCGCATGGTTCTATTGGATAGTAATAAATGGCTCATCAGTATGGTTATATTCGCAAAGGGGATTAGAAATTTATTCAGTACTTATGTTAATTTATTTTATTTTGTCATTCGTCGGTTTACTAAAATGGCAAAAGAGTTACGCCAAATCTAAAATGGAATTATTATGATTAAGAGACTACTACTATTTATAACAGCTGGCTTGATACTAACTTCTTGCATAGAGATAAACGTCCACTATATTATAAATCCAGATAAATCAGGAAAAGTAGAGACTAGCTACCTGATGCCTGTTGACCCTATGGGATTTGGTGTTACACTCGAGAATCCAGAAGCAAAAGCAATGGAAGAAATGTACAAAATGTTTGATGAATATCCGGGTGTTGCTACTTGGAACAATATAAAATATGAGTACATCAATGATTCGGCTGATTTGGTAATCAGCGCTACGGGATATTTCGATAATTTCAATAGCTTGAAAGAAAAAGGAATCTTACCTTATGAAATTCAGAAAGAGGGTAAAGACACATACTTCACTTTTAAGACTTACCTAGATTCGGTTCATACGGAAGAGGGTAAATCTGAATTAAAATCATTAGACGAGCTAGGAATAACTGAGAAAGACCTACAAGACTCGGTCCGCAAGCTGAAAAGAAACTTCAAGAAGGGGCTGGGTATGTTTGCAATGATGATGGGCAATATCGAATTCAATACTACCTATGAGTTTGCAGGCAGTATATCTACTCCTAATGGTAGTAAAATTGGGGATGGAACTAAATTCAAAGTCGGGTTAGATGGTTTGAAATTCCAAAACTATATGATGGAAGAAATGGACAATGATGAGTACTACGAAAGTTTAATAAGAGGTGCTTCACCATTCGATGTAGATACTGAGCCATCTGAAAACCAAGAAATGAAAAAAATGGTACTAGAATTTCTTTCAGGTGAGAAAGAAGATATAAGTAAAATAAAAGTAGATTTCGGCAAACCAAAATTCGATTATAAGAAAGAGCTAAAAAAAGCTAAGAAAGATTGGGATAGCTGGAAGAAGAAGAACGCCAAATACAAAGAAGAAACAAATATGAAGAAGTCGTAGATGTGGGAATAGCAGAGACGTATTGCATACGTCTCTACTATTCCCCAAACCCCCTTTCGCAAGGGGGCTTCCGAGTGTTCGTTACTTGAGAGCGAAACGCAGTGAACGAAGAATCCAGCAGAACTCACAGAGCAGTTCAATATTAGTAGTGCCTGTTGACCAGCCTAACACAACAACACCGTTAGGAGTTGAATTAATATGGGACTAAAGTCCAATGTGGATTGGTGATATTCAATTCATCCGTTGGCTAAAGCCAACGGCAATACATCGAACTATGCTCCTTGCGAGAGCTGTCTTTTCTTAAAAAAAGGTAGCGGCATTCCCACTACCTCCTCACAAATTTATCAATTATTACTTCACCAGTGGTAGTCTCTAACTCGATTATATACGAACCAGTAGGAATTGATTCTACTTCGATTGCAAAAGTATTAGCAGGTGCTTGGCTACCGCCCATTATCCGTTTTCCTTCGGCGTTAATAATCTTGTAGCTTGTGGCTAATACATCGTTTCTCAATTCGATATTTATAATATTATTTGTTGGGTTTGGGTAGATATTTAGTTGATTATTGCTAACATCCTCGACCCCAGACTTCACATCTGTTTGCACTAACTTACCTCGTAGATGCTTCCAAAAAGATGCAGTTGGGCTAAACTCTAGGACTTTCTCTCTAACCATATACCACACATCGCCTGTGTGGTGGTATTCATCTACAAACTGGCCGTCTGTAATACTAACTTCAGTTACTTTATCAAATGGACCATCAGCGTAGTTGGATCTAAATACATCATAGAAATGGGTAGAACTCATATCAGATATATCCCAAGTCAAGCGGACAGTATAGTCATTCATTTTTTCTGCTTTCAGATTAGATACCGAATTCTCCAAATCCAAAGGATACATAGTTAGTGTTGGGTCACCTAGTAAACCAACATGTACACCGTTCTTATATGGGTCGTAAGGTTTAGAAGTAGTGTCCGTTTGGAAATGCTCTAATGGGACATATATATCATTGTTCTGTGTAAGACGTGTACTGTAACCTAAAGGGTAGCCGATAGACATGTGGTGCATGAACCAATGTGGATGTCCTACCCATGCAGCCGTAAGTACAGATGGCTCTGATGCTAGTGATGCACGAAGAAAGTTATCAGGGCTATCCCAATCGCCTATATAGTCACCATAAAGCATAGTGAAAATCGTATTTACTTGCTTTGTAGCAAAGTCTTTACTACTTCCTACACCACCAAGTGAATCGAATGGCTGTCCATTACCACAAGCATAAGAAGCCATATATGATTCATCTGCTAAAGTTGAGAAGTAATCTCCCTCACTGATACTATCTGGTCCAAACATAGAATTGAAGTTTCGCCAACCCGAAGAGGCAGGTGCTTCTCGCAAATGTTCATCTGCAAGTTTATCATCTATCAACCCTCTTCTTCGGAAAGGAAGTTGACCCGTTCTGTATTTGTGGTTCTTGTTCAGATACCTACGTAGTAGCTCAATTTCTGATTCTGGAAAAGAGGATAGTCCCGACAAATCCAAACTACCTACCATCAAATCTACTTTGTATGGAAATGTATTGTAACCATATACCAAATCTTGATAGCCATAATTATTTCTTTCCCAATCTGATTCAAAAGAATTCTCTTTATCTCTATAGGTATGTGCGAAAGCCGTTTTAATTCCAAATAATCCGTTAGCAGGCCATGCACCAAGGTGATTTGGCTTATTATCAGGAGCAAATTTACCCGAATAAAACTTTGGTGTTTTTCCGATTAATAAAACAGCTTCAGTATTTAGATTTGGGTTATAATATAAAAAATCTCTAATGCCGAGATAATAAAGATCTAGCACATTTATAAACCTAGCTTCATCATATTTCATCCTATTCACTTCAACTATTCTAACACCCCACCCTTCCGAAACCAAATCATCACGAAGTCTCTTTATTTCAGATTCTAACGGATAATATACAGTAGAATCTACTAATAACAGTACTGTCCTTTTTGCAGCATACGACTCTAACTCTCTGCCACAAGCAAGGTAAGTATTCGATTTGGCTTGTGAGTATGGGAAACCTTCATATGTACTATACCTCATAAATGAATTATTTGAATAACTGAACTCATATAATTTACTTTTTTCTATGTTCTTCATTTCGAATGGAGGAAATTGTAAATCGAATAAATCAGCTATTTCATAAAACTTATTTGAATTACGATCTAACTGATTTAGAAAAAAGTTAAATCTAAGCTTGTCTTCGATTCTATCGAAAACAATAGAATTATTCATAGAATCTATTTCAATCTTGACAGGGGTATACAGATATTTTGATTCAGATAATTCTTGCGATTGTAGATTTGAGATTAAAACTATTAATGCTATTATTATTAATTTCATTTTATTTTCCTGAAATTGTACAACACCTAACTATAAAGACACATGAACACGAAAAACGTCTCCGAGATATGTAAAGTTTATTTGGGGGTAATCATGGACTTCAGAATAAGGACATCACTTGCTCACCACATCACCCCAAAGTTAACACTGCCGTAAGTACCGACCTCTCTTAGCTACTAGTTTATATATCAATGAAGACAAATCGTTTATAATCACAGATTTAGGAGTCTGGATATTTCTTCGAATTCACTAGGTTTATTCATATTAAAAAAGGTACCAGCTTCGTAGTTTGGTATGTCCTTTTCTGCATCAATTATCATAGCATTCTCTTCTTTAATAAGACTAAATACTTTGCAACCTCTTTTCACTTGCTCACCATCTCTTATCTCATCTTGTGAGTATTCTACAATTATATTTTCGATTTTGGCGATGACTGATTTGTGATAAACCCCAGCTAATTGCTGGTAAAATCCATCGGCTTTTGCTATTGTAATTGAAGATTCTGTTTCAAATTCAACTAAAAACTTTATAGTTTTAGCATTCATTAACTGCATATCACATGATATAATGAAATTTTTATCTGTAGTTGAAGCTTTCAATCCCGCATGAATGCCTGCTATTGGGCCGGCATTTGAGTAAATATCAGGCACCATTTCTAACCCAAGGAATTCATATTCCGAAGGGGTATTCGTACTTAATATAATGTATGGGAATATAGGTCTCACAAGATCAACTATTCTTTCAATCGCTGTTCGATTACCTATTTTCAGGAGTGATTTATTCTGTCCCATTCTGGTAGATTTCCCACCTGATAGGATTATTACTGTCATATCACTATACATTCTATTTTTTCTCCTTTTTTTGGTGATATTCTTTCTTCTTTAATTACTATTAAACAGTTGGCATTGCTTAACCCTGCCATATCACCACTCGAATGAGATCCTGAATCTACAACAAAATATTGTTCATCTTTTTTATATAGCATACCTCTTGAGAAATGACGTTTTCCATCTTTCTTATTTAGGTCACTTGTGAGTTCTGCTCTAACTATATTATTCGAATTTATATTATAGTACTTATCAAGTGTATATTTTACAAATACTAGAAATGTAACAAATGATGAAACTGGGTTTCCAGGTAGTCCAAATACTAATTTATGTTTATTGTTATGCTTATATGTTCCAAAAAAAACTGGTTTACCTGGTTTAATATTTACACTCCAAAATTTCTCATCAATGTCATTTTGTTGCAGGATTTCTTTGATGAAATCATATTTCCCAACAGAGACACCACCAGTTGTGATGAAAATATCTATATCTGAATTTAGAGCAGTTATGATTTTTTCTTCCGTTAGACTGCGATCATCTCCAACAAGTCCAAAGCTCACGGGTATATGACCTGCCTCCTTTATTGCTAATATTAAAGTATAAAGATTACTTGCTCTTATTTTGTCGCCCTCTGGCTTTTCAGATATTTCTACTAACTCGTCACCCGTTACGAGTAGTCCAATTTTTAATCTAGAATAAACAGTAACTTTCCCAACTCCACAAGTAGCAAGCATAGGTATATGATTAGACTTTATTTGTGTGTCTTGTTTTATAGCTAGCATTCCAATATGAAGGTCGCTAGCTTTTTCACGAATATGTTGATTTCTCTTTATTGACATATCGTCTAGCAGAGTTATAACATCCCCATCATCTGATATTAATTCAATTGGAATGACAGTATCAGCATTTACCGGTATTTTCCCACCAGTCATAATCCTAACACAAGAATTCTCATCTATATTATACTCTTCAAAGTTACCAGCAGAAATCTCACCAAGTACTGCCCAGGATTTGATATTTGAATTGAATTTCACTGCAATTCCATCCATTGCCGAATTATTAAAAGGTGGCTGATCTATATCTGAGAACACATCTTTGGCTAGAATTCTGCCAAGAGAGTCTAGCAAATCTACAATTTCTGTCCTCTTTTCTATTTTGCTTAATTCTGCGTTAATAATATCTATTGCATCGCCGTAGTTTATCATTTGTTTGTTTTCCATTGATACGAACTATCTTCAAATATTTCTTTCCCAAATATCGGTACATTTGCTTTTATCTCCTCAACTATAAACCTTGTAGCACCCATTGCATCATCTCTATGGGGAGAGGATGAGAATACAAATAAACAAATTTCGCCAGCATTGACTCTGCCTAAACTATGATAAATATGTAAGCATTTGAGGTCGAATTTTTCAAATGTGGTCTCTCTTAGTTCATAAATTCGTTTTTCTGCCATTTCTTCATAAGCGGTGTATTCTATACCAGCTACAACTTTATTATCTATAATGTCTGCACGGACTTGCCCTAGAAAAATATCATGTGCACCAATATCAGTTTTCACCTGATGATGTGCTATTGATTCAGCTATTTTCTGTGGGGTAATTGCACCTTCGGTAAATATTGATTTTCGTTTTTCTACTTCTGCCATGATACGATTCCATTTTTTAAATTATATAAGTTAACAAATCCCTCTTTCTCAAAAGTATCTAAACATTTTTTACTCCTTACACCCGTTTGACAACAAATTACTGTGTACTTGCTTTTATCTAATAAGTGAATACTGTTAGAGATTTCGTCCATTGGTATATTTACGACTAGATGGTTTGGTATTTTTGGTAATTCCCATTCTTGACGAACGTCAACAATTTGTACTATCTCAGATTTTAATAATTCTTCTAAGCTCTCAGCACTTATATCTTTGCAAGTAATAGTTCCATTTTTATTGCTACAGAAAAATTCATAGTCAAATTCCTCAAAACTGTTCTTTAGCTCAGTCAATTCTGAATGATATTCTTGAGATTTATTGATATTGATAAAGTGTATATCCGATGAAAGTCCATCATAGATTAATAGCTTTCCAGATAATACAGAGCCAATGTCAAGAATGATTTTTATTACTTCTATGGATTGCATAATCCCGATGATACCTGGTAATACGCCAAGTACTCCCACCTCAGAGCAATTACCAACCTCACTAGGTGGGTTTGGGAAAAGACATCTGTAGCTAGGACCATTATTGTAATTAAAAACCGAAACCTGACCTTCAAACTTGTAAATACTTCCATATACAAATGGCTTTCCCAGTATAACGCATGCGTCGTTGATTATATAACGAGTTGCAAAATTATCCGTACCATCTAATATTATATCATAACGTGAAAATAATTCTAAAGCATTTTTATTAGTGAGTCTTGTTTGTTGGATTTCAAAGCTGACAAATGGGTTTTGCTTACTTAGTTTTTCAGATGCAACAAATGCCTTATTGCGTCCTATATCATCATGGGAGTATAACACTTGCCTTTGTAGGTTCGATTCTTCGATAAGATCATCATCAATTATACCAATTCTACCAACTCCACTAGCAGTTAGATACTGTAGCGCAGGGCATGATAAACCACCCGCACCAACAACTAATACACTAGCAGAACTTAGTTTTTCCTGTCCTTTGATACCAACATTGTCTAATAATAGATGCCTACTATATCTATATTTTTCTTCTTTACTCAGCAATTTTTCCAGCTTCTTTTTTATTTTCTATTCTAAGATTATATCTTTCCTATTTAAAATCATACTCTACGGTCTTAGCCGAAATATGGTTAGCCACCAGCGAATGGTGGTAAGAATACTACCTCATCATTTTCTTTTAATCGGTAGTCTGCTTTCACTATATCTTGATTGACTGCGACCTTGTAGTCTGTAGTTTTGATCTCTGAGAAATGGTTTATCAAGTCTTCAACTGTGTTAGCACTAATATCTATACTTTCAGCTTGCTTTCTCATTTTCTCAGCTACAATTCCATAATATTTCATATTAATTTTCATTGTTCAAATCCTTATAATAGTTTCCAGATTTCCCACCAGTTTTTTCAATAAGTTGTATATTTGTAATCAACATATCTTTTGCAATTGCCTTGCACATATCATAAATCGTAAGCAGAGCAATACTAACAGCACTGAGGGCTTCCATCTCAATACCAGTTGGCCCTATAGTGGAAGCAAAAGAGTTTGCAGTGATTTTATCCTTCTCAAGCTTTAATTCAACATCTAACTTTGATATGAAAATGTTATGACAAAGCGGAATTAGCTCAGATGTTTTCTTAGCTCCCATGATTCCAGCAATTTTTGCTAAGGTTAGGACATCACCTTTTTTAATTTCATTGTTTTTAATAGCATTGTAAATATCATTTGATATTCGAATTTCTCCATAAGCAATTGCTGTTCTTAGGGTTTCTCCTTTGGTAGAAACATCAACCATTTCTGCTTTTCCCTCTGTATTAACATGTGTTAGGCTCTTCATTTCTCAACCTCCTATTGACATCATTTTATTATCAGTGAAATTCATCAATATTTTAGCTGGAGGATGTTCTTTGGGTTTATCATAAAGAGCAATTTGCAGTAGATGAGATATACTTTCATCACTATGGGAATTCAATAATTCCTTGAAATTAAGTCCTGAGTTCTTATCAGAAAGTAAACATAACTTCAATCTTCCATTAGCAGTGATTCTTAGTCTGTTACAATCTCCACAAAAATGTTCTGTCATCGAAGTAATAAAACTTAGTTTTATTTTTTCACCCACTATGTCATAGTCCTTTGATACAGCATGCGGTAATGTTTTCAAAGGTAAAAGTTTATGTTGAGTGCTAATAGTTTCAATGATTTCCTTATACCCGATAAACTTATTTTCCGACCAGTCGTTATTACTAAATGGCATAAATTCTATAAATCGGAGATTAATATTTCTCCCTTTGAAATAATCGATAAAGTCTAAAAACTCATCGTCATTTACTCCTCTCATAGCGACAGCATTAATTTTCAGCGGGTGGAATCCAAGGGTCTCTGCTTTTTCGATTGCTCTTATGACTTCCAGAAACTTATCATGAGCCGTTATTTCTTTAAACTTATTTCTTTGTAAAGTATCAAGACTGATATTTAACCTATCAAGCCCATTCTCTTTTAATATCTCAAGCTTGTCTTCTAGTAATGTTCCATTTGTTGTAAGTCCAATTTCGAATGGGTGGTTCTTTTTTATTTTATTCAATTCTTTAAAAAAAGGTATAATATCCTTACGAACCATTGGCTCACCACCGGTAAGTCGGATTTTTTTAAATCCATGATCGACAACAAAAAGTTTAACTAGTCGAGCAAGCTCTTCATAACTTAGGATTGAGCTCCTAGCTGAAGATGTACTTGGAGCATTAATTGGATTGCAGTAAAAACAATTTAAGTTGCACCTATCTATCAAAGATATTCTTAAATAATCATGCACTCTGTCGTATTTATCAATCAATTGTTTCATGTTCCTCTCATAATATTATTAATGCAACGATTGCAGATATTCCAACTATATAAGCTGGATGAAGTTTGAAAAATATAATTAGAGCTGCACCAATTGCCATGATTAGCCCAGTCTTCCATTCTAGAGGCATTTTTGTTGCATATTGAAACATTATTGCTGCCACCATACCAATAACTGCAAATTTTATTCCTTTGAATGCTTTCATAACTGCTTCATTTTTGGAATAATACGAATAAAAATAAGACGCGACCATAATAACAATTGCTGGAACCATCAAGTTCCCTAGGTTGGCCACAACTGCACCTAAGATACCGCCCGCTTTATAGCCAGTATAGGTAGCGAACTTCACTGATATAGCACCAGGAAAAACTTCGACCATACCTAATACATGTAAAAATTCATCAGGAGTTAGCCACCCGTAATTTTGCACTGCCTCTTTTTCGATAAGTGGGATGAGTGAATATGCTCCTCCAAATGAGAATGATCCTACCTTGAAAAATGCAAGAAATAGATCTAGATATATCATTATGCCTTCTCTTCAAGTTGTTCGATTACTTTTAGAGCTATCATCATTTTTGGGAATCCAATTGTAGGTAGAGATAAAAAAGCAACATGCTTCATCTCATCTGGTGTAGCGCCTATCTTACTTGCTTTTCTTGCATGTGAGGCAATTGCACCTTCTAACCCAGCACCAGTGGAGATGGCAAGCTTTACAAGGGCTCGTGTTTTTGCATCTAATGGGCCTGCCGAATGGACGGCTTCTCCAAGACCTTCATAGGAGTTTAAAATATCTGGATAATTCTCTTTTACCTTAATGTATCGAGATGGAATTTTGTCTTTCATAATAGTAGTCCTTATTAATATAAAAAAAACTCATTTCTACTTGTAATAAAGGTAGAAATGAGTTGTATCTTTCATATTATGACGGCTATTAGGCAATCATTACTCTTTCTATCCTTTGCAAATCGGGCAGGGTTGGATGTTTCCATCATCAACCCCTATCGGTTTAAAACCCTTATTATCATGATATTGACAACTTAGGATAAATAAACTCGGATAATTATATACTTTTTCTCGAGGACAAATTATAGCTATTTAAGATAAAAAACAAGTTTATCTCAAATAATTCTTGTATTATAAAATAAAAATATTGATATTTGCAACAGTCATTCATAAATAATTTAATTAATACCATGATTATCCCAATATTAGCGACTCAAATAAAGATAGATTTGGCTATGCTTAATCCAAAGCTAAAAGATGTATTTAAGATAACTGAAAAAGCATATAATACTATCATCCAAATCAAATCTCAAAACAATATACCAGATGAAGATTTTGTCCGAATCATGTCTTTAAGTGGTGGATGTGCTGGAACCAAATATGATTTAGGGTTTGACCAAGCAGTCAGTGATGATGACAAGACCGTAGAATGTGGAGATTTAAATTTAGTGATAGATAACAGATGTTTATATGATCTGCAAGGTGTAACACTAGAATACCAAGATAACGAGTTTGGTTCTGGATTTGTCTTTGATAGTCCAAGTAATGCTACCAGTTGCGGTGGATGTTCTGGCTGCTAGTATCAAAATAATAAGATAAGGAACAAAGACTAAAAATAAAAGATAGAAATACTAGTTTTAGATTTAAGATAAAAATGTATTTATCTACTGTATAATCTTGAGTAGAAATAGAATTAAGAATAACTCAATATTGAGTTTAAAAATAAAGGCAAAAAAATTATAAACTAATTAAAGAGTAATTGTCATGCTACTTCGACACGCACTAGGCGTTATACTAATAGGAATAATCAGCTTTAATAATGCATTATCTTCGGATGGTGAAACTTTGTTTAAAGTATGTTCTGCTTGCCATACCATAGGTGGTGGGAAAATAGTAGGCCCTGATCTTAAGGGTATATCAGACAAAAGGTCTGATGAATGGTTAATCAAATTTATTCAAAATTCTACAGAATTTATTCAATCTGGTGACGCAGATGCTATAGCGATATTCGAAGAAAATAATAGAATTCCTATGCCAGCTCAAGCATTATCAGATGCCCAAGTAAAAAGCATTATTGCCTATATAGATAGCAAAAGTGTAGATGCAGGCGATGGGGGAGAAGCCACTCCAGCAGTAAAAATCACCTACTTAGAAAGAGAAATCAATGACGGGGCAAAATTATTCTCCGGCGAAATGAGATTAAAAAATGGGGGTGCATCATGTATCTCTTGCCACAACGTAAAATATGATAAATTTATGAGTGGTGGGGGGCTCGCAAAAGACTTAACCGAAGCAAAAACAAGAATTACTGACGCTGGTATCAGAGGAATGATTGGAAGCCCAGGTTTTCCAGCTATGATTGAGGCCTACAAAAATAATAAAATAACAGAAGACGAAGTTAAAAGCTTAACTGCATTTTTAGTTCACGTTGATGAAGAAAAAGATAACCATGAAGGCGGTAATTCAGCGGCTACATTACTAATGGGAGGATTTGGAGGGTTATTTGTACTCTTCATTATTCTCGCAATGCTGAGAACAAAAGTGAAAGCTAAGTCAGTGAACCAAGCTATTTATGACAGACAAATAAAATCAATAAATTAATTTACAGAGGCTAATATTATGAGTTGGATTGAAGATTTAATTGCTCCTAAAACTAGAAAATGGGAAGAATTCTACCGAAATCGTTTTCAACACGATACAGTCGCAAGATCCACACACGGAGTAAACTGTACAGGTGGTTGTTCGTGGGAGATATTTGTAAAAGAAGGAATAGTAGTATGGGAAACTCAACAGCTTGATTATCCCTTACTTGAAGATTCTCTTCCTCCGTACGAACCAAGAGGATGCCAGCGTGGTATATCATTTTCATGGTATCTTTACTCACCACTAAGGATAAAATATCCTTTAGTCCGTGGTAAGTTAATTGATGCATGGAGAGAGGAAAAAAGAAATACTGATAACCCTGTGCAAGCTTGGGAAAACCTTCAAAATAATAAAGAAAAGAGAACTGCATATCAAAAAGCTCGTGGGAAAGGTGGGTTCAGACGTGCTTCATGGGATGAGATGTTAGAAATGATTGCAGCATCTAATATATATACAGCTAAAAAATATGGTCCAGATCGTGTGATCGGATTCTCTCCAATTCCAGCGATGTCGATGATGAGTTACGCTTCTGGTGCAAGGTTTTTGCAACTACTAGGTGGTGTATGTCTTAGCTTTTATGATTGGTATTGTGACCTACCGAATGCTTCTCCTGAGATTTGGGGTGAGCAAACCGACGTTGCCGAATCAGCAGATTGGTATAACTCCAAGTTTATAGCTATAATGGGGGCAAACCTTGGGATGACACGTACTCCTGATGTCCACTTCTTATCGGAGGCAAGACACAATGGTACAAAAGCTGTTGTATTTGCTCCTGACTTCAACATGGTTGCCAAATTTGCTGACCAATGGGTTCCACTTCATGCTGGGTCTGATGGTGCATATTGGATGGCTGTTACACACGTTATATTAAAAGAATTTCACTACGAAAAGAAGACTCCTTACTTTATAGAATACTCAAAAAGATACACAGATTCTCCATTCTTGGTTGAGCTTGTCGAAGAAAATGGTGTTTATAAAGCAGACCGTCTTCTTCGTGCAAACAGAATTGAAAAATATAAAGACATAGAAAATGGTGATTGGAAGTTCCTTAATATCGATGAGACTTCTGGTGATCTTGTCGTGCCGAAAGGTGGTATGGGATCTCGCTATAATAAAGAACAAGGTAATTGGAATTTGAAATATGAAAATGAGTATGATAACTCTGCTTATGACCCATATTTAACTTTCTTAGATAAAAATGATGGCATACTTCAAGTTGAATTTATTGATTACGGTCTAAACACACACGCAAAACGTGGTGTTCCAGTTCGTATGATAGAAACAGTTGATGGAAAAAAAGTTCCTGTTGCTACTGTATATGATATTACAATGGGACAATATGGCGTAGGTCGTGGACTTGAAGGTGATTATCCTGCAGATTATAGCGATAAGAACGCTGCTTATACACCATCTTGGCAAGAATTGTTTACAGGAGTTGATGCAAGAACTATTCTTCAATTTGCAAGAGAATGGGCTTCTACTGCCGAAGCAACTGAAGGTAAATGTTCAATTATTATTGGTGCTGGTATCAATCACTGGTATCATGCAAACCTAATGTATAGAGCTGGTATTATGGCTCTTATGCTTAC
This sequence comes from Kapaibacterium sp. (SeqCode), assembly GCA_041675005.1. Lineage (GTDB taxonomy): Bacteria > Bacteroidota > Ignavibacteria > Kapaibacteriales > UBA2268 > PGYR01. The sequence goes on from JBAYUQ010000025.1 coordinate 38,395, forward strand.
AGGTTGCGTTGGTAAAAATGGTGGTGGTCTAAATCACTATGTTGGTCAAGAAAAACTTGCACCAGGTGAATCATGGGGTGCTATTGCGTTTGCAAAAGATTGGGTAAGTGCATCTAGACTACAACAAGCTCCAATCTGGCACTATATAAATACTTGTCAGTATCGTTATGATGGTAAATCACATGACTATAACTTAACTCCTGATAATGAGCTGACCAATATGCACACAGCAGATTTGATTTTCAAATCTGTGCGAAATGGATGGATGCCATTCTACCCTCAATTTAATGAGAATTCGTTGACTCTATGCCAAGAAGCAATAGATAAAGGTGCTACAAACGATGAAGAAATTAAAAAATATGTTCTTGATAAATTAACATCAAAAGAGCTTAAATATTCTGTATCAGATCCTGACGCTGAAGAAAACCACCCACGTGTATGGTACATCTGGCGTGGTAATGCAATTATGGGGTCGATGAAAGGTCATGAATACGCACTAGATCATTATCTTGGTACTCATAATAATAAGATTGCTGATGATTCTAAAATAGAAAAAACTGAAGAAGTTGTATGGCATGATGTTGCTCCTAAAGGGAAAATGGATCTTGTTATTGATCTTAACTTCCGTATGGATTCATCTGCATTATATTCTGATATAGTTCTCCCTGCTGCCTCATGGTATGAAAAAGATGACATGAACTCAACTGATATGCATTCATTCATTCACCCATTATCGGCTGCAATAGCACCAGTATGGGAAGCAAAAACAGACTGGGATATATTCAAACATGTGGCACGTGCAACTCAAGAAATGGCTAAAAAATATTACAAGGAGCCACTTAAAGATATAATAGCTACACCACTTTCACATGATTCGGTAGCAGAGATATCACAACCAACCATCAAAGATTGGTACAAAGGTGAAGTCGAACCTGTTCCTGGTAAATCAATGCACGGGTTAGTTGTTGTTGATCGTGATTATACTAAATTATATGACCATTTCATCGCATTGGGCGACAAGGTAAGGACTAAAGGACTTAGTGCCCATGGTAATCACTACTTCTGCGAAGAAGAGTATGATGAAATGATTACTTCTAATCACTTCCCTACAACTATAATTGATGGTAAGAAATATCCTTCAATCGAAGCAGATGTTGCCGCATCAAATGCGGTGCTCCATCTTTCTTCTCTAACAAACGGTAAACTAACTGTTCGTGCTTATGAAAATATGGAGAAGAAAACGGGACTAGTATTAGTTGATCTAGGAAAAGGTAGTGAAGATGTAAGAATGCGTCACACTGACCTTCAAACTCAACCCAAAAGATATAACAACTCTCCAGTTTGGTCTGGTTTGATGACAGATGGACGTGCATATTCTGCATTTACATATAATGTTGACCGACTAGTTCCTTGGAGAACACTGACTGGACGTCAACATCTGTACCTAGACCACCAAATGTATATTAAATACGGTGAACATCTAGCCACCTACAAACCATCTCCAAAATGGCAAGTATATGGTGATTTGCGTGAGACTATTAAAAATGAGAAAAATGCTAGAGTATTAAACGTGCTTACTCCACATGGCAAATGGCATATTCACTCAACCTATGGCGATAACCTAAGAATGCTTACACTCTCTCGTGGTGGTGAACCATGCTGGATGAGTGAAGAAGATGCAGCTGAACTTGGAATAAAAGATAATGATTTTGTAGAAGTGTACAATGACCACGGTGTATATTGCTGTCGTGCAAATGTTTCAGCTAGGATACCAAAAGGTGTATGTATTGTTTATCACGTTCCAGAGCGAACAGTAAACATACCAAAATCACAAGTTCGTGGGAATCGTAGGGCCGGTGGACATAATTCATTTACTAGAATTCACCTTAAACCAAATTATTTGGCGGGTGGTTACGGACAATTCTCCTATCACTTCAATTATTGGGGACCAACGGCTGTAAACCGTGATACTCACGTGATAGTGAAAAAAATGGATAAAGTCGTTTACTAATTAAGAATTAAAAATATACAAAGTTTAATAAAGGTTTTTATTATGAATATCAAATCGCAAATTTCAATGGTCTTTCACCTTGATAAATGTATTGGATGCCACACTTGTTCGGTTGCTTGTAAAAATATTTGGACCGATAGAAAGGGTGCCGAATATATGTGGTGGAATAATGTAGAGACCAAACCTGGTACTGGCTACCCCACCAAATGGGAAGATCAAGACATTTACCATGGTGGTTGGGAAAGAGATGCCGGCAAAATCAAACTCAGAGGAGCTGGAAAAGGCAAAGGATTAGGAAATATTTTCCATAATCCGAAACTACCTATGATAGACGATTATTATGAGCCATTTACATATAAATATTTGGATTTAATTGAGTCTCCAGAAATGGATGACCAACCAACGGCTCGCCCAATTTCACTTATCACAGGCAAGCCAATGGATATCAAAATGGGTCCAAACTGGGATGACGACCTGAGTGGTACTCCAGATTTTGCTCGTAACGATGTTAATCTGAAGAAATTAAGTCCGAAAGAACAAGAAGCTATGTTTCAAATGGAACAAATGGCCTTCTTTTATCTCCCTCGTATTTGTAATCATTGTTTGAATCCTGCTTGTGTGGCATCTTGCCCATCAGGTGCTATATACAAACGTGGCGAGGACGGTATAGTCCTTATAAACCAAGATGTTTGTAAAGGATGGAGAATGTGCGTTACCGCTTGTCCTTATAAAAAAACATATTACAACTGGCACACTGGTAAGAGTGAAAAATGTATCTTGTGTTACCCAAGACTTGAAAACGGGCTAGCTCCAGCTTGTATGCACTCTTGTGTGGGTCGTATCCGCTACTTAGGTGTATTGCTATATGATGCAGACAAAATAGAAGAGACTGTTGCTGGTACTGCAACTGACTCTGATTTAGTTCAACGTCAAAAAGATATGATATTGGATCCATTTGATCCTGCTATAATAGCAGCAGCAAAACTAAATGGAATTCCAGACTCTACAATTAAAGCAGCTCAATCATCGCCAGTGTATAAATTCTTGAAAGTATGGAATTTAGCTCTACCACTTCATCCTGAATATGGAACATTACCTATGTTATTCTATGTTCCACCTATGCTTCCAGTTATGGCTTCTATCTCAGAGCAAAATAAATCTGATCAAGTAAAACAAATGGATTCAAGAAGTAAGGTATGGGAAGACAAATGGCTATATGACACTACAACGAAAGAAATTTTTGGTTCAATTGATGATGTTCGTTTTCCTCTTGAATATATGGCAAACCTATTCACGGCTGGTAATGTCCCAATACTCAAAGATGTTATTAGGAAATTAATGGCTATGCGTATTTACAGACGTTGGAAAACAGTTGGAGATATCCCAGAAGATAAAGCAATGGAGGCGTTAAAAGAAGTAAATTATACAGTTGATGAAGTTGAAGCAGCTTATTATTTGACATCTCTTGCCAAATTTAACGATAGATTTGTTATCCCACCCGCTCACAGAGAACAGGCAATTGAAATGCTAGAGTTTACAGGTGACGCTAAGGGATCTGTAGGGTTTGGTCCCAAAAAAGCCCCAGTCAGAGGAGCGTAAAATGACAGATAACTATTCACATTACGAACTACTATCTGGTCTATTTTTATTTCCAGTACAAGGGTTTGCCGATTACTCGGAATCTGTTCAAGAATTTGTTCAAGAACACTACCCTGAACTTGCTGGTCAGTTGGAACAATTCACAGAATATACAAGAGATATGAAGTTACTTGACCAACAAGAACTCTACACGAGGTCTTTTGAGGTTCAAGCCATCACAACTCTTGAACTTGGTTATGTCCTCTTTGGAGAAGACTACAAACGTGGAGCATTACTTGTTCACATGAATCGTGAATTGCGTGACAATGGAATAGAAACTAATGGTGAACTATCCGATCACTTACCATTTGTTCTACAACTACTTGCTAGACACCCAGACGAGGAATTCAAACAAGAACTTGTATTAAAAATTCTTGCCCCAGCACTAAAAAACATAATAGATGAGTTTAGTGAAAAGAAAATGGAATACAAAAACAAGTTCTATAAAAAACAATACAAAACAATCATTGACAGCTCTGATAAATATAAAATGATTTATCTAAATGCACTCGAAACAGTATATAAAATATTAAAAATTGACTTTGACATTAAACGTGACATCATTAGTCTCGGTTCGAATGATTTCTTGAAATCAGTGAATACCGAGCTTACCGCGGAAAATGAAAAAGTTTAAAAAAAAGGTATATTATGAATTTCTTAGATAATTTTTTCTTTATTGCTTTGCCATACGTGGCACTCGTAGGATTTCTAATAGGAACAATTGTTCGATATAGAATGGCTAAGTTCAGTATCAGTTCACTATCTTCTCAGTTCATGGAAAGTGGATCATTATTCTGGGGCTCAGTTTCATTCCATATTGGTATTCTTATACTAATATTTGGGCATCTGATAGCATTTTTATTCCCAAGCACTTTGCTTGCTTTTAATTCAGTTCCAGTTAGGTTACTGATAATCGAAATTACTGGGTTTGCGGCAGGGCTTTTATTACTATTTGGATTGCTAAAACTCCTTTATAGAAGACTAACCAATGACAGGGTATTAATGGTCACTAACAAAATGGATATTTTCGTTGAGTTATTGATTCTAGCTCAAGTAATCTTAGGAATTCTTGTAGCTTACAATTACCAGTGGGGGTCATCTTGGTTTGCAGCAGTTCTTACACCATATCTTCGTTCAATATTCTTGTTTTCTCCTGATATTGCTGCAGTTTCTGCTATGCCTTGGATGATGAAATGGCATGTAATAGGTGCTTATCTGATAGTATTATTGTTCCCATTCTCAAGACTTATGCACATCCTCGTAACACCTTTACATTATATTTGGAGACCATACCAAAGAGTACTCTGGAATTGGGATCCTAAAAAAATAAGAGATCCAAAAACAAAATGGACTCAACACAGACCAAAAAACACATAATAAAATAGAAACCCTGTTGAAAGACTAATGTCATTTAATAGGGTTTTTTTTAATAATTATTAGGTAATAAAAAATGGAAACTATTGTCCCAAAGGGTGCCTATAAAATATTAACAATGAATACAATTGCATTCACATTCTGTTTTGCAATCTGGATGTTAAACGGTGTTTTAGTTACTTTTCTGAATTCTAATCAAATATTTAATTTCTCATTGACCGAAATTGGATGGCTCATAGGTATTCCAGTTCTAACTGGTTCCAT
>JBAYUQ010000026.1:0-38728 GCA_041675005.1 Kapaibacterium sp. (SeqCode)
CAGTATAAACCCTACAGTTTAGACGCCGAAATAGTTCACCTAAACTCCTCTTGGTTGTTCAGATATTTAACCTGATTAATAATCTACAAATCTAATTATTATAAGAATGCTAATCTAATAGCGGTGTCGAAGCAAAGAGTCCAGGGGAACTCCGCAGGAGTTCAATATTTATGGGACTAAAGTCCAAAGTGGGGTTGATTTAAACTATTATCCCTTGGCTGATACCAACGGCAATACACCGAACTGTGATTCTTCGGAGGAGCTAACCCAAGCTTGCGAGAGACTGAGTAGGAAGAAATGCGTTCATTGAGCGGAGTCGAAATGAGAGCATTTCAAATCCGCTAGCAGAGGACAGTCAAGTCTAACTCTATTATCCACTTGCATTATTCCACTCATTTTCTTATATTTAACTATGTGAACCGAGCCAACACACAAAATATTTTCACCTTTATTGAGACGTTTCTAGTTGTTCATTTGTCTATATATGTATAGACTTGTGCGAATTTGTAAAATCTGTAGAATTACTCTCTAACTAAAAAGTAATTTCTTAGATTTCTCCAATTCCTCTCGGTGCATAGGGTGAGCTATTCTTATCAGTTCAGTTATCCGCTCTTCTATCGTCTTACCGTAAAGATTAGCCACTCCGTACTCAGTAACTACATAGTGTATATGTGCTCTGGTAGTTACTACTCCTGCACCTTGTTTCAGAAAAGGAACGATCTTCGATTGGCCTTTGCTAGTTGTCGAGCTTAATGCAATAATAGGTTTTCCTCCTTCGGAAAGCGATGCACCACGTATGAAGTCCATTTGTCCACCAACTCCAGAGTATATCTTAGAGCCAATAGAATCAGCACAGACCTGACCCGTTAGATCAATTTCAATGGCACTATTAATTGCCACTACTTTAGGGTTTCTTTGGATTACATTTGGGCTATTCACATAGTCCGAATCCAGCATGTGCACGGAGGGGTTATCGTCTATGAAATCATATAACTTTCTACTACCAACAACAAATGAAGATACTATATAACCTTTATGCTTCTTCTTGTATTTACCGTTTATCACTCCACTTTCTACTAATGGTAATATACCATCTGAGAACATTTCGGAATGAATACCTAGGTCCTTATGATTACCGAGGAATGATAGTACTGCGTTAGGTATAGCACCTATCCCCATTTGGAGAGTAGAGCCATCTTCTATTAGCTCAGCTATATTTTTGCCAATTGCAATATTCTCTTCAGAAAGTTCTGCATATTCTACTTCATATAAATCTATATTTCCCTCGACCATTATATCAATATCGTTTATATGTATTATACCATCACCGTGCGTTCGGGGCATTTTGTCATTTATCTGTGCTATCACAAACTTTGCCGTTTCTACTGCAGCAAGTGAAGTATCTATCGAAGTACCAAGTGAGCAATATCCGTGTTTATCTGGTGGCGAAACTGTAATTAATGCCACATCTATCTTTATTATACCCTTGCGGAATAGTTTTGGTGCTTCACTTAAGAATATAGGAATATAACTGTTGCTACCATTACGTATTGAATCTCTAGTATTAGCACCCACGAACATAGCTTTCACTATAAAGGAATTTTCCATACCCTCATTACAGTATGGTGCAGGACCTTCAGTGTGTATTTGATAGATGCTTACATTCTTTAACTCACTATGTCTGTCGCTCATAGCTTGTACTAATAGCGATGGAGCCGCAGCGGCTGAGTGAATAAATACGTTATCATTGCTTTTTATATGTTTTACTGCTTCTTGTGCTGTTTTTGTCATTATCCCTTTTTTCTATTTTCATTCATTTTAACTTATTTGATTGTGTATTTACCGACTCTTTTTATCCAACCATGTTTATCTGGTTCTTCTTCAGTCGGATAGTCATGGCTCTTAGAATAATAGAAACCAATACTATCAGCTATTCCAAAATAACTTGTATCAGCTTGATTTATTTCACGTGTTTGCCCTCCACTGGTTTCAATCCCAGTAGTTACGAGTATTGACATATATTCATAAACATCTAATATTCTACCATTTATCTCTGTTGTGTTTTTCCCAATCTTTTTACCAGTCGCAGTAAATGTACCTTCAGCAATGTAATCACCTTCATTTACCGAGATATTTTTCTTGTACATTTGCCATTCATTTTGATTAAAAGAGTAAAGTTTTATCCATTCATCGGGTACTCTATTTTTACTGTCACTACTGAGTTTGCTATACTCGAAATGACCATATATAGCTTCTTTATCCACGCTCAAATAACTTATATTAAATAGCATATCCTCATCAAGTTGATATGCTTCTTTTCCTCTATATGTTAGTTTATTTATGACGGTTGATTTATCCGTGTGCAATGAATCACCAGTTGCTTGGTATGATTCATCTAACCAATAGAAGTCAAATTCCCACTCGTTCCCAATAGCTAATGGAAAGTTAAATGATTCTTGTAATTGTGGGTTAGTGTTTGTGTCATCGCTACAAGAAATGGCAAACAGAGATATTGCTATTAGTAATATTTGGCTTATTTTTCTCATGTTATTAGATAGTGCTTGTTAAGAATAATTTCAATATAATTAAGTTAGGTAGAAATTAAAAATAATAATTAAAGATTAAATACTCTCTTTTCTTTTATTATATAATATTCTTTTCGTATATTTGTCTTAGGTAATAACACAAAATACAAATAATTGAAAAGAACATTTGCCATATTATCAATACTATTATACATCAACGCGTTGATTATACCCGTGTTCCCTGTATTCAACTACATGGTCAATACGGAACTATACGAAGCATTGTGTATCAATAAAGACAAACCAGAAATGGAATGTCACGGTAAATGTCATCTTTCTGATGAGATGAAAGAGCAGGAATCTGATAAGAAAACTACCCCTCTGCTCGACATAAATCTAAAAGACTTTCCTATCGGATTTGTTCATTTCGTAGTGCTAGATGATTTGGTTCCTTCGGAATTCGAACCCCAAGTAATTCCTATAAGAGAATACTCATTTCATCTTGAACAAGACATATTTCATCCCCCTAAGCAATTAGTATAAATAACATATACTTACACAAAATAAATTGCTTTTTTAACAAATAAATATAATAAAAATAAAAATATATAAAAGGGATAACTATGTTTAATTCAATAAAATACGTAGCATTATTGCTATTGGCTTTCTCACTATACTCTTGTAAAGATGACGATACAAATCCAGTAAAAGATACTGACGAAGTAACTCTGAACACTATCGTAAATAAAACTTCTGGTGACTATACTTTTGAAGTAGTATCAGAAGATAAGGAGCTAAAAGAAGGTCACAGTGTATTCTACATTCGTGCTACGGACAATTCTAATAACTCAATCGCTAAAGATTTATCAGTAAATCTGATTATGGATATGGGTATGATGATGCACTCTACTCCATTTATGACTGAAGTAGTAACTATGAATGACAAAGAGTATATCAAAGTTGACGCTACATTTATAATGGCTAGTGCTGGTGGTAGTTGGTTTATAACTTTGAAATCTGAAACTATGGCTATTGACGAGAGAATGGATTGTACAGTTATAGCAACTGGAAATGTAAAGAGATTTACTTTTGAAGAAAAATCATACTTCGTGACTCTTCGATCTTTGGATTCTCCAAAAGTTGGAATGAATGATTTCATAGTTTCAATTCATACACGCGAATCTATGATGATACATCCAGCTGTTACTGATTTGACTACTGAAGTAGAGATGCTTATGCCATCTATGGGACATGGCTCGGACGGTAATGTAAGCCCTGTTCACAGTGCCAATGGTATTTACAATGGCAAAGTAAACTTCAATATGACCGGTGATTGGCAAATAACACTTCGACTGAAAAGAGGTGATATGATGATTGGTGAACCAATAATTTATACATTGGACTTCTAATTTAAATCTATAGAGTAATGGGTGTACTGCTTTGGTACACCCATAAACTCTGGAGAAACAAATGAAAAAGATATTAACACTAATCTTACTTCCACTTAGCTTATTAGCTGATGTGGCTCAAGATTCGATATCAAAAAAAGAGTACAAGTCCGATGAGATTATAGTCATAGACGATGATTTCAATGCTGTTCAGAAGAATATGAACACTGTATTGAATTCAGTTGATGATTTGCTCAAATACAATAACTCAATTGATTTGATTTCTCGAGCTAATTTTGCTTCAGAAGCTATAGTGCGTGGGTATGATCAAAATAGATTGAGCGTTACGATAGACGGTATGCGTATGTTCTCGGCTTGTATAGATAAGATGGATCCTATAACATCTTATATAGAAATAGAAAACTTAAAAGCTAGTGAAGTATCAGCAGACAAATCTGATATGAGCCACGGTATTTCTGTTGGTGGTAGTATGAATTTTATCACAAATAAGCCTTTACTCAGTAATGATTTTAAAATTGTACTGGATAATCAATTTAGCTCAGCTTCAGATTACTACAACAGCAAAGGAAAAGTGAACTATTCCTATGAAAACTTCGCTGCATTAGTTAGCTATTCTGTTAAGAATGCTGGGAATTACAGTGCAGGGAATAGCATATCCGTAAATAATAGTAGTTTCAGAAAAGAAAATGTAAAGCTAAATACTTTATTCAAATCAAGTGAAAACACTTCACACGGTTTGGAATATATATACGACCATAGCGCCGATATCGGATATCCTGCTCTAATTATGGATACAAGAAGCACCGATATGAATATGATTTCATATCAATTGGGTATGAAGAATATAAGTGATCTTATACTTAGTTGGGATACTCGGGTTTATTATAATAGCATCTCGCATCTGATGGACGATTATGATAGAAGCGATGAAGAGATAATGAACAGAGCTGTAATGCCAGGTATGTATATGCCTATGGATGGTACTACTGAGACTATGGGTTTCCTCACTAAAAATAAACTATTGCTGGGTGATGATATTCTGAAATTATCGATGGAGGTATTCCGAATGAATGCTTTCTCAGATATGAAAATGGAGATGCTTGAAACAGGCAGAGAAATGTATCTGATAAATCTAGGAGATATAGAAACTTATAGCGGTGGTATTTATGCTGGTTACTTTACTCAACTGAACGAATCTTTCCTATTAAAGTTGAACGGAAGAATAGATTATATAACCCGTACAGTAAACAATGAATTTGCAAGAGCTATCGCAGAGAGCTATTGGGGAGACAATTATACAGCAAGCAATCTACAACTAAATACTTCTGTGAATTTGCAAAAGGAATTTTCAGAATCTCAAAGTACTAATCTGACTCTATCCAGAGTGGAAAGAGCCCCGACTCATTTGGAATCATTCGGCTTCTATATTTATAATATTTCTGATAATTCTATTTACATAGGCAATCCCAATTTGAATAAAGAAAAATCATATTCTGTCAATCTGGGCTATGATTATAATGTAGATGATTTCAATGTGAAGTTGAACCTTTATAATGATTATATTGTTGATTATATAGCTGGGCTGAAGGACGATGGGGTAGAAGTAGTAGAGACTTTCGCCCAGAGCTTCAAGCTATTCCAAAACATAGGTGATGCCAATATAACAGGTATAGAAGCCAGTTTGGATTATAATATAAATGAAAATTTCGGATTACTAACAAAAGTGAAATACCAATACTCTCAATCCTTGAAGTACAATGAATCACTGCCTTTCACACCACCACTATCCGGATTGATTAACTTCAGTTACAGATCAGATGACATAGTAAGTGTGATAAGCGCTGAATTTGCAGCAGAGCAGAATAATATATCTAAGAACATTACTATAGAAGATAGTACACCCGGATATGTAATTTTGAATTGGAGAAATAATTATAAGATAAACGATACATTTACAGTTAGATTTGGTGTCGAGAATGTATTTGACAAATATTACTACACTCATTTTAGTATAAATAATCTGCCTAATCTTGGTAGAAATTTGTATCTAGGATTAGTAGTAGGACTATAACCAACACTTGAGTACGAAATTAGTCAATAAATTGTATTTGCACGATTACTTGATTAAATTGTAAATTGAATTTGAATAGAAAATAAAACAGTTGGCAACTAATATGAATTTAATATTTTTAGGCCCTCCGGGTGCAGGCAAAGGAACACAAGCTAAGCGTATATGCGATAAGTACAACCTAACGCAAATAGCGACTGGCGATATACTCCGTGAACATTTGAAAAATGAGACAGGACTAGGCAAAAAGGCAAGAGAGTATATCAACGCTGGTAATCTAGTACCGAACGATTTGATTATAGATATGATGCGTTATGAAATTGAGAAAAACCGCTCCAAAGGTGGGTACTTACTTGATGGATTCCCTAGAAATGTTGCTCAAGCAGAAGCTTTGGATGAATTACTAAATGACCTTAACGATAAAATTGATGTAGCCATAGTGCTGAACGTACCTAATAGTGAGCTAATGGCTCGTTTGACTGGTCGCCGCGTATGTCCTAGTTGCGGAACATCATATCACCTAATCTTCAACCCCCCTGCAAAAGAAGGCGTTTGTGACCACGATGGCGAAGAGCTATTCCAAAGAAAAGATGACAACGAAGAAACAGTAAATAATAGATTAGAAGTTTATACTAAAGAAACTAAACCAATTATCACTTACTACGAGAAGCAAGGACTTGCTCACCACGTAGATGGTGTTGGCTCAGTTGACGAAATATTCAATCTTATAAACGAAGGAATTGATTCGTTCGTAAATAACTAGAATGCAAAATGACACGCACATATCTTGTATCTACTGCAATTCGGAAGCAGTGATAAAGCATGGTAAAACTCGCTCAGGAGACCCTCGTTTTCGTTGTAAAGATTGCGAGAAAACATGGGTGAAGGGCATTGTCCTTTACAAAAAACCTGATATAAGTGCTGTTGCAGAATCATATCTACTCGGACATTCAATTCGTGAGTTAGTACCATTTTACAAGAGTTCACCTCACCGGATTAATATGAAAATCCGTGAGCATTTGGGAAAAACTCAAAGCTGGGAATCATTCTTAGATAAGAGCTCAGAAGTCAGAACTACTGATGTAGTTTACTTACAAGGTGTCCGATTTAATTGCTCATTTAATTCTCCAGAGAACAATGAGATGTTTGTTGCCTTCGCTATCGAAGGTCTATCGTCTCAGATAATTGGATTTGAGATAGCCGAAGATAATACAGAAGACGTTTGGAGTAAGCTAATAGCTCGCCTTAGTAAACGTAAGTACAGGGTGAAAACCTTCCTTACTCGCGATATAAAGGCAGTAGAAAACCCCGTAACTAAATACTTCAAAGAATCACGAGTGAAGCTATATTTGCATAAGCTAAATCGAGACAAAGAAGTTGCGAATAGATGCTGTGTATTAGAGAATGTATCTCTCCGAGATAAGCTAATAGACGATGCTCTGAAGTTTTACTCTAAGTTAGACAACCAAAGCTATACATCGTATCTGAAAAATAGATTCGATATGGACATCAAGACGTGCATAAAGAAGGATTGCGATAGATTCTTCGAATGTATGATGAAAAACTGCGGTAGAGAGTCGGAATCACGGTTAGAACAGCTCCTAGTTGAGTTCAACAACCGATTTGAGAAGTTCCACGCACTAAAAACAGACCCTTATATTATTATCAATGCATGGGTAGGTCTTCACATGCTAAGACCGATGGAATGCGGATTTACCCGCTATTCCCTATACAACCAATTACCTTGCAAATGCTCTTTCGCTTGCTTCGCTAGCAACCACAATGATGAGCAATGTGAGTTTATCCCGAATCAAAGAGAGCTCGGTGACTTCGCAAACGAAGTTACTATACGTGCCCTCCATTTACCAATAGAATCAACAGTACAAGGCAAATTCAAGTTAGAACTAGCTAGTTTTTAGGTTGGCTGAGTTAATATAAAGATTTTTAGCTAAATTTTCTTATCCTCCTCAGTCAGAACAAGTTCTGTTAGCTAGTTGTTGCCGTTGGCTTCAGCCAACGGATAGCATTGTCTCCACTATAGAAAGGACTTTAGTCCTATATTTATTCAACTCCTAGCGGAGTTATCCTAGACTCTTCGGTCGCTTTGCTCCCTCTGAGTGACGTTGTTTACAAGGGGTTTAGGAGACGTATGCGATAGGTCTCCACATTTCTTAGAGCAAATAATCCGAGTAATCCATAAATCAGTTTAATCTGTGATTCAGACTAAAAAAAAAGACGTATTTTTTGAATACGTCTTGTAATAATTATGAGCTGATTTCTAGTTCAATTCGACTTCGCTCAGTGGGCTAAAAATGTCATTATTTCTCAGGTTTCATCTGGGGGAAGAACAGTACATCGCGAATAGATTTTTGGGCTGTAAGTAACATTACCAATCTATCAATACCGATACCCAAACCTGCTGCTGGAGGCATACCAATCTCTAGAGATTGTAAGAAATCTTCGTCTAGTATCATCGCTTCGTCGTCTCCGCCAGCTTTTGCTTTGGCTTGCTCTTCGAATCTAGCTCTTTGGTCACGAGGGTCATTCAGCTCACTGAATGCATTTGCCATTTCCGAACCGTTTATGAATAGCTCGAATCGCTCTACTAATCCTTCTTCTGTTCTATGCTTTTTAGCAAGTGGACTCATCTCTAATGGATAGTCGATTACAAAAGTAGGTTGTATTAATTTTGGTTCTACGAACTCACCGAAAATCTCATCTAATACTTTAGATGAAGATGCACCCGGTTCTATAGCTACATTTAGTTCTTTCGCAGCGGCTTTTAGTTCGTCTAGGTTCAATCCTTTTAGGTTCTTGCCTGCGTGCTCTTCTATCAATCCGAAGAAAGGTACACGAGGGAATTTGTTCGACAAATCAATAGATAGATCATCGAATTGGATTTCCATTTTACCATTGACTTCATTAGCAATGTGCTTGATAAGCTCTTCGGTCATATCCATCATCCAATTGTAGTCTTTGTAAGCTATGTAGATTTCCATCATAGTAAACTCGGGATTGTGACTTCGGTCCATTCCTTCGTTACGGAAGTTCTTGCTAATCTCATACACACCTTCGAACCCACCAACAAGCAAACGCTTTAGGTAGAGTTCTAGAGCTATACGCATATACAAATCTACATCGAGAGTATTGTGGTGAGTGATAAATGGACGAGCCGCAGCTCCTCCGTAAAGAGGTTGCAATATAGGAGTTTCTACTTCTAACCAACCTTTATCATCGAAAAAGCGACGCATAGCAGATATTATCTTTGAGCGTTTTATAAATACTGGACGTACATCGCTATTTACTACTAAGTCGATGTAGCGTTTTCTGTATCTCATTTCTTTATCAGCGAAAGCATCGTGGACAGTCTTGTTTCCGTCTTCGTCAATTTCCTCTTTTGCTATTGGTAGCGGAGAAAGTGATTTTGCTAACAAAGTAACATCTTTACCATAAACTGTAGTTTCTTTTGTCTTTGTTTTGAATACGTGCCCTTTGATACCAATGAAATCACCGATGTCTAATAAGTTTAGAGCTTCGTAAAAGTCAGGTATATCATCTTTTTTTACATAGACCTGTATCCTACCTTCTTGGTCCATTATATTTAGGAATGAGGCCTTGCCCATACGGCGGATACTCATAATACGACCAGCGATAGCAACTTTCTCGAATTGCTCTGGTTTCTCATCGTCAAAGTTCTCAGTTATCTCAACAGATGAGTGAGTTTTATCGAAAGAATAGGGGTAAGGGTCTATGCCCATTTGCTCCAAATGAGCTAATTCTTCTTCCCTTCTTAGCTGTTGGTCATTTTTTTTTGCCATTATTCTAATTTTTTTAGTTTATATACGTGATTATTTATAGATTGCAAAATTAGTAATAATTTTAACTAATTATAGTTAAATTGCTTATTAGTTGAGTACAATTTTGTAATTTTACAATAACTTAGCGTTAATAATAACAAATCATTTAGGATATCTTTGGGTAAAACTAATTTTGGCAACCGTAATATGCCAAGTTCGAAGAATAAGACACGCATCAATGAAGAGCTGCGAGGCAAGGAATTTAGGGTAATTTCACCGACTGGTGAGATGCTGGGTGTACTTAGCAAATTGGCTGCACTGCGCAAAGCGGAGGAGTTTGGTTTAGATTTGGTGGAAATATCGCCGAATGCTAACCCTCCCGTTTGTAAGATTATTGATTTTGGTAAATATCAATACGAGCTAGCGAAAAAAGATAAAATGCAGCGTAAGAACCAACAGCAACAACAGTTGAAGGAGCTAAGATTCAAACCTGGTACAGAAAAACACGATTTTGATTTCAAAACGAAACACGCTCGTGGATTTTTGGAAGCTGGTAATAAAGTAAAAGCCTCGGTTATGTTCCGTGGACGTGAAATAACGCACAAAGAATATGGAAGAGACCTATTAGAAAGATTCGTCAAAGAACTAGAAGACGTATCCAAAATAGACGTTGATATAAAAATGGAAGGTCGGAATATGATGGTATTACTATCTCCGATAAAACCTCAGAAAAAATAATTTGTAAGTTACTAACAAATTAATTAATTTTGAAGTTCCAATAATTGAAATGTTGGGACTTTTTTTTGTAATTAAAATACAATAGAGCAACAAAATGCCAAAGATGAAATCAAATTCTTCAGCTAAGAAGAGATTCAAGAAAACAGCTTCTGGAGAATTCAAAAGAGAGAAAGCTAACAAGAGTCATATCTTAACTAAGAAAACGACTAAGAGAAAAAGAAATTTACGTCAAGCAACATTAGTATCTAAAGTAGATAAAAAATCTGTTCAAAGAATGTTACCTAATGCGTAATTCGTATTTTTCTTGAGAAAATTTAATTAATTGCAAACGGGGCGAGTAGCTCTCCCTAAGCAACCTTATAAACACCTATTATTTTTTGAGGTATAATTATGGCTAGAGCCAGAAATAAAGTAGCTGCCAAACAGAGAAAGAAAAAGGTCTTCAAACTTGCCAAAGGTTATTGGGGATCGAGAAAAAATGTTTGGACTATAGCTAAAAACCACGTTGAGAAAGGTTTATCACACGCTTATTCGGGTCGTAAGTTAAAGAAAAGAACTTACAGAAGACTTTGGATAACAAGAATAAACGCTGCAGCAAGATTGAACGACACTACTTATTCTAAATTGATGCACAGCTTGAAAAAAGGCAACATCGATATTAATAGAAAAGTACTTGCTGACTTCGCTATGAACAAACCAGAAGTGTTCAAAGCTATAGTAGATAAAGTTAAGTAAATAAACTTAGCCGAACGGAATATAGATGGGCCAACTTACTTGTAAGTTGGCTTTTTTATTGGGGTAGAGAATTTAATAATCCCGTCATTCAGAAGCTAAGCAGTAGCTGAAGAATCCAGGGAAACTCCGGAGCAGTTCAATATTTATGGGACTAAAGTCCTAATAGTTTTTGTATGTTTGCCATCCGTTGACTAAAGTCAACGGCAATACATCGAATTGTGCTTTGTAGCTTGTTTCGCCAAAGGCGGTAGAGTAGCTGTCAGAACAGTCATATCACTCTTACAACGCCGCAGACGTTAGAAAAGTCTAGATTATTTACAATTGTATTCGTTATCTATTTATAATCAACTTTTGTGTGCTTGAAGCTGTTCCTATTTTGAATTCTAATAAATAGCTACCGCTTATCATATTCTTTGTATCTAGGTTTACAGTTCCATTCCATTGATTGTTCGACTCTATACTATAGTTCAAATTCTCAACTCTTTTACCAGTTGATATATTTATTACACTAAACTCTAGTGCATTTATATCAGCCATATTACCGGTATAGAACTGTATTCTAGTGTTATCTTTAGCAGGGTTAGGATAAGGCGACATAGTCCAAATTGGGGGCGGCTTTAGCTCTTCTTCTACCGTTGTTGGTATTCTATCTTCCTCTATTGGTTTCCAGAAGTGCCCAGTTTGACTATAGAAATACATTGTATTGTCATTAATCGCATGATGAACTGAAAGCAAAGGTAAGTCAACTAATTCACTTATTAATTCGTAATCGAAGCCATTCTCAATAGAGATTTTACTATAATAATATTTAATCTCTCCAGTCTCATAGTCATCAATACCAATTGTAACTAATTTATCATCACCTAAATTATAATCATATAAGTAGAAATAAATAGGCGTCTCATCAAGTACAATTTCGGGTTCATTTTCAAAACTAGCTATTTTGTAAACCCTTGTAAATGATTGTAAATTTTCTAATATCGTTCTAGTGGCAAATAAATAAATGTCTTTATCAGCTACTACAAATTCTTTAATTATGCTACTAATAAATGAACTTTGAGATGACTCATATTCATATTTCAATGAATAGACTAATTCAGGATTAGTTAGATTTTCATCAGTCAAATAAAAATCAAAATTGCCTTCTGAGTCTACTTTAGTAGTGAGTAATAATTTACCTTGATATTCTTTTATAATTGAGGTAGTAACAGCATCTAATTTGAATAATGTATCAATTACACCACTGTTATATTTCTTAAAGAAAATAGTATAATTACTGTTAAGAGAATAATTTCGATAATAAACTTCATAATCACCATAATCTTTAATAAATATTGCATTATTATCAACATTAAACTTTGAAAAAGTAGAACCTCCGTCAGTACTTATTGCTTTATTCATGGTGTTATTAGTAATAGAAACAAGTATAGAGTCAGGTGTAATATATCTTACTTTCTCTATCCTTCCTTTTCTTATAGTTTTTTCATCAATAGTATCTACAGTAAAATGTTCACCTTGAGAAAAAGTATTACCGCCATTATTTGTTTTAAGAAAATTTCCATCGTATGTCATAAATCGCCATGTATCTTTGTCATAGAAATAAAGCCAGTTAAGAGCATCTACATTAGGTATCATAAATGAATTTACTGTCTTCCAATTGGGGTCGTCTTTTTTCTTTTGGAATATAGTCTTGCCTACACTTGTAGCTATTATATTACCTTCACTATCTATATTAGCATAAGTAACACGGTTTGACAATTTGTATAATCGTGGGTCAGTGAGTGATTCTGTTTTTTCAATTAATTGACTTGATTTATTGAAGTACAATACATTTGATTCGTTAGTAAATTGGTTGTAAACAAAGCAAAGCAAATGAGTTTCTGTTTCTAATACTTCACTAATTCCTGATATTCCAGTTGAATACTCATCCCATTCCATATTTTCATTTAATATTGCAATATCTTGAGTTGAAATAAAGTATAATTTATTATTCCTTGCTCTAATATTTACAGTTGGCTTACCAAAATTGAATTTTGGATTATCAAATTTTGCCCACCCACTACCATCAGTAGTCAATAACTCTTTGTAATTTCTATTAACTATTATTTGATTGTCCTTTGAGTAGATAGTTTTCAAAGTATCGTTGGCAACAAACTTAGATTGCCAAGTCACACCCAAATCATTTGAGTACATTATTGAATCTGTAAATTGAGAAATATAGAAACTATTTCCGTCTATATAGAAATCTGAGAAAAACTGATTTGATATCTTATTAATTTCCCATTTACTACCATTATCTGTGGATACTATAAATTCACCATTTCTAGTTATTCCGTAAAGATTACTTTCTAATTTTTGAATACTTAGAATGTCATTATGTGTTCCCGAAAATTTCTGATCCCAACTAGTCCCAGCATCCGATGTTCTTAGTACTCCACCAAAATTCCCATAAAGTAAAAAGTTTTCATCTTCTAAATTAAGTACATCTAATACATTATTAAAAATATTATAATGCGTTAGCTTCTCATATTGAGCATTCGCTAGAAGCGGAAACAAAAAGAATAAAGTAATCTTTAGAAATAATTTCATAATTATTCAAATGTTATTAGTTACAAGAATCAATATATAATTTTTTAAAGATATATTCATAAAAAAAATGCCCCTTCGAAAAGAGGCAGATTTGAATAAAATTAATGTGTGAGTAGCACTCGGAGGTAGTCGCCCGAGCCGGCATCGTCCAATGCTCTACCGACTATTGGATTCGTTCCAGATAGAGATACAGCTGTTCCGCCTGTGCCTGTGCAAACAGCATCACCAACGTATAAATCGTCAGCCGATTCCACTATTGCTATTCCTTGTGCTATTATTGATGCTGTGTCCCCATCGTTCCATGCTATTTCTGAAACCCCTAATGCCGCTTCGGCAGCGGAGCATAGATTACCACTGTAATCCACAAATCTATTGGCTGGTAGTGCTTCTCCTGCCTTGATGGTTACAGTTAGTAATGGGTTGTAAGTTAAATTATTTATTGGCATTTGTTGCTCCTTATTAGTTGTGATTAGTATTTGATATTAGATATGCGGCATCTTGTGCTGTAATGTTCACCGAGTAGTTGTCCGTGTATCTCAGCACTTTTATCTTGCCGCCATTCTCGTTGTAAGTATCCACTTCGGGCATTCCTTGTCTTCGGAAAGTATAGCCATAACTTGGATTGAACTCCGAGCGGCTTCCTTTTACGCTCTTATCCACGTAAGCCAAGACTATATTGTCTTGCCATATATCCGTGAAGCTAGTGCCATCATCAGTGTAAACCGATAGCCCAACTTCTATATTCGGTACATCTGTTAGCTCTTTTAGTATTTCTTTTGTTGCTTTACCGAGTGAAGAGTATTTGATTTTATCCAAGATTTTTGGGTGACTCATCAGCACTCTGAATACTGACTCACCCAGCACCATAGTATTAGGGAATTTCCCTATCTTACCTCTGACCGCTTCTAATCCGTCTTTGATTACTTCTATCGGGTCGGTGGTGTTCGTATAATCATCGAATGCATCACCACTTGTGATTACTGTTTTCATTCCCGAAGCAAACAGAGCAGCATCTTGTGCCAAATCTGCGGCGGATTTCTCCCGAGTTAGAGCTATACTATCCGCCAAAGTTTTAGTTATTTGGCTCATATACATTTCTAGATTATTCGCTTCCTCTTGCTCCAAATGATCGAGAGCCATCTCCAAATCTCGCTCTTGTGTTTCGAAATCTATTAGCGATATTTCGGTTGGAGGTATTCTATTACTATCAGCTCGGATAGCTCTATCCACCGCCCTTAGGTAGAATGCTTCTTTGCCGAAAACTGGTATTTTCATCTTGCTTTTGCTTACGCTGACTATTGGGAATAGCGCTTCGGATATTAGCGATGAGTTGCTATATCCTTGAGCTATTGTGCTCAATATGGGGTCAACCATACGGAGTTCATCTGTTCTTTTTGACATTGTTTTCTCTCCTAAATTATTATTGGTCTAATGCAAGCAATAGTGCTTGCTCATAAGGTATGTTTGGGTTGTTTCTGCTGATACTATTCGCTTTGTTATGAAGTGCCAGACGTTCCGGTGCGGTGTTCTTTCCTTCGAATTGACCGTCGAATTCAGGTATATCGTTCTGTGCAAATTCAGTAAGTAAGTGATTAGTAGTAGTCATACTCCCAGCGAATTCTTTTATCAATTCTGTTAGTGATTCGTCTTCGTTGTACTCTCTTGATTGTGCTGCTTTTTGGAGGATAGTTTTGAGCGTTTTCGCTTGGTGCGAGCTTATCTTGCTATCGCCGATTAGTCCATCTATGAACTCATTGTACTCGGCAACTTTCTTCTCATTTTCCATCGAATTCAACTTCTCCTTTAGCTGTCTGTTTTCTAGTTGAATTTGCTCTAGCTCTGTTAGCTTTGGTTGGGACTCATTAGCGAACTCTACGTATTCGCCTTTATCAGCGAAAGCGACTGGCTCTAGCCCTTTGATAGCTGGTGCCATAGCCCCGAGAAATCCTATATGACGAAGTAAATTCCCTGGGTAAAGTGCAATCGAAACTTTCTTGAATCGCCCTGCTTTAACTTCCTCAGCGAATTCGGGAACTATGTCTTTGACTTTCGCTAATAGTTTTTCACCAGTCACTTTTAGTCGCTCTACCCAACCGTAAGCTGGGTCATCTGTCTTGGGGTGACCTTTGACTATTGGTGCTACGCTACTACTATCAGACTCTACAGACTCGTTGTATTTAGTCGCTATTTGTGCTATATCGTCGGCAGTGTATTCGGCACTATTGCCATTCGCATCGGTGTGCTTTCCTGTTTTGAATACTTCTATCCACATTCGCATTACCTTTTTATTTTGTTATGAAAATAATTACTTTGCGAAAGTATGGGGACTAGATTAACTAGGCATAGAAAGGATTTTATAATAGATTTGGAAGTGTTGAACAATAATATAATTAAATAAAAATAAGTCCGACCTTATAGGGATAGTCGATTCTGATTTTCATAAGCCCTAGATTTGTTTTAGTTGATATATACGAAATCTAAATTTTTTTAATTATAATATATGTGTGTTCAATATGAATAAATTTTTTGCAATAATCACTATAGCACTAGCCACTAGCTTAACTCTTTTTTCTCACGAAAGTACCGAAAAAGTAGATGTAGATCTTCATGTAAATAAAAGTTTAGAAAGTTGCAGTATAATCTTTGACGAATCACTTACTCAATCACAATTTGATAGATTCACAGATGAAGCTTCGGATATAACATACTTTTCGTCTTTAAGTTCTGCAAAGACTTTGGGGCAATATAATTTTGAGTTGTCTTTAGAAATAAGTGGAAATCAAATAGATGAAAAATCAGGAGCCTGGAATAATACGTTCCAACATCCCGATGAAAATCATTATTTAATAGGAGGAGATATTCTTTATTTACCTTATCTTCGTGCAAAAATGGGTGTGACTGATGAGTTAGACTTTGGAATTTACTATACTGAAGACCCAAGAGCAAATTATGGCTTCTTAGGAATTGACTTAAAATATAATTTAGGTTGTGATAATGATTATGGCCTCGATATGGCAGTACGTGCAACTTATGGCACACTTCTATTTGTTGATGATGCAACTATTAATAGTTATTCTGTAGATTTTCTAGTAAGTAAAGAATTTTTTGGAAGTTTGAACCCTTATGTCGGAATATCGGCAAATGTAAAACATGGTACAGAGACTACTGAAAAAGTTGATTTAGATTATCGTTTAACTCTTTTACCAAGATATACTGTGGGACTAGAATATAATTTTTATTTTGTAAACATCGCAACTGAAGCTAGTTATTCAAACATTTTTAAATCGTCATTGAAATTAGGCTTCCAATTTTAATTAGAATTATCCAACAACATCTCTGGTGAATTAATTTCAAAAGAGATGTTGTCTATTTATGATAGTACAATATTTAATTCTTATTAAAAGTGTATCTTTGAATTCATTATTTAATAATGAATAATTCTCTCATATAATTGACTTTTTTTATTATTTTGATTTAATATTTTATATATTTTTATAATATTAAATGAATAGAAATAATTCAATAGTTGTCCTCCCGTTTTTGAATATTAGTTCTGAACCTGAAAATGAATATTTTTCAGACGGTTTGACCGAAGAAGTAATAAACTATTTAGCTAAAATAAAAAATTTGAATGTCGTGTCACGAACTTCCTCTTTTTACTTCAAGAATAAAAATATAGATATACGCGAAATAGGAAAGCAATTAGATGTTTCAATGTTACTAGAGGGAAGTGTAAGAAAAGTAGCTAATTACGTCCGAATAACTATCCAACTTATAAATCCAGAAGATGGTTTCCATTATTGGTCTGAAACTTACAACCATACAATAGTAGATATATTTTCTGTCCAAGACAAAATTTCTCTAAATGTTGCAGAGAAAATCCGTGAGCATTTGGGACACTTTAATATAGAATATAAAGAGGCTAGAAAGACTTCCGATGTAAATGCTTATGAACTGTACCTTAAGAGTAAATTCAACTTCAATAAATTTCAAAAAGAAAATATTAATCTCGCAATAAAGCAAATAGAACAAGCTATAGAGAACGAACCGAATAATTCAAGATATTTGGCAGCTAAGGGTATCTATTATTCTTATCTAGGTTTAGTAAATGCAATTCCTGTAAAGAAAGCATTTGCCATATCAAAAGTATTTGCTGAAAAAGCATTAGAGCTAGACAAAACGAATGTTGATGCTCATCATGCCATAGGTTTAATTGCATATTTTTTTGAGAATGATTTGAATAAAATGTATCACCACAATTTATTATCACTCAAATATATGCCGAATTCAACTGATGCTCTAATGGGGCATTCAATGTATGCAATTGTTTCTGAGAATTATAATATTGCCTTAATTGGAATTGAAAAAGCAATTAGCTTAGATCCAATGTCTCCAACTCTAAAATATTATTATGCAGCAATACTACTTCGTCTAAATAAGCTCATAGAAGCATTGAATATTATAGAACAAGTTCTTAATTGGATTCCAAACCATACTAATTCATATTGTCTTAAGGGTGTTATTCTGAGGAGACTAAAAAGGTATGACGAAGCAATTGAACATTTCAAATCTGTACCAACTCCAGATGGTCATAAAGTAGAGTATAATTCTGCTCTCAGTATTATTTATGCTCATATGGGTAACATGGAGAAAGCAATAGAATATCTAGAAATTATCGAAATTGATAAACAAAATTTTAATATTGCTTATGAAGAAAATGCACATGTAACTATAAATATCTTACTTGGTAATTTTGACTTAGCCTTCAGGTATATTGAAGAAGATATAAAACTTAATAAATATTATTTGAAATTTTATAAGATAATTCCAGAATTTGATTTACTAAAGAATGATGCTCGTTATAATATATTCGACAAAGTTTTTATTACTAAAGGAAAAATAATTTCAAAAATTAGTAATAAGTACTTAAAATCAGGATTAAGCGAAGAAAAGATGTCTGAGATTAATATAAAGTTAATTCAATATATGAAAGAACAAAAACCTTATTTAGATTCAGATATAAATTTAAAAAATCTTTCCGATAAAATTTCTGTATCCACCAATCAACTCTCACAAGTAATAAATGATAAGCATAATAAAAACTTCTTTGATTTTATCAATACTTACAGAATTGACGAAATGACTGAACTAATGAAAGAACCTTCTAATCAAAACTTTACACTTCTTACTCTTGCATATAACTCTGGCTTCAATTCTAAATCTACATTCAATTCCACATTTAAAAAACTAACTGGTAAAACACCAAGTGAATATTTTTTAAAGTAATACAAAACAAAAAACCCCACGCCTCATAGGTGTGGGGTTTTGAAAATATTATATTTTAGTTTTAAGCATTAAGGATATTTAACTTCAACCCTAAACATTATAACCCCTTCTGTATCAAACTCACCTCCTCCATGAGTAGAATTTAATTCCCACATAACATATTGACCAGCAGAAGCATCAACTAAATTGTCTGCTGGAGTGCTTGAACTTAATGAAATTGTATGCCATTGATCTTCTGCTAAAGTTGCAAGATCTATAGAGCTAGTCAAAGCTCGATCAGTTGCACCCGTAGTCATATTAACAATATAAGGTGTAACATTGAATACTACAGGAGCAACTAATGTTTTTGCAGTTAAGTTTAGATAAACTGAAACGCTAACAACCTCCAAATCTACAGCAAAGGCTTGACCGTATGATGGTTTCGGTTGTGTACTATTCATAAATACTCCTGCTCCAGTAGTATATGAATCAGCTTCGTTTAATGAGCGGTCATTACAACAAGATGAGTTACTAAAAGATGAAAATTCTAGGAAAAATGTATTCGACCCACCGCCGCCACCAGAAGGTGCAGCCCAAACAGCGTCAGTACCACTAACAGTTAAGACGTGACCAGCTGTAGCACCATCTGGATCAATTTTAGGAGCAGTCACTGCCTTATCTTCAATTTTAGCTGTTGCAACTGCATCATCAGCTATTTTTGCTTCAGTTACTGCACCATCATTAATCTTGTCTGTAGTTACAGCGTCATTGTTTATCTTTGTTGTAGTAACTGCAGAAGTCCCAATTTTAACATCTGTTACTGCTGAAGAACCAATCTTATCTGTTGTTATTGCACCATTTGCTATTTTATCAGTGGTTACTGCAGAACTCCCAATTTTAACATCTGTTACTGCATTGTCAGCTAATCCAAGAACAGAACCAGTTGTACCGTCACCATCTATAGTAGCATCAGTAGAAACAGTTGGGAAGTCCCAAGACATAATACCACTACCATCAGTTTTAAGATATTGGTTTGGATTTCCGTCATTTTCAGGAAGTGTATATTCTACGTCCGCAGCTAATGCAGGTGATTTGAATGACGTGAAATTAGTACCACCACCAGCTGGCTCTGGGAATATTAATTCTTTACCTGGTTCTAAAGTAACGTTACCTTCATTATCTGTCAATCCAGTTTGTGCTTGTTCAAATATCATATCATCTAATCTTTGTTGAGAAGATAATGCTAATGGACTACCTGTCCATACCTCAACTATATAATTTGAGGTTACGTCAGTAGCAAGAATAGCCGGTGTCTGAGGTACACTAGCTACTATTATACCAGAAGCATTAGGAGTTAGACTAACTGTATCTCCCGTAAATTCTGTTGTTGGCCCACTTGGGGCATAATCAACGATTTTAACTTGAACGTCAACAGCAGCACCTGGCTTTTTGATTACTACTTTAAATCCACCAATAGCAAATGAGCTAGAGTAAGATAGTAAAGCAATAGTGATTAACAATAAGATTTTTTCATAAGGGAATTCCCCATATTTAATTAATAGAATAAGTTTATTTCAATTTTAAATATCTTTAACCTAGCAATATATCATTAATTATCTTTAAATTTAATAATAAAATTAATTTATACTAAATTGATATTAAACAAAACTTATAAAACACGAAAACAACTATGAGAACTCTTATTTTTGCACTTACTTTACTGTTAGTAACAACAACAAATATTCAGTCCCAAACTGAATATAAGATTGTCAATGTCAAAAGTAATGAGCAAAAACAGTATCTATCTTCCGAATTTGGAATAGTTATAGGTACACCCGCAACTTTCAATTTGAACTATGCAAAGCACTTTGATGACTTCTTAGTAAAAATTAGTGGTCTGTACTTAGGAAATTATCAAGGTGGGCAACTCGATTTGGGGTATAAGTTTGCACATAGCAGAAGGACTTACCACGCAGTTACTATTGGTGGTGGTTTGGCTCGTTTCCCACGGGAAACAGAGATATACAGAGTACCGTTATCTGACAGAAAATGGAACTACGGCTCTATCAGCTATTTGATGAACACTAAGGGATTTCTGATGAGTGTCGGTTTATCAGCAGGTGAGGGAGATTTCCCTAACCCTCAGCTTATATTCCAAATCGGGTACTCTTCGCAGTTTTGGAAATAGTTGGATATTAGATCAAAGACAATGTAAGTGAATACCTAGAATAGCTAAAGTCGAATTGCCAAAGGAAAGCCACTACTATACTGAAAGAAAGAGCAATCACAATTAGCAGACCATCCAAAAAAACTTCACCTTTCTTGAGACGTTTTTGCTGTTCATGTGTCTATATAGTATAGAAGACAACAGAAATAGAAAAAGATTTATTTCAGATAATAATAGAGATTGCCCATGCCGCTGGCTTGGCAGGCACGCTTCGCTCGCAATGACCGCCGTTTCCTGTCACTGCGAGGACTAAAAGGACGTGGCAGTCTCAAATAAGAAATAATTACTCAGAGGATTGACTTATGAAAAAACTAATTTTACTAATTGTACTAACCGTAGTAACACTACCCCAGCTTTGCTATGCCGAAGACGAAGTGATTTGGGAGACGGAGAAAATATCTTACTTCCATGGGGTTTTAGTAGCACCACAAGGAGATATTCTCTATAATCTTAGAGGGAAAGATTTACAAATTAGAAGGGTGGATGATGGTGTTGTAATAGATTCTATAATAATGGAAAATATTCCGAATTATTTATACCAAATGTCTATTACTGATGATGGTCGTTATATGGCATTTAGCGGAGACAACCCTTATGTAATAATCTATGATCTTCAAGAAAGAAAAGAATTAAAGCGAATAACTACTATTGCTTATGAGAGAGATGAGTACGGAAAGAATGTAGTGTATGATGCTGAAAATTGGGTGTCATCGAGTATATCACCTGATGGAACAAAGATCACAGGTATTGTAAATGCAAGAATTGGTGAAATGACAAATTTTGTTGTTATAGATATAGCAACCGAAAAAGTAGTATTTGAACAAAGAAGGATAACATACGACCACTTTAATCCAGATGAACCATTTTATAAATGGCATTCAGCTGAGTTCTCTCCTGATGGTAAATATATAGTTTCTCAACTAGAATTTAGAAGTGGCTCTGATTCAGTTTATATTTATGATGCGAATACTTTTGAGGTTTATGATGTGGTTTTGAATAGTTATGATAATGAGTATAATTCATTTAGCTTTAGCTATTTCAAGCCTCTTTTTACAGCAAGAATGGGTAAAAGATTAATAATATATGATTTGGTAATGAAGGAACAAAAGATATTTGACTTAGATGGCAATTCTCGTAATATAGTATTTTCGAGAAATGATGACAAAATAGCATTACAGATTGGTACAACTGCACCAGTAATTATGGATTATAAAAAAGGAACAGTTTTAGATACTCTATCATATATTGGATTACCTCATATATCTACGAAAGACAATAATTTAGTATATTTTGGAATAGGGTTCAAAATAGCACTTATTAAACCTAATTGGAATAAAATAACTTCAGTCTCAGATAATAATAATGGAGATTATATATCTCCAAATCCAACAACTGGTGATTTAAGTATTAACTTTTCAAATAAAAGAGCATCGTTTTTCCACTATGATATTATTTCTAATTCTGGGCTGGTAGTACTTTCAGATGACATGGGGTTTTTAGGAAAGGATAATAACAATTTAAAAATTAATATAAGTCCCATTAGTAATGGTCAATATCTTTTACGAATATTCAGTGACCAAGAAGAGTTTGTCTTTAACATCATTAAGGAGAATTGATAATGAAAAGGTCTGAGACAGCGTCATCGACAAACTCAGGCA
This sequence comes from Kapaibacterium sp. (SeqCode), assembly GCA_041675005.1. Taxonomy (GTDB): domain Bacteria; phylum Bacteroidota; class Ignavibacteria; order Kapaibacteriales; family UBA2268; genus PGYR01. Next base: position 23,012 of record JBAYUQ010000026.1, read on the forward strand.
ACGCAATTCCTTCCTCCTCAGTCTCTCGCAAGCTCGAGCCAGCTCCTCCCAAGGAGCACACATTGTGGTGTCCTCGCTGTGGCATAGGTAGTCAAACATCCTGTCTATCTTATCAATCCTGCAATCGTGTTCAGATTACTCTCTATACTTTCTGCTTGCCGCTTGACTTTATTAGTAAGACTATACCAAGAATAATAAGTGGTATGCTGAGGAGCTGTCCCATATTTAGGAACATTCCATTTTCGAATGCTGTTTGATTTTCTTTGGTGAATTCGATGAGGAATCGAGCACTGAATATCATTATCAAAAATCGAGAGAATAGAGCATAATCTGCTGTTTTCTCTTTCCACTTGCTATAGTGTGCCCAAAGTACTGCGAATATACCCAAATAAGCTATTGCCTCGTACATTTGTGATGGGTGGCGAGCAATCTCATCTATTCTATGAAATACGACTGCCCAAGGTAAATCTGAAGGTAATCCGATTATCTCTGAATTGAAGAAATTTCCCAAACGAATGAAAAAACCTGCGGAAGCGACTACAATAACTATTCTATCAACTATCCAAGGATAAGATATGTCTTTATTTTTCTGTGCGAATATATAAAGCGAAGTTAGGATACCTATTGCGGCACCATGGCTAGCAAGCCCTCCGTTCCATACTTTGAGTATTTCTATCGGATTAGATAAGTAATATGATGGCTCATAAAAGAAACAATGCCCGAGCCGAGCACCGATTACAGTCCCTAATATCATATATACTGTAAGTGAGTCTAATTGCTTTTGTGTGTGTCCTTCGTGTTTGAATATCTTATTTATTATTTGATATCCTAAAACGAAAGAGAGTGCAAATAGCAACCCATACCAACGTATTTTGATTATTCCGAAATCAAGTATGTCAGGGCTAACGGCCCAATCTATAGATGCAAAAAAATGTTCGATTATCATATCTCCTTATTCGTTCTGTGTTCTGCCCATAAGAATTTGTCCCTCAGTACATCGAAGAACGAGCTATTCTCAGGTTCTACAAGTTTAACGGTCTCATCCGATTTTCTTATCTGGATTATATCACCATTTTTAATTTTCGTTCTTACTTTTCCATCAGCTACTAATTTCAACTCTCCAGTTCGGCTATATACTTCAAATTCTAATTGTTGATTGTCAGGTACTACTAGTGGTCTATGAGTTAGCGAATGTGGTGATACGGGAGTTATACAAAATACTGGTGAAGTCGGGAAGATAACTGGTCCACCAGCTGAGAGACTATATGCAGTCGAGCCAGTAGGTGTCGAAATAATCAACCCATCTGCGAAGTACTCGCCTATGAAATGCTTGTTCGAATATGCTTTGATTTCTACCATGTGCGATGTTTCACTCTTCTCTATTACTATGTCATTGAGAGCGTAGATAGTTTCACCGTCAATAGTAGTTTCAATAGCTGAGCGAGTTATAACCTTATAGTTACCTTTTATCAAATCTTTGAGAGTTTCCTCTAGCCCTGTAACTACGAATTCAGCAAGAAAACCGAGTTTTCCTACATTGAATCCCATAATAGGAACATCGGAAGTTATATAAGATTGGACTGCTGAAAGTATAGTACCATCACCGCCGAATGTGATAATCACATCGGCTATATTGTCATAGCTTGACCTATTACACACCCTAATATCAGGCATGTTATCACCATATTTTTTGACTAAAGTCTCCGAAACGCAGACATTTGCCCCCAATCTCTGAAGAATCTCAATCGCCTTTATGGCTAGTTCTTCAGCTTCGGGTCTGTCTATTGCTTCGAATATGGCATAAGTTATCATATATTATGCAAGTAGCTCTGCTAAATCAAACATATATGGTTGTAATTCTTTTCTCTTAGTCCAAGTCTCTGGGAAAGGAGTATAAGTTATGTTGTGATGAACTCGTCCAACTAATACGTTAGTTTTACCAGCTAATAAAGCATCAACAGCAGATAGCCCTAAGTGACTGGCTAAGTTTCTATCACGTACTGTAGGTGAGCCACCACGTTGGATGTGACCTAATACTGCACATTTAGCGTCTATATTGTATTCAGATTTCAATGCTTCTGCTAATTGATAAGCACCTTTGTACTTACCGCCACCTTCTCCGATTACTATGATAGTACGGTTGTGAAAGCCAAGTTGAGTGTATTTATCGTATAGGATTTCAAGATTAGTAACGGCTTCTGGCACTGAGATATACTCCGCACCACAAGAGATACCAACTTCCATTGCTATATGACCTTCGTGTCTGCCCATTACTTCTACTATGAATACTCGTCCATGCGAATCAGCTGTGTCACGTATTCTATCAATCGCTTCTGCTGCAGTGTTACAAGCAGTATCGAAACCGATAGTATAGTATGTTCCGTACAAATCATTATCAATAGTACCAGGAGTACCAACTACACGGATACCATGTTCTTTGAATAGTGCGTGAGCTCCTTTTAGAGTTCCATCGCCACCGCAAGTTATAAGTCCGTCTATTTTGTTATCTTTTAATTGTTGTGCACCCTTTATTCTTCCTTCTTTAGAAAGGAATACTTCCGAGCGGCTTGTCTTTAGCATAGTACCACCTTGCGAGACTATGTTCACAGTGTCTTTTCTTTCTAAATTTCTGAAGTTCCCTTCCATCAATCCTTCATAACCGCCAACTATGCCAACTACTTCCAACCCACGAGCTAGTCCAGTACGTACTACTGCTCTTATGTGGGCATTCATTCCAGGTGCATCGCCACCACTGGTTAATATCGCTATTCGTTTCATTCTAATATACCTTCTTTATTACCTCTATATCCTGCTAGAAAATCGCGTATCTGCATAACTTTTTTCCCTTCAGGTTGGATTACTAATACTTTAACAGTTCCAGACGCAGTTTGTAACAGAAAATTATCATTTTTTATTAAATAATTCTTAGGTTTTGTGTGAATTTCTGATGAAATTTCACTTTTTAGCAATTTTACTTTCTTCCCTTCGAACTCTGTCCATGCTCCTGGTATAGGAGACATCCCATTTATGAAGTTTTTCAAGTCCTCTGCACCCATATCAAAGTCAATTTTACAATCATCTCTGAATATTTTTGGTGCTGGACTAGCCAAGCTATCATCTTGAGTTAATCTCTGATACTCTCCCGAAAGTAGTTGCTCGCAAGTCTCTACTGCCAGTTCTGCTGCTAATGGCATAAGCTCATCGTGTAGCTCGCCCGCAGTCATCGATTCACCGATTGCTACTTCTCTAGTTCCTACTATATTGCCAGTGTCTATGTTCTCGTCGAGTATGAACGAAGTAACACCACTTTTCTTTTCGCCTTTGATTATTGCCCAGTTAATAGGAGCAGCACCTCTGAACTTTGGAAGCAAGCTTGTATGTACGTTGAACGAAGCAATTTTTGGTAAAGTGAACACTGCCGTTGGCAATATTCTGAATGCGACTATACAGAATATATCCGCATCTATTTCTTTCAGCTCATTGATGAAATCTTCATCTTTTAGCGATACTGGTTGCAATACTCGCAATCCTAATTCCTCTGCTGCTGCTTTCACAGGAGAGGGCATCATCTTCTGCCCTCTACCTTTTGGTTTGTCAGGTACAGTTACTACAGCTGGTATCTCAAAACTCTCATACAGTGCTTTCAAGGTAGGCACAGAAAACTCTGGAGTTCCCATAAATACTATTTTGGGACGGCTCATTGCTTCACTCCAGTACTTCCGAAGCCGCCTTCTCCTCTGTCCGTCTCATCTAGAGACTCAACTTCGCTCCAACCAATATGCTCGTACTGAGCTATAACTAGCTGAGCGATTCTATCTCCACGTTCAATTGTGAAATCTGCTTCACCGAAGTTAGCTAGAATTATCTTTATCTCACCTCGGTAATCGCTATCCACAGTGCCAGGGGCATTCAGAGCGAAAACACCATTTTTAGCTGCCAAACCACTACGTGAGCGAACTTGACATTCGTACCCACTCTCTAGCGCAATAGCCAAATTAGTAGGTATCATCTTAACTTCGCCGTGCTTTATAGTTATCGGCTCATCTGTAGTGGCATATACATCCATACCAGCCGAACCGCCTGTTGCGTAGCTAGGTAATGGCAAATCATTATACTTTTCGTTTATTCTTCTAATCTTTATTTTCATTATCATTTTTTGGTTTTTTATCTACTATTTCATCTTTTCTCCAACCAGCGAAATTACGCACCTCTTTCTCAGTGTTATCACCTGCATCTCTGCTTCTACGTTGGACTTGCGATCTACCTAATTCGTCTTTTCTACGAGGAAGTTTTTTTATATCATCGCGTCGTGGTCTAGACTCTCTATCGGAACGAGATTTATCGCCGTCTCTGCTTTGTCTTCTTGGAGGTCTATCTCCACCCCTATCATCACGGTTGAATTTTGGTCTTTCGCCATCGCGGTCGTCTCTACGAGGTCTATCGTCATCTCTGCGAGCTCTGTCTGCGCCTTCCTCTTTTCTACGTCTGCCTATTCTATCTTCGCTGAATGGTCTAGCTTCACGATTGAAACGAGGTTTATCACCTCCGCCACCTTCTCTTCTTGGTGGTCTATCTCCACCTCTATCATCACGGCTGAATCTTGGTCTGTCGCTACTACCACCATCTCTTCTCTGTGGTCTGTCGCTACTGCCGCCATCGCCTTCAGGGTTTTGACCCCGTCCTTCATTACGTCTCGGGCTAGATGCACGAGGGAAACGAGGACGGTCTGCACGTTTTTCTTTGTGTACAAATCCTCCACGATCGTCTCTTCTCGGTCCGCGATCGTTTCTTCTATCGTCGAATCTAGGTGTACGGTCATCACGACTATCTTCGCCTTTGTCTCTGTATTCATAGCTCGGCTCAGAAGCACGTTCTACGTATTTAATTTTATCCAAAGGTAGTCCAGAAGTATTACCTTGTATCACTAGGACAAATTCCATTTTCACTTTCTTGTCTAAGAATTTATCGTGAAGTTCTTGGATTGTACCATAGTGATGAGTTTCGTTTTTCATAGTCAGATTGCAAGCTAGATATGCTCTCCTAGTTGGGATAACCTGTACAGCATCTTCTAACAAAGGCATAAGTCTATAAGGAGTTTCAAGCAAACAGAATGTATCATCATTCATCGATAGTTTTCGTAGTTCGGCTACTCTCTCAGGCGAAGTGCGAGAGAGGAAACCAGCGAAATAGAATCGCTCAATATCGAACCCACAGCGTACCAATGCAGTCATAATGCTTGTAGCACCGGGTAGCACTTGCACATCCAGATTGCGGCTAACAGCAGTATTGATAAGCTGATTGCCCGGATCGGCGAAAGCTGGAGTTCCACAATCAGAGATAAGAGCAATAGTTTTGCCTTCCTCTATCATCATTATGAACTCTGGGTAACGCTCATCTTCACTTTTCACAGTTATGCTATCCAGTTCTTTGTCCAAACTGAAGTATTTCAGCAAAGCCGCAGCTTCTTTAAAATTCTCGCAAAGTATTAAATCGGCTTCACGCAGAACGTTCAGGGCGCGTATTGTAATATCATTATAGTTACCGATAGGAGTTGATACTACGTACAGCCTACCTTCTTTTGGTGTTAATTTACTCAATTTCGTATTTCTAGTTAGTTTACAGATTACAAATTAATGAAAATAACGCTCAACTCGAAGTATTCTTTTATAATAGGGGGTTGGGGTGGGGGGTTAGATAGGAATATTTTGTAATTTGGTTAAGAGGGATAATTTAAAATGCGAAAATCATGAAAATAATAACAGTCATACTCACATTGTTCTTGGCATTAAACGTATCTAGTCAAGAGACTCCATCAGAATACATTAAAAAAGCAAATAAGTATTTGTTTAATAAAGATTATGATGAAGCGTTAGAGTTATTTCAGTATGTGGTAGAAAACTTTCCTAATAATAAAGCTTACTCTAATGCATTATTAAATATTGGTTACATTCACTTTATTCAAGAAGATTATGATGAAGCAATCGAAATATTTGAAGAAGTGCTTAATTTAAAGCCAGAAGAAGATATAAAATTGAACGGATACTCTTATTTAAAACATGATGCCTGTGCTATGATGAGTGATATTTATTATGAAGAAGGAGAGTATGAAAGTTCATTATATTATTTATCTCTATCGGACACTACTTATCCTTATAGAGGTATGTGTGGCAATGGAAATGTAGAGATTGGTATACAAAGAGCTTTGAGATATTCAGAGCTTTATCTGGAATTGGATAATGAGACTAAAGCCATTGAGGCACTCATGGATTATGCTTTTACTGACCTTGCTAATAACGATGAAATCTTAGAAGAGCTAGAAGAATTATTAGATGGAAAAAAGAATTTAGTAGAAAAATTTGATGCTGCTGTTAATGATATGTATCCTAAAGCATTTGACAGAGATGGTGATAAATTTAAAATGTATTATTTTAAATTTTTAGATGCAGAAATTTGGGTTCCAAATAGTTATGAAGGCGGAACACGTACTTTTGATAAATTGAACGGCATGAAAGTTATGAAATCCTCAAGTTTTTATCAAATGATTAGTGAATTAGATAAACCATGACCAACCTCCCCCCAATAAAAGCGACACAGAAGACATGCGACGAAGTAAAATAGAATTAAAATGAAAAAACCAATAGAAATAATTATAAAAACCAAGCCCTCAGAAATTAGAATGGGGTCCCCATATAGTTTTTGTGAACTTGAATTTATTGGTACTGAATTAGATTTACCTACAAGTGATTGGCAAAATAAATTCACATGGTCGTTAGATAACAAGTGGCTAGTTTTAATACGATTTGATTTGATAGATAATAACCCAGGATTTAAATTCTATATAATTGATACAATAAATGATTCATTACAAGTATCTAAGAGAATACTAGGATTGGTAAACACAATTAGAATTGATAAGAATACAATTCTTTACAATAAATTTTTACTAAATCGAGATAAGTCAACTAGGGAAAAATTATGTTGTAATACGAATGAAGTGTATTTGATACAAAATAACTAAACTCCCTCCGAAAACTCACCGATGCAAAGAGCTATTCTGAATTGAAGACGGAAGTAGATAGCATTAGTAAGTAACTAAAGAGTATTCCATTAGAATATTGGGTTTGGGTGAGGGTTGGATTGGTATTTTTTGTATATTTGCTAAACCAAACGATGAAATAAGGGAATAGGAAAATGAAAAATATTATATTTACAACTGTAGCTTTATTTGTTCTACTTGGGACAGCTTTATCTGCAGAGAGTGGTAATACAGTAGGTGTGAAACTGAATAAATCGATTATAGTTGTATCTGAGGACATTAGTTACTTAGATGGTAATAATGACCAAAGGCAAGGTGAGTTAATGTCAAATACAATTGGGTTTGGTGCTAACTTAGTTTATAAAATTAGAAATAATTATTATTTGGATGTCACATTAGCTTATACATCCTATTCTTTCAGCAACATACCTATATATAAAGACAATAAAGAATTGGAAGCTAGCTCAATAGATTTAATTGTTGATTATAGCTATTATCTTTCTTCATTCGATGAGTTCACACCTTACGTAGCATTTGGTGGTGGATTTGTATTCATGACTTCGAACGAAAGTGAGTTAACGTATATTAAAGATACTGGGGGTGTGAATTTCCTTGAAGAATCAGATACTTATTTGAGTGAAATGAGCTTACTACTAAATGCAAAGATTGGTTTGCATATACCAGTTAACGAGAAGTTTGTAGTAAATACAGAATTTGATTTTGTTGCAGTACTTTCGACTAATTATGGAGTCATCCCCAAGCTGTCAATTGGTGGTTCTTATATTTTTAATTGATGCTATTTTGGATTGCTAATTACCCCTCGTACCTCTGAACTACTAGTGGGTAACAATCACTATTTCCTTCGCTGTCTTCGTAGATTAGGTAGTAAACACCAGTTACAATTTCTTTAAGGTCAACATTGATTGAATATGTTCCGACATTAACTTCGCCAGAATATAAGCTTTTTTTGAAGTAAGTCTCGTGCTGTATTAACCTTGGTGTAACTGTAAAGCCAGAAGTACTCAAACTATCTAGAAATTCATCATCTCCAATTGCAGTTTCTATGAAAATCTCAACTGTACGTTTGCTATCCGTAAAAAAGTCTATAGTTGTCCCAAATGCTGTGGGGTTAGGGAATGTAGAAAATGAAATCGTGTCAATTCGGGTGCATGCATTCTTACTCGTATTTCCTATCACACCAGCTCTCTGACTGTTTTCTAAAGTCCTCTCTAGTCCATAAACAGTTTTAAAACGCTCATCTTTCTGAACTTTCGATGGATCTTCATTACAGCTTAGAATTAGTATGAAGATTGGTAATATGTAAAGTAGTTTTTTCATAAAGTTGTAATCCTGTTGATATTTAGTAATCTATTCATTCTTTAATACTCGGGATAATTACAAAAGGAAAACAGGCAGTATTACCGCTATTGTCTTTTATATTTATAATATACGCACCTGGTTTGAATATATACATTAAATGCAAAACACTGTTTGTACCTTTTGATTGTGTCTCTGTGTAAAACACAAAATTACGATATTCGCTATGATTTCTTATTTCATATCCATTATCGAGCAACTGTTTTTTTAATTCTTCGGATGCTTTAGCAGTCTCAATCGATACTTCTACTTCTTTTTCTTCATCTATATTATATTGAATAAATGTACTCGTTGCTTCTGAAGGATTAGGAAATGCCACTAGTTTGAATTCATTTTCTTTACAAGGGTTATCATCAAGAAACCCAATATCTCCAGCTTTTTCCCCGTTTTGATATAGTTGCTCTATCCCATATATAGTTTTTACTCGTACATCATCATCAAATTTAACTGGATCATCGCTACAACTAATTAGTATCAATAGGATTGGTAATATGTAAAGTAGTTTTTTCATTGATTTTCCTGTTGTCTCAATTGCGTATAAGTCTAAAATAACAAAAGTTAAAGATATAAAAAAAGCCATTCTACAACTAAGTAAAATGGCATTAGAATGTTATTTAATTCAGAATTTATTTCTTTGGTACACCAACTACTAACTCATTAAACTCATCCAAAGGATCTTTAGTTTTCATCGCTTCACCTAGACCAATGACATTAACTGATATATTCATTGTCAAAGCATGTTCCTTAAAATCTTCAATAATCTCTATTACATCAGGGTGAATAAACTTAGTTCGTGTAGCATCAATATCTAGTTTAGTTCTCATCGGAATTTGATCTAATGTTCTTAGTATCCCTGCTTTATTTAGAAAACTAACCTCTTCAGATAATCTGAGTGTTAAGTGATTTCCTTCAGCATTTCCCTTCACTATTTCGTAAGGAGACTTGTAGTTTTTCCAGAGTATTTGAACTATTGCAACTGACATACCAAGTCCAATACCTATCAGTAAATCTGTGAATACAATACCTATAATTGTTACAACAAAAGGTAAAAACTCATTTAGTCCTTTTTTATACATTTGCATGAATAAGGCAGGTTTTGCTAATTTGTAACCAACTACAAATAGTATAGCTGCTAAACTCGCAAGTGGAATATAATTAAGTACGTTTGGAATAGCAATGGCACAAAATAGTAGCAAAACTCCATGCATAATGGCAGACGCTTTTGTTTTACCCCCCGATTGGATATTAGCAGAGCTTCGTACGATTACTTGTGTAACTGGTAATCCACCTATCATTCCTGAAACTATATTACCTACTCCTTGTGCAGTCAACTCTCTATTCGTAGGAGTAACTCTTTTCTGTGGATCTAGTTTGTCTGTTGCTTCTACACTCAGTAGTGTTTCCAAGCTAGCAACTACGGCTATTGTAAATGCAATTGAATAGACTGCTGGATTATTCAACTGACTAAAATCTGGTAAAGTAAATTGTGAAATAAACCCACTGAATGATTCTGCAACTGGAATATTCACTAATTGTTTTGGCAATAATGCTAATCCTGGTATTTCTTGGAAAATAATTCCGAGTGTAATACCAACTATTACAGCGACTAGAGGTCCTTGAACTAGTTTTAACGCCTTTATATTTTTGATAAAAGGTCTATCCCAAAGTATTAAAATAGCTAGTGAAACTGCTGCAATAATCAATGCCCCTTCATTAATATAGTTAACCATATTGATTAATTCACTAAATGTGTTCTGTCCATCGGATTGTATAAAACCCAAATCACCTTCGAAATCTGCATCATATCCGAATGCGTGTGGAATTTGTTTAAGAATTATAATAATTCCTATACCTGATAACATCCCTTTAATAACAGATGTTGGGAAATAGTACCCAATTACTCCTGCTTTAGCAATACCCAAAATAATCTGGAATATCCCTGCTATAACTACAGCAAGTAAAAATATATCATAAGCACCTAACTCTTGGATAGCTACTAATACTATCACAGCAAGACCAGCGGCAGGACCACTAACTCCTAACGACGATTTACTAATAGCACCTACTACTATGCCACCAACTATTCCAGATATAATACCTGAGAATAGTGGTGCTCCCGAAGCAAGTGCAATACCCAAACATAGTGGTATAGCAACTAATAGTACTACTATACTTGCAGGTAAATCACTTTTTATATTATCTAAAAATTTTTCTTTATTTGAATTCATATCCATACACAAACTATACGCTTACCAGCTAAGGTAAACTTATTAATAATTACTACGAAATAGACCCAAATAAGAGCTATTCGCAATTTTTTAATAAACCGTTACTTTTGATTAAACTGATTGTATTAGTGTATATTCGGGAGGAGGAGTACAAACTTCAGGGATATAGTCTGCATATTGTTTGAGGTTATAGGTAATAGATGACAAGTGGGAGTTAAGTTCAGATAGAAACTTATAAAGTTCATCTATAGAATAATATGCACCAACTTTGTTCTTTGTTTTTCCACTATGAGTTTCATTCTCTTCTTCATTTAATTCGTTAATAGATATATTAGCCCTTGCTAACATCTCTCCGAAGTAAGGGAAAGTAGAAGTGGAGACGAACAACAAAAGTCCAATCATGAACAATGACCGGAACTTATTTTTCTTATATATATGTAATGTTATTCTTTTCAATATTATAAAAATCTATTAGAGACACTTTTTATTTTTTTAAATATACGAATAAACTAACAAATATATTGGAAAATAATATTTCTAAGCCCCTCATAATTACTACAATCAATACAATATTTGACAGGGAAATATTACAAATCTGGATTCTATTGACTGAATTACCATTAATTGCGTCAGTGTGCTGACTGTATTACTAGTAATTCAGTCAATAGCAATAAATTATAATAAATCTATAATCTTTGCACACCTTGTTAACAACCCAATAAACTCTATAAAACACTATTAATTAGCATAATATCTTAATTATTCTTAGTTTTGTTTTTAATATTTTTACATAGTGTACTTTTTTGACAAATTTTAAGCAACTTGGTCTTTCGGAAAACTTACTGAAGGCCATCAATGAACTCGGGTTCGATACTCCTACAGATATCCAAATACAAGCAATTCCCAAACTAATAAAAGATGACAAAGATTTCATCGGATTAGCACAAACTGGAACAGGTAAAACTGCTGCTTTCGGATTACCGTTATTGGAGCGAATTGACCCCGCTATGAAAGCAACTCAAGCGCTAATACTAGCACCTACTCGTGAGTTAGGTCAGCAAATAGCCGAGCAGTTGGATATTTATAGCAAATATCAGGAAAAGCTAAACGTACTTGCAGTGTACGGTGGAGCTCCTATCACTAATCAGATGAGAGCCCTTAAGAAAACACAGCATGCTATTATAGCTACTCCAGGCCGGTTATTAGACCTTATCAAACGTAGAGCCGTTAATTTAGAAAGTGTTCGTTTCCTTGTATTAGACGAAGCAGACGAAATGCTAAATATGGGCTTCAAAGAAGATTTGGATTTGATTCTTAGTTATACTCCCAAAGAAAAGCTTACTTGGCTATTCTCTGCGACTATGCCTAAGGAAATTAAGAAAATCGTTAACAAATATATGGACAATCCTACTGAAGTTAGGATTAACTCACAAGACCAAGTTAACGTAGATATAGAACATCAATACGCCTTAGTAAAAGGCTCTGACAAAGCAGAAGCATTATCTAGAATTCTAGATATTAGCCCCGATATGCGTGGCGTTGTCTTCTGTAGAACTAAACACGAAACACAAGAACTAGCAGAACTATTGCTAAGACAAAACTACAAAGCAGACGCACTACACGGTGATCTTTCGCAAGCACAGCGTGATAGAGTTATGCGTAGATTTAAAAAACATGAGTTACACGTACTAATAGCTACCGATGTGGCAGCTAGAGGTATAGATGTAAACGATTTAACTCACGTGATACACCACACCTTGCCAGATGACAATTCGTACTATACTCACCGTAGTGGACGTACTGCCAGAGCTGGAAAGAAAGGTATATCACTCGCTTTCATTAGTGGAAGGGAAAAACATAGGATACACAAATTGGAATCTCAATTAGGAATTGAATTCGATCGTTCATTTATCCCAAATGCTAATGATATAGCTGACATTAGAGTAGAAGATTGGTGCATGAAAGTGCTTAATAAGGGCACAGCAGGTAAGGTTTCTAAGAAACTAAACCAAAAAGCTACTGATATTTTCTTCAGACTTTCTAAAGAAGAATTAGTTGAAAAACTATTAGTTATAGAGCTAGAGAAAATCAAATCGGATAGCGATAAAGACCTTAACGATACTGAGTCTAGAGGATTTTCTTCTGGTGGCGGTAGAAGTGGCGGCGGCGGAAGTCGTGGCAAAAGACGCAGCGGCAGCGGCGGCGGCGGTAAAAAGCCATTCGGTAGCTTTGCTAAGAAAGGCGGAAGCGGTGGCGGCGGTAAAAGCGCCCACACTCGTAGAAAAAGATAATAACTTCACAAAACCCAATCACACCGATTGGGTTTTTCTTTTTGTTATCACAAATATGCTAAGCCGTGCCAAGAAGGTGCGAAGAAATAATAAATAGTCTTATTCTATTTCTATTTGTAGAATGGCTGTCCGTAAGGGCGACCATTTTTTTTTGTTGGGGGTTGTAAAATAAATATGAAAAGAGTATATTAAAAATAAACTTAATTCCTAAAATCATTTATTGGGCATTCAATTATGATTTAGTACTATTGAGCTTTTAACATATTGCTTATGTGAATGTTAGTACAAGGTTGTTTTGCTTTTAAATCAATTTTAATTTGGAGACCTTTATGATTCGTTTCTTAATAATACTAATCATTTTCATTACTCGTAATGTACACTCAGAAGAGTATGAGATACCAGATGATTTGAAACCAATAGAAGGCACATCTGAAATTCTATATACTTATGAATTTGATGACAAACCAAAAATTATATTAAGAATAAACGAGAATGAGTTCTTGGTGTTAATAACAGATGATGAAGATTATATTACTTATGTATATAATTCTAAAACAAATATTACTGAAAAGAAGTCAGAGTTTGTAATCAATGACGATGAGGCTCTCCAAAATGTTTACTTGTTCGAAGGTAAAGTATATCTATACTTTGTAAATACTGTATACAAAAGCATTCTATCTCCAGCTCCTGATGGAAAGTATTTTAGAGAAACAGTTATTAATCTAGATACATACTTGCCTGAATCATCTAGAATATATTACACTACAATATTTGAAGAAGAATTTCAAATAGAAGATTACGGAGAGGATTTGGAATATGCAACAAAAGAAGTCGATAAAAAAATCTTCCTTGATGGTTTAGAAGAGAAAGAAATTGAATCAATAGATTATAGATCTTATTATATAACATATAATAGTAATGATAGCGCTAGAAAAAATATTTTTCATGAAATTTATGAAAGAGATGAATATAAATACTATGCGAGGGTGACAAACTATTATACTTATGGAGGTAGCCCTGAAACAAATTTAGTATTATTAAAAGATTCCACTGAGGGTTTAAGTGTTCTATCGATATATTATACTTATTTAGATGATAAATCAAATTTTTACTTTTTAATGAGTTGGGTTGACTTGGAATTGAATATACGCTATATATCATTCAATAGAATTACTCCAGATGGTAAATATACAGAAACTATTAAGGAAGTTCCTATGGAATATGACGAAGAAAAGTACTACCTCAAAGCTTTTAATGAGATTAATATTCATGGGAACAATTTAAAATTATTTGGTATCTCGAGATACAGTGGGGAATATGGTACTAATGGCTTAGAGCCAATTTCTGGTCTTTATGTGGTTGATTTGAATATCGAAACAATACAATTTGAATTGAAGTCTAAAATGTTGACTGAGGAAGAGGGTGAAACGCTTAATAATAATGAAGATGAATTTAAATTTAATAGAATCAATCGTATTTATGAAGTTGATGGTGGTTATGTTGTTCTAGCAGAAAACTGTAAGAAAATCGTTACACGACATAGTGATGGTGGTCGCTCATATGAATACTATTTTAATGATATTAATTTGTTTTCACTTGATAAAGACTTGAATTTCAGATGGAATAACTTTTTGGATAGGGATATCATAAGTGACGATAGAATATTTGGTAATTCAATAAGTTCAACAAGTCAATTTCCAACGCAAATCGCTTTAAAGCCCACGCTTGTAGGAGATGAGTTGATATATATATATTCAACAACGGAGCCTGAAGAAGAAATAAAAAGAGCAACTTATAACATAAAGACTGGAGATTTGGTTAAAGAAACTCCTTTGTTTGAAAATGATGGTGTTCCATCATATTCACCCGGTTATCAATTTCCCATTGGGAATGATGAGTTCGTTACTTTGATATTTGAAGATGATTATTTTATTGTTAAATATAAATTACTAAAGTAAATGAAATACCTATTCTCAATTCTAATTTTTTTAACACTATTTAATTATAGTGAAGCTGAGCAGTCTGATATTGGACTAAGTTTCAAAATAAACAAGTCTGCTGTCGTGTTACCATTTGAAAAAATAAAACAAGATCAATATAATTCGAAAAAGAAAATATTTATCGTCAATGGTACTTTTGGTTTAGCCGTTGATTTGTTTTATAAAGTTAAAAGAAGAACATACTACAATTTATCATTGGAATATGATTTCCTTAGTATTAATGATGATTTAGTTACACTTACTCCTATGAAGTTGACAGGGTCAATGTTTAAAGTCCTATTTGGTGGAGTACGTTATTTGAATCCTCCTGATGAATTTACTCCTTACTTTGGATATGGAGTTGGACTTTACTTGATAAACTCAAACCAAGAAGATGTTTATACATATAAAGATTTTGATGGTGGAGCTAAGAGTGGTAATCTATTCCCTTCTGTAGCAGTTTCCTTAGAGTTAAGGGGAGGTCTATTATTCCCAATAAATGAGAACTTATCAATAACTGCTGGCGTTGATGTAGGTATTATTTCAGCTGAGTTTTTAGGTCTTATTCCCAAATTACAAGTTGGTGGAGTATATTGGTTAGATTAAATAAAATATATTTTTTATCCATTTATTACCCAAACTATAACAAATACAACTGGCTGTCTTCAACTAAGGACGGCCATACTTCGACGCCGCTATTAGATTAGCATTCTAACAATAATTAAATTTGTAGATTATTAATCAGGTTAAATATCTGAACAACCAAGAGGAGTTTAGGTGAACTATTTCGACGTCTAAACTGTAGG
>JBAYUQ010000027.1:0-38596 GCA_041675005.1 Kapaibacterium sp. (SeqCode)
AGAAGTAACCTCGCCACAGTCATTAGATACAGTTACTACATATTCGCCAGCATCATCCATTACTACCATATCGATAGTTAATGAATCGTTATCATTATTCAAATCAACACCGTCTTTAGTCCATGTGTAAGTTAAGTTATTGCCTACAACTGTGATGTACATTTCTACTTTTTCGTCTTCTTTAGCTGAATAATCAGCACTCAAATCAGAAGTAATAGTTGGAGCAGATTTCCAAGTAATCAAAGCCGCATCGCTTATAGCACCGTTATCAGGATAGCCAACAGGCCAAACTTTACAAGTGAACTCTTCTGTACCATTATAAGCTAAAGCCAAATTCAAAGTAACATTCAAGTTAGGAGAATTAGCACCCATGAATTTACCTGCCTCGTCTATAATTGCAACACCATCGACAGACCATTGGTAAGCAAGATCAGTATTTAGTATTGATGCTTCCGCCTCAGTAGTAAGTTGAACTACATCACCTACGCAACCTTCTACGTCAATTGGTGGTACAGTGATAACCGCATTCGGTTCTTCACTAATAGCAAAGTAATTTGACCAAACAGCACCACACTCTCCAATTAGTCTAACTCTATAGTTAGAAGCAAAATCAGATGCGGTTATGTTTTCAATATTGAAAATTGAAGACTGTGTACCTTCGTATCTTTCATTATCAGTTAAAGCTACAGTATCACGGAACCATTGGATTTGAGTCCAATAAGTAGGATCTTCCATATTGTGCTCACCATATATCTGCGCATCAAATGTCAAAGAAATCCCTTTACCTTCTTTTGTGAAAACACTATTAATGTCTTTCATAAATTCTGGTTTTTGAAGCGCATAAAGATTTGCTTCATCCGAAAATATGATAGGAGAAATTCTAGCTTCTTCATAGCTAGTGCCGGTAGGCCATCCAGAACCACCGTTAGTGCTACCTTCATAATTTGGATCAAAGACAAACATCTCTGCTTTGTACAGACCACTTAATCTATATCTAAGTGTATCAAAAGTAATTTGTCCGAAATCTTCTACCCATTCAGATATTACTCTTCCGTCTTTCCACCATCTGTATGCAATTTTATATTGCTTTTGAGAAGGTGCTGCAACTACGAATAAAAACTGATCCAATGAGCCTTCGCACTCTATTACATCATGAGGTTGTTCGATTATAATTGCTGTTTCTGGATAGTACTGTGCCATTGTGTTCGATGGCATTAAAAAAGATAGGCAAAACATCACAATTGATGCAAGGCCTAGATTATTTAAAACTCTTGTTCTCATAATATTAACTCCATATAATTAAAAATAATTTCAAATTCTATTATTAAATTAAAGAAAAAACTCTTTATTCCGTTACTAAATTAAAAAAAAAAGAGCAAAAAATACCATTTTAATTTTAGATGTAATTAGAAAATAAATTGTTGTAAGTAAAATTACACACTTTATCCTTATTTTATATTAATAAATTTCAGGTCTTTATGGCTATTTCCTATACTTAAACGAACTAAATAAACACCAGATTCTAAAGATGTTACATCTAATGGGAGATTTATAGAATCAGTAAATGTAAGATTAGAATATAACCCTGTGACTAGCTTGCCACTAATGTCATATAAATCTATGTTTGTAGTCATTGTTTTATTAGTCTTATTTGTTAATCTAATTTCTTTACCTTTACCGTTGCTTACTATCACAGCACCATAGTAAGTATCAAAATTATTATTTACAGATGAAATACCTGTATTACCATTCAATACTATTTTATAAGTTGGCTCATTTTCTGAGTCCGTTTTTAGAAGGACGGAAGCTGTTTTCGGTTTATCGTCTTTTGCTTCGAACTGGAATACTATTTCTTGTCTCTCGCCTTCTGGTATATATATCGGCTTACTCAGAACAATAGGACTTACTAGGGTTATACCTTTTGAGCTAGCAAAACCCATTTCAATACTTTTCAAATTCAGTCCTTTTGCATTTTTAGGGCTTATGAAAATTGATTTTTCTCGTTTCTCACCAACTGGTAAATCGCCGAAATTCAAAGTGTCAGTAGATACTTTTATATCTGGTTGGTCACCTACCGAGAACTGGTATTTGATAAAGTTCCCAAAGTCAGGATTGAAACTTACAGTTCTGTTCCCTGAACTTAGACTTATATATCCGGTACCTAATTGCTCTCGCATCCACCATAAGTCTAATCCAAATCCTTCTACATTTTCGAATAATAATTCGTAGCAACCATTACTCAAATTATTAGTAAAATTATATGTCTGATTACTCTCGAATTTACCTAGATTAACTTGCTCTATGATTTCTCCAAAAGCTTTTTTCAGTGTCATTCTATACTGAGCTTCTGCTTGCCTATTTGTTTTCAGATTAATTATTACTTCTGAGCCCAATACATCAACACCAATAAATTTGGACATAGCGTAATCATTTCTAGAATACTCATCATCTTTACCGTTAGGTTCAGATATACTAACTTCAAAGCTATACTCAGTGCCACCATTCAAATCATTTATTTCCAAAGGTGGTAAAGTAATCATAGTTTCTTCTAAAAATCCTAATTTGCCAGACCAATTAAAAATATTATTATCTTTACCTATCACACCGTATTCTATTTTTAATGATGACAATTCTTCGGAGCCATTATTTTTTATTAATATAACTGGTCCTGAACAAGATGGATTTAATCTCCCATATTCTTGATCTAAAGATGGAGATATTATTCTTTCTAAAGATGCATCATTTACAAAATTTGGGCTGCCATATCCTATCATATATCCAGTAAATATATAATTACCATAGGGGACAAACTGCGATGGATTCTCTATTTCATAGTCCATCTCCGTAGAGACACCCGGCGAAACAAATGTTGTTAATTCGTGGTCATAAGTATTAACAGTTGCCCCAGGACACCAATCTGACCTATCTATTTGCCACGTACCACCTTGTGGGAATACTGGGTTGTCTCCACATTCTTTCCAACCTTCCCACTCAAATAACCCTCCTTGCCCAACATATAATTTATGTGTTCTTTTGCAAAATTCTGAACAGTTGTCCGTGTTGGCAGGGCCAGCAAATCCATGACCACTCGCTCTAGTTTTTGCTTTGAACATCGTCGCATTTTTATTTGGAGTAATTGCTATCTCAGAGATATTATTGCCCTTCACTATATTCTCATAAGTACCACCTGAACTCCAAAGAGTTTGAACGCTTTTAACATTCCGTGGTGGTGTACCTTTTATAAATAAGAATTTCAAATCTATTAATTCTTGTTGATTGCCTGCTCGTAGATTGACATTACCATGCAGTAACGGCTCGAAATCAGAAACATCTTCCACCCAAGTGAATCCGTCAGGTCCCAAATCTAAATTGATACCATAAGGAGTGATAAATCTATGAATTTCATAATCTACTACGGGTGAATAATACATTATATTATCCTTGATTAAAGAGTCGGTAGCCACTGCAACTACGGAGTCAACAACGGTCCCAAATTCTCCATAAGTGTAGAATGGTTTATTCGCAGGGTAAACTGTCAAAGTCTTAGTCGGCACTTTTATTTTATCAGAAAATACCTTCAGCTCAGAAGCTGGGATTACTTTATTTGGGCTATCGTAGTCATATATGTAAACTTCATCCATTGGTACTGGATACTCTCTAACTACTTCTACTTTTTTCTTATCTATAGTTACTTTATCGCTGAATTCACCTTTTACGAAGGTTACTACGGGTCTTAATTTCTCTTCATTATTGTCAGTTACAATTGTATTATCAGAACCTATACTTTTAACTTCTGGAAAGCCATGAGCAGTTCCGTCATTACCATTTCCTGTTATATCAGGGATGTTATTATCAACTATATTATTCATATCATAATAGAACAGAAGTCCATCCCAAAGGGGTTTAGTTTTGTTAGTTTGGTAATCATCTTGCATAGAAGCTTCAACTTCATTCGCAGTCAAAACTCTGTTCCATACAGCAAAATTATCCATTGACCCGTCATATTTTCCGTAACCAGTTGCATTCGATGCTATTTTGAATAATTCTATTTTGTCAAATCCACGTGTCAATGCAGTACCTGTGTGCCACTCGGCACCATTCAGATAGATTTTCATATCGCCAGTATTTGTATTCTTAGTGAATGTCCAATAATTCCATTCGCCCTTGAATCGGGGATCTGTTGCTTGCTTGGATATCCTATCGTAGTTGCCACCTGCATTACCAGCATCCCAGTAAACTTGACCGTTGCTCCAAGGTAGATGACTGTTGACTACTCTTTGTCCCTGTGCGTTTACTCCTTCGAATGCGTAAGAGTTTTGTGGCATTTTTATCTTATCACCATTTTGCCAAAAAGCAATTGTTATTTCCTTATCCAAATCAGCAAATGCTTTTTTGGGTACGTCTATATAGCTTCCTTCAGAGAATTTTATATAATTCTCCGCCCCGAAAAAGTATCGTGATTTTATTGATTCTTCGTTATCCCTTGATTGTAGTGATAGTGTGCCTTGCTCTACTTCTCCACTTATAACTATTGAAAGGAAGTTTTCATTTTCAACTTTGAAGGGAGAGTATAATACAAACTCTTTCGTATCGCCTGCTTTTATATCTACATCGAATAGATAACTTTCTTGTTGGCCTGCTAATACATCATTAGGTAATGAAGCCGTTGTGTTTTTCAATCTTATTCTGAAATTTTTGATTTTCACATCTTTTAGGAATTTCAACTTAATTGCGTGTATATCGCCTTGTGCATTTCTGAAAGACTCTAATTCTGAATTACTGAAAAGCATATTAACAAAGAATGCTTTTCCGTTTGTAGGTTTTATTTCAAAGACTCCGTTCTCGTCACTATTGAAAGGAACTTCTATTCGATTAGTTAGACTACTACCGAAACTTGTGTTGTATATTGTCTCATTCTCTTTGTAGTTATATGGTTCAGTTGTAAAGTAATATTTGTTGGGAGATGTACCTCGCACTAAAAAATTTGGTGCAGCAAATGAAGTTGAGTCAAACTTACCTGATGAATCAGTAACTACAGTATAAGTAAGATAATCCCATTCCCCGCAATTAAATCCGTCTTGTGCAGTTCTTGGGTCGCATTTGAGTGAATAGTGCATCAGTATTTTTTCGTAGCTATCTGCAGGAGGGAATTCCCATGTACCTGATCGAGTTGTTATCGAATCGTAAGAAAGAGTTTGGACAATAATTGTGTCTCCTTTCGTTTCCCATTGAGCGTCTAATCCTACTGCTGCTAATAGTGTGATTGCGAGTGCGAAGAATAAATTTTTCATTTAATTCCCAAATTTTATTTAATTTCTTTTATCTATATCATCTTAAACTACAAAAATTATATATTTATACCTCATATAGGTGGAAAATGAATTTGAATTCGAACTCTATATTTACTAGTTTTTTCGATGCACTTAGGACGAAAAGTAACGCTGAGATAATCTTGCAATACTATAAAGATAGCGAACTAAAGACTATGTCAAAAGGTGAATTTTTGAACAAAGTTATATGCTTCAATAAAGCACTAACAGATTTGGGTATTGCCTCAAAAGATAGAGTTGGTATAATATCGGAGAATAGAATAGAATTCCTAATTGCAGATTTGGCTACTAATAGTATTGGTATTATTAATGTTCCTACGTTTCCTAGTTTTACCCCCGAACAACAAAAATATATTTTCAATGATTGTGATGCTAAGATTATAATTGTCTCGAATAAACTACAGCTGAATAATATTCTATCTGTTAGAAATGAGCTCGAGCATCTGAAGTACATTATAACTATGGACGATGGTTTGGAGGATATACCCAATAATATATACTCTATGAATAAATTGATAGAGCAAGCAGAGAAGAACTATAATTATGAAAACCTTAAAAGCCAACTGATTACCGCTTCACAGTTAGTAGATATTGATGATATTCTTACACTTATATATACGTCGGGTACTACTGGTAATCCCAAAGGTGTGATGCTGACTAATAAGAATATATTGACAAACGTCTATTCAATTTGGGATACTGGAATTAAAAATGCGACTGATGAATTTCTATCATTCCTTCCAATGTGCCATGTATTTGAGCGAACTGTGATTTATACTTTTCTAATTACAGGTGGTGTAGTTACTATAGCTCAGTCTATTGAATCTTTATCGAGTAATTTGAATGAAGTGAAACCAAGAATAATAACAGTTGTTCCAAAGTTGCTAGAAACAGTAAAAAGCAGAATATTAAATGCACTGAATAATGAGACTGAATCCAAAAGGGATTTGGTATATAGGGCACTTGAGCTTTCAAATAAGTATATAGATGTAGAAAAAATTCGATTAAAAGATAAGTTAAAATTATTAGTTTATGACAAGCTAATCTTTTCCAAAATGAGAGAAAGACTCGGTGGGCGTTTGAAGCATATTGTTTCTGGTGGTTCTGCTCTGAACCCTGAAGTACAGAAGTTCTTCCATTCTATTGGGCTGAAAATAATGCAAGGATACGGTTTGACAGAATGTTCACCAGTTGTGTCCGCTAATACACCATCTAATTTGGAAATAGGTACAGTTGGGCCGCCTGTTAGTAATGTAGAAGTGAAAATTGACAAAACAGGCGAGATACTAGTGAGAGGTGATTCGGTAATGAAGGGATATTGGCATGATGATATGGCTACTAAGAGTTGTATTGATGATAATAATTGGTTCCATACTGGTGATATAGGTGAATTTACTACTACTGGTAGTCTGAAAATAACTGGCCGCATTAAATGTATAATAGTTACAAGTGGTGGGAAGAATATCTCTCCAGCTCCAATAGAAGATATGATTAGAATGAGTGAATATATTGATCATATTGCTATATTTGGTGAAAACAAAGATTATTTAACGGCAATAATTTCACCTAATTTTGAAATATTGAAAAGTATAGCAATTGAAAGAAAAATTGCTTTTGAATCTAACTATGATTTGGTTAAAAGTAAAGATATTAACGATCTAGTAATGAAAGACATCAATGAACATCAAGATTCTCTAGCCAAATACGAAAGAGTAAGAAAAATAAGAATCGTACCTAATCCTTTTTCGATAGAAACTGGAGAACTAACTCCAAAGATGAGTATGAAAACGAATGTTATTTTAGATAAATATAAATCTGAAATAGAAGGAATGTATAACTAGTATGATAAGAATAACAGACCAAGATGGAAAAATAGAATACGAGAGAGATGCTGCAAACTTTACAGGAATTGCAGACAAAGTATTTTTGCCAGAAAGCATGGATGAGATTGGTCCTCTAGTAAAGGAACTATACTCAACTAATACACCATTCACAATTTCAGCGGCAAGAACTGGACTGACTGGAGGGGGAGTGCCACTTTCAGGAGTTTTGATTTCCACTGAGAGATTGGATAAAATTATATCGATTGATGTAGCTAATAAAACGGCTCTTCTAGAACCTGGTGTTAGGTTGCAGACTTTCCATGATGAACTAAAACAGCATAATCTGATGTACCCATCAAATCCGACAGAGACGTGGAGTACAATAGGTGGGAATGTAGCTAATAATGCATCGGGGGCAAAGACATTCAAGTACGGCCCTACTCGAAGTTTCGTTAATTATTTGGAAATTGTTCTGCCCGATGGTGATGAATTGCACCTGAAAAGAGGGCAGAGCTTAGCTAATGGTAATGAAGCTGAAATACGTACCATTAATGGTAATTCGATAAAATTCCATATTCCGAATATAAATGTACCAAAATCTACTAAGAATGCGGCTGGCTATTACCTAAGACCAGATATGGATATGATTGACCTATTTATAGGTAGCGAGGGCACACTTGGGGTAGTCAAGAAAGTAGGACTTGATTTACTCTATCAAGTAGAGGAAGTGCTTTCAGCAATCGTATTCTTCGATGATTACAATAATCTATTGAATTTTGCAGAGTATCTGAGAAATGATAATCCACGCCATCTTAAGCCAAGATTAATAGAGTACTTCGACCACAACTCACTGAAGTTATTATCGGAACATCATAGTGATTTGCCTACGGATGCAATGGGTGCTGTATGGGTAGAATTTGAGACTAATTCTATAATGTTAGAGGATGATACACTAGCTCTCTATGAGCTGACGCTAGAGCATACAGATTTGGTAGATATGACTTGGGTTGCAATGACCGATAATGAACGAGATAAAATAACGAAGTTCCGCCACGATTTACCTTTATCAGTTAATGAATTGCTCACAAAATATGGACAACAAAAAATATATACAGATACTGCAGTTCCTGCAGCTTCATTCCGTTCATACTATCATGAGATGTACTCTCAGTTGAATTCAATGGGATTAGATTATGTAGTATTCGGGCATCTAGGTGATTGTCATTTGCATGCAAATTTATTCGTGAAGAGCAATGAAGATAAAGTAAAAGCAGAGAATTTTTATCACGATATGATGAAGTTAGCAATAGAGTTAGATGGGACAATCTCTGCGGAGCACGGTATTGGAAAAATCAAAAGACCATATATGAAATATATGTTTACTGATGATGAAATAAGAGGAATGCAGAATGTAAAAAAAGCGTTTGATCCGAAGAATCTTATGGCTTTAGACACTCTCTTTTTTAATGGGGAATTTTAGAGTAAATGTAGTTCCTTCGTTTGGCACAGAATCTATTTTTATATATAAATGGAATCTCTGACATACAAGTTTTACTATTGCTAAGCCAAGACCCATTCCTTGCTGTTCCATTTGCTTACGGCCGAACTGCTTGAACCCCCCGATCTCATCTAACTTAGTTAGGTCAAACCCAATACCCCTGTCTTTAACTATCATCACATAGAACTCGCCATCTATAGTAGTGCTTACAGTTATCTTAGTTCCATCTTTAGAGAACTTAAATGCATTAGATGCTAACTCATCTGCTATTTTCAAGAAGTATTCAGGATAAACATCTATAACTGCTGGTACACAATCAATCTCTACATCATCCATTCGCTCAAATTCAGAAGCCATTCTCAAGAATGAATTCTCAATCATATCTTCAGGGTCTATTGTGTAATTAGTAAAGACTTTATCTTTGAAATCTAGTTCTTCTTTGTTCAATAGTAGGTTAGTATAAACAAGATAGTTAGAAATCAATTTACTAAGTCTATTACCAGAATTGACTATATTGTAAATCATATCCTTAATCTCTGTCTTTTCCATCATATCCATTTTCTTATGAAGGAATTGAGATGTAGCCAATATTACATTAAGTGGAGTTCTAAATTCGTGTGGTAGAGATGAAGCTAACTGTAATCTAAGTTCATCTAACTTCGTCTCAGTCATTACCTTGCTTCTGTCATATACTTCTAACCTGGTACTGATTGCATTCAGTAGGTCTCTTGCTTTGAACGGCTTGAATATATAATCATCTGCACCGAGCTCCATACCACGACGCATATCATCGTTGCTTGCTTTTGCTGTTAGGAATATAAATGGTATATTTGATAGGCTTTCGGTGGACTTCAATCTTTCTAAGACTTCGTATCCATCCATAACTGGCATATTAATATCACATAGGATTAGGTCTGGCTTGATTTGAGTTAGGCACTCAAGTCCAGCTTCACCATTTTTCGCAAGAATAGGTATATAGCCCTCTATCTCGAGCATGTCGGATATGGTCTCTCTTACAAATTCTTCGTCTTCTATGACTAATATGTTTTTCATATTTATCTATATATTGGGTCATCACGCTTTTCCAATTTTAAATCTTGTAACTGTGATGCCTTTATTCCAAATCTCAGGTAAAACCCTTGGTTTATCCCTGTCGGATACCACCTAACTGATAAATCCCAGCAGTGCATATCCTTTGTTATATTAACACTTGTATTTTCTAATTTTTGGTCTATCAAATCGTATAGACCGTTTGCGTCAAATTTCCATGTCTCGGTCAGTTGGAATCTAATTCCTAAATTTAGGTTAACACTTCTGTCTATTCTTTCCTCAAAAGGTTGCGAATATCTGAAGTTTAATCCTAAAGTAACTGACCAAGGTACACTAATCGGCTGATAGCCAGCATTACACTCTCCGAATAAATCTCTGTCTTCTTCGTTGAGGTTCATTCTCCTTGAAAATCTATCACCTAAAGAACTTGTAGTCTCCGTAGAGTCAACGATATCATTATCTTCACCAAAACTATCAGCAACTTTTATCCCATCAGAATCAAAACTTGTGCTTAATGATAGATTAAGATTTGTTAATCTAACTAATCCTTTATTATTTTCAAATAAAAATTTGTTAATTTTTTCTACACCTACTTTCTCATTAGCGGCATTTTTTATGTCTGCTTCATCATATAGTGTGAAGTTCGCATTACCTGAAAAACTAACAAAACTAACTGCTGGCGTTCTGAATGATGTATTAATATCACTCCAATTAAGTGAATCAGCAGCTACGTTATAATTCGTATTCAAGTTGAACTGCAATAGTTCCAAATTTTTATCTAAAGAGTCACCTGAAACTTTCGCTTCAAATCTATTCACCAAATTTATGCCAATATTCTGTTGCAAATTTGATGATGCGTGGCTTCCACCGTCCGCATCGAATTTACTATAAGTGATCTCTCTTTCTAATTTAGTATCATAATACGTGCCATAAAAATCATAGCTTTGGTCAGAAAAGTCTGGATTGATTCTATAACTTATAGTTGGTTCGAAAGTATGACGAAGAGCCTTAAGTCCAGACTCACCAATATTTAGCATGCCGTATAGCCGAGTCTGTGCACTTACACCGTAGTTATAGTAGTACTCTGAGAAGAACCCTTGTTCGAAATCTTGCTCTATTTCTTCGGCCTCACTATTATACGAACGAGTCATTTTTCTGAAATAATTATTTACTCCAAAATTGAAACTCGGAGTAATATTGAAATGAAATAGTCTAGGTAAACTGAAGGTAATAGAAGGGGAATGACTCAAATATTTTCTTTCTTCACTTCTGAAAGTAGTGTCGGGTATCTCTAGTCCCAAATCTATGTTTTGTCTAGTCTGCTGAGTATAGTTCAGTCTAGAAGAATTTCTGAAAGTAACATCTTTGTCGAAGAGTTTGAATAGAGTTAAGTTCGGAATACTATAAGTAACGGGGATGTTCTGTGTTTGCTCGTCAGTTATTATATTCTGTTCTCTATTGTACCCTGCAGATAAGTTAGAACCATTGTCGAAAGCCATACTATATGATGCGTTCGAGGTGATGGTTTGAGTTATCCTCTGATTTATATTAGCAGAGGTATTTCTATTGAAATCAGAAGACGAGAAGTTCAAGTTTGCACTAATATTCTGATAAGGAGTTAAGTTTTGCCTGTGATCTAATGTGAATTTCCAAGCTGTTAAATACTCATCGTCAGTATTAAATCTAGTCTTTCCATATTCAAAGCTCGCACTTCCTGAATATTGATCTTTTACATTCCATCTCCCAGCAGTTCCTAATAGATATCCTCCTTTAGAGTAGAAATCAGTCGTGAATTGCATATCCCAGAACTCCGATGCCGCCCAATAGAATCCTAAATCGTCAAATATAACTCCTCTACCAGCTGAGAAAGCAAATGATGGGACCATCAGCCCAGATTGCCTACCACCTTTATTAGGGAAGAAAATACCGAATGGATAAATGAATACTGGAATATCTTCTACATAGAAGATAAGTGGGTCGATTAGGACTTTTTCTTTATTCACTATTTTCATTTCAGGAGAACCGAAATAATAGTGGGGATGAGGTGCATCACACGTAGTGTAGAAACCATTCTCTATGAAAATATCAGTCTCATTGATTCTCTTTATTCTCTCACCGAAGTAAAAGCCCTCGGTTATCTCCGTCTCTCCAGAGCTTATTATACCCTTTTTGGTCTTGAAATTAAAAGTTAGTTGTTTTGCGAAATACTCGTTCTCTTGCTGATTATATTTTGGGAATCCGTAGTATGTACCGTTGCTATCTTGTATAGCATAGGCCTCTAGATTAGATTTACCCAAATCGAATAGAATAACCTCAGCTTCTAATTTATCAGTTCCATAGTCAACTTTGGCTCCTCCTCTAAGGCGAAGCATATTCCGACTTGGCATAAATACAGCACTATCTTTGGCTGAGTATATTACCCTTTTTTCCAAATCAGAATCTATATCCAAATATAACTCGTCTGCTGTACTATCCGTGATTGTAGAATCAATGACAACTTTACTGCTGTCTTGATCTTGTGCAAGGGCATTAGTTCCAGATAGGCAACAGACTATCAGTACTATAAATAGTATTAATACATTGTTCTTCTGTAATGTATCTATTGACAATGGTTTATAGCTTTATTTTCGTGACGTTACTTGGAATTGAAAAATTAAATCCTTTCTCAAATTTATCTATTGATTTTATCTCATCAAATCTGAACTTTACGCTTCCTTCTGTCTCTGGTATCAGAGCCGTTACTTTATGAGGCATATTTCGTTTGCCTACCATTTTGGGCTCTTCGAAAAAAACATTCAAAAGAAGAGTATTATCAGATGATTTCTGTTGATATTGAGTTATATAATTATCCTTTATATTATACTTGATATACTCTATGAACTCATCTTTGAAGTATCTATAGTAAAGTATTTCTTTCTCGTTAGTGCCTTCTTTGTTGATTTTATAATCTAAATCGAAGTTCGGCTCATTTCTAAGTAGGGCTATCATATCATTATAAGAAAAACCAAATCGCATAGCTTTCACCATGTTCTCTTTTGTTGGTTCGCCATAGAATGCCTTGTTTTCTAATGCATTGTAAGCCATAAACGATAATGGATTAGCATATACTTTTGCTGCTGGGATTCCCATAAATGCTTTAAGTATCATAAGTACAGAATCGCTCGCAGCTGAATATATGTCTGTATTCAAACTCAGACTTTGACCATTCATATCAATATCTACTTTACCTGAGAACTCCAGATTTGCTGGGGTTATGCTGCGTAGTTTCTTGAATTCAGTGTTTAATTCGCTTTTCTTTTCACTAACCGATGAGCAACTATATAATAGTGATGCTATAAGAATAAATAATATCTTTTTCATTTTTCGTAACTTTGTTTAATTTGTTATTCAAATTTACAAATATTACAGGCATAATACCGTAATACTGTAAAAATTCAATTTAGGATTTAAAAATGTTGTTTATTACCAAAAGTGTAGATTTCAGTGCTTCTCATAGATTGTTCAACCCTGAATGGGATTTTGCAAAGAATCAAGAAGTATATGATAAATGCAATAACCCGAACGGACACGGTCATAACTATGTATTAGAAGTTACTGTAAAGGGTAAACCTAACCCTAATACAGGATACGTTATAGACCTTAAAAAGTTGAAAGATATACTAGTTAAAAACGTACTTATACATTTAGATCATAAACATTTGAATGTAGATGTGGATTTTCTAAAAGGTGTTATACCTACAGTTGAGAATATCTCTGTACTGATATGGGATGTGATAAAGCCACATATTGCAGACGGGGAGCTATATAAGCTAAAACTATATGAAACACCTAACTCATGGGTGGAATACTTCGGCGAGCCAATAGAGATAAAGAGGTTCGAAAATGAGTAATAGACTATTCGACGAAATACCGAGTTTTGATGCTAATGCAAATCAAGAGCTTTCGAAAGAAGAATTATTAGAAATGCGTATGCGGTTAGAACAGAAGTTTAGAGAAATACAACAGATATTAAAAATAGACCCAAATGACCCAAACTCAACTGACACACCAGAGAGAATGGCGAAAATGTACGTCAATGAATTACTAGAAGGTAGATTCAACAAACCACCGAAGCTAACTGTATTCCCAAATCGCTCTAAAGTGAACGACCTGGTAATATCCAAAGGGATAAAAGTGATGTCGCTTTGTTCGCACCACTGGCAACCAATTTCTGGATATGCTGCTATTGGGTATATACCCAAAGATAAAGTAATTGGTCTATCAAAGCTTACAAGAGTAACGGAATACTTTGCAAAAAGAGCCCAAATTCAAGAAGAACTCGGCGAGCAAATTGTCGATTTCCTACAAGACCTACTAGAGCCCAAAGCACTAGGTGTTGTAATAAGAGCAAAGCACTATTGCATGATTGCTCGTGGTGTATCTGCTGATGAGAGCCATTCGGAAATGGTGACTTCCGTTATGCGAGGACGACTGCTCTCTGACCTAAACCTAAGACAAGAATTCTTGAGATTGATTGATTAGGATGGTAATTATAACCCACATAAGAGAATTATTATTGACAATAGCTTTACTGATTTTTGCCTCTAATGTGTTACAAAGTCAAACTAAGTTTGACCCAGATGACCTTATAAGGGTAACTGTATGCAATCCAGTGGTATCATATACTTTTTGCTGTATACCACTTTGGGAATATGACCGTATGAATGATACATTAATTAGAGAAGATGTTATCATAGATACATTATACCCTCAAATGTTTATTGACATGGTTAACAAGAGTACTGATCCAAATAAAACTATTTATTCTTATATTTCTTCGAATGATACATTAAACATTAATATAGTACAGTTTAAATACAAAAAATTATATGATAGAATAGAACCTCTTGAATATTTAATTACAACCACATTTACCTTGACAGAATTGCCAGATATTAAATTCATAAACTTTGTATTTGAAGGGAGTTTGGAAATCTATAATAGAGTTTTAAATAGAGAAAAAGCTTTAGGTCTAATAGAAGAAATCAAGCAATTGAAGAAAACCCCATGACCACCCCAAACTTCGACTACGAAAACTTATATATAAATAATTACCCAATAATAGCTGGGGTAGATGAAGCTGGTAGAGGTCCACTAGCTGGGCCAGTAGTCGCTGCCGCTGTTATATTCCACGAACAATTTGAAATACCAAAGCTGACCGATTCCAAGAAATTAGCAGAAAAGATAAGAGACGAGCTGTTTGATCAGATTACTTCAGACAAAAGAATATCTTATGGTATAGGCATAGTTGATGAAGCAAAAATTGATGAAATCAATATACTAAACGCTACTTATTTGGCAATGGAACTAGCTGTCAGTAAATTATCTGCACAGCCCAATATGCTACTAATAGACGGCAACCGATTCAAATCTAGTAAATACCAATCATTCCTAACAATAGTAAAAGGCGACTCAAAGTCCTTCTCTATTGCTGCCGCTTCGATTATAGCGAAAGTAACTAGGGACAGGATGATGAAAGAATATCATGCCGAATTCCCCGAATATGGATTCGATAAACACAAGGGCTATGGCACTAAATCCCACTTTTCTGCTATAAAAAAATCCGGTAAGTGCCGGATTCATCGAAATAGTTTTCTTATCAAGTTTGATAATAGGGAAGAGGGGTTGTTTTAGTGTTTTTAGCAAAATATCCGATTAGCCACATAGTGGCGAAATATCTGTAGCCAAAGCAATCCACAACACCTGTAAGCCCCGTAGGGGTAAAATATTAAAAAACATACTATTAATCTTCAACTCTTTCTAAATATATTATGTAGCCCCGCTGGGGCTTTGTTAGATTGTACAAGTTAATAGCTACAGATATAACGCCCCGATGGGGCGAGTCCACTCACATCTTTGGCGTGAGCCGTTTAAAGAAGGGAATGATCGCTTATGATTTATTTCAATCTTAATCTATGTGGACTAGTCTTGGGTACTCTTTCTATTAATTCCCTCGCTTCTAAATCAAGTTTAACCGAAACAACATACCATAGGACTTTTCCATCAAAAGTTTTACCAAGGTTTTCTTCTGCTAAATCAGATAATTCACTAAAAGATATCTCATTATGTTCAACTAGTGTTCGTAAAATGAAATCTTTTATAATATCATACTTTTTTTTGAGTATATTAACACCAGATTTCCCTTGAGGATGTTTAGTTAATATTCGTTCGTCATCCATAATAAATAAAATTAGTTTCTATATAAGTTTACATTTCGTCAATCTAAAGAAATTTAGTGATTTGTCAAAAATTCTACTGATAGGCTTCTTACTTATCAAGTTTGATAATAGGGAAGAGGGGTTGTTTTAGATAAGACGGTCTAGTGTATGAAGTGTAGTGGGGTTTAGCAACTTTGTTTTATACACTTAGTTGTACTTAGTAATCGAGTTTTATCAGAAGACCTATACAGATGAATGGGATAAGGTGAAAAATTGTTGTCACGTATATCAATAATTTGGGAATTTGTTGCTTATTGAATTTTTTAAAGTGTGTTTTATAATTATCCTTTCTCCATAATAAAGTCTCGTTGAAGATTATTGAGGTTAATCCAGAAACTATGAGAATAGCAATTAAATTTAGTCCAAAAAGTATTTTAAGCGGTGTCATCAATAATATAATAACCCAAGTTAAACTCCATAACATCCATCTATACGCCCCGCCTGCTTCTCCATTTTTATCTGGATTGTTTTGCGGGATTAAATGCCATTTTTCAACAAGCTTAATTCTTTTTTCAGGAATCGGTAAAAGTTTCATTATCCATATTAGAGGTGTGATTATGAAGTTGTTGGACAACCAGTTCATTCCTCTTAGTGTAATATAGAATATATAGTTATAAAACTGCGAAATGGTCATTTTCATTTATTAAGCACATCATTTATATACAACCAATTTAAGAAATTCTTTATTTAAACTGAGTATTTATTTTAGGTATAAAAAAACAGCCTAGAGAATATATTTTTCTACTTCGGCTGTTTAAAAAGAGTATTATAAACACCCCGTCTCACGCCTTTGGCGTGATCCACCCCTCTTTCGCTACGCTTAAAGAGGGGAATATCATCAATTTTTATAACTCAGCTTCCAGCTCATCTAATAATCTATTCATAGTGTCGATTACTGCTTTTACTGGTTCTGGCTTAGTCATATCCACACCAGCGTCTTTCAGTACATCTATTGCATATTTAGACTTTCCAGCTTTCAGGAATTGCATCAAACTATCAACTCCTTCTTGACCTTTGTCCTTCACATTCTTCGCTACTAGCTCAGCCGCAGCCAATCCAGTCGCATATTGGAATACATAGAAACCATAGTAGAAGTGAGGTACTCTAGCCCAAGTGTATGACTCTTCGTCATCTACTTCCATATCGGGTCCCCAATACTTCTGATACATTTCAGAATATAGTTTACACAAATCATCAGGAGTTAGCGATTCTCCGGCTTCAGTTTTCTCGTGTACCAACTGCTCGTACTCGGCGAATCTAGTTTGTCTGTAGAATGTAGTTACTATCTTATTCAAATACATTTCTATTAGGTTCAGTTTCTCTAGCTTGCTTTTGCTATTTGCTATCAGATAATCCATTAGCATCGCTTCATTTGTGATAGATGCTACTTCTGCTAGGAATATAGGATAATCTGCATATACATAGGGTTGGTATTTTTCAGTGAAATAAGAGTGCATATTATGACCCATCTCGTGCGTCAGTGTTGATACATCATTCATCTGATGATTCCAGTTCAGTAGCACATAGGGGTGAACTCCGTAACTAGTACCAGATGAATATGCTCCGCCGCGCTTACCTTTAGTCTCATATACATCTATCCAACGGTTGTCGAATGCCTTATCGAGAGCAGTCAAATACTCTTCACCCAGTGGTAATAGAGATTCTCTAACTATCTTAACTCCTTCGTTATAGCTATACTTAGTATCATCCGAATCGAAAATAGAAACATAACTATCATAAGGGTGCAGCTTATCAACTCCCAACACTCTTTTCTTGATTGCTGCCCATCTGTGTAGTGGTGCTAGGTTGTCGTTTACAGCTTTTACAAGATTATCGTACACTTCTAAAGGAATATTATTCGGTTTTAATGCCGCTTCTCTAGTT
This sequence comes from Kapaibacterium sp. (SeqCode), assembly GCA_041675005.1. Taxonomy (GTDB): domain Bacteria; phylum Bacteroidota; class Ignavibacteria; order Kapaibacteriales; family UBA2268; genus PGYR01. The sequence continues at coordinate 17,843 of JBAYUQ010000027.1, forward strand.
GATTTGAACTTTCTTACTTTTGCAGTAAATATATTAGCATGAATGCTACCATTGAATAGAGAAGAAAGCATATTTCTATGCTCTATCATAGGTTCATAATACCCTTTGTAAACTCTCTCTCTGTAAGCTCTATCTTTGTTGAATAGGGCAGAGTAATAACGACCATCACTAATCTCTACATCGTTCCCATCGCTGTCTTTCGTAGTTGGGTACTTTATATCAGCATTTTTGAAATAGCTAAATGTCTGATATGCAGTTTGTCGCATCTGGACAGTCATTGATAGGATTTCTTCTTTATCTTTGTCTAGTGAATGCTCAGCCGTACGGAACATATTGTCAAAATAATGCACGTAGTGAGCTAGTTCTTTTTTATCAGCTAGGAATTTAACTATTTTTTCTTTCCCAATCTCAATTAACTCAGGTCTGATGAATGAGCCGGCACTGCCTAACTTAGAACCGAGGTCTTGCAATCTACCAGCCATTGATTGATACTTAGTATCAGCCAAATCCAGGTCTTTTGCAAGGAATGAATATAAGTGTAGTCGGTCATATTTGATTCCTACTTCTTCGTCAAATTGCAACAAAGCTAACAACGAGTCTGCTGACTTACCGATTGTTCCTTCGTAGTTCTTATACTCATCTATCTTAGTTTTGATATAATTGAAATCCTCGTCCCAGAGGGCTTCAGTTTCGTATATATCTTTTAGATTCCACTTGTACTTTTCTTCTATTTTATCTCTTTGCATCAAGCTTCCGCTAGTGCTTACTTCTGAAAAAATTCTTTCGTTCATCTAATTTAATTCCTGATAATTTAATCTTTTATTATATGTAAATCTCGTTGAGGGAATGGGAATGATATTCCATTCGCATCAAATTCTTTTTTCACTTTCTCTATTAATTCATAGTTTAGATTCCAATAATCTTCGTTCTTGCACCAAGATTTTGTAACCAAATTAACCGAATTATCTCCTAGTGCATCTACACCTATCATAAATGCAGGTTCATCTAGAACTCTTGTCTCTGAAGAGATTATTTTTCTTAAAACTTCTTTTGCTTGATCGATATCATCACTATAATCTATGCCAAAAACTAAATCCAATCTTCTAATTGGTTTTGTTGAGTAATTAACAATGCTATTATTAGAAAGTTGAGCGTTGGGTATTACTATAGCTTGATTTTTTGGTGTAGTTAAGTTAGTGTAAAAAATACTGATTTCCTCTACAATACCGGTATGTCCGGCACCCTCAATGAAATCACCAACTTTGAATGGCTTTAAGAATAGTATAAGTACACCACCAGCAAAGTTAGCCAGTGAACCTTGTAGAGCTAAACCAATAGCTAAACCAGCTGCACCTATAATTGCAATGAATGAAGTAGTAGGAATCCCAACTAAGCCTGCTACTGAGATTAGAACTAATACTTTCAATCCAATTCTCACAAGTGTAAGTAGGAATTTGTGAAGTGAAATATCAATATCTTTGCTGTCTAATAGCTTATCTAGTATCTTAACTAATCTACCTACTAGCCAGAATCCAACCACTAACGCAATAACTGCATATACTGCGAGCAATAATATGTGCCACAACTCGCCACCAATCATTTTTAAATCTAAATCGCCCATTTCTCTCCATCTATGTAATTGTATAACTAAAGACATTCTAACATAATATCTACATACTAAATGTAACAAATATAGTTTTCGTTTGTCTATTAAAGAAACAAAACGGATAAATAACATGAAAAGTGCTTTAATAACAATATTTATATCAATACTTTTAGTATCCTGTACTAAAGATAATACCGTAGTACCTGAGGAAGAAACTCCAAAGAAAGTCTATGAAGAAATTCAAGTCGCATCTGGTTTATACTCTAATATCCGAGTTTTGGGGCAATCATCAGATTCATATTTAAAACCTGGAGATTTCCCCCCTGATTTTCTAATAAATGAGAAAAATGAAAATGAGTTTTCACTTTCTGATTTACGTGGTAAGGTTGTTTTTTTAGAGTTTTGGAGAACGGGGTGTCACTTTTGTATAGAGTCAATTCCGTCATTAGTTAGTGCATATAATACAATCGACAATGATGATTTTATAGTAATTACTATTACAACAGATAGATCACTCAATGTTTCTCAAACTAAAGTGAAAGAATTCTTAACCAAATTCAGTATGGATGAGTGGATTAATATATATGATGGAAATACTTTAACTAGTTCAATTGCTAATCACTATAATCTAGTTGGCACACCTACAAGCTATTTGATAGGTAAAGATGGGAAAATAGTTAGTAGACCTCACCCTGACAATTCTGATTTTATAAAGACAATTAATAATGAATTGGCTAAATAATACTTGAATTTGTAAATCTTCCGTATCTTTGAAATAAAAAAAGGTGCAAATATGGAATGTATATACATACCAGAACTAACGGTTGAACACGACACTATAGAAGTCCCACAGCACGAAGAGCAACATGTTAAGGCGCTAAGACTAAAATCTGGCGACCAAGTGCTTGCAGTGAACGGGGAAGGGCTTGAATGCCTTTGTGAAATCCGATTCAAAGATAAACATGCATTCTTGAATATATTTGGAAGAGCAGAGGCTTTTCCTCCTAAATATATTACTGTTGCATTTGGTATGATATTAGACAAAGAGAGAATGGAATACCTAGTAGAGAAATGTACCGAAATAGGTGTTTCTGAATTCCAACCATTAATTACAAAGCACACTCAACGTAAGAATTTTAAAAGTGAAAGATTTACTAAAAAAGCGATTGCAGCTATGAAGCAATCACGAAGAGCTGTTCTACCTAAAGTGAATGAGCCGATGAAACTCGAAGATTTTATGAAAAATCAGAAAGGAGCTATTATAACTACGGATTACGCTGGTAATACTGACTATACTCTTACTGAAAAGCGTGCTATTATTCTTATCGGCCCTGAAGGTGGTTTCTCACCAGAGGAAATAGAAAGACTAAAAAATAAGGCGAAATACAACTGGCGTATTAGCGATAATCGCCTGAGAACAGAGACTGCCGCTGTTATTGCAGCTACATTCGCTATTTCACAATAGCATTACACTATTAAGATTCACCCCTTAACTCTCTTATCTTTAACCGAGCTTGATCTAAGTAAATAGAGTTAGGGAAATTGATAAGTATTTTCGAATATAAGTCTATTGCCTTACTATTTTCACCCGCTACAACTTTGTTCGTAGCCAATTTGAATAATGCTTTATCTGTATGAACACCATCAGGTAAGTTCTTTATGAACTCTTCTAAATAGAAGTCGGCTTTCTGTACATTATTACGAGCCATATATATGTCCGATAATATCAGATGTGAGCGTTGCCAAATTTCAGTATCGAAATTGCGAAGCTCATTTATTATAGATTCGTACTTTGTGATTGCACTTACTGTATCTAATCTTATAATATCGTATTCTGCCGCAGCGAATACTTTCACTTTGTCTTCTTCCTTGTACTTATCGGAGATAATTGAACTTTTCTCCAATACATCATTGGCTATATCATTGTCTTTAACTTCTGATAGAACTAGGAATAATGCCTCAGCGCTATCCAAATTGCCTGTGTAATATTCTATCAGAGCTTGTCTATACCCAACTATTTCTGATAAATCACGATTTGATCTAGCATACCTTGCCTTTGCAGTTTCTAAAAATGACTTTGCTTCTACCAAATCGCCACGGCTAATAAATATTTCAGATAACTCAACCATAGCCGTTCCAGCTTGGGGTGCTCCAGGTATTTCCTTAGTCAACTCGAAAAGTGTTTCTTCTGATTTCTTATAGTCGTGTAATCTATCTTTCTGCAAACGTGCTATTTCTAGGTAAGCGTCAGCAGCCGTAGTACTTTTGGGGAATTCTTCAGTTATCGTTCTATATCTTTTTATTATTTGCTGTATATTGTCTTTCGATAGGTTCTTATCGAACATCATCTTAGCTTCTAGTGTTCTGGTGTAGCTATAAATAGCTGAGGTGAAGAACTTATTACTTTTACCCTGGTCTATTATGTATTGATAAGCTTCTAGCGCTATATCTGTATTGCCTGCTTGTTCCGCATTACCACCATAAGTGATTATCAATCGACCTTCTTGATTGGATATATCATCTGCTTTTATAGTATATTCAAGTGCTTTTTCGTGATTACCCAGATTAGATTGATACCAGCTATATAGCTCATTAGCCATATAGTTCGAGCTGTTTTTATCAATAAAATCGTTCAGCGTGTCATCGATTATTTTCAGATTGTCATCATCTTGCATTAGGGCGTAGATTCTAGCCTCTACTGCTGGCAAAGCACCAGCTTCCATTAGCAATTTAAGAGACTCATTGATTGCCCCTTTAGTATCACCAACGGCTATATACAACTTACTCAACTCTTCAGTAAATAGAGTTAATCCATTATTAGTAGATACATTCTTACGGGCTGTTATATATGTGTTAATTGCTTTATTGTAGAGTTGTAATCTCGATTGCACATCTGCCAAATCAGAATACATAAACTGATTCTTCGGCTCTGCTTTTTGTGCGTTCTCCCATGCTTCATCGGCTTCCGATGACTTTCCTGCGTTCCATCTTGCTTCACCTAGCAGTATATAGTTGACAGCTTTTTTGTCGAACTGTATTCTATCTTCTAGCAATTCTAATAGCTTGGCGTTCATATTCTTCAATTTGTAGCTGCGAATCAATCCATGGAATGCCTGCAGGTATCCTTTGTCTTGGACATATACTTCTTCGTATATCCTTATTGCGTTGTCTAATTGCCCCGCTTGCTCGTAAGATTGTGCTAAACTCAATTTTCTTTCTGTTGTAGTTTGACTATATCCGACGTTAAAAATGAAAAAACTTACTACCGAATATAAAAATATATTTTTTATCATAATTTTAAAAACTTAATTTGGTTTATATATATGTACGAATCTACAATCCGTTTGTTTAAAATATGAAATACTTAAAAATATTATTAGCAATAGTTGCTGCTCTCGTTCTAGCTGTTATGGTCTATGCCATGACCCTTCCGGGTGATATATCTATTACTAGAACTATCAAAATAAATGTTCCACAAAGTTACGCATTTGATTACCTTTATGACTTAAAAAATTGGGAAGAATGGACTATTTGGAAAGAATCTGATTCTACTATGGTCTACACCTACCCTGGTAAAACGGCAGGTGAGGGCGCTAAGCTAAAATGGAATGGTGATCATTCCGAGGATGCGTCCCTCACTTTTGAAACAATTTCCGAACCAGAGAAAATTAATTTTTTGTTGGAATGGAACAAAGGGGAGACCTCTTTTTCTGGTTATATAAAAACGAAGAGCAATGATGATACCCACACAACCGTAGAGTGGGTGCACTACAAAAATGTAGGATGGAACCCTTTTATGCGATTACTTGGATCTATGCTGGATAATGTGATGGGACCAAACTTCGAGAGAAGCTTAGCTAATTTGAAAAAGAAACTTGAGCTAAAATATAACGTTGAAACTAAAAATATTAACGTTGTCTCTATTTGAAAAGAACCTTATTCATATTGCTATTTATATATTCCTACTCTTTTGCCCAAGAGCGTATATTCTATTCTGCTGAAAAATTCCAAGGTACAGAAACACCTGATGGACCAATAAAAGAGTACTTCGGTAATGTGAAACTTATACAAGGTGACGTTACTATTACATGCGATTATGCAAAATTATTTGAATCTACTAATATTTCAAATCTGAGTGGTAACGTCAAGTTAACTCAGAAAGATTTGATGATGAAAACGCAACGAGCTACATATAATGGAAATACGAAATTCACTAAGTCTGATACGGAGCTAGAAATACAGGATAAAAGAACCTATCTGAAAGCAAAAGCTGGCGATTATAATAGCTTGACTAATGTGGCTAATTTTTACCAAAATGTCTTCATAGAAGATGATTCCGTAATAGTAAATTCCAACTATCTCCAATACAATAAGAAAACACAAGAAAGCTATGCCTACAATAATGTCCTTATAAAAGGAAAGTTCAATAGCTCTTATTTACTTTCGGATACTCTTATATATAAGCCAAAAGATAAGTATAGTATATCTTATGGTAAGCCCATATTATTTCAGATAGATAGTGTGGAAGCTGATGCAGGGTTTGTATATGACACTTTGAGTATCTCATCGGATACTATGCAAGCATTCCGCTATATAGATAATGAGCATTACGTATTCACAGATAGTGTGGAGATAATCAGAAAAGATGTAAAAGCAAGATCAAAGTTGGCTACATATTTCAGAACTAAGAATATATTCGTACTTGACGAAGAGCCGATAATATGGTACGAGAACTCGCAACTATACGGCGATTCAATAACTATAGAGTTACAAGAATCAAAGCTCAAGCGAATAGAATCAGTTGGTAACGCCTTTTCTGTCTCCAAGGAATTTGAGAAGTTTGCTCAGTTTCTGAATCAGCTAGCTGGGCATAAGATAGAGATGATATTCGAAGATGGGAAAATAAGCAGAATAATAACGTCGCAGAATGCTCAGAGTTTGTATTTCTCACAAAATGATGCGGGTGCAATAGATGCTCATAAACACGATTGCAACAAAATTGAAATGTTCTTCGATAATGACGAGATAGATAAAATCAATTTTCTTGAGAACGTGAACGCTGTCGCTATCCCATACCAAGAGCTAAAATCGGGTGTGAAGGAGTTCTACCTCCCTCGATATAAATGGTCAAAAAACACACCTGTTGAAAAAATTCTTCAATATAAAAGTAATTATTTCGAGTTATAACTGTTAGTATTTGTATCTTATTTATCAATAAGTTATATTAGAACAAATCTAAATGGCAGTGTATGTTACGTTTTTATATATTACTATTATTATTGATTCCACTTAGTGGTAAATCGTCCTTTGCGAGCGAGGGTACTATATCTTCCTATGAAGGTCGACACTTTCTTGTTGGGTTTATTGATAATGAGATTAACGTATATTCGCCACCTTACCAAAGTATTTACCTTTCCTCGAAATATAACACAGATGTAACAATCACAGAGCCAAGAGATGGCAAGACTTATACTCTCAAATTAAAAAAAGATAGTATTATAAATATTGATGTTGATGTCGATTACGAACACATAGACCCAGAAGTTATAACGGGAAATAAACTAATCGAAATCAGTTCAAATGCTCCAATCTCTTGTGTAGCTAAGAGTTCTTTATTCCAATCAGGGGATAAGTTTTCAGTAATTCCTACTAGGAATTGGGGGACTGAACACTATGCAGTTACAATGCCTAATGACTATTATATAGTAGCTGTGGACGAAGACCCACAAATTGCAGAACTTCAGAAGACTTCTCGACTTGGTGAATTTCTGGTACTTGCCAATGAAAATTATACAAATGTAGAAATTACTGTAGCTGCCGATACTTATAAAGGAGCTGCAAAAGATTCTACAATAAAAGTTCGGCTTAACAAAGGGCAAAGCTATCTAATAAAATCTAAATACTCATTCGCTGTAAATGGAGTACACGACCTTTCGGGTAGCAGAATAGTTAGTGATAAACCTGTTGGTGTTGTGTCTGGACACATGCGTACTTCTATCCAACAACAAAGTACTTTTAACCCTTTAACATCAAAAGATCATATAGTAGAGATGTTACCTTCCACTAATACTTGGGGGAAAGAGTATTTGACTGTTCCATTTGGTAATGGAATTAGGTCTATGTTCAAAGTAGTTGCAAAAGATACAATCGATTTATCATTAATAAATGATGATAATGTAAATAATATATATATGCTACCCGGTGAAGTACATACTTTTGATAATATAGAAATACCTACTTACTGGTCTGCTAGCGGGAAATTCCTTGTAACTCAATTTATGGCTAAGTATGTAGAAACTTTCGATAGCCACAAATATGACCCATCTATGGTTGTGATTCCAGCACTTGACAAAATGGTGAATAAAACTACTTACTTTGGTTCAAATGATGTCTTTGTTTACAGAGATAAATATGTAACTCAATATGACAATCAAGCCGTTATTATAATAGCAGACGAAAAAGGTAAAACTTCCGTAAGAGTGAATAATAGGAATGTAGATCAGATTCTAGGTTTCAATGAATTTGCTTTAGCTGGAAAGCCATATTATTGGCAAAAGGTATTCGTACCACCTAACCCTAGTATCAATACTATTGTAGCTGATTCTGGTGGGTTTCATGCTATAGCCATTGCAAATGGTTTATATGATTCTTATGCTATGACGGTAGGAGCTTCGCTAATAGATGAAGAGCAAACCGATTTTACCAAACCCCAGATTGAATTCGTAGAAAGCTGTTCCAATATTAGGGGTACAATATTTGATAAAAAGATATCAGATTACTCAGGAATTAATGTAATTGAAATCGATGAGCTAGAAACATATAATTTCAATTGGTCACATACACCAATTACTGATACAACTACTTTCGTCAAATTAGATGGCAATGTGCTAGATAAGAACAAGCCAGCTAATTTCAAATTTACGGCGATTGACTATTTTGGTAACTCTGAAACTTATGAATATTACAGACCGGGTGCTCAGATTGTATTGCAAGATTTGATTGACTACAAGGAAGTGAACATTAAGAAAGATTCATGCCTTTTCTTTGACCTTCATACAGATGCAGATTCTGTGCTTCTAGAAAGCATTGATTTGCCCGCTGATATGAGGTTAAAACTAAGTCTTCCATTTGTACTACCAAAAATGCTGTACAAAGAACAGACTTATCGGGTGATATTATGCTTGAACAATGTAGCAAATAATCAAAATGCTGTTCTTGACTCTATGTTCTTCAATTTTGCTTGTGATTACACTCGTAAAATAGATATTAATGCAAAAATTATTAGCTATGACTTATCGGCTAGTAATTTGAAACTACCTAAAATACTATCTGGTACTAGCTACTCAACTAATTCGACAGAATTCGTTGAATTTAGAAATACTGGTAATGCTCTGATTGTTTGTGATAGCTTAATATTTCCAACTAGTAGTTACTTTAGTATTGATACAACTGGTATGTTCCCTGATACCTTATTAGTGGGTGAATCTATAAATTTTGATAAGATTACTTTCACTCATAATATCTCAGGTAGTTATGATTATACGATTACCCTTATGGATAGTAGAAAAATAAATAGAACGGCGACTATCAATGGTAGCACGGGTGAGCCGAAGATAAATAATATTCACTACAACTTCGGTGATACTCGTATCGGCTCAACTAATAACACAATAAATAAATTCACAAACTCTGGAAGTTTTCTATCTAAGTTTACTTTTTTTGAAGTCGTTTCTAATCTACCTAATGACCCAAATATAACAGTATTACAAGATCTAAGTACAGTCACACTAGATGAGAATAAATCAATAGACGTAGCTCTAAGTTACAATCCTACTGATATAAATGATTACGGTCCTTACTCTCTGACTGCTAAGTTTGTAGAAAGGTGGACTCCGCACGATACTATATTAGTGAATCTGACGGGACAACCTACTTTACCGAAGATTAATACTTATGATGTTGACCTTGATACTATCAAGGTATTCTCTTTCAAAGACTCTACCGCAGATGTTATATTCTCATTCGGGAATGAGGATTTGAAAATCAATAGAATTTCGAGAATCACAGGTGATGAAAATGTTTTCGATTTTGACAAATCATTTTATAATAGCAGAACTATAGCAAAAGGAGTGACTGAGCAGCTTCCAATTAGGTTCAATGGCTTGACTCTTGGCTTGCATACTATGACTCTGATAGTAGAGACAGATGCTGCTCCCAATTACGGAGTGAAGACGGACACTATACATATAAGAGGATTTGTTGCAGAACGCGATACACTTGATATTTCTGTTACACCCGAAGATTTGACTGTACTGTCTTGTAACTTTGATACTCTGAGCATAAACATAAGTAACACCGGTAATACTGAGTTTATCATCAAGAATATAGAAATTGTTTCTGATATTCAAATCGCTAGATTTTTGGATAATACATTTGGTGATAAGCTAGAACCAAAGAAGAGTATAAATAAGAGTTTAGTTGTCATGTCCTCCGGCAACAAAACAGATAAAATTTATTATAAAATAAATGTATATGATGCAGATCAAGAATTAGACTCAATTTTTGTAGCAGAAAGCAATATTACTTCCGTACAAGATAAAGTAGTAATTAACCCTCTAAATGCTGGAGAGTTACATATAGGAAAATATTTCGATGTCAAGTTTAGTGGATTATTTCCGAATTATATTGATACTACGGCTGATATAAACGTATCAATAGATATTGACACGTACAACTTTTTTCTTGATAATAAAGAAACTATTGTCTATTTTTACGATTCAGAAAACGATAAAACGAAAGAATTAAAAGCGACAGTCAATAAAGAAGCTAATAAACTTACACTCGTTTCTGATGAGTTTTCAGATTTTGATTTTGAAAATATAGTATCTTGGGAGTTTGAATTAAGATTTCTAGCCCTACTTCATACAGATTTGGAAGGTGAGATGGGGATAAATTTTGACTTGAGCGATTGCTATGATGGAAACGTACTTTTGAATACTTTAGATGTAGCTCAAATATGCGTTTTCGACTACCGAAATATTGTATTAAGTTCTTATATAGAGGGTGTTTCTATAGCTCCTAATATAGTAAACAATGAAGCAAATCTAACAGTAGATGTATCCGATGCACTAACAGGTTCAATATATATAATGGACTATGTTGGAAAAAAATATGACGTATTGGATAAAATATTGTTTGATAAAGGAAAAAATAATATTATATTAAATCTTAGTAATTATACTAACGGAAAATATATATTAGTTGTTCGCTCTTTAGGGACAACATTAACTCAAGAATTTATTATTACAAAGTAACAAGGTTTAAATTATGTCAAATAGTTTACAAAAATTTATTCTTACAACACTAACATTAGCGATAGCTTTTACGGTGCCTTCTTTTGGACAAGGTGGTGATACACCCCTAGGACCAGTGAAATCAGCCGTCCCGTTTTATTTCGGTCCTGTTGTTGGTTATAATAGGGTATTGCACTCAGCTGATATAACTACATTCAACTATGAAGCAGTAGAATGTCCTGTTTTCCAAAACGGTTCTGCAAATGGCTATTTCTTTGGTATATCTTTCGAGTATTTACTTGGTGGAGCCAAAGATTCAAAGTCTTCTATCATTGCTCGTGTACTTTATAACTCTATGCCTGCTAGCTTTGAAGTTGAAGGTGATGAGTATCCTTCTGCTGTTATTGATTTAAGTGATGGATCACAATCAATTGTAAGTAGCTCTACTGAGCACAAAAATGAGATTATCTATAATATGATAACTGCTGAAGCTCAGTTCAAAATGAACTTGTTCGAAACTCAGTTTGGTGTTGTTGCTGGCCCTACATTTGACTTTGCAATGCAAAAAGATCAGAATCAAACTTATTCTCTTCTAACTCCAAAAGAAGCAAGGTTTGCTCCTGTTTCTCCAGAAGAACAAGCGGCACAAGGAATCAGATATTCTGCTGATGGTAGAACTCTAATAGCTAAAGAAGGTGAAATACCTAATTCTAGTGCTTTTAGATTTGGCATCAAATTTGGCGTTCAATATGAGATTTTATTAGCTGGTGGATTCTACGTGGTTCCAAGTTTTAACTATAACTTTGGTGTAACTAACCTTTCTTCTGACGATGATTGGAGAGTAAGTGCTTTACAATTAGGTGTTGACGTTAGATTCCCTTCTACTATATTCTAATATAGACAATAGTGTAAAAAATTGAATGCTTGTAATTTATTTTACAAGCATTTTTTTTTGAGCTATTTTTGTAATAACTTATAATACTAAAATAATATAAAATAAGAATATGGAACAACTTTGGTCACCTTGGCGATCCAAATATATTGGCTCATTCAAAGGAAAAGATAAAATAGAAGAATGCTTCGTTTGTCATGCTATTAATCATCCAGCAGAAGACGAGGATAATCTACTGGTCGCTAGGTTTGAACACTCAATAGTTATGATGAATAAGTACCCTTATAACAATGGTCATTTGCTAATCACTCCTGTCGAACATAAAGGCACGCTAGCAGCTCTTTCACAGGAATGTAGGGCCGAGATAATGGAAGTGATTAATATCGCTACTAAAGTAATAGATGACGTATATAGCCCACAGGGCTACAACGTAGGGCTGAATGCTGGTGCCGCTGCTGGTGCAGGATTGCCAGACCACCTACATTTTCATATAGTTCCTCGTTGGAGAGGTGATACTAATTTCACGGCAGTAATATCAGATTTCAAAGTTATTAATGAGTCGATGGAAGAATCGAGAGATAAACTAAAACAAGCATTCACTAAATACGAAGTATAATTGGAAAAATTTAGATTAAAAAAATCACTAGGTCAGAACTTCTTAATAGACGAGACTGTATCGCAGCGCATAGCTGATATGTCAGACATAAAACCTGATGATTTTGTCATAGAAATTGGCCCTGGGACTGGAGCTTTGACTAAGTATTTGGTACCCAAAACGAAGAATCTAACTTTAATCGAGATAGATAAACGTGCAGTTCATGTACTTCGGAAGAATTTTTCTGGTATAAAAGTGTTGAATTTAGATATACTTGATGCTGACCTAGATGAGATATTGCCGAAAGACAAGAAGGTAAAAGTAATAGGTAATCTACCTTATTATATCTCTTCTCAAATCATTTTCAAGCTAATAGAGTATTCCGATAGAATCGAATCATTTACATTCATGATACAGAGGGAATTGGGCAATAGGATAGTGTCGGCTCCTAACAGTAAAGAATATGGCATATTGACTCTTGCTGTGCTTATGTGCGGAACTGCTGAAAAATTATTCGATGTACCTCCGACAGCTTTTAAACCACCACCAAAAGTAACATCATCAGTTGTGACTATCACTTTCAATGATGGTGTTTTCAATAAAAAGCTACATTCCTTCATAAAAGGTGCTTTCAATGGCAGAAGAAAGAAACTCTCCAACTCTATCAAATCGCATTTTAATTCTGTAGATGAGTTTCAAGCATTTATTTCGTCCCCAACTATGCCCGAAAGAGTAAAAGAAATGTTAGATTTGAGAGCTGAAAATCTGTCATTAGCAGATTTTAATCTACTTTACGATAACATAAAAAGCATAACTGGTGAATAAACTAAAGAAGATCATTCATGTATTGACAATAAGTGATGCATACATTTTGGGTATGCTGTTTATATATACTGTACTTTGCTTTATCTTCTGGGGACAGTTGGAAATACCAGCTTTGAACCTCCTATCTTACTTTGTTATCGCTTCGGCTGTTATAGTATTTGCTATAGTTAGTAGCAAGTATAATGGTGGTAAAGCATTCACGTTGGTAAGGCGGCTGTACGTGATTCCTATAGTCTTTTTTATATATAGCAATATTCACTTGTTTATACCCTTGGTTAATCCCCACGACTATGATAATACACTAATCGCATGGGATATGGCTATATTTGGAGTTCACCCTACGGAATGGATTGGTCAGTTCGCAACACCCATACTAACAGAATATCTTCAATTCTCATATATGATGTTCTATGTATTGCCCTTTATATTGGGAATAGAGTTTACACTGAGGAATGAGGATGATAGGTTCTTCGAGTTTGCAAGGATTATTATATTTGGCTTTTTCTTTTCTTATCTTTTGTATTTTTTTATGCCTGCGATTGGCCCAAGGTTCACAGTACATGATTTCAGTACGCTAAATACAGAGCTACCAGGATTAATTCTTACCAATTTCTTCAGAGATTTGGTGAATGCTGGTGGGGGAGTAATGCCCGATACGGTCAACCCTGCTGCTATAGTAAACCGAGATTGTATGCCGAGTGGTCATACTATGATGACTTTCATCACAATACTTCTCGCATTCAAGTTCAAATCAAAATATAAGTGGATAGTAGCAGTCATTGGTTTCAGTCTTATATTCTCTACTGTATATTTGCGTTATCACTATGTAGTAGACGTTGCAGCGGGTATAGCTTTTGCTGTATTTACTATGTGGCTCGAACCCAAAATAGAATTATTATTACGAAATTTAGGTTTTTATAAATACGATTGATGGATTATTATTACTCTATAGTAGAACACAAAACCTTTGAAGACAAAATCAAAGGAAGTCGCTTTGTAGCGAACGTATTTCCAATTGAAAGTAAGGAAGATGCGGATAAATATCTCCATGCTATTCGCAAGGAACACTATGACGCTACTCATAATTGCTATGCGTATATTCTAGGTTCACAGGGCTTAGAGTACAGAGCTAATGATGATGGAGAACCTAACGGCTCTGCTGGTAATCCTATTTTATTCTCTATCAAGAAGTATAAACTATCGGATATATTAGTTATAGTTACCAGGTTCTATGGAGGTACTAAGCTTGGTGTTGGTGGACTTGCGAGAGCTTATGGCGGTACAGCAGAGGAAGTAGTGAAGCTATGCAAAAGACGAAAAATTGATATCACAAAGAAAGTGAATATATTCACGACTTATGATGATATAAACACTATAAAAAGATTATTGGACGAGTATGCTGTTTCTTATGAAGAAGTATATACGGATACTATTGAGATAACGGCTGATATTCCATTGTCAAAAGTCGAGAAATTCAGAGCACAAATAACAGAACAAACTGCTGATAGATCGGGCAGTAGGGAACCCTAATGAAAGTAATTAGAAAAGTAGATGAGTTGAGAGAGTATTCCATAGAGCAACGTAGCAAAGGAAAAACCGTTGGGTTTGTACCTACTATGGGTTTTCTCCATGAAGGGCATGTCTCACTAATTACAAGAGCTTCAGTAGAGTGCGATATCGTTATTACATCGCTTTTCGTTAACCCTACTCAGTTCGCTCCACATGAAGATTTCGATACCTATCCCAGAGATTTTGAGCACGACTACAATCTAGCAAAGAATGCAGATTGTGATGTGCTTTTTGCACCTGCAAGAGAAGAAATGTACCCTGAGGGTGCTACTACTAGTTTATCAGTTGGAGATTTGGCTTATGTTTTTGAGGGTAAGTATAGACCACACTTCTTTGATGGTGTGGTTACGGTTGTCGCCAAATTATTCAGTGCAGCATTACCTACCAAAGCCTTTTTCGGTCAGAAGGACTATCAGCAAACTTTGGTTGTGAAATCACTATCTAAAGATATGCTAATGGGTGTTGAGATTGTTGTATGCCCTATCGTTCGTGAGTCAAATGGATTAGCAATGAGTTCTCGAAATAAGTATCTAACAGATGAAGAGAAAGGTAAGGCAAAAATACTATTCCAATCGCTAGTTGCTACCAAAGAATTCATAGAATCTGGTGAAAGAAATAGAAAAAAGATAAATGCTTTTATGCATGATTTTTTAAGAAAGCTAGATATTCTAAAAATAGATTATGCATTGGCTGCTGATGCCAATAACCTTTCAGAACCAACGGAATTCGAAGAAGGGGGAGATATAGTTTTGCTATTAGGTACTATTCTCGGAAAAACTCGATTAATAGACAATATGGTAGTTCGAATACCCGTCTCGAAATACAATGAAGATGAGAGATTTCAAGTAGGATTAAAGTAAATAATTATTAAATTATATTTTTGTAGAATTAGTGTTTTGGAAATGAGATATGTCAATCAAATACAGAGCATGGCACAAGTCCCTAGAATTCATGTTACTACATGATGAAATAACTCCTTATGAGTTAGAGCAAAAGCCAACAAAAGGCGAAAATTATAAAGTCATAGAAGATGATGATTTTGTAATAATGAAGACAACCGGTATTCTAGATCAAGATGAATATGAAATCTATGAAGGCGATATAAACATAGAAGGAGGAATTGTTACTAGAGAGGGTAATAAGTTTATCGTAAAGTTCGAAGATTCTGATATGCATTCACAGAAATTAGTAGGTGGCGAAGACGAGCTAATACAAGGAAATATATACGAAACCCCTTATAAAATTGGTATAGACAACCAAGACGAAAGTGACGATTTTGATTCAGATTTCGACGATGACTACGAGGATAAGGAATTCGATGAAGGTTTCGATGAATTTGAAGACGACGAAGATTACTAACCCCTATAAGGAGTTAGTCCCTTTATCTAAAAAGTCTAAGAATTCTTGCAAATCTCGGGTAAATGCAGTTCTTGCAATTATTTCTTCATTTGGAGTAAGTAACACATATAGTGGTAATTCTATAGAGTTAAACCGTTCTTCTTCAAATCTTTTATTACTCTTTTCTGGCTCGGAACGTCTATCAGTATAGAGTCTAACTGTAATAATCTGTTTAAATTTGTTTAGTACTTCTGGTGAAGAAAAAATATTTGCTTCCATCCATCTACAGTTAGTACATGTCCAACCAGTAAAGTCTATGAAAATCGGCTTATTTTCTTTCTTAGCTAAAGCTAATGCTTCTTCGTAGCTACTTAACCATATAGTTTTATCAACTTCTTCATTTTCAATTATTTCATTTTCAATTAATTCCTCTTCACTTAATAAACTGCCAAGAAATGCTAAAGTCGCAGCAAATAAAATAGCACTAGTAAATAATAATAGTGCTAATTTGACGGTTGATATGTTTGAATTGAACTTCAAGAATTAATTTCTATTATACTTGTGAGCAAATTAAAACTAAGATTTTACACCTTTCTCTAAGAAGTCTAAGAATTCTTGTAAATCTCTAGTGAATGCTTTAGTTCCTATTAATTTTTCATCGGGAGTCAATATTACGTATAAAGGTAATTCGATAGAATGGAACATGTTTTTCTGAAATGCCTTATTGCTAAGTTCTGGCTCTTCTCTTCTATCAGTATAAAGTTTTACATTTATCATACCAGTGAAGTACTTTTGAACTTGTGGTAAAGGGAATACGTTAGATTCCATCCATCTACAATTAGTACATGTCCAACCAGTGAAATCAATGAATAATGGCTTGTTTTCTTTTTTAGCTAATGCTAGTGCTTCATCGTAATCATGAAGCCATACTGTTGTCTCACCTTTCTCTCCAAACATACTACCACCAGCAGAAGCCGAAGACACATTTGCATTTAAGTAACCTTGAGGGGGAAGGAATGCATCTAGCTCACCCATGTTCTTGCCGAATAAACCCGGTATTAAGAATATAGTAATAGCTCCGAATATGATTGCCCAGATTACTCTAAGTGCACCTAAGTTATTTAGATCAGAGTCCATCTTCATTTTGAAAGCTCCTAGTAAGTAAGCAACTATAAGTACCCCACAGATGATCCATATAGAAATGAACATCTCTCTAGGCATAATACCCCAGCCCCATACTAAGTCAACATTACTTATAAATTTGACTGCAGCAGCTACTTCTAAAAACCCCATTACTACTTTTACATTATTCATCCAACCACCAGCTTTCGGTAGCTTGTTCATAGCGGACGGTATCAATGCAAATACAAAGAAAGGCAGTGCGAATACCGTTGAGAATCCTATCATTCCAATAATAGGATAGAACCACTCACCTCCGGATGCAGAAAGCAAAGCAGAACCTACAAATGGTACTGTACAAGTAAATGATGTAAGAGAGAATACTAAACCCATTACGAGGATAGAGAATATCCCAGAACCTTGAGTTTGTTTGTTTAACTTATTCATCAAACTAGTCGGTATCTGTATCTCAAATGCTCCGAATAGATTCAATGCAAATATCACGAATACAGAAGCAATTAGTATGTTAACCCATCCATTAGCGGCGAATCCACCGAGTCCACCGGAATCTTGGAGTAGCCAGGAAAGTGCAAAACCGAGTATTGTGAATGTAAGTATAATACCTAAAGCATATATTAGTGAATCTCTAAGGCCTTTTGCTTTAGTTTGTTCTGCTCTTTTAGTAAAGAAAGAAACAGTTATAGGAACCATTGGGAATACGCATGGAGTCAATAGGGCTGCTCCTCCGGCTAACATTGCAAACCAAAGGAAAGACCAAACGCCTTTCTTTTTGCTTGCTTCAATCTCAGCACTAGATTCAGTTATTATCTGTCCATCTTTTTCTTCTACTTTATGTTTGTCTTTTGCTAAAACTAGCTTTTCCGAACTTTCGTTTATGATTTTCTCATTATCGGAAGCATTATATATTTCACTACTTACTACTAAGCTATACGGTTCAGGAGGTAAACAACGAACGGTATCGCATATTTGCAAATAAACTTCTATTGAAAGTTCTTCTTTGCCAATTGTAAAGTTTTTTAGAGCTTTTAATGGGACTATTACATCAAAAGTACCTTTGAAGTAAGTAACATCCATCTCAAAACCTTCATCGAACTTCTTCAAAGGTGTTGGCTTGATTAAGTCACCATTAGTAGTTGCCAATTCATTGCTCAATACTACTATTTCAGTTGTATTCGGCCCAATACCTTCTTTACTTATCTGATCTATGAAGTCATAAGTGTACCAATATTTATCAATATCAAATTGAACTAAAACATAAAACTCTTCACCTAACTTAATATCAGTTTTAGAAGTTTTTGTTTTAAATCTAATATGTGGTTCATCAGCGTTTGATTTAATAGTTGTTGCTAAGAATGTAATTAGCAATAATGGGAGTAATATTCTTTTCATCATATATTTATTCTCGATTATTCTAGGTCACCCTGGAAATAATTTATTATTCTTTCATCTGTGAAATTTTTATCTTTTTGCTTATTCATTATAGTATCGTTCAGCTTCTGAGTAAATACCTCAGATGCATTATAACCATACGTTTTTAACAAGTAGTTTAGTGCAATCACTTCTGCAATAACTGTGATGTTTTTTCCCGGAAATATCGGCAATTTGACAGTTGTGATATCTACACCTAATATTTTGGAAGTATTTTCTTCCAAACCAGTTCTAGTATAGTCGCCTTTGCTGTCCCATACTTCTAGTTCTACTATTATCTCTAATCTTTTCTGGAACCTGATAGACCGTATTCCAAACATACGCCTTACGTCAATTATACCTAGACCCCTTATTTCCATAAAGTGTTGTACTAGACTAGTACCCGTTCCAATCAGGGCAGTGCCTGTATTATTGTTAAGTATAACTATATCGTCGGCTACTAATCTATGACCTCTCTCTACTAGGTCTAATGCTATCTCACTCTTACCTATCCCGCTACCACCGGTAAACAGTATTCCTACTCCATATACATCCATAAATGAACCATGAATAGTAACGTGTGGAGAAAATAGGTCATTCAAAAATACGGATAAAATGGAAACTGCAGCCGTAGTATCTTTTTCAGTTGAAAGAATTGCCGTATTATTTTCTTTTGCTAATTCTACTAATTCATCGTGGAATTGGTTCCCATTCGTTATAATAATGCAAGGAATATCGAATTGGACTATGTTTCTGAAGGCCTGCTTTCTTTTTTCCAAATCCAAAGAACGTAGATAATAGATCTCTGTATTACCTACTACTTGAACACTACTAAATGTGAATAGCTCGGTAAATCCTGCCAAAGCAAGTTGCGGCCTGTACATATTCGATTCGGTGATGGTGTTATCCAACCCTACATCGCCTGTCATGACCTGCAATTTGAGGGGGGATTGTAAAAGTGCTTCCACTTTTACTTCTTTCTTTCTTATTACTTTTAGGTTGTTATACATAAATAAAAAAGGACATATTGTTTTTATATGTCCTTCCAAATTAATTAAAATTCTGGTTTATCAGTCTCAGGTTCGAATCTTTCATGATCATGATTATTCGTTCTAGTCTTCAACTTCTTCAATTGTCTTACCATCTTATCTTCAGCACTAGCTAAACTTTTCTTAAAATCGTCGGTGCTATCGCTTGCTACAACTACTTTGCCGTTTGCATTTACTCTGAACTCTACTACTTTCTCTTCTGGTTCATTAATAAACTCAACGTGTGTACTCAATATTGTTGAGTGGTATTGAGTAAATCTATCTGCTGACTCTAATGCCATATCGTGTAATGTTGGATGTTTCTTTGCATCAAAGTGTCTGAAAGTTACTTCTGTAGTCATTTTTGCCTCTCTTGCATTTATATATTGTGAATGAACGTTATTACTAACAATTTAATTAAAAAATTATTATTTACCAATTGTTTGGAAATATTCTATTCCAAATTGTAGATTTAATGACAAATAACCGGGTATCAATTCTACTGAGTCCCCTAATTGAGACGACTCAGATCCTAATTGATTTTTAATGTTATTGTACATATCTACTCTCCTAAACATATACGTATATCTCAGCTCAATAGTTAGATTGCCGATGATATTTCCTGTTACGGATTTGTCGAAATCTAATTCCATTCCCAATCCCCCTCGTACCAAAGGGAATATGTCGGTAGCATCATAGTGGGTACCACCTACTCTGATGTCAGATGCTCGGTTTGAATTCACATTTTCTTTCCAATTCACACTAGATACTAATACACCTGCTCCAAGGGAAGCATAAGTTTTAAATTGTTGCTCTACGGGAATATAGTCTATTGAGACTACTATGGGAATAGAGGAAATGTTGAACTCATTATAAATATCACGAGTAACTGTGCCGATAGATAACGAGTCGAATTCGGTGTACGAATCCGTGGCTTTAGAATCGAAATAGTCTGCGGCTATTGATAGACGATAATGGTCTTCTAACCAGAATTTCAGCCCTCCACCCAACGCTGGGGAATCACGAAAATCGAGGGAGTTACCCCCTATTATATTCTGATA
>JBAYUQ010000028.1:0-35894 GCA_041675005.1 Kapaibacterium sp. (SeqCode)
CCTACAGTTTAGACGTCGAAATAGTTCACCTAAACTCCTCTTGGTTGTTCAGATATTTAACCTGATTAATAATCTACAAATTTAATTATTGTTAGAATGCTAATCTAATAGCGGCGTCGAAGTGCATAAGTCTCCAAATCCCTCAAATCCATTGCAACAACGTCACTTGAGAGCTAACGTAGTTAGCAAAGAGCCCAGGTAAAAAAGTATTCCTTGATAGTCCCGTAGGGGTGGAATTTTAGTAGCATCTGTCTCAGCGAGGACTGAAAAGACGTGGCTGTCTCAGTGTTACTTATTATAACACGAAGCCACAAAGATTTGCTTTTCTGTTTTATTACTCTGACATCGATCATCACAAGCGATAAGTATCTACAATTGAATTTACCTATAAAAAAACTCCCACAAAATTTGTAGGAGTTCTATATTCTTATAACTAGAATCTTATTCTATTTATCTTGGCGACAAGTCGCGTTCTCTTTGTATCTCACAAGTTCAGAGCCAGATAATAACTGCTTCACTTCTTCTATGAATGAAACTTGATTTGCAGAATCTAACTCGTCTAGCTTCAAACAATAATCAAATTCTCCTTCTCGTCCCCAGTTTACAGAATTGAATTCTAGGTCTTTGCTTTTCAGTAAATCAACAAAGCTACTTTTTGCTTTATTATCAATTCCACTCCCTATGCTTATAAATGAAACAATGAACCTAACATTGTATGCTTCCACTTGCTCAGTAGTCGGTTCAACCTTTTGGTCGGTCTCATTAGTACTCTTACAAGAGAGGAGAGTAAGTGCACAGATAATTAATAATAGAATTTTCATTGCTGTTTTCCTAATAAAAATGGGGTAGTTAGCCCCATTCAGAAAAATTATTTAGTAATATATAATTTCTTAGATTGATTGAAGTTTTTGCCCGTTATCTTCAAGAAGTAAACTCCTGAACTAAGCTCGCTGCAATCAACAAGTGTAATACTAGATTGTACATCAAATCCCTTTACGAAAGTACCATACATATCTACTATTTCAACTTTGAAGCTTGGATTATTACTAATATTCACAACTAAATTGAAAATACCATTGTTAGAATTAGGTACTATAAGAACATCATTCGATGTATTTACATCATAAACGCCAGCAGGTACTTGACAACCATTAGAATTAATCAAACCAGAACGTACTGTGTTCAATGTAGCTTGCATTCTTTCTTTCTGACCAGTCGTAAACATAACAGTACATACAGCATCCGAATAGTCCATATAGTTCATAAACATTTCGCCATACTCACCTGTACCACACTCACTGAAGTCATTATGTGGGAATTCTGGGCAACCTTCGTTACTCTCGAAAGCTGGTTCTGTATCATCAACCAAATCGTCACCACATTCATCATCACCCCATATATGTCTTAGGTTTAGATAATGACCAACTTCGTGTGTAGCAACTATTGATTTGTATTCTGGATCTTCTGGGTTAACACCGAAGTTAGTATAAAGTATTACAACTCCATCTGTAGTATCAGTAGTCTCAGAAGGGAAAGTACCCCAACCATCTACTTGTGAATTCTCATCACCTTCACGGAAATCAGCACACCACATATTCATGTATTGATTTCTGTCCCAAATTGTTACTGGTTTGATTAAACTATCAAACTCTGCTATTGACCAGAATTCTCCTCCACTATTAAAACGAGTTATTCCACTAGTAGGGTTTCCGTCAGGATCAGTTGTAGCAAGGCAAAACTCAATTTCACAATCTGCCTGAGCATAGTAAAAAGGATGAGATTCTCCTAGTGCATCAGTATTAAGCAATCTAAACTCTCTATTCAGAATTTCAATTTGACTAATAGCTTGTTCATCAGTTATGTTTGGGCCTACGCCTACTTCTTGACCATTATTAATGATATGTATAACAACTGGAATTGTAAGTATAGTACCAGCTTGTACGGTTGCAGATTTAGAATTTATGAATTCTTGAATCTGAAGCTCAATATTTTTTTCTTTTTCAAGAATAGTTGCATCTTTTGAGATAGAATTTTTGTAAACATCCATAGTAGCACATTTTTTATCTAGTGCATTGGAGTTAATTGTTGCAAACATAAGTAAAGCAACAAATAGGATTAAGGTTTTAGTCATATAGGTTTGTTATTATTTTATAAATATTATTTTTTGTTAATGTAATTTAAGAAATATTAATTTTATGAGGGGGGATTATTTTCTATTTATAATCAACTTCTTGATTTATATTACGTTGTAATTGAAAATAATTAGTAGCTTATACAGTGAAACCAAACCAATTAATAATAAAATAAGATATCCTCATGATAAAATTCCCATCTTTGGACGAGCTTTTGTTAACTAGCAAAAGAGCCTTTATGAGGTTTCCCTTTGCCATTATTTCATCAATAATAACAGCAGTAGTTGCTATTTATTTAATAGAATACGACAAGAACCCAGAGCAAAACCTTAAACTTGTCAATTTGATGCTAACTAGTGCTTTGGGTATTCCACTATATATTGCTATTAAGCTATATAACGATAAGTATAAGTCGCGAAAAGCAACAGAGATAATCTCAAACCTTTTGGCTCTAGTCCTTTTGTTTCTTGTTTACCTAAGTTTGCCAGAAACAGAGTTTATGATTATTAACACTACTCCATATATCAAGTATGCTATTTATAATGTAGTAGTGCATTTATTAGTCGCTTTTCTTCCATATATAAACAAAGGGGAAGAGAATGGTTTTTGGAATTATAATAAAACACTTTTCTTAAGAATACTAGAAGCAATTCTTTATTCAGGTGTCCTATATTTAGGAGTTGTAATAGCAATCTTTGCAGTAGATACACTATTCGAATTAGACATAGATGGTAAGATTTACGCTCAAATATTTGTTTTTCTTGCTTCTGTTTTTAATACTTGGTTCTTTGCGTCTAAAATGCCTACTGACTTCGAAAAGCTACAAATCACACACAAATACCCAAAAGGTTTGAAAGTCTTTTCTCAGTTTATTCTCCTGCCTTTACTACTAACATATTTAGTGATTCTTTATTCGTATGAATTTAAGATAATTGTTTCTTGGGATTGGCCCAAAGGCATTGTTTCCTATCTAGTAATTGTGGTCGCTACTATCGGTATTCTGACTTTTCTGCTTATCCATCCTTATGGTAATTCTAGTGATAACAAATGGATTAAAAGGTTTACAAAGTCATATTACCTTACTTTAATTCCGCTCGTTACGATGCTCTATTTTGCTATAATAATGAGAATAAGCGATTATGGAGTTACTATAAATAGATATATTGTCTTCTTACTTGGCTTATGGTTACTGGTACTAATTGTTTACTTCCTAATCGGTAAAACTAGTATAAAGTTCATACCAATAAGTTTAGCAGTTATGTTGGTCTTATCCTCATTTGGACCTTGGGGTATGTTTTCAATAAGCGAGAACAGCCAATTAAACAGGTTAGATAAGTTATTGAAAGAAAACTCATTACTGGAAAATGGGAAGATAGTCAATGAAGTTATATGGGTAAAGGACAGTCTTCCCGAATTACACAGTGAGAAGATTGAAACGAATATTAATAAAATAGATTCGACTACTAATGCTAACATAATCTCGTTAGTTAGATACATAATAACTAACCACGATTTCAACGAAATTGCTAAGTATTTCAAACAAGATTTAGAATCTTTAATTGCGCTCAATGATAGTTCAGACTCATACAACTGGAGTACATACAGAATCTCCTCAATGGTTATAAAAACATTTGGTCTTACTGAATATTACAAGGGTGAATTGAGTCGAACTATTCAGATTAATAGTAGTAGAGGGGAATTTATAAATATAGAAGGATATCAAAAATTACTAGAATTCTCTTATAATAATTACAATGAAATATTGATTACTCCTAAAGAAAACAATGAGTTTGAAATTGACAATGAGATTGATGATAACAATATACTATCGATTCAATATGAAGGGAAACAAGTTAAATTTGATCTATCTTCTATATTTGAAATTTCAACTAGTAATGAAGAGTATGATGATACAGTAGTTAACCAAGAAAAACTTACTTTCAAATCAACTGACAATTTTAATCAATTCAAATTAGAAATTGAAAATGTAATTATAAATAATGAAAAAGAATTTCTAAGATTCAATGGAAGATTCTTTGTAGGGAAAAAATAATTTACTGTTTTTTTTTAAAAAACTCCCATTTTTTAAGCGGGAGTTTTTCATTTTATAGTCTATTTTAATCTGACTCTTAGTCCAAGAAATGAACAAACAGCCCGTCTCTTAGCTTCGGTTCGAACCAGGTTGATTTAGGTGGCATTACTCGCCCTGCATCGGCAATGTTCATCAGCTCTTCGATAGAAGTAGGGAACATACTAATAGCGGCTTTCATTTCGCCATTGTCAACTCTTCTCACTAGTTCATCTAGTCCTCTGATGCCACCAACGAAATCGATTCTCTCGTCAGTACGTGGATCTTCGATTGCCAATAGGTTGTCTAATACGTGCTTTTGTAGCAAAGCAACGTCTAGTGATTCCACTGGATCGTTCAAGTCAACTAATTCAGGTTTTATGTTCAGAGTGTACCAATTGCCTTCGCTGTAGAAACCAAATTCACCTTTCTTAGAAGGAGATACTTTAGTGTCTGATTTCACAACAGTGAATTTTTCAGCCACTTTATCTAGGAATTCCGAAACGCTATTGCCGTTCAAATCAACTACTAATCTGTTGTAATCCATTATATATAGTTCACTAGCTGGGAATAAAACTGCCAAAAAGCGGTTATAGTTCTCATTGCCAGTGTGGTTGGGGTTCGCTTCTCTGCGTTCCTTGCCAACTATAGCTGCTGCAGCTGATCTATGGTGACCGTCTGCCACATAGAAGCTAGGTACTTCTGCTAATCTATTTTGGATAAATTCAATATCTTCATTCTTGTCAATTAGCCAAGTTTGATGACGAATACCATCATTAGCTACGTGATCGTTATCAGGTGCGTTCTGCTTTACTTTATTGATCAGATTGTTTATATCGTTATCATCTTTGTATGTCAAGAAGATTGGACCAGTATGTGCATTAGTAACTCGTACATGTTCACATCTGTCTTGCTCTTTTTGTTTTCTAGTGTATTCGTGCTTTTTGATTACATCGTTCCAATAATCTTCTACACTTGCACAGCCGACTAATCCATTCTGAGTGCGTCCGTTCATAGTCAAACTATACACGTAATAGCAAGGCGTAGCATCTTCTACCAATATACCATCATTAACTAATCTATCCAGATTCTCTTTACCTTTCGCATATACTTTTGCGTCATAAAGCGAGATATTAGGATCCAGATCTACTTCTGGCTTACCAACTCTTAAGAAAGAATCGGGATTGCCCTTTACTATTTCTCTTGCTTCATCAGAGTTAACTACATCATACGGATATGCTGCAACATCTTTTGCTTTGTTACTTGTAGGTCTGAATGCTTTGAATGGTTTGAATACTGCCATGTTTTTTTACCTTTATTTTTTAAGTTCAGCTACTACTCTTTCAGCTATTTCTATTCCGACTCTGTCTTGAGCTTCGCCAGTCGAGCCGCCAATGTGCGGAGTAGCACTTACGTTCGGGTGATTTATTAATTCTGTCTGTGCTGCTGTGCATGGCTCATTAGTCCATACATCAACGCCTGCACCAGCTAATTTGCCTGATTTAAGAGCATTAAGCAATGCAACTTCATCAACAGTACCACCGCGTGCACAGTTAATAAGTATAGAACCGTCTTTCATCTTAGCTAATTCAGCTTCGCCAATTGTAGCACCTTTTTCTTTGTCTAATGGGATATGTAGAGATACGAAATCACTAGTTGATAGTAAAGTATCTATGTCTTTAGCAACTGTGATACCGCCTTCTGGGTTGATTGCAGATCTATTGAAAACTTGAACTTTCATACCCAAACCAAGAGCTCTTTTAGCCACTTCTTTTGAGATATTACCAAAGCCAATTAGTCCGATAGTCTTACCTGTCAATTCGATTCCTGTATAGTCTTTTTTAGGCCATTCGCCACTTTCCATAGCATGAGTACTTCGGTGAGTATATCTACAAAGTGAAAATAAATGTGCGAATACTAACTCAGCTACAGAGATAGAAGAAGCACCCGGAGTATTAACTACGGCGATTCCTTTCTCACGAGCATAAGCTACGTCAATATTGTCCATACCAACACCGGCCCTACCGATTACTTTGAGTTTAGTAGCGTCTATTAGGTCTTTGCGAACAGTAGTCGCAGATCTAACTATAATAGCGTCATAGTTGTTCAATTTTTCGAACAATTCTTCTTGTGGTATATGATGTGTATCTAATTCGATACCAGCATTTTTTATTACGTCAATCCCTTCTTGGGATAGTCCGTCATTAGCTAATATTCTCATATCTTTTATTATAATTTAGTGGACAAACAACTAATTTCAAAGTTAGCCAAAAGAAACTATATTATCAATAGATTTGAAGATAAATCCAACTTTCACTCACTTTATACAATTATTTTCGGAATCAGTAGTATATGTGTTAAGTTTGTATTATCAATTGTCACAAATTTACCCAAGGTAATTAATCATGAATAGAATTCATAATTTTAGTGCAGGCCCTGCAATTTTGCCTGTACCTGTATTAGAAGCTGCTAAGCAAGCAAGCGTTGAGTATAATGGTTGTGGTATGTCCGTAATGGAGATGAGCCATAGGTCTAAGGAGATAGTAGCACTTTTCGACGAAACAAGTGCTAATGTATTAGAATTAATGAATTTGAAAAGCGACGATTATACTGTACTTTACCTAGGGGGGGGAGCGAGTATGCAGTTTGCTATGATCCCACTTAACTTTTTGAAGACAAGTGCTGACTATATAAATACTGGTGTTTGGTCTAAAAAAGCTCTTGCAGAAGGGAAACTAGTAGGTAACGTTAATGTTGCGGCGTCTTCTGCTGACAAAAACTTCAACTATATTCCAAAAGAATTTAACTTCGATGCGAATGCGGATTACGTGCATTACACTACTAATAATACTATATTTGGAACAAGAGTAAAAGATATTCCTAATGTTGGTGATGTTCCTTTGATTTGCGATATGTCTTCTGATATATTTAGCAGAAATATGGATTTCTCTAAATTCGATTTGATTTATGCTGGTGCACAAAAGAACATAGGCCCATCTGGCGTTACTTTAGTTGTTATCAAAAAGTCGTGGGCTGCTAAAGCTGAGAAAGAAGGCAATATGACTATGTTGAAATACTCAACTCATATCGAAGCTGACTCTATGTTCAATACTCCTGCCGTATTCCCTGTATTTGTTATTAATGAAACATTGAAATGGATAAAATCTGAAGGTGGATTAGACGCAATCGAAAAGAAAAATGACTACAAAGCTGGTTTACTATACGATGCTATTGATAATTCAAATGGTTTCTACAAAGCCGCTGTTGCTGATAAAGCTGACCGTTCTACGATGAATGTTACTTTCAATTTGGAAAGTGAAGAGAAAGAAGCAGAGTTCATCAAACAAGCTGCTGCACTTAATATGTCTGGATTGAAAGGTCACCGTTCAGTTGGTGGAGTAAGAGCATCTATTTATAATGCTTGCCCGGTAGAATCAGTAGAAGCTTTAGTGAAATTCATGAATGATTTCCGTTCATAAAAAACATACCGCAATTAAGATTATTCTTAAGCCCGTTCTATTTTAGAATGGGCTTTTCTTTTGAAAAACCAGACTGGTTTAGCATCATAACCCAATTCAATCTTAGCGTTAGTCAGTATAGAGAAGATAACGCCCATCATAGACCACAACGCAAATCCAACGAATGAGTTACTCGTTAGGAAATTAGTCATTGTCAATATAACAAGTGCATAGAATGAAGCATTAAGCAGGAAAATTGTATCTGGTTTTAATTTATGAAAACTACTTCGTAAGCTAAGGTACTCACCAATATTCAAAAAGAATAATGAAAGAAAAATCAATCCACCTATAATACCAGTTTCTATCAGTGAATGCATAACTGCGAAATCACTATATCCTATCTCTCCCAAGTGTTTGGTCTGACCTAGGCCGATACCTATTATTGGGCTTTTAAGCCATAGCTCTACGGAACTAGCGAAGTTATTACTCCTAGTGTCAAAAGATTCACCTACAACACTATGTGTCGTGAGACCTAATATACTCGAAATACGAGTATAAAATAATTCTAATAAACTCGTTTCAAAGAATTCAAGAATGAAAAAATCGCCTATTACAATTAGGACTATTACAGCAAGTAATATTTTTAATATCCTCTTGTAGTTTATCCCTTTGTTATATATAAAGTAAGCGGCGGCGAGAAAAGCCAACCCCAAAACCCCTGTCAAGGAGAATGTAACGAAGAGAGAAAGAGCTGATAATACAAATATAAAGTTTAAGAGTTTTCTTGATTTAAGTATAGCCAAAGATCCAGATTTGAACATAGGGTATATCATAAACCCAATAATAGTTAGATTGTACCCAGCTAAAGCCGATGGCTCAGAAAATATGGAGGTAGCCCGGTAGAAGTTCTTGAATTTCAAACTCAACTGCTGATAAGGTTCTGTGGTATCTTCTAATGCCTGTAAACTAGCATTAGTCAGGTCTATCCATGCTAATGGCAAATCATAGGCACGAGCGAATAGCTGATAAATACCGAAGATATTGATAAGTATTGATAAGAATAACCAAATTTTAATTATGTTTACCCACACCTTATTCTCTATTTTGAATATCCCTAAAAATAAAGGAAAAGAGGTTAAAAATAAAAAGTGCAAATAAGTTTTGATGAACTGTGTGTTCTCTGCATTGTAATCAGAAAGGACATATATGAAAGAAGCTCCTGCTGCCACTTGCAATAGAACTAATGATTTGACACAATAAATGGGGTTCAGATTTATAGTAATTTTGTTTGCAAGAAACTTTGCTAGAAAGAGAAAATATATAATTGCTATTACTGGATACGAAGGCGAAATACCAAAATTCCCAATATTGAAAAGTTGGAATACACCTACGAAGTAGAGAATATATAATAAGTAAAATAAGAAATTCATTAGCTGTTTTTGCTCTTATCTAGTTCGAAGGATTTCTTTTGTAGATTATAAAATTATCTTCGATTATAGTATCTTGTTTGAAATTTGTCACAATATAATCCCAAATTAGCAAATTCTTCTGTATTGATGATAATGATGTGTCATCATTGAAGAACATAATATGGGATTGATCATTATTCTGAAGTATTATTACTTCAGAATCTTTTATATTCTCAAATGCTTTTTCTTTCAGATATTCGGGTGCTCTTTCGTTGAGATAGAATGCCGATTGGGGGAATGAGTATTTATAATCAAAATCGAAGTAACAAATCATCTCATTTCCACCAGTATTTATCAGAAGTACTTTGTCAGTATTCGTATTAGCATTTATATAGTCTGCAACGGCGAAGTGCTTTTTAAGTATCTGTCCTTCTTCACCTTCTGTTAGTGTAGAATAGAATGCTCTACCACCTTTGGTGATTACTGCTACAGGGAATCGCATTATATTTAACAATCGTGGGATTGGGCTAAAAAGTATAACTACAAATAGTATAATTGCAATCGTTGTTTTTCTGTAACCTTTCATCTCTTTGATTATCAACGAAAGTCCAATCGATGAAAGCATAACAAGGAATGGGAATATTCGCTGTTCGTGATAATTAAGCATTTTTCTTTCAATCACTACCGAAACAAATAAAATTAAGGCGAATACTATTAGTCCTTGTATTAGTTTTTTATTCTCTATCTCTATATTTTTCGAACCAACGTAGAATACAATATAAAGTGCTGAAAGAAATAAGACTATTGAATAATGTTCTGTGAAAAAAGATGTTCCAAATTTAATAGTTTCTTGCAACCAACTAAACCCAAGAGCTGGGTAATTGCTATACTCTTTCATATAGTTAAAGAAATCTAAGAAAGAATGGAAATTCCCAGATAATAATACGGGTGAGAAGAGCAATAGTGTAACAGCTAAAGCTATAATTAGTTGGATTACACTTTGAATAATTATGCTTCTAATGCTTTTCTTTTGGATTAACATGTACAAAATATCTGCCAATAATAGTATCCCAAACGTATATTTTAGATTAATAGCTATTCCTAGCAAAACGCCTTTTATCAATTTATCGTATTTGCCAGTTTGTGATTTGCTTTCTAGATAATAATACCATATCAGAGGTAAAAATAGCAGACTTTCCACTTGGAAAGTGCTTGGAAAGCTAAGAGTGACATAAGCCATAGGCATAAGCACTGAGAATAATCGAATTGCCGTTTTGTTAAATTCTAGCTTATTGAAAATATAAATACTCGACAGAAGGAATACAGTTTGATAAACGAAATCAAATAATCTATAAAGCGTTATATTCTTGCCAAACATAGAGTATAGGAACTCGAAGAAATAGTAAACGAAAGGCGGTTTCACGTCGAAATAATCAACATATAAAGCTCCTCCATTCTTTAGTATCATTCCACCTTGGATGAACGTAGCCATATCAGATGAGACAGGAAAGAATACAGTTAAACTTAGAATTAGAATTCCTAATGTTAGTAATAGATAATCATATTTGTTCTGGAAGTATTTCATTTGATTTTTCTCTCATAAATGAAATATCTGTCCATAAGTACAGTGTCTAGGGTGAAGTTCTTATCTATGTACTCATTGTATTCTTTCTCTCCAAAAAATAAGTCGTAGCTACTACCCTCCGATAGGAATATCATAAATATGTCATCGCTACTATCTATTGCTATTATATTAGCATCATGCAAGTCTTCTTCAAATGCTTTCTTATATGATAACGGTGCCTTTGGAGATAGGTGAAATGCACTATGGGGGAACTTGTATCTATAATCGAAATCCAGATAATGAACGGCTTGGTTGCCCCCAGTATTCATAAATAGAAATTTCTCATCGCCTTTTTTATTAATATAATCGGCAATTTCTATATGCTGACCTAGTATAGTGAACGGCATATCATTAGTATAGTATGAGACATAAGATTCATAATTAAATACTCTATCAAAAGCTATTTTGTATGTATTCACAAACCTTAATAGTGGACTAAGTATCAAGAACATAGATACGATTACGAAAGTTGAGATGTTTCTACCAAACCTAAATCTCTCAATTAATATAATCAATCCAAAACTTACTAATATCATCATGTAAGGATATATTCTTATAACATGATACATATTAATTTTTCTTTCTAAAATGACAGAGCCAAAAAGCAATAAAATAAAAATCAATAAATACTTTTTAATCTGGACTAATCTTTTATTTTTTAGCAATATAATGGCTACCGTAAATAAAAATAAATAACTAATGGAGGTCATAGTACCAAAATTATATGAAAGGAAGTTTATTATTGTTTTTACCAATTCAATCCCTATCGGTGGGTACTTTGCATATTCAGCAAGATATATATTTGTTTCAACAAATCCGCTGATATCCCCCCTCAAAATAATAGGTAGAAAACTAAGGAATACTATGAACAGTGCTACTGTTATATGTAAAACTGGTTTTGCATAATTTCTAACCTTTAATTCCTTGAAAAAATAGATCAGATATCCAACGAAAACAATACCCAGAGTATATTTGAATGCAAGAGCTATACCTAATGTTACTCCCATTATTATATGATGTTTATAGGAATCCTCATTCTTAATCATATAATAGAAGTATAGTATCAGAGGTATAAATGCTAATGATTCTGTCTGGAATATATCTCTGTAATTTAAGATAGTATAGCTGAGTGGGAATAGTATCAGAAATGCTTTTATTACCTTCGTTTTTATTTCTAGCTTAGTCAGCAAATATGCTGTTAGAACAAGAAATGACATCTGATATAATAAATCAAATATCCTGAAAGCAAATACATTATCACCAAAAATAGAGTTGATACCAGCAAATAAATAATATATCAGTGGCGGTTTGATATCATAGAAATCACTGAATAGCCCACCACCATTCGCTATTATACTTCCTCCGTGCATAAATACAGATAAGTCTGAAGAAATAGGAAACGCGAGAGTAGGCAAAAGTATAACTAAAGCTATAATGAAATACTTTATTAAAGATTTATCTATTACTGGAGCTTGTATCATTCTACTTTCTTTCTATCGTATATATAATATCTGCCATCAAGTAAAGTGTCTAATTCAAAATCATCGTTCAGTAGCTTATTGAATCTCTCTATTCTCATCATATTATCATAGCTAGAAAGATGATTGAAGAAATTAGCATAGTGGTTGTCATCATTCTGAATTATCAAATAATCAACTTTTTCCATATCTTTAGCAACTTCTTCTACTATGCCTTGGTTGTCAAAATCACCTAGATAGAAAGCAGAAAGAGGATATTTATAGTAACTTTCGCTCCTACGCAAATACTGATGGCTACCCGAATTTACATAGATAAAGCTCTTGCCTTTCGGCTTTGTATATTCCTCAAGTATAGCCATAGCATTATAGTTGCCAGTACCGTCATCGTGAGAAAAGTTGAATATGTAATTTTCTTTGTTCCGGAAATAATCCATTGGTATTTTCATTGTATTAACTACTCTCGGTAGTGGAGAAAGGAATAATGCAAAGAAGAGTACGAATGTGAATGCTATTTTGTTTTTAACTGAAATGCTTTTATAAAGAGAGTATAAGCCATAAGAACTTAGCATTATCAAGAATGGATAAACGCGGCTAAATTGATACAAATTCGGCTTTCTTTCTATCAGAAATGAGACGAAAAGTAGAATAAAAAAGAGCAGTATAAAATTGAATACTTTATCCGCATTTTCGTTCTTTTTGAAGGGAAACAATACCACACTATATATAGCTGCCGCTGAGAATAGTAGTGAATAATAATCACCGAAGAGGTATCCTAGTCCTTTCAAATATTCTTTTATAAATCCTAAGTTGATAGGTGGGTGTGCCTTGTATTTATCTAGATATGCAAATAAACCATCTAGGTATAGAGTATTACCTTGTGCAATAGTTGGTAGAAAACTCAAGAAAACGCAAAGTAAAGCGACAGTGAGTTCAATTATTTTGTTCCGAGCGAACTTCCAATTGAAGTTGGATTGAGTTAAGCTATAAATAATATCAGCAAGGAAAACGAGTCCTAGTGAATATTTGAATGAAACTATAATGCCTAACAAAATTCCTTTGACTAAAGTCGAATTTCTATTAGGTTTTACTATTTGGTAGAAATACCAAATCATAGGTAAATAAGTCAAAGTCTCACATTGCATAGTATTACTATGGTTTAGCGTGACATAGCTAGCGGAAAATCCAATTATGAATATCCATCGAACGGCTCGGTCCAAATTCAGTTTGAAAAGAATGTAATTAGCACTTAAAACGAAGGACAGAGTAATAATATAATCAACTATCCTAGTGGCTATTATGTTACCACCAGTTAATAAGTCGATCAATGCAAAAAAGTAGTAAGTCAGTGGTGCTTTCAGATCAAAGAAATCTTTGAATAGTTCACCACCATCAGCTATGACCTTCCCACCAAGCATAAACACAGATAAATCTGATGATGCCGGGAAAAAAATAGTCGGTATCAGAATAATTGCTGCTACAATTAGAATTCTAATATCTTTTACTTCTGGAATCAAATCAAGCCATTTTTATGTTTTTCTGTTAATACTTCGACCATACTTTTAGTCATTTTTTCCAAGTCAAAGTCGTGTGACCAATCCCACTCAGCACGAGCAGCACTGTCATCTATAACTTGTGGCCAAGATTCGGCAATCAATTGTCGTGAATCTGGTGTGTAAGTAATTTCAAAATTTGGAATATGCTTTTTGATTTCTGCGGCTAACTCAGCAGGAGAGAAGCTAGCAGCAGCAACGTTGAAATTAGAGTGATGCTCTAATCTATCAAAATCTGCTTCCATCAAATCTATAGTAGCTTTGATACAATCGGGCATATACATCATTGGTAAAGTAGCATCTTCTTTCAAGAAGCAATCATATTTCTGATGCTTAACCGCTTCGTAGAATATCTCAACAGCATAGTCAGTAGTTCCGCCACCTGGCAATGTTTCAGATGAGATAATACCTGGATAACGCAATCCTCGAATATCTAATCCCTGTTTCTTAACGAAATAGTCACTTAGTATCTCGCCACTAACTTTGGTAACTCCGTACATAGTAGTCGGTTGTAATACTGATTCTTGTGGGGTATTAATAGTTTCTACGCCCGGACCCCATACAGCGATAGAGCTAGGAACGAATATTTTCTTTATTTTTTTCTCAATAGTTGTCTTGATGATATTGATAGTACCATTCATATTGATATCCCAACAAAGGAAAGGATCTTTCTCGCCAGTGGCTGATAGTAACGCTGCCATGTGGAATATAGTATCTATATTATATTTGTCAACTACGCTATCGATAGCTGATTTGTCCATTATATTCAAGACTTCATTTGGTCCATTGTCCGCAATTAGAGATGGTGGATTGTCTCTGACATCAGTAGCTATTACGTTCTCGCCGCCATATTTCTTTCTTAATTCGTTTACCAATTCGGTCCCTATTTGACCGTAAGCTCCAGTTACTAATATTCTTTTCATAAAATTAATTTTTCCTAGTTTATATCTATCCTGCAATTTAATTAATTCTTGGCATTATATAAGGGGTATTTGGAGAGTTAATTCTCACATAAAAAACTTATATTGTGTTTATGCTACCTTCAAAAATCCAAAAAATGGAAAAGGCTCAGAAAAAGCTGAGTAATATCAAACTCAAAACAGTTGAAAAGTATTTTAGAAAATTATTCTTGATATTATTGATATCATTATTGTCCTTATTATTCTTTGATTTGATACAATACTTTACTGATAAAACAAGCTACCCTTGGGGGTATGAAGATGGTGGATGGACTTATGAAAACCCTATAAATTATTTAATTTCGAGTATCTTGATTATAACATATTTAGGGAGCTTGACTTTTCTATTAATAAAACGATTTTATAAAACTTTTTTTATTTTACTGTTAGTATGGTTTCTTTATTTAATGGCATTTTAAAAATTAGATTTGAAAAACTGGATAATGGCAGAGTTTGTGGATATGTAAATACCCCGTCAGCCAACGCTAGTGTGTTGTCTGCCACCCCTTTTTAAAAAAGGGGAATTCTCACAACCTAAGAAACGTATGACTTTATGCGTAGCGAAAGAGAAATTCTCCAAGCCTAAAGCATGGGTGTTTAAGATGATACAACAGAACCTAATATAATATGGATAAAATCAGATTCAAAATACATTTGCGTTTATTTCGTTTATTTCGTTAATTGCGTTTGTGATTATAATAAGCGAGAATAAATAAATGAATTTAGTTCTAAATAAAACAACTCTTGAAGAAAGACAATTAGCTTCTATATCGAAGGATACATTTTCAAAGGCTTCAAGTAAGTTAAGCTCAAGAGACAAAAAAGAAACTTTCATTAAAGTAGAAAAATCTGGTGAGTTTATACAAGTTCCTTCTAAGTTAATTGGTCTAATTTCTGATATTATTACAAGTATGTCAGAAGGGAAATCTGTTGCCCTAATTGATTCTGATTCCGAATTAACGACTCAACAAGCAGCTGATATTATCAGAGTTTCTAGACCTCATTTAATTAAACTACTTGAAACAGGTGAAATACCACATAGAAAAGTGGGTACTCATAGACGTGTGAAATTAAGTGATTTATTAGACTACCAAGAAAGCCAGAAAAAGAAAAGAGAAATCTACCTTGAGGAATTAGTTAGCCAAGCACAAGAGTTGAAAATGGGTTATGAATAATCAAGAAGTTTTAACCGCAGTCTTAGATGCCTGTGTTTTGTATCCTGCACCAATTAGGGATTTACTTTTATCTCTAGCTTCCGAAGGTTTATTTGAACCCAAATGGAGTAAAATGATAAATGAAGAATGGGTTAGAAATCTCTTATTAAAGAGAAAGGATATTAAAAGGGAGAGACTAGAAGTTACAGTTGGTTTTATGAACAAATCATTCCCTTTGGCGAATACAAGAAATTACAGAAACCTCACAACTAAATTGAATTTACCAGATAAGAATGATAATCATGTTTTATCCAGTGCAATAAAAAGTAAGTCTCAATATATTGTGACTTCTAACCTCAAAGATTTCCCTAGTATAATTTTGAAAGAGTATAATATAAATGCAATTCATCCAGATGAATTCATTCTAAATCTACTTAAAAACAATGAAGAAAGGAGTTTGAAAGCATTTTCAGAATTAATGTATAGATTAAAGAATCCACCAATCACACAAGAAGAATTATTAATTATCTTTGAAAAAATAGGTCTTTCTAAGACTTCTAGCAAGTTAGCTGAACTAACAAAAACCCCTCCGAAATAAATCGGAAGGGCTTGATAAAAAAATGATTGTAAAAGCTAAAAATTACTAATATCTACTCTTGTTGCTTTGGTAATAAGTTCTATGAGTTAGTTCTTTTGGATTAGATATGTAGAATAATCTTAATCCACTTTTATTAGTAAAACGTGCTTTTTCTTCATCACTAATTTTTATGAAATCGTCTTGAACTATTTTCTCTCCATTTAACTCAGCATCACCTGATAGCATGTAGAATGAGTGATATCTATCAGAGTTCAATTCTAATTCAAAATCAGAATTAGCATTTATTTCTTGAATTTCTACACCCTCGCTTACTAATTCGATTGGCGAATTATTCCCGATCATAATCTTAGTAGAGTAGTTGTCATTTTCTTCTACCTTGAAATCACTTTCTTTGTAGTCTGCATATTCAGCTTTATTCTGCAATGTTATTTCAATATTAGGGTTAAACCATATCTGAAATATACTAGCTCCGGGATTCATTTTCTCAGCGTGGTAGATACCACTTCCAGATTTTATAACCTGTACATCACCTTTGCTAAGTGGGAACCACTTATTATTGTGATTGTCATAGTGCTCTATATCTCCATCCAATACGAAAGATAATATCTCGAACGCTTGATGTGGATGCTCACCTATAGTGCTGCCGTTCACAGTATCTGCCTTCGCCCAATAGAATAGGTTAGAATATGGATGACTACCGCCACCGCCTGATTGCGGGAAGCCAATTGGTTTGTTCTCAACTATTGCACCGCCGTTGAATTCGCCGTATCCTTGCTCTGCTTTGCTGTATTTCTCTATTGCCATAACTAACTCCAGTTTAACAAAATTTGTCTTTGCTAAGACGATACTATAAGAATCATATTTTAGTTGTTATGACAACCTTCTCCATACCAAAACTGTTTTTTCGAGTCCAGTTGTTTGCGCTATTTCTTTAGCTTCTAGATAAAGCAAATCGCCTTCGAATCGGTAGTAACGCTTAACTTTATGGCCTATCCAATTCGGGAATAAACTTTGCTGAACATCGTGTATTACATATCCATTCTTTACTTCGTAAGCACCGAAGTATGCAATGTATGTGGTAAATGCTGTTTGTGTTTCATTAGCATTTGCATCTCTGAAATTGAAGGTTGAAAGGTTTGCCCTCTCTCTTACTCCCAACTGAGCGGAGACATGAGTGTCAGTGTATATTATCATACCCTTCACGTCTACTCCCCACGGGTGTATCTTAGTCCCATCAGTTTTGATGCTATATTTTTCTATTAGTTCGTACGTGCCGGGGAATTGGTTCATTTTATCCACCTTTAAGTTCCATCTCATTTATATGTTTGTTCAATAAATTCCAATTAGCTTTTGAAATAGTGTCAATATCTGTTGGCTTAATTACCGCGAAAAGACCTAATAAATCATAAACAATTACGGTTCTCTTGTTATAACCAAAAGCACCTATATCCTGTATTTGATACTCAATTGTTAAATTATCATCTTCGATGTTCTGATAAATAATAGTCTGGGTTTTCCAATTAGCTGAATTAAATATAATAGGCGTATATCCTATACTCAAACTAAAGACCAATGTGAATACTGGAATAATTAAACTCAAAAGTTTAATCTTTAGATTCGATATTAGAATCAAATTAAAAATTATTATAATTGGTGATAATATAAAGCTAGTATAAATAATGTACCTCAGAGTCATATTTTTTATTCCAAAAGCAGTATAAATATCTGCTAGAAATAAAATTACTAATAAAGTAATTAATATGTTGAAGTAGTATATTGTTTTCATTTGATTATTACTTACCAAAATCTATTTTGTTTCCTCTTCAAACAACTTTATAGTATAATCCAGTAATTCTAATCCGCCGGCTTTACCGTGCCCTGGGATAATTACTTTAGCATTTGGATACTTATCTTTTACTTTAGTTACCGTCTTTGCCCACTCATTTATATCTGCATCAGCAAGATTTCCTTTTGAAGCACCAACTTCTTTTACTAGGCACCCACCGAACATTGATTCATCTTTCTCGTAGTATGCTATTATATTATCTACTGTGTGGCCAGCTCCGAAGTATTCTAACAATACTGAGCTTTCATCTATATTTAGTGTCAAGCTATTGTTAAAAGTAAGGAACTCATAACCTACAAAGCCAACCTCTTTTTCTAGTATGGCTTGAGTTCTGTTCGATATATAGATTGGGATTTCAGCTTTCTTGAATTCACTCAGACCGCCTACGCAATCCTCGTGGAAATGAGTTGGAACTATTCCAATTATTTTAAGACCTTTGTTAACCAGATGCTCGATTAATAGTCTCGAGCTTTCATTATCTGCTGGAGTGTCTAATATTAGTGCTTTGTCATTTTCTACAATTATCATTCCATTGCAAGGAACTTTGCCCCAACTTTCTGTTTGCAGATACGATATATGCTGATAAGTATGCTCGGACAGTTTGATTATTAATAAATTATCTGATTTTAAATTTATTTCATTTGCTAAGATTATTTTAGGAGTTAAAAAAGAAGCAAGTAGAAAAAAGATGATGAGATATATTCTGCTATAATTCATTATGAAATTAGATTTTTGTTAATTCTCAATTTAATAAATCAGAAGTCTAAGACCAACTGTTAAATTTTCCTATTTTCTTCTCTAACAAACAAACAATTCCATAATCTTTTCGTATTATGTTCTGTAAAAAAAAACAATAATTATGTTCAATTTTTAAATTGATGGAAAATGACAGATATACAAGAACTAAACGATAGAATCCAACAAGAGAGTGGATTCATAGACCTACTTATGATGGAAATGAGTAAGGTCATAGTTGGACAAAAATATATGGTAGAGCGGCTCCTCATTGGATTGCTTTCCAACGGACACGTATTACTAGAGGGTGTACCCGGGTTGGCGAAGACTCTTGCTATCAATACACTTGCGAATGCAGTAGATGGACAATTCTCGCGTATCCAATTTACTCCTGATTTATTGCCTGCTGACGTAGTTGGTACAATGATATACAATCAAGGTGAGCAAAAATTCCACGTTCGAAAAGGTCCAGTATTTGCTAACTTCGTTTTAGCCGATGAGATTAACCGTGCTCCTGCTAAAGTGCAGAGTGCTTTGTTAGAGGCGATGCAAGAACGTCAAGTGACGATTGGTGATACGACTTTCCCTCTACAAGAGCCGTTCCTAGTACTAGCAACTCAAAACCCACTAGAGCAAGAGGGAACATATCCTCTTCCAGAAGCTCAGGTTGACCGTTTTATGATGAAACTAGTTGTTGGCTATCCGACTAAAGAGGAAGAGCGTCAGATTTTGAGAATGAATCTGGAAAGAACATTCCCCAAAGTATCTAAAATTCTAAGTCCTGAAGATATCATCAAAGCTCGTAATGTAGTGAAAGATGTATATATGGACGAGAAAATAGAAAAGTATATTATGGATATAGTATTTGCTACTCGTTATCCTGATGAATATAAACTAGGTGAACTTAAAGATTTGATTTCATTCGGTGGGTCGCCTCGTGCTACTATTTCACTAGCTAAAGCAGCTAAAGCTTATGCTTTCATCAAGCGACGTGGCTATGTGTTACCAGAGGATATCAGAGCTGTTGCTCTCGATGTACTCCGTCACAGAGTTGGTATCACTTACGAAGCGGAAGCAGAAAACTTAACATCTGAAGACATAGTAAACAAGATTATTGATAATATAGAAGTGCCATAGACCGTGGAAACTCAAGAGCTAATAAAAAAAGTAAGAAAGATAGAGATAAAAACTCGTGGTCTTTCTAATCAGTTATTCTCTGGTGAGTATCACACAGCGTTCAAAGGGCGAGGTATGGCGTTCAGCGAAGTTCGTGAATATCAGTCAGGCGACGATGTGCGACTTATTGATTGGAACGTAACTGCTCGTTCGGGTGATGCTTATATCAAGATATTTGAAGAAGAACGTGAACTAACTACTATGTTATTAGTAGATGTCTCAGGTTCTAAAGTATTTGGAACAGGTGATCAATCGAAAAGAGATTTGATTACTGAACTTTCTGCTGTTATTTCATTCTCAGCAATTCAGAATAATGATAAAGTGGGTATTATATTCTTTTCGGATAAAGTTGAGAAATACATACCACCAAAGAAAGGAAAATCGCATATACTTAGAATCATAAGAGAGTTAATTGAATTTGAACCAGAGTCTAAAAAGACAGATGTTGGTGCTGCATTAGAGTTTTTCACAAGTGTTGTGAAAAAAAGAGCCATCGTATTTCTAATGTCTGATTTTATTAGTCCTGAGTTCAATAACCCTCTAAAAATAGCAGCGAAAAGACATGATTTGATTGCTGTCAGACTATATGATGATAAAGAAAATCAATTGCCAAATATTGGACTTGTTAATATTATGGATTCAGAATCTGGAAAAACTATGTGGGTAGATACTTCAGATAAGAAAACAATCGCTAAGTTTGAGAAAGAGCGAAGTGATTATAATTCTAATTTAGAAAGTTTACTTATGAAAAATAAAGTAGATATTATAAATCTGAAAACTGACGAATCATATATAATCCCACTACGCCAATTCTTTAAAAAACGTGAAGGTCGGAGATAAATTATGAGAAAAATTGCTACTGTATTACTTGCTATTTGTACTGTCGCTACTGCTTATTATTTCATGGATTTAAGTCCTGAAAGAAAAGTTGATGATCAACCAGAATTTTCAAAAAAGTACCAACAATGGTTACATGATAGATACAAAGACCCTGCCACTGGTGAAATACCGAAAAATGTAAGGCAGTTAGAGTTGCAATTTGCTCGTGAAATGAAGAGTCATAACCCTAATTTTGTAAAGAATAATCGAATACAAAGTCTTAATACTTGGACTAGTCGTGGCCCCTATTATATGGGAGGTCGCTCCAGAGCTATAGCTTTGGACATAGATGATGTGAATAGAATTTTAGCAGGCGGTGTAGATGCTGGTATGTGGCTCTCAACAGATGGTGGAGCAAATTGGAATAAGACTACAACTGCCACCCAACTGCCTTCGGTAACTACTATTGATCAAGATAAGAGACCAGGAAAACATAATATATGGTATCATGGAACTGGAGAAAGATTAGGATCGAGAGCCAATGGAGATGGTATATACAAATCTACAGATAATGGTAACTCTTGGTTCAGATTACAATCAACGGTCAAAGGTAGTATAGGACTTTGGGATAACCCATTTGATTTTGTTTATAGAATAAGAACTAATCCCAATGCTCCTTTAGACAAAGACGAAGTTTATGCTGCAACTTCAATAGGTGGTATTTATCGCTCCGAAGATGGAGGCGAAGTATGGGAACCAGTATTAGGTGGTGGAGTTTCTAATGGCTTGAGTTTATACACAGATTTAGAAGTGACAAAGAATGGTGTGTTTTACGCTACAATGTCTTCACATGGAACAGGTATAAACTCATCGCTTGTTAAAGGTATTTTCCGTTCAACTAATGGTTTAGATTGGACAGATATTACACCTACTAACTTTCCGAAAAACTATAATAGAATAGTGATTGGTATTGATCCTAAAAATGAAAACAGTATGTATTTCTTAGGGGAAACTCCTGAGTTTGGCTTAAAAACTACTAACTCTCAGAAAAGGGATTTGTGGCATAGTTTATTCAAATATGAATATAAATCTGGCGATGGTGCTGGCGAAAACGGAAAATGGACTGAGCTTACAGATAATTTGCCTAACCCCGAATTGGTCCGTCATCAGATGAACTCACAAGGGGGATATGATTTATTGATTAAGGTTCATCCGATTGATTCTAATGTTGTTTACATAGGTGGTGTTAACCTATATCGTTCTGATAGTGGATGGAAAACAAAAGATTTCAAAGTTATTGGTGGTACTTGTCCTGACAATGATTGTGATTATACTTATAGATATAACAATCACCATGCTGATTTACATACAATGATATTTTTACCAAGTAATCCAAACATCGCTTTTACTGGTTCGGATGGTGGGATTCACAAAACATTAGATAATAAAGCGGCTAGTACTGAATGGATCTCTCTAAATAATGGATACTTGACTACTCAATTTTATAGTGTAGGTATAGACCATGCTACAGAAAGTGGCGACATAGTAGGAGGGTTGCAAGATAATGGGTCCATTTATAATTCTACTTTCGATAGTAAAGCTCTTTGGAGTGATGTACTAAGAGGTGATGGGTTCAACTGTGCAATAGCTGATAGTAGTAAGTTCATTATTACTTCTAAAAACTCATCTTATGACCCTGATATTAACATATACAAATCAGTAGTTAGTAAAGATGGGAAGATAATAAAAGCAGCAAGAATTGACCCTATTGGTGGTAAGGATTTCATCTGGAATACACCATTTATGCTTGACCCCAACGATAATAATAAATTCTATTTGGCAGGCGGGAGAACAGTATGGAGAAATTCTGATTTGTCGAAAGTGACAATGATAGATTTCCCAGAAACTGGATGGAAAGATGTAGTTAACCCTGATAGTATATCAACCGAATGGACTGAATTAACTAATACAAATGTAGCAGTTAAAGATACAACTGAGAGAATAACAGCAATATCAGTTTCCAAGGTCCCAGCAAATATAGTTTACTATGGGACTAATAATGGGAAATTATACAGAATAGACAATGCCGACAAAGGAAATCCTAAGCCAATAGATTTATCAGAGACAGGTTTTGTTAGGAATTCAACTGTAAGTTCAATCGCAATTGACCCTGACGATGCTTCCAAAGTACTTGTAGCAATTTCAAATTATAATATTCCGAGCTTGTATTACTCCACTGATAGTGGTGCAACATGGACACAAGTAGGTGGAAACCTAGAAGGAAATGTATCTAATACAGGAACTGGTCCAGCAGTGAATGTAGTTCAAATAGTAAAGTACAACGGTAATAAAGCATATTTAGCAGGTACATCAGTTGGTCTATTCGTTACTTCATATTTGAATGCAGAAGGTACTGTGTGGGATCAAGAAGCTGAACAAACAATTGGTTATAATAATGTGTTCACGTTGGATTTTCGTGAGATAGATGGCTATACGGCAGTAGGCACTTATGCCACTGGTGCTTACGCTACTCATTTCACTAGCTTCCCTTCTGCTATAAGTGGTAAAATCAGTTTGATTAGTCCTATTGATAATACTAGTAATATAGAGCAAAACCCGATATTGAAGTGGAAATCTATTACAGATGCTTTTTATTATAAGTTGCAAGTATCAAGTGATGCTAACTTTGAGAATATACTATTTGATAAAAGTAATATAACTGAAACTGAAAATGAATTAAAGGGTGTTCTCTCTCTCGGATTCAAGAACTACTATTGGAGAGTTGCTGCTATCAACGCCGGTGGCATTAGTCAATACTCCGATGTATGGCAATTCCAAACAGGATTAGGTGCACCGAGTTTGATTTCACCGCCTAATCAATCAGTAAATATACCTTCAACTGTAAAAGTAACTTGGGAAGCATTTCCTGTAGATGCTATCAGTTATAGGGTACAATTAGCAGTGAATACTTTCTTCAGTAAAATTGTAGGTGAAGGCGAGACATTAGATAATAACTATACTTTCGATAATCTAGAAAAAGGTAAGAAATACTTTTGGAGAGTGAAGGCATATCACGGCGGCGATTCTAGTGATTATGGGGAAAAATTTGCGTTTGATACGGAGCCACTTTCATCTGTTAATAATAAAGAATTAGAAAAAAGTATTTCGTTGTACCCTAATCCTGCTACAAATTATGTGAAAATAGATTTGAA
This sequence comes from Kapaibacterium sp. (SeqCode), assembly GCA_041675005.1. GTDB lineage: Bacteria > Bacteroidota > Ignavibacteria > Kapaibacteriales > UBA2268 > PGYR01. The sequence continues at coordinate 24,219 of JBAYUQ010000028.1, forward strand.
TATGATTGGTACTATTCCGAATAGTATTAAACTATATGATAGCCAAGGAAAATTACTAAGGTCATTTGATTATAAAATCAAGAGTTCAGTAATGAATTATGATTTTGATATCAGAGAGTTGCAGGCGGGTCAGTATTTTATAAGATTACAATTTGAGAAATTTACAATAAGCAAACGTTTTGTCAAGCTATGAAAATCAAGTTATTAATTACAGCATTACTATTATTTAGTTTTATATCAGTTTCCAATTCTCAATCTTTGATACTATCTTCGGATACTAACAATGTACAGATAGGTGATTGGGTAACTTTGAATATACAATATCTTTCTTCCGAAAAGAAAGAGATATTACTCCCTTCATTTGATGCAAGTATGATAGAGGGTTTAGAGCTTTTGGAAGAATCCAAAGTTGATACAATAAAGAACGGTAATTCATTTGGATTATCTAAGAGATTCACTGTATCGGCGTATGATTCTGGTAGTTTTGTCGTTCCTCGTATGTCCGTACTTATTGAAAATGATGGAGCAATTGACACCTTGTTCTCAGATTCGCTGGTGCTTAAATTTGGTTCTCCAGCCGTAGATACTACTATGGCTATAAGGGATATAAAAGGAATATTTAATATCAACTATTCTGATAATTCAATGCTTTATTGGATTGGTGGAGTTGTACTGTTCCTGCTAATCGCGGCTTCACTTATTTACTATTTCAAGAAAAGAAAAGGTAAAGAGGAGAAAGAAGAAATTGATTATGATCCTAATATTCCACCTTATATATTAGCAATAGAATCGCTAAAGAGAATAGAACAAGAGCGATTATGGCAAAATGGATATTTCAAAAAATACTACACTGATATAACAGATGTATTGAGAATATACTATCATAGAATATATGGTATAAAAACAAAAGAGCTAACTAGTAATGAGCTAGTAGAAGCGTTACACGGAAGAACTCTATTCGATAATGATTGTTCAACTATGCTAGAATATATATCTAGATACTCGGATTTATCTAAATTTGCTAAAGCGAATCCATTACCTGAGAATAATACACAATCTCTGAAATATGCTTTTGATTTGGTAGAAAGGGGTAAATCTTTGAGCGACAAAGTAGAGGGAGGCGAGAATGTTCAATAATGTTGAATTTGCTAATCCTGAGTACTTCTGGGTATTGGCTATTATTCCAATCTTAATCTTATACAAATTATTTGTATCTAATAAGAAACGGACGACGCTAACATATTCGGATTCAGCACCTTTCGAAGGAACAAAGAATTGGAAAGTTAGATTAAGAGAACTTCCTTTTTTTATTCGTTTGATTGTTATCGGGCTAATTGCAATTGTACTTGCTCGTCCACAAACGACTTCGGGAGAGGAGAAAGTAACAACGGAAGGTATAGATATAGTAATAGCTATGGACATTTCTACTTCGATGTTAGCTGAAGATTTGCAACCTAACAGAATAAAAGCAGCAAAAAAGACGGCTGAGGAATTCATAGACAATAGACCTAATGATAGGATTGGGCTTGTTGTATTTGCGGGACAAAGTTTCACTCAGAGCCCCATAACAGTTGACCACACTATACTCAAAGAGTTATTGGATAAGTTAGAGACAGGTATGGTACAAGACGGGACTGCAATTGGTATGGGATTAGCAACTTCTGTTTCAAGATTGAAAGAAAGCGAGGCAAAGAGCAGGGTAATAATATTACTAACTGACGGCGAGAATAATGCAGGTTCTGTTTCACCAGAAACAGCTGCCGAAATTGCTAAAACCTTTGGTATTAGAGTATATACTATTGGAGTTGGAACAAAGGGAAAGGCGAAGTACCCTGTGAAAACACCTTTCGGAATGCGTAGCCAATATATAGATGTGAAAATAGACGAAGCAATGCTTACAAAAATCGCTGACATAACAGATGGTAAATACTTCAGAGCGACAAATAATAAATCACTTGCTAGTATTTATAAGCAAATTGATGATCTAGAAAAAACAAAAGTGGATGTTGCATATTTTAGTAATTATACAGAAATGTACTATCCATACGCTATGGCTGCTTTGGTATTGCTATTTCTTGAAATAGTACTACGATTTACAATTTTCAGGAAACTACCATAGATGAATTTTGAAGTACAAGATTGGGGTTTGATAGACTTCCAAGAGGCGTGGGATAGACAAAAAGAACTTGTGACGGCTATCCAGAAAGGGGAGCAAAGATCAACTCTTGTCCTTTGTAGCCATCCGTTAGTTATTACAATGGGTAGAAATTCGAGCTACGATAATCTAGTTCTACCAAGAGAAGAATATGATAACAGAAACATTAAAGTAATTGACATAAACCGTGGGGGAGACGTAACCCTCCACAATGAAAACCAACTTGTTGGTTATCCAATCTTCAATCTTAATGATTTCAAACCCGATTTGCATTGGTTCTTACGTGAAATCGAAGAAGCAATCATTAAAACAGTAGCCGATGTAGGTATTGACTCTAGCCGAGTAGATGGACTAACTGGAGTATGGATTGAAAATCAAAGAAAGATCTGTGCTATAGGGCTGCATTGCTCCCGATGGGTAACTTCGCACGGATTCGCACTCAATGTTTGCAACAATGTAAAAGATTTTGACTATATTGTACCTTGTGGGATTGACGATAAAGAAGTAACTTCCATAAAAAACGAAATTGGCACAGATGTTGATATGAATAATATCAAGAATATAGTTATCGAAAAGTTCTCAGAACTATTCTAAATTATATCAAAAAGCAGGAGTAGCTCAGCTGGTAGAGCACAACCTTGCCAAGGTTGGGGTCGCGAGTTCGAATCTCGTCTCTTGCTCTACGACATCTGTCGTAATTTCCTTTTATGCTGCATGCCTTGCCGACACTTCCCCCCGTTGGCAAGGCATTCTTTTGTCAGTTCTAGTAGTAACTTCTTTCTCCTTCAGGTAGCATTTGGATTAAAAAAGCATCATTAGAATGGGGATTGAAGATGTAAACGTCTTGCTCAAGTCTAGTAATTATATTGACACTTTTACCTACCGATTTAGATATAATTCTAAGTTTCTTTTCCGAATCAATTTTATGTGAATTATTTTTATTACTTTTGTTGATATGATTACAATGTATTAATTAAAATATTCACATAAAAAATATGAAGGTATTTGCACTAATAATATTTTTCAGCTTGATATTAATATCATGTGAAACAGGATATATGGAAAAAGATGGTAAATGGGTTTGGGCTACATATGCTGGAAGTTTATCAAGAAGATTCTTACCTATAGAAGATCAGGATTTTGAAAGTTTTATAGTCTTGAATGAATATCATGCAAAAGATAAAAATAATGTATACTTTGAAAGAAGGAAAATTTATAATACAGAAGCATCAAGTTTCATGATAATTAGTGAGTTTTATGCAAAAGATAAAAACAGTGTTTATTTTGATGGTGACGTAATATTATATGCAGACCCAAATTCTTTCGTATTATTAGGGTATCCATATTCAAGGGATAAGAGTCATGTCTTTTGTGGTGGAATACCATTAATGTTAACAGAAAAAGAAGTAAGCATGTTTAAAGTTACAAGTAAAGAGGAGGGTACAGGTTCTAGAGGTAAAGCAAGACTCTCCTTCTTTTTAGAGTTTCATCCTGAATATCAATGGTTAGATACAACAGGTATTGAATGGATATCATATAGTGATAATGGAACAGGTGAAGTTAATGAAAGAAAGTTTAAAGGATTTATCGAAATAAAATAAACCGCGACTGCAGCAATAAATCGGGTAACATGCTTCACATGATGAATTAAATACTACAAATATTGGATTTATCCCAAACAAAACCTAATCAAACTTTATTCACCGCAAAAACAAGATATTCGACCTAATTTATGCGGAGATTAGCTATTTTATTCACCGCATCTTCTCAATTGTTGTTACTAAATGAGATTATTTCATTAATTTAAATAAATTCATAATCATCAATCTCTCTAATAAAATGAAAAATATTAAAATTTCTCTTTTAGTACTATTGACTCTAGTTTTAGCTTATAGCAACGCACTATCTAATGATATATACTCAGTTTCTAAATTTGTAACAGCCGAAGAAGGCAGAGAGTTGATAGTACAAGAAGATGATTATTCTCGCTCCCTTTCCAAATTTGATTTAAAATTGAGAGTGCATAATGCAGAGCCGACACTGGAAAACCTCAATAGTTCTACTCAAGAACAAGTGCTAGAATGGACTAAGACCGAAAGCCATTTATTAGATTCTCTAACAAAAGTTATTTCGGATATTGCTGTTGAGAAAGGATATAATTTTATACTACCAGACAAGATAGCTTTCATCAAAACCACTATGGAAGAAAATAAAGGGGCTGGCGGCTATACCCGTCTGAATTATATAGTATTAAGTAAAGATGTTTTTCTAATGCCAAAATCAAAATTAAAAAGTGTAATTGCTCACGAGTTATTCCATGTTATATCAAGGTATAATCCAGAACTCCGCACCGAGCTTTATTCTGTAATAGGTTTCACAACTTGTAACCCTATAGATATCACCACAGATTTGAAGAATTTCACAATCTCCAACCCCGATGCACCTAATATAGACGCCTATATTACGCTTAAAAATAAGAGTGGCGAAGATGTAAAATGTGCTATGGTTTTATATTCTGACAAAGAGTATGAGGGTGGTGCTATGTTTGATTATATGAAAGTAGGTTTTTTGAAATTATCAGTTAATAATGATAAGAATATGGAGATATTTGTCGAAAATGGAAAGGAACAAATATTTAATGCTCAAGAAATCACCGGTTTTTTTGAGCAAATAGGATCCAATACTCACTATATAATCCATCCAGAAGAAATAGTCGCTTCTAATTTCGAGCTACTTTTCGATGAGTACCCAATTGTGAATAGTGCCGAAATACTTGCTAGTATAGAGGCAATACTTAAAAGGGACTAGTCCTTATCGTCCAAAACTTCCTTGAATACTCCCAAGTATCCTTTGGCACTGCGCTTCGAGGAATGATTCTCTGCCATACCGTTTTGGCGTATTTTTTCTATGTGGTCTTTAGATTTATACAAATCTATTGCACGGCGAATTGATGCTTCTAGCTCATCTCTGTTATAATGCGGGAATGAAATTCCGTTTCCGGTTCCTTTCTCCGCCGAATAATTGGATATAGTATCAGCCAGCCCGCCAGTTGCTCTTACTATCGGAATAGTTCCATATTTAAGAGCGTACATTTGCGTTAGTCCACAAGGTTCGTATTTCGATGGCATGAGTAAGAAATCGGAAGCTGCAATTAATCGATGGGCTTCTCTTTCGCTATATTTCAGTTGCAATATTACATTATCAGGGAATTGATTTTTAGCTTCAATTACCAGATCTTCATATTTCGCTTGACCTTCTCCAAGTATAGCCAATATAAACTTATTAGTGTTCAGTAGTTTAGCAATTTTGTTTTCTAATATATCTAAACCTTTTTGCTCTGTTAGTCTACTGACGAATGAAATTAGTGGAAGATGGTGTCTGGTCTCTGGAATTTCAGTTTCACGTAAGTACTCTAGTTTCAATTCTTCTTTTATTTCCAAGCTACCTGAATCATAATTCTTACTCAAATAAGTATCAGTTAATGGGTTCCAATCTCTATAATTAACCCCATTGAGCACACCCGTTATATCACGCAAACGGCTGTTAATAGCATCTTGCAAACCCTCACTATAGTATGGCTCTTTTATTTCTTCCGCGTAAGTAGGGCTGACCGTTAGTATTCTATCAGCGTACATAATACCCGTTTTCATGAAATTCACCTTGCCTTCATGCTCAAACCAAGAACCAACCTCGAATTCTTTGTGTTTTAATCCAGTGAAATCCATTACTCTGTACTTATCATATATCCCTTGGTACGAGAGGTTGTGAATAGTGAAAACTGTACCTGTTTTAGCAAAAAGTGTTTCGTCTTTGTACTGAGCTTTCAGGATTGGCATAATGAAGGATGTATGGTAATCATGGCAATTAACTATATCTGGACTGAAGTTAATGGCTTTGCATAGTTCGGGAACCGCTTTGCAGAAGAAGAGAAAACGTCTATCGTCATCTTCATCTTCGTTCCTATCACCATAGACATACTCTTCGTCGAAGAACTCATCGTGACCAATTAAAAATATACGAGCATCGCTATTTGGGAAACTACCACTATAAACCGTAGCTGTTTCCTTGCCAAATCCCATAGGAACTTCGAAGGAAATATCGGTTTTTCTGAGTCCATAAGCGTCTTTGTCTATTGACTTATAACCGGGTAGAACTGCAATTACGTCATGACCCATCTCACCCCATTCTATACAGAGATAAGAAGTAACATCGGCCATTCCGCCACCTTTGGCGAATGGGTTGATTTCTGCGGCTGCTAATAGTATATTCATATTAATTTCTTAAATTGTAATTACATTTATTTATTCTACAATTATAATATAAAGCAATGAGCGTTAATAAAAAAATAAAAGAAAAAACAGTTACTACACTTAGATTACAAGAAATGAAAAATGCAGGCATCAAAATATCCTGTCTTACAGCTTATGACGCTTTAACTGCAAATATATTCGATGAAGCTGGCATTGATTTATTATTAGTTGGTGACTCACTTGGTAATGTTTTCCAAGGGGAAGAGACTACACTACCTGTTACATTAGAGCAAACTATTTACCACAGTAAAGCCGTTGTAAAAGGGGCAAAAAGAGCTCTGGTAGTATCAGATATGCCATTTATGACTTATCAAGTCTCAGCAAACGAAGCATTCAGAAATGCTGGTCGTTTGATGAAAGAGGCGGGCTGTTCAGCAGTCAAGTTAGAAGGTGGAAAGAATGTAACAAAAGCAATTAGGAAAATGACCGAAGCCGGAATACCAGTAATGGGACATTTGGGGTTGACTCCTCAGAGTATCAACAAATTCGGATCTTACAGAGCTAGAGGTAAAGACCCAGACGAGGCACAACACATAATAGATGACGCACAAAGACTGCAAGATGCTGGTGCCTTTTCTGTTGTATTAGAGAAAATCCCTGCCGCATTGGGTAAGAAAATCACTGAAATGCTTGAGATACCAACAATCGGTATAGGTGCTGGACAATATTGCGATGGTCAGATTTTAGTCTATACAGATATGATGGGTTTGACCGTAGATTTCAATCCGCGTTTCGTTCGCCAGTATGCGGAACTGAACAAAGTATATACCGAATCCGTAAAACAATATATAACTGATGTTCAAACAAATGATTTCCCAAATGAATCAGAATCTTATTAAATACATACTAGCAATTGCTGTTATTAGCTCATTTGCTATTATTAGTGCTTGTTCTAATACGGTACAAAGTTCTAGTGATTTGCGTTTCCCCGAAGAAGGGGGAGATGAAGTGAGCTTTTACAAGCACGTAAAGCCGTTTATGCAATATACTTGTGCTACCGCTGCTTGCCACGATGGATACTCTCAAGCAGGCGGTATAACCTTAACTGAATACTACACCTATTTCCAATCATCTAGTATCGGTTTGGTAGTTCGAGAAAACCCAGATGCTTCTAGACTAAATCAAATTATCGAAGGCAAAAACATCCACTTATTCAATTATAACCGCGAATTACCTACAAAAAATCAGCAGGAAGGCATGCGCCGCTGGGTACTCAATGGTGCACCGAATAATTAGTTGACAGTTTATAAATTGCAAGAAAAATTATCATAAACCTGTCGTGGAGTTTTTATATCAAGACTCGTATGTTGTCAATCAGTATTATATAAATCTATTGCTTGTTTAATCCTTTTTCATCTGGACTCTTCGCTAGCTTTGTTAGTTCTGAGTAACGTGGTTAGTCACACCCTCTTGGGATTCACTTCAACAGGATTCAGCACAAGTATGTTAAAATAAAAAAAATTTGAGACAGCTCGTGCTTTCAGTTTGGCAAGCATATTTTTTTTAGTTCCACTACAAAACTCACTTCTTAACACCCTCTTAACACTCACTTCACTCTTACCAAACACTACTCATAACCCAAGCCATATTTAACCAAATCTTAACACAGGATTCAACACACCTTAAATCTAATATTACAACTTTGCACTGTGTCAAAAAACGAAAACAATATTATTCAAGTGAAGCTCAAAAAGAATAAGATGTACTACTCAAATTCAGAAAAATTTTATGGTGGGAAGCAAACCCTGAACCGTCAGTATTGGTCTAGAAAAATTTCTAACAATATGCAATTCGGAGCTTCACAACTTAACGCGGAATTCGCGGTGAGCTTTCCTACCATTTTTAAATACGAAATTAAAACAATTAACAATTTAAGTCAAACAAGTAATATAAAATGTGGAGCTCTAAAATGAACTACTTGACTAAGATAATCTTACTATTCGGAGCTATGACGATAATGTCAATGTCTCTATTCTCACAAACTGGTACTCTATCTGGTAAAATAACTGACCAAGATTACGGCGACGCTATGATAGGCGCTACCGTACAAATCAAGGATACCAAGTTAGGTGCTATGACTAAAATAGATGGTAGCTTTATCATCAAAAAAATCACTCCTGGGACTTATACGGTTACTTTCTCATATATAGGTTATGCAAAAACTGAAGTAAAAGATGTAATAATCAAAGCTGATGAAGTAACAAAAATAGATATTGCATTGAAAACTGAATCAGGCATGAGCGAAGAGGTGTTAGTCACTGCTAAAGCTGTTCAAGAAACAGGTGCAGCGCTACTAAAAGAAAGACAAAAATCGCAATCATTCTCTGATGCTATTGGATCTAAAGAAATTTCTCGTGGTGGTGCTAGTGATGCTGCTTCTGCGATGAATAATGTAACTGGTGCATCGATAGTGGACGGCAAGCACGTACTCATTCGTGGATTGGGAGACAGATATTCGAATACACAATTAAACGGTACAAGTTTACCAAGCTCTGATCCTGATAAAAAATCTGTTCAGCTAGATTTATTTCCTGCTGCTATGATAGAAAATATAGTAACAATCAAAACGGCTACTCCTGATAAACCTGGTGATTTCACAGGTGGTTCAGTTAATATTAAAACAAAATCTTTTCCCGATAAATTCAAAGCGGGATTATCTTTATCTTCAACTGCAAATTCAATAGTTACTGGGCAAGATGTATTAACTTACAACGGCTCTTCAACTGATTGGTTGGGTTTTGATAATGGTAAAAGAAATGTTCCAGATGCAATTCAAAACTCTAATGGGATACCATCGGTAACTGAAGTCAGAAGCAAAAAGAAAGATACTGATGGATTGGGTGCTACTAAGCTTAATGATTTATCAAATGCTTTCGATTCAGAGATGGCACCAAGTATAACACAAGCACCACTTAATGGAAAAATGTCACTTAATATGGGTGACCAATTCACAGTATTCGGCAATTCTATGGGTTATCTTGCTAGTTTGAGTTATGGTAACAATAACAACAACTATTCAGACGGGCAATTTGCAATTTACGAGCTGACTTCTGGTAGTGCTAATGAACTTAGATCAACTAAAATAATCAATGATTCTAAAAGCTCGTCAGAAGTAAACTGGGGAACTTTGGCTAATATAGCTTATGACTTTTCACCTACTGATCAAGTTAAGTTCAACTTATTCTACAATCAATCGGGAGAAGCAGTTGCTCAAAGTATTTCTTACTATGATGAATACTACCCTGAGGCAAGTCAAATTCGCTCAAGCACATTAAAATATACTGAAAGAAATATACAATCATATCAACTATCTGGAGAACATAGCATTGCTTCTATTTCCAATGCAAAAGTTGAATGGAATGTTTCGACTGCAAATACTTTGCAAAATGAGCCAGATTTGCGTTTCTTTACTTACGAAATAAATAATATAGCAGGCACGGATACAACATGGAGAATTGACGAAAATCACTATGACTTACCTACACGTTACTACAGAGATTTGCAAGAAAATTCTAACAATGCTAAACTTGATATTGAGATTCCTTTAACTGAAGCTATTGGTACGGCATTTAAACTAAAAACAGGATTTGCTTTCCAAGCGAAAGACAGAAATTTCAATCAGGATAGATATGTAATTGGTAAAGACCATGATATGACATTCGACGGTAATGTAAATCAATTCGTCAAAGATAGTAGCGGTATTAGTGACTGGAAGTCAACCAATAACTTCAATTACTTTGGACTATATATCGAAGATAGATTCGTACCAAAGGATGCTTACACAGGCAAAGAAGATATATCAGCTTTCTACGGAATGGTAGATGTGGAACTATTCACAGGAATGAGATTGATAGGTGGGGCTAGATTAGAAAGTACTGATATGTCTATCACGAGCAGAGATACATCACTACCAATAGCTGCGATTAACAAATCTGATTTATTACCTTCAATGAATGCTATATATAATCTTACTGAAAACCAGAACATCAGATTCGCTTATGGTAAGACATTAGCAAGACCTACTTTCAGGGAACTCGCTGATTTTGACTTCTTCGAATTTGTTGGTGGCTATACTTTCATCGGTAATCCGGATTTGCAAAGAAGTCTGATTGACAACTTCGATATTCGTTGGGAATGGTTCATGAATCCAGGTGAAATCTTATCGGTAAGTGGGTTTTACAAAGATTTCACGAACCCTATACAACGAGTTATAGTTAACGCAAATGGTAACGTACAGATGAGAAATGTGGCTAGTGCAAGATTATACGGATTAGAGTTTGAAGCAAGAAAAAGTTTAGGATTTATATCTGCTCTCGAGAACTTCCAATTAGGTGTAAATGTCACTATAGTTAATTCGATAGTTGATTTATCTGAAAGTGAATATCTCCTGAATAAATCTTATGACCCAAATGCTTCTCGTACAAGACAATTGCAAGGACAATCACCTTATGTTATAAACTTAGATTTGGCTTATGTCAATTACGACCTAGGTTTAGATGCAGGACTTCACTTCAATGTATTCGGTGAGAGACTTTCTGATGTTAGTTTGGGTGGTACTCCAGACATTTTCGAACAACCACGTAATATGCTGAACTTTACTTTCAGCAAAAGATTAATAGACAATCTTAATCTTAAATTCACAGCAAGAAATTTACTTGATGCTCGAATGGAAAAACTATACCATTTCAAAGGTCAAGAATTTTACAATACACAATATGACTTAGGAACAACCCTTTCATTAGGCTTTTCTTATACATTTGAATAAATATTTTTTATTATAATATACTTTATTAGGAGTTTATAGAATGCAAAAGTTACTACAATTGATCATAGCAATGATGATAGTAGGATATACATCACAAGCAGAAACTATCACAGTAACTGATAGTTGGATAAATGCAGGTGAAAAGAAGACAATGACGGCAGATAACATTTATGTTCTAGATCGCTTCGTTTTCGTAGAAGACGGTGCGGAACTATGGATAGAACCAGGGACAGTAATACAAGGTAAACCAGGACAAGAATCAAACGCATCAGCTTTAATTATCGCTCGTGGTGGTAAAATTTATGCTGAAGGAACTCCAGACAAACCGATCATCTTCACATTCGAGGGAGATGATCCTTATGATAATACAGATTATCCAATGGAAGAATCAGGACTTTGGGGGGGACTAATAATATTAGGTAATGCTCCTACTAATAATCCAGAAA
>JBAYUQ010000029.1:0-35324 GCA_041675005.1 Kapaibacterium sp. (SeqCode)
CAGTTAAATATAGCTTCTCTTCACCTGTATTCATATCGTGGACTAATATGCTGTCTATTGGTAATTCTTTGTCATAGTACTTATCCATTGCCACAAACTTGATGGAATGCGACCAAAGGGGTGAAGCGATAAGTAGAATTGTGAGTGATAATAATAAGTTTTTCATTTTGTGTCTCGTTTATATTTATATAGACACATGAACAGCAAAAACGTCTCAAGAAAAGTGAAGTTTTTTTGATTTTTAATCTTCTTCTTCACTTTTCTAAGTATTTAGGAAGGATTTGCCTATTTAATCTCTAGGTATGTTTTTATCATCAACTTTGGTAGAAGTTTTCAATTCGTAGTTGAAGCGTAAATCGTAGTAGTAATCCGCTTTCGGTAGCGGTATAACCATAGTACCGGTTTTGTCAATGAATCCAACTTGCTCACCATCTACAGCCCAAGCTAATCCATTTTCTCCGAAGCCCTCGGCATAATCGAAGTTCTTACTAAAGAGGAACTCACCAGTAGAATCTATATATCCCCATCTACTTGCAAACATAACTACGGCCGCTCCATTTTTGAAGCTCTTAGCGTGGTCAAACCTGAAATCTGTAAGCTTCGTTCCATTCCCGTCCAACATAGCCCACTTCATAACATAACTGTCATTATAGAAACCAGCCATAGTACGGTTTTCGTTTATATTATACGCTTCGTCATAGATTTTCTGTATAGCCACAACGCCATATTTATTGATGAAGCCGATTTTCCCTGTTGCAGTGTCTGCTACTCTTGCGAAACCATTTTTGAAGTTAGAGGGTAAATCCAAGATAAAGTCAATTTTCTGATTGCCTTGTTTGTCTATATAGCCAACCTTGTATTTATCATTGGAAACGGCAGCTAATCCTTCGCTGAATGCATAGCCGACTATATTGTCTTCCAATGTGATGACCATCTTACCAGAGTGGTCTATATACCCTCTCTCGCCGTCTTTCATCACATAGGCAAGTCCATCACCGAAGCTAAGTGCATCGCGGTATTGTATCTCTTTGAACATTTTACCCGAAGTATCTATATATCCGAAATCATAAACTTCTTCTTCTGGATTGACTGGATTGAATATTACGGCCTTGCCTTCGTAGAAAGGCACTCCTTGTTCTGCATTAGTTCTAATTTTTATCTTACCTGTCTTATCAAAATAAACCCAAGTCAATTTTCTATCCAATACAACTTGTGCTCCAATTAGGCCTTCGGAATAACCACCAACTTCAGTTATACCACCAGCTCTGAACATCTGTTTACCAGCGGAGTTGATAAATGTCCATTCCTCGCCTTGCTTATAAGCGACTAGTGGTGTTTGAGCAAAAGCGTAAGAATTAAAGAAAATAGATAATATTATTAATAGTATAAACTTTGATTTCATTTTTTCAGTGATAATTTGGTGTAAGAATGCATATTTATACGAAAAAACAATGAAATAGTTAAGTATTATGCCGAATACAAATATAAGACTTCTAAATTGATAAAAAATTCGCTATTTTTGCACTTACGTACATTTAAATAAATCAGAAAGTTATGGCAAAAGAATTAAGCGTTTTGTTTGTTACTCCCGAGGTTTACCCTTTTTCAAACGAAACTACTATCGCGGATTTTTCTTACTCATTCACTTTAGCTCTACGAGAGCTAGGTCATGACGCAAGAATAATGATGCCCAAATTTGGGAACGTATCGGAAAGAAGGAATAGAATACATGATATCAATAGACTAAAAGAGCTAACATTTGATATGGGTGGCGAACAAATAGTCGGTTCGATCAAATCCTCCTCAATCAGTAACTCCAGAAATAAAGTTCAAGCATATATAACGACGAATCTAAATTATTTTGATTCGTTCAAAGGGGCTTATCATGACCAAAAGACATGGGAAAAGCATCCGGATAGCTTAGAAAGATTCATATTTTTCAGTAAAACAGTAATCGATACTTGCGTACTTCTTAACTGGTTCCCGCAGGTCATTCATTGCTTTGGTTGGCAAACTGCTCTTATACCAGCTTATGCAAAAACTCTTTACCCTAAAGAATTCAAAAAAACGAAATTCGTTTTTACTTCGAATGATTTTGCTGATCAAGGTGTAGATAAGATAGCTAAGTACAATCTATTGGGTTTACCCGATAGTATGAAAGATGATTTTACACACAACAAAGATTTGAATCTGCTGAAAGGCGGACTTATCCATGCTGATAAAGTAACTGCTATTAGTACTAGCTACGGCGAAGAAGTGCTAAAAGATGATACTTTGTCTAATGGATTATTCAAAAAGGTTACAGATGTTAAGAAAAAGTTTGCTGCTATAGATAGTAAAATAGACACTTGGACGTGGAATCCAGCACAAGATGATACATTAGTGGCTAAATATGATGAAGAGTTTGTAGATTTCAAATACCACAATAAAGTTGATTTGGTCAACAAGTTTGGTTTAGAATTCCACCCTAAAACTCCATTGATTGCTATCAATGTAAAAATAGATAATAAACAAGATTTGAAACTTTTTATAGATTCAGCCGATACTCTGTTTAAAGAAAACTTACAAGTTGTACTTTTAGGTCCTGGAGATAAAGATTTGAAAAAAGTACTAGACGGTATCGAGAAAAAACATCCGTCCAAATTCAAATTCAAACTAGGATTCTCAGAAGCGTTGAACTCGGAAGTAGAAGCAGGTAGTGATATGTATCTGATAACTGCAGAAAAGCCAGCTACAGCTGCCAAATTTATGCAAGCGTGCTTGTACGGCTCTGTGCCGATAGTTCATAACGCTGGTGTGATAAAGGAAATAGCTGAGCCATTCAACGATGAAGAATTTGAAGGTAATTCAATACTATTTGACGAATATACTACCGAATCGATGATGGTTGCTGTTAAAAAGGCATTGGAACTATTCTCAGATAAAGATGATTGGATTACTTTAGCTAGAAACAGTATGTTAGAAGACTTTAGCTGGAAAGAGAAGGCTAAGGAATATGACAGTTTATACAAAAAGCTTTTTAAAGATTAAGAATGACTAAAATACTATTAAAAGTACTCTTCGTAGTACTTTCATTATACTTCATAGGTTGCAACGAACAGCCAACGGAGTTAGGTTATAAGATAGATAGTGTAACGTTCACTGCTATTTCTAACAGAGAAAATAACCTAATTACGGATGGTGCTTCACAAAAGTACTATCTAACTCCTTTCAACCAAGGAATATTCCACGTTGGAAAGACCGGTGAGTACGCTTCTTATCCTATCCTCAGATACGGTGAGTTGCTTAACTTGGTCGATGCAGAGATTATCTCGGCTACTTTGCACTTGATTAATAGTGACTATGCATTTGGTGATACTAATGCACTGCAATCTTTCGAAATTTACGAAGTTCAAGAACCAATATTACCGTCATCTACTTATGAGACTATTTTCAAAGCTAATGGAGTAGATGCCGTTTACAAAGATGAGCTGATGGGTTCGTTCGAAATGGTTTCCAAAGACATAGAAGATACCACTAAAATTGTCCTAAAAACTCAATTGATCAAAAATTGGATTGCGTTTTCTATACTTGATTCAGGGAACACATTAGACACTAATGATATTCGTAGAAAATACAGCTATTCAATTGGACTAAAGCCAACGGCAAATTCTAATGTGATAAATGGTTTTCTATCAGATAGAATCGGGAATAGTGGAGATGAAGCGCCAAATCCATATATACAAATCGTATATAAAATGAAGGACAGCACTACTAACGATACAATGAATCTACGTTCTAATATAGCAGCTTTCTACGCTGAAGGCCCAACACCAGATATAAAATCTCTGACCGTGCAATCAGGACTAAGCGTTCGCTCTATGCTTAATTTTGACATATCGACTTTACCTCGCTACTCTTCTGTAGTGAAAGCCGTATTGAAAGTATATGTAGATGATAGCCGTTCTATGTACGGATCTAAGGGGAAAGATAGTTTCCTACTAGCACAAAAAGATTTGGATTTCGATTCTGGATTTTTCCTAGATAATAAGAATATATACTTAGGTGTAAGAGTAGCTGGAACTAATTACTATAGATTTTCAAGTGTGACTTCGGCAGTCGAAGATTGGGTGAAAACGGGTGAGCCCGGTTCACTATTACTCAATTATTCTCCGAATGGTAATCCTAATGATAGTTACAAAAGATTGGACAAATACTACCTATATGGCGTAGAAGCCGATAGTGCATTGCGTCCGGAACTTACAATATTTTACGCGAAAAGACCAGACTTTAGATGAAAAAAATAATCCCTTTTATAGTTTTAATACTACTTAGCACGCCTTTGTTTTCGCAAGGTGGGTCAAACTACTCTATATTCGGAGTAGGTGAATTAAACCACATTAATGGTGCTAAATATGATGCTCTAGGTGGCACATCCGTTGCATTCCCGCACGCTACTGGTGTCAATTTATCAAACCCAGCTATGTGGTCGGAAAACACGGACACTCGAATACAGCTAGGATATAAGTTCAACCAGAGTTTAGTGTCAAACACGAACCAAGATTTGTATCAGAATAATGGCGGCCTGGACGGTTTACTTACATTATTCAATCTGGATACAGCTATGGGTGCTTCGGTATCTATGGGGTTCTATAGCTATACTAATGTGAATAGTTTAATATCAACACCTGTTACTATTAGTGCTAATGGCGAGACTCTTTCGGGAGTAACTACTTACGAAGCGAGTGGCGGCATTACTAGAGTATATTTTGGTTTTTCTATAAAGCCAATAGAGATACTAGCAGTCGGTGCACAAATATTCGGCAACACTGGTTTAATTCAGAACAGAGCACAATCTGTTTTCAACGAAGCTAATTCATTCGCAACTTACACAGAAGCGAGAGATGGATTAGGCGGAACTGGATTTAGATTTGGTCTTATGTTAGAGCCAATTAGCAATCTGAGATTTGGGGCTTACTTTGAGCCAAGTTCATCTCTTTCAGTAGAAAATGAATTGACTTTCGGTTCGGGATTAGTAGATGATACTACTTTCAGCTCAAATAAAGACTATGATTTACCTAGCAATTTGGGTCTAGGTGTATCTTACTTAGCAGGCAAATTTATATTTGGCTTAGATTTCATAACTTCAGACTATAGCTCATTCGAATACAATACTTATGATAATGTACAGTATTCTACTTACAACTCGTATTCACTTGGGATTCAGCGAGTTGGTAATAACAGCCCTAACGCAAAGGGACTAGACACTTGGGGATATAGCTTAGGTGCTAATTTCAAAAATCACTACTTCCAAGTAAATGGACTAGCGATTGATGAATTTTCCGGTTCATTTGGCTTCACTATACCTATCAGAGGAACGGCAGAACTAGATGCTGCTATAACTTTTGGTCAGCGAGGTACAACTGACAGTGGATTAATCAAAGAGAGCTTCGGTAAGCTATCTGTGAATATAAGTATTGGTGATACTTGGTTCCAACCATTCAATAGAAGCTACGAATAACACCCCACGCAATAAGAAAAATTCAAGAAAAGGAGTCAGAGTAATCGACTCCTTTTTTTTGTTCTGGAAACTTAAATTATTTATTTTTACCACAAAGACCACAAAGGTCAATCTCAGTCATTCTGATAACGCCGCAGGCGTTAGAAGAGTCCAGGAGAACTCCGTAGGAGTTCAATGTAAGTAGCTCTCGAATCTAAGAATAAAATTTTTCTCTACTTCCTCTTCACAAACTTAACTACTTCTACTCCTGTCCCTCGCTTATATAGATACATGAAGTACGTACCTGATGATAATTCTCTTATATCAATCCGTTGTAAATCCTCACTTTCTAACATTACAAGGTTTGCTTGTGTGTCATAAACTTCAATTCTGTCATAATTATTATAATCAGTAATGTTAACTACATCAATAGCAGGATTAGGGTATATTGGTTTATACTCAGCTATTTCTACTGATGTTATTGAGTTCAAATAGAAATCGAAATCAGAGGTATCTGACACAAGTACTAAGACTCTTTCTTTGGGTAGAAAAGTGTATTTATTATTTCTTGCTGAGACAGTATAATAAGCGCCAATGTATGGCTCATCTATGTCACTCTTATGCATTTTAGGAATTTCGTAATAACCATTGCTATCTGTGAATGCTTTGTAATAATCAGCATAGATTATTGCATTATCTACTCCCTCTCCATTAATAGTTACTCTTCCACTAAAACGAAAGAACCTATCTCGTTTCGATGTCTCGAAATCAATATTCTTCCTGCTCTCATCTAACTGAACTATTATCTCTGATTGCTCGAAATTATAGTCGGGGTCTTCGGGGGCTATTCTGTATTTCCCTGCTTCCAGATGTGGGAATTTGTAATACCCTTCTGAATCAGTAGAAGCATACACTTCACCATTGAAAATAGAAATACCTTCCACACCTACACCGTTATCTGTTACTCTACCACTTATGCTTAGGTTGCCTTTGTACTTACCATCAAAAACAAAATAATCACCTTCGAATCGGTATATATACCCTCTTGTACTTCCTATAATCGGCGTTTGTCCTGCCCAATCTATTGAAGACGATTGCATATCATCATTTTTATCAAATATTACAGTTGGAGTCTCATATTTCCAAGTCTGACCGCCATCATTAGTCATTAGTACTTTACCAGACCTTCCAGAAATAAAACCATTATTCTCGTCATAAAAACTAATAGCAAGTAATCCCCATAGTGGCTCATATTCCTTGTCTAAAACGTTCTTCCATGTTCTACCGCCGTCGGTAGTCTTTGCTACTAGGTCAACTTGTTGGTTCCCTAAGCCCAATAGCCGCCTTCCAGATACATAAGAAACGGAGTCAGATGTTATATCCATAAACTCATAAAAATCCCTGTATATCTGATCTTTCTTTGGTTGGAATTGATACAATTCTTCAAATACGTCAGTATATATATTATAGTTTATGATACTTGGCCCTGTATTCATTACCGCATTTTGAATATAAGATAAACCACGAACTATACTATCTGAAATAAATTCTATGTATTGAAAATTGTTAAATTGTGGAGTTCCTCTTTCACGAGTTTCAAATGTTTCCCAACCATCGAATGTAACGTAGATATAATAGTAGTTTAAAGCTATTCCTACATTAGTATCTCGCATAGCTAGATTATCAATACTTCTGAGACTCTCTTTCAATATAATTTTATTAAAAGTGCGTCCACTGTCAATACTTTTGTAAAGTTGGGAATATTCGAAATAGTATAAATAAATATGACTCTGAAGAGGTCTTACACACCCTTTTTCATTCAATACACGAGGGTATTCGAAGTCCCTAAAGTCTCTTCTGTAACGTAAATCCCAAGACTTACCTTTATCACTACTAATAAAAATATCAGTTAAATATGTATCACCAGTTACAATAAGGCAGTCCGTACTATCTGTGCAATCTAAGTATCTAACATACCCAATATTAGGTCGCCCCATAAGCTTCCAATCTGTATCTAGTGAGTACAGATTGGAACTTATAAGTAAGAAGAATATGATGAGCTTTTGAATCATAATGAAATTCAATATTTATGTTTTATTACCAAATTTAACTTTATTTCATCAATTCCACAAATTAAATAATTATTATTCATATTTGTAAAGAAGTATTGCTTGTAATGAGCTTTGCAAATATGAATACGTCTCCAAATCCCCTAAACATTTATTGTTTCGTCAATCAGAGCGAAACGTAGTGAAGCGAAGAGTCCAGGAAAACTCCGTAGGAGTTCAATGTTAGTAGCACCTGCTGACAAACCTAACACAACAACTCCGCTAGGAGTTGAATAACATGGGACTAAAGTCCAATGTGAATTGGTGATATACATATCATCCGTTGGCTAAAGCCAACGGCAATACTTAGTTCTCCATTTAATTCCTCGAATCAAATTAAAAAAACTTTCACCTTTTGTGAGACGTTTTTGCTGTTCATGTGTCTATATAGTATATGGAGATGCCAATTATGAGAAAACAAATGAAAACAATTATACTATTACTTACATTATGTGCTTTTCAGCTTAATGCACAATTTACCCTTTATACACCAGAAAATTCTGAATTGCCAAGTACTAATATAGAAGCTATAAAAGTCGATTTCGATAATAGAATTTGGGTCGGTACCGATTCGGGATTAGTCGAGATAAATAATGGTATTTGGAAAGTTCACAATACAAATAATTCTAAGCTCAGTAAGAATGATATAAAAGACTTATCTATTGATAACAGTAAACAGCTTTGGGTGCTTTTAGATAGCAGTATTTACAAATACGAAAATAATGAATTTGAATTAGTGAACTCGGAAAAAGGAGGCGAAGTATTTGCTGTTGATTCGGATGGCAATATATGGCTTGCCTACGATAGAAGTTATGATTTATATAAGTATGAGGATGAAAAATGGATATTAAAGAATAAAGGAACAAGAATAAATAGTCTCCCAATTTATAACATTGCAATTGATAAAAATAACTTTGTATGGCTTGAAAAGTCATTGGAAAATGGAGTCCATTGTTTTAAAAATGATAGTTTATATTACTATGAAAATAGTAATACAGGAGTCAGCTTCTCAGACCCTACTTCGATTACTGTAGATAGTACTAATAGTGTTTGGTTTTCGGATGGTGGTGCATTTATAAAATTTGAACAAGATTCGAATAAATGGACTAGTTATGATGAAAATTTTTCAGAAAAAATCAATAAATTATACTATTTCAAAGCGATTGAATTCAATAAATATAATACTCCATTTCTAACTTCTAGACACGCTACAAGAGCACACTCGAAGCCTTTGTTTTTATATATAATGGAAGACAACAAACTTGAATCATTTCAACTAGATTCGTTTTTTTTAGATCAGGATTTTAAACAGAAAACACCAGCACCAATGGCAATTGACCTAAATGATAATGTCTGGATTCATATCTCAGATGTTGGTCTTTTAAAATTTGACCCAAGTATTAGTAATGTCAAATTACTCCCTAGTAGCAATTACACCATCTACCCCAACCCAACAACAGATAAGCTAAACATAGAGCTAGAAAAGGAAGCACTAGCCACTAGCTACAAGATTACTGACACAAAAGGCAAGCAAGTACTTGCAGGCGAGTTGCCTCCCTCGAGTTCGGCTAGTATAGATGTAGAGCAGTTACCAGTTGGTGTGTATATGATAGAACTAGTCACAAGTAGCGGTGAAGTAGTTATAGATAAATTTGTTAAGAGATGATACGTTTGTTGTCAGCTTTATTAGGATGAGGAAGTATTGAACTGCTCCGCAGTTCTCCATAGCTTATGAAGTATTGCCGTTGGCTTTAGCCAACGGATTTGCAAAATACCTAAACCAACATGGACTTTAGTCCCATTACAATTCAACTCCTACCGGAGAGTTGTGGGCTTAAGTTAATCAATAATTGCTACTAATATTGAACTGCTCCGCAGTTCACCTAGACTCTTCGGTCGCTACGCTCCCTCTGAGTGACGAGATAACAAGGGGTTTTGGGGATTTGAGAAGTATGCAATACGTTTCTACAATTCGTATTAAAATAAATAAACCCGATAATTCCCCTCTTGAGGTATATTACGCTAAAAAAGGTTGACACATTTTAGGAGGTAAAATGGAAAACTATTATTCCAAAGTTATAGAATAAACTACACCATTAACACCATTAATAGCTAAATTACGTCTTGAGTTTTCACTTTTATAAAAATAGTTATTTAAAATATGTCATTTGAAAATATAGGATTATCAGAATCCATCCTTCGAGCAGTAGAAAAACAGGGCTACGATACGCCTTCCCCAATTCAAGAAAAAGTAATACCATTAATAATAGCGGGCAAAGATGTCTTGGCATCAGCACAAACTGGTACGGGCAAAACAGCAGGGTTTACCTTGCCTATGCTACAGATACTAAGTGAAGCAAACCCAACTGGTAAAAGACCAGTCAGGGCTTTGGTCCTCACACCAACTAGAGAATTAGCAGCACAAGTACACGGGAGTGTAGAGTCATACAGTGAATTTTTAGATATAAGCTCAACTGTGATTTTCGGTGGTGTTAAGCAAATGAAACAAGTTGCACGAATCAAAAAAGGTGTAGATATACTAATAGCAACACCCGGTAGATTATTAGATTTAGTTGATCAAAAGCTACTTTTCTTAGATAAAGTAGAATTTCTAGTTTTAGATGAAGCCGATCGTATGTTAGATATGGGTTTTGCTCGTGATATAAATAAGGTATTGGCACTATTACCTTCAAAACGCCAAAACTTATTATTCTCAGCTACGTTCTCTTCTGAAATCAAGACACTTGCTAAGAAATTCATGCATTACCCAACTCTTGTTGAAGCTGAGCCAGAGAATAGTACAGTTGATAAAATAATCCAAACTGCCTATAGGGTTGATTCAAACGATAAACTTCCAGTACTAATTAACATGATTAACGATGGGAATTGGAAGCAAGTTCTAGTTTTTACTAGAACAAAACATAGAGCTAATAAAGTTGCTGATAAACTTAACAGGGCGAATATAACAGCTTCTGCGATACATGGTAATAAAAGTCAAGGTGCAAGGACTAAGGCACTAGAAGACTTTAAAAACAGCAACGTTAGAATCTTAGTAGCAACAGATATTGCTGCTAGGGGTTTAGATATACCATTACTACCTCACGTCATCAACTTTGAGTTACCGAACATACCAGAAGACTATGTCCACAGAATCGGGCGTACTGGTAGAGCAGGTGCAAGTGGAGAAGCTATTTCTTTAGTAGCTCACGATGAAGTAGATTATGTGGCAAGTATCGAAAAACTATTAGGTGAGGAATTCGAAAGAAAAATAATAGAAGGATATGAGCCGCAATTAAAAGATGCACGTCCAACGCCACAAGGAAATGGTGGAGCTAATAGACAAAGAACAAGACCCAAATCAAGCCCTCCCACAAAAAGTAGAGCAGAGACACAGCTAAATTGGAAGAAAAAAAAGAAATTCTTGGGTAAGAAGTAAAGTTCCTTTCTAATGCACTTCGAGTAACCTCAGTGCACTTGATTGTACCTTGTCATTCTGATAATGCCGTAGGTGTTAGAAGAATCTAGGTTAAAAAAGAATTCCATATTATCCCCAGCGGGGGAATATATCTGTAGCAAGCAATTTTAAAATATAAAACCGCCCTAACGCTAAAGTATCACAAGCTGTGGGGTGGAATAGATATTCTTGCATATTTTCGTTTGCTAATATAGAGATATGGACTGTCTTAGATTTACTTATTTTAACACAAAGACAACTAAGACGTTAACTTTTGATTTTTACAAGGAGGTCACTAAGTTTTCGTTACTCAACGGGTCTGAAATGACCAAAGAGTCCAGGAGAACAGCGTAGCATTTCAATATTAGTAGCCATAATTAACCACCCCGTCCACGCCACTCTGAACCGAATGAAATGCAGTGAAGAGTCTATATTAACCCAAGGGAGACTCTTCGGTCGATACACTCTCTCAGGTGACGTGGACGACTCCCCATAAAGGATGTGTTCATTACGCCCTTGCCTTTTATCTCTTGGATTTCTTTGTCGCCGAAGTAAAGTAGATTGAATTCTATTTTAGTTTTATCAAAATGAGCAATATCTCCTTCCTTCTACTTCTCTATTATAGTGAACTCGACTCTTCTGTTAAGTTGACGGCCCTCTTCTGTGTCATTAGTAGCTACGGGGTCTTTCCGGCCCATACCCTCTGAAGATATGTTCTCTTTGATGATATTGTTGCTGATTAGCCATTCATATACCGAATTAGCTCGGTTCTTAGAGAGTGTCAGATTGCTTGCATCACTGCCTACATTATCCGTATAACCAACTATCTTAATTTTCATATTGGGGTTTAGCTGCAATAATTTGAGTAGATTTTTCAGCTCCGAATTTGATGATTCTTTGAGAGCATACTCACCAGTATCAAAGAAAAGATTATTCAACCTAATTGATTGACCTATTTCTATTGGTACCAAATACAGATTCTTCTCTATTTCTTCGTATCTATCAAGATTAGTCAAATCGAGATTTTCAGAGATTGAAACATAACCTGCCACTTCTGATTTGAATCCATAGTTTATACCTCGAGGTAGTACTATATTGTACTCACCCGTGTTGATATCGGAGATTGCAGTGCCGTATTCTTGCCCTGTAGTTAAATCATAATAATTAATCTTTGCCGCGATTGGCTCATTGGTGTTCTTGTTAAGCACTTTACCATAAACTAATACTACTGGTTCTGGCTTAGCACCTTCGGGTAGCTCTATTTTCATTATATCGCCTCGTCCTTTGGCCCCCGGTAAACTGTTATCATTCGAGACTAAATATGCGTAATCTCCTTTTGCATCGAGACTCAAACTTAACTCAAACCCAGAACTGTTGATATAAGGGCCTAAGTTCTCTGGCTCGGTCCAATTTTGCCAAGTTTCATCTAATCGATGGGTAATCCACATATCTCCTGATCCATAACCTGGGTGTCCTGTACTACCAAAATACAAAGTTGTATTATCTGCTGCTAATGTTGGGTTGTAGCCTATAGCAAGCGTATTAATCGTAGGGCCCAAGTTTTTGGGTTCTGTGTATGAACCATCTTCTTTTATAAATGATACGAATAATGATTGCTCGTCATAATCTTCCTCATTGGGTTGGATACCTGTTAATAATATCTTATTATCGGAAGAGAAAAAGTAAGAAACAAATCTATTCTTATTTACGAGACTATCCACTTTTATAGTGGTTGGTATTTCCCATCCGTCTTTTGTCCGGTTAGAAATTGATATGCCTGCACCGTCAGAACTACCATCCAGCTTATAAGTATTCATTAGATATAACGTATTTTGGTCAGATGAAGTTGAAATAACCCTGTTCGGTGCACTATTGTTAATGGGGAATGGCATCTTCTCTACAGATCCCCATCTGCCATCTACTTGCTTACTAATCCAAACATTACTATTGTCTTCATTTTCCGCATGTCTTGTAACGTACAATGTGTTTCCATCTACTGCGACATAAACATTTATATCATTATCTGCTGTGTTGAAAGGAAGGTATTCTTTAGCTAAATGCTTATCTGCTCCAGCTACATTCTTGATTTCATAATCGAAAGTGGTTACTTTGAAGTTGTCATACTCTACAACCATACCATTTTTATCTGAAGATAATGCTATATCTTGACCTTTTTCTACATAGTCGCCATAAGTCATAGTCAACTCGTTATTTACATAGCAATCAATAACATTTCGGGTTCTCACAATCTTGATTTTGTTCCATTCATTCATACCGTTGATTATATTTTTTAACTTCCAATCTCTTGGTATTTCGTTTTTATCATTTTCAGATTTGGCGAATTGTCTATAATGATTTGACGTTATCTGAAACTTACTATATGTGGCGGAGTTATTTTTTTTCCCAAATAAAATTCCATAACCAAAATTGTCCACACCTTCTGTTTGTCTGGCGTCAAACTCTATTATAAAGTTATCCTCTTTTTTCAATCCTACAGATTTGATAGACCAAACTGAGGAATTACTTTTAGTCAAGTTTTCCATTCTGTAAACACCATTCGAAATTGATGTTTTTAAGTTAAAACTTCCACCCACATACCATCCATTTTTGGTTGTACCATCAAAATTATCTTCGAATATCACTTTGTGATTAGTTTGTGCATCTACACTTGCAGACAAAGTCAGAGCAAATAGGCAGAGTAATATATATTTCATATTCGTAAAAATTATAAGTTTATAAATTAGAATGAATCTACTTCTCAGTTATAGTAAACTCTACTCTTCTGTTTAGTTGCCGGCCCTCTTCTGTGTCATTAGTAGCTACGGGGTCTTTTTTACCCATACCCACTGAAGATAAGTTGGTTTTGTTGATATTATTACTAATTAGCCAATCATATACCGAATTAGCTCTATTCTTGGAAAGCGTCAAATTGCTTGCATCGCTGCCCACGTTATCCGTATATCCAACTATCTTAATCTTCATATTAGGGTTTAGCTGAAGTAATTTGAGTAGGTTTTTCAGCTCCGAATTCGATGATTCTTTGAGCGCAAATTCTCCAGTATCAAAGAAGAGATTATTCAATCTAATTGATTGACCTATTTCTATTGGAACTAGATACAGATTCTTCTCTATTTCTTCATATCTATCTAGATTAGTCAAATCAATATTTTCAGATATCGAAACATAACCGACTGTTTCAGATTTGAAACCATAGTTTATACCTCGAGGTAGTACTATATTGTACTCACCCGTGTTGATATCGGAGATTGCTGTGCCGTATTCTTGCCCTGTAGTTAAATCATAATAATTTATTTTGGCCGCTATTGGTTCGTTTGTTTTCTTATTCAGCACTTTACCATAAACTAATACTACTGGCTCTGGCTTTGCTCCCTCAGGAAGCTCTATTTTCATTATATCGCCTTCGCCTTTGTGACCTGCTAAACTTTTGTCATAAGAACCAAGATAAGCGTAATCACCCTTTGCATCGAGCGATAGGTTCAACTCAAAACCAGTACTATTGACATAAGGGCCTAAGTTTTCTGGCTCCGACCAATTTTGCCAAGTGTCATCCAATCTACGAGTAACCCATATATCAGCGGAGCCATAGCCAGCATGACCAGTACTTGCGAAATATAGAGTTTTGCTATCGGGTGCTAGAAAAGGGTTGAAATCCATAGCTTGTGTATTGACGGTTGGACCCAAATTTTTTGGCTCGGTGTAAGTGCCATCTTCTCTAATGAAAGATACAAAAATTGCTTGTTCGTCATACTCTTCCTCATTCGGTTGTACTGCGACTAATAGTATTTTATTGTCAGCCGTGAAGAAATAAGAAGCAAATTTATTTTTATTAACTAACTTCTCGACTTTTATAGTGGTTGGTACTTCCCATCCATCTTTAGTCTTGTTAGAAACTGATATCCCAGCACCGTTAGAACTACCATCTGGCTTATAAGTATTCATCAGGTAAATAGTGTTATTATCAGAGGATGCTGATATGACACTATTGCCCCCATTATTATTAATAGGAAAAGGCAATTTTGATAGTTCACCCCAACTCCCACCGTCGTATTTGCTTACCCATATATTGGTATTCTCATTACCCGTTTGTTGAGTAACATATATAGTGTTTCCATCTGCCGATACGTAACAGAATTTCTCATTATTAACTGTGTTGAAAGGTAAGTATTCTTTGGTGAGTGGTCTTTCAGCTCCTGCCACATCTTTAACTGTATAATCGAAAGTAGTCAGTTTGAAATTATCTATTTCTACTTTCATACCTTTCTTTGCTACTGATATCGCTATATTTCGTCCATTATCTACAAATTTACCATAAGCAGCGAGTTGTACATCATTCACATATAATTCTAGTAGATTCCGAGTTCTAACTACTTTTATTCTGTTCCATTCGTTCATTTTCTTAATCACGGATGCTTTCTTTTTCCAGGGTCTTAGGTCATAGAAGTTACTATTCCAATAGCCGCTTAGTTTTCTGAATTGTGTGCTTGTTATTTCAAATTTAAAGTATTCTGTTTTACTAGGATTCATTCCAAATATGATTCCATAACCATAGTTATCAGGACCTGCGACTTGTCTTATATCAAACTCGATTATATAGTTGTTATTAACATTAAGCCCCAAATCTCTCAATGTCCAACCGATATTTTTATCATGTTTACCTTCTAGGGTATAAACTCCATTTTCTATTTTCAAATTTTGGAAGGCCGTATTTGTCTGATCCCAATCTTTCGATTCAGGATTGTCAAATGTATCAGATATTTTCACTTTATAATTAGTCTGAGAAAAAAGGGACGATAATGATATGAGTAGTATAATAACAATATTGGTAAATAATTTCATAATGGGATTTTAATTTTTGTTGTTTGAATCAACGACAATATAGTGAATGTAAGAAAATAATTGGTTTTTAGGAGTAGAATTTTATTGACCAAAATAGCGAGCTTCCCAAAAAAATATTTATATTGCATTTTTAATAGCAAAACTTATGCAAACACATTAAATGAAATTATCTTATAATTGGCTCCGAGAGTATATCGACCTAGAAGTACCTATGACAGAATTAGTCGATGTACTGACATATATTGGATTAGAAGTAGAAGAAGTAATAGACAACAAGGCGAAGTACGATGGCTTCTTTACGGCTCACGTATTGAGTATAGTACCACATCCAGATGCAGACAAGCTCAGATTATGCACTGTTCAATCTGCAAATGGTGAGCAGACAGTCGTCTGCGGTGCACCTAATGTGGCAGAAGGACAAAACGTAGTTCTAGGAACTGAAGGTGCCGTTGTACCTAGTGCTGGATTTGCATTATCTAAAAGAAAAATACGTGGCATTGAATCTAATGGAATGATATGTAGCCAATCCGAGTTGGAATTGGGCGAAGATAGCGATGGTATATGGGTGCTCCCAGAAGGAGTAGCTCCCGGTCAACCAATTGCAGATTATTTAGGTTTAAACGATGTAACACTCGAAATAGCTATTACACCAAACAAAGGTGATTGCCTTAGTCACTACGGTATAGCACGAGATTTGGGAGCATATTATCGCAAAGAAGTAAGAAAACCAGATGTTAAATTCGAGGAAAGTGGCGATGATACCGCTAACTCTATCACTATAGAAATTGAAAATGCTGATGCATGTCCTCGCTACGCAGCAAGAGTAGTCAGAGGTGTTAAAATACATGAGTCCCCAGATTGGTTAAAACAAAGATTGACTTCGGTTGGGCTAAGACCTATTAATAATGTTGTTGACGTTACAAATTTCGTTCTGATGGAATTGGGTCAACCACTCCATGCATTCGATTACAACTTAGTTACAGGCAACAAAATAATCGTGAAAAACGCTACTGATAAGCAGCCATTCACTACTCTTGACGATAAGAAAAGAGAATTAGACTCTGAGATGCTGATGATTTGCGATGGTGAAAAACCAATTGCTGTTGCTGGTGTTATGGGAGGAATGAATTCAGAAATAAATGATAACACGACTGATGTATTAATAGAGTCCGCATTTTTCAGTCCGAATTCTGTTCGTAGAACTGCGAAGAAGCTCGGAATATCAAGCGATGCATCGTATAGATTTGAGCGAGGTATTGATATAGACGCTGTTGAGTTGGCTGCCGATAGATGTGCTCAGCTGTTACAGCAAGTAGCAGGTGGCTCAATAGAGAAGGGCATAGTTGATGTTTATCCGAATAAGAAAATTGAAAAAATAGTAAAATTACGCTACCACAGAGTAGAGAAAATAGTTGGACTAAAGCTAACTAATGATGAGATAAAAGAAATACTAACTGCACTGAACTTTAAGTTAGTAAATGAGAATGAAGACAGCATAGAGTTAGAAATACCGAACTACAGACACGATATAAGCGAAGAGATAGATTTGGTGGAAGAAGTAGTTCGCTTGTACAATTACGACAAATTAGAACCGCAGTTCTTTGCCAATATATCTTTCGACGCTCGTCCGCTACCAGATGGCTTGAGACTGCCGGCGCTTAGAAATAGATTGCGTGAGTATCTTATAAGTAATGGTTACAATGAATCACTAACTCAAAACCAGATAGACCCCGATTCTGCGGCTATCTTTACTGAAAGTCCATTAGTCGTAGCTAATCCATTAGGTAGAGAGCTATCTATTATGAGACCTTCGCTGCTCCCATCTATGCTAAGAGTAGTAAGTAGAAATATCCGATTAGGAACTCCTGATTTACAACTATTTGAAGTTGGAAAAATATTCGAAACTACTGATGATGAAATGAATATTGTAAAGGGAGTAAAAGAGCGAGAAAACCTATTAGTAATACTTAGTGGTGACAAATATCGTGATAATTGGGATGTGAAAAACCGCGTTGTTAATTTCTACGACATCAAAGGTTTATTGCAAAGTATAGTAGAATTTGCTAAATTAAGCAACGTTCAAATAGTACAAAATGCTGAAACTGGCTTTGGTGCTAATACATGTCACATACTAATGGGCAAGACTAAGATTGGTGCAGTCGGTGAAATCGACAGAAAGTTACTAAAACAATATGATGTAGAGCAACCAGTCGTAGCACTTCTTTTGGATATGACGGAATTATACAAATTACCTGATAATCAAAGCCGCTACAACAAAGTATCATCATTCCCATCTGTTAGTCGTGATTTGGCATTCACAGTGCCAGAGGAGTTAGAAGCAGGGAAAGTAATTACACTGATAGAAGCGAACGGTGGTAAATACCTGAAATCTGTTGATATTTTCGATGTTTACAAAGGCGATAATATAGCAAATGGAAAGAAAAGTGTTGCATATTCACTCGAGTTTGTATCAAGTGAAAGAACACTTACAGATGAAGATATTGATAAAGTAATTACGAATTTGGTTAAGAATATAGAATCTACATTCAAAGCAGAATTAAGAAAAAACTAATAATAAGATATACGACATGATTAGCGACAACCTGATACAACAGATAAACGAGTTCAAAGATTTACTAATTGGTGCTGCTACTATGTTGGTAGAGCTAAAATCGGAGAACGAAACACTAAGAGATAAGAACAACGAATTGTACGAATCATTGATGAACAATGACAATTCGCTTTCTGAAGTTAAGGATGTGGAATCTGACCTAAGGCATAAACTTAAAGCGACTGAATATAAGGTAGATCAATTGGAGGCGGAGATAATATCTCTGAACGAAGATTTGGTAGAAAGGGAATTGCTGATAGATGAGTTAAAACAACGTGATACCTTACTAACAGCAAAGGAAATGGAACAAAAAGAAAAAGTAGAGTCCCTAACTAACTCTAACAATCAAAAAGATATAATAATCGAAGATTTGCGTAATAATCACGAATATGTAAAAAAAGCTTTGGTAACAAAGCAAGATGAAATTTTCGAAAAAGATAAAGAAATGGCAGATTTAGTTGAGAAAGACGCTCACCTGAAAAATGAAATTTATCATTTCAAATTAAAATTAGAACGCTATCCCGAGATGAAAGAAAAAGCTAAGGAATACGATACTTTGGTGCAAACTGCCAAAGCTGACGAAGAGCTTTATCTGAAAAACATAGATGAACTAAAGCAACTTACTTATGCATTGGAAGCAGAACATGCTCGAGAGAAAGAGCTTTTGAACAAAGAAATAGAACAGAAAGAAAACGCAATTGCTTTATTAGAAACCTGGGTTAATGAGATAAACAGTAAGAAAGACCCTGAAGATAATAATTACGATTTGCATAAAGAAATAGAGCAGCTAAGAAGTGACCTTGAGCTGAGAGAAAAAGAGGTAAAAGAGCTTAATGAAGCAGGATATGGAGTTTTGGGACAAACACTATTCGGTACTTTGAGCTTCGACAATACTGATATAAGACGTGAAAGCCAAGAGATGGGAGAGCTACAAGAGAAATTGGGGAAGAAGGACCATAGAATAGAGCTATTAGATACTGAAAATACAGAACTAAAAGCAAAAATAGAGACACTAGAAGCTAGTAATGAAAGCTTAGATGCTCTTGTTAAGAAAAGATACAAGCAAATACAAGAGCTAGATATAAAGCTAACTGAATCCATAAATTTCAAAATGGATACAAAAGAGAAAAGATTGAAATTAGCAGATAGTTTAGAAAAATATCTACAAAAAATAGAAAAAATCATTGAAAATTAAATAATTTTTGATATTATAGTATAGTTTACAAAGTGTGAACTTAAAAAAGACAAGTAACAAATGAATAAGACCGTAAAAGTAAAGATTGGCTATAAAGAATATTCACTTGCTAGTGACAACGAAGCGAGCGTAATTGCTTCTACCGAAAGAGTAAATGAACAATTAGAACATTTGAAAAAAAGCTTGGGAAATTTACCCGAAGAGACTTTAGCAATTTTGGCAGCTTTGAATTTGGCTGAGAACGACATAAAGAACGAAAATATAATGAAGGATTCTGTAAATTATTTACAGAAAGAATTAAGGAATATGTCAAATTTGCTAAAAGAAGCTATTTCATAAGAGTTTGATTGATAATTATATACTTTATTTCCAATACATTACAGAATTATTACCGCGTTTACTATCCTTGTCTTACGTAATAGAATCTATAATTACAATAATGGGAGTAAGACTTCAGTTATTGATATCGGGCCGCAACTACACTTAGGTGCAGACTGTCAATTTTAAGTTATTTATAGAACTTGAAAAGGGCCAGCGGATTTTAGATATAGTTGAGCTTTCACCCACCGTGTTTGACTTTGGGTTCAACACGTCACATAGCAGTCATCTTCGGATGATGAGCTAAAAGGGATGGTAAACGTCGGTTTTTTTATTCTAATCGGCGGTGTTTATTAGGAGAACTAGATGGACGGATCAATAACGATGGCGATAGGTATTGGGATAGCAGTTGCGGCTGTGCTCGGTGCTATTGCTTATTTATCAGCTAAGAAAATCGGTGAAAAGAAAATTGCTGAAGCCGAAGTGAGAGCGAAGAAAGTAGTTGACCAAGCTTACGATAAATCTAACAAAATAAAAAAAGAGAGCAAGTTAGAGTTAAAAGAAGAATGGCGAAAGAAAAAGCAGGAGTTCGATAGCACTTACCAAAATAAGAAAGAAGAGCTTAAGATAAAAGATACTGCTGTACAAACGAGAGAAAAAGGGATAGACGAGAAGTTAGATATAATTCTAAAAAAGGAAAAAAATCTACACAATTTCGAACAAGACCTAAAAAGAAAAGACGAGACTTTGACTGAAAAGTCGAAGAAAACAAACGACCTATTCGAAGAAATGACACGCAAACTAGAGGAAATCTCTGGTATGTCACGCGAAGATGCGAGCAAGCAAATATACGAAGAATTAGCTGATGATGTGCGCAAACGCTCTGCTCAGAAGTTAAACCAAATCAGAGAAGATTACAAAGTCAAAGCTAGAAAAGAAGCTGTGAATATAGTTGTATCAGCTATTCAACGTTCTGCTTCGGATATAGCAATAGACAATACAGTATCCATCGTAAACCTAGAAAGCGACGATATGAAAGGTCGTATAATCGGACGTGAGGGTAGAAATATTCGTGCATTCGAAGCGGCGACTGGTATTGACTTAATTATAGATGACACACCAGAAGCTGTAATCATCTCAGGCTACGACCCTTTCAGACGTGAAGTAGCTAAACGCTCACTTGAGACATTGATGCTTGACGGGCGTATCCACCCTGCAAGAATAGAAGAAGTAGTCAACAAAACTGAGAAAGAACTAGAAGAAGAAATAGTAGAAGTCGGTCAGAAAGCATTGCTAGACTTAGGACTATCGAATATGAAAGCTGGACTAGTTTACTTTGTCGGTAAGATGAAATACCGATCTTCTTATGGTCAGAACTTGCTGAACCACTCAATTGAAGTAGCAAATATCTGTGGTATTATGGCTGCTCAACTAGATTTAGATGTAAACACGGCTAAAAGAGCTGCATTACTCCACGATATAGGTAAGTGTGCTCCGAAAGAAATGGAAGGCCCACACGCTCTAGTAGGTATGGAATTGGCTATCAAATTCAAAGAGAAGCCAATCATAGTAAACGCAATCGGTGCTCATCACGAAGATATAGAAATGGAATCACCTATAGCTGTGCTAGTACAAGCGGCTGACTCCATAAGTGGTGCAAGACCAGGTGCGAGACGTGAATCGCTAGAAAACTATATAAAACGTTTGGAAAAACTAGAATCTATAGCTAATCAGTGGGACGGAGTAATCAAAACTTACGCTATCCAAGCTGGTCGTGACCTAAGAGTAATAGTTGAGCCATCAATAGTAAATGACGCTACTGCCGATGAAATGGCTGAAAGTATAGCTAGTCGTATCCAAGAGGATATGGAATATCCAGGGCAAATACAAGTAACTGTAATCAGAGAGAAAAGAGCAGTTGCACTAGCTAAGTAATAAAAAGACAATATATATAATTTCAAAAGAGTGCTTGGTTAATTCCTAGCACTCTTTTTTTTTGTCTTCAGAATCACGGAGTGTCCAAAGAGTATAGGAGAAAAAAAGAATTTCCTATATTAGCCCCAGCGGGTCTGTATATCTATAGCCAATGGTAACCCACCAACTCCAATGCCCCACCGGGGTAAAATAATATGGGACTAAAGTCCTTGTTGGCTAAAGCCAACGGCAATACACTGAATTTTGCTTCGTTGATGGAGCAGGTTCGAGAGTAACATCTTTTAACAGTAGTGCATACGTCTCAAATTCCCTAAAACCCCTTGTAATCGATCACTCTGATAATGCCAAAGGTGTAGTGAAGAGTCTTCTTTTCTATGCAGACTCTTCACCACATTTCATTCCGTTCAGAGTGACGTGAAAATAAAAAGAATTAGTGAAGTATTACATCTAACTCTAATACCCACTTGCATTATTCCACTCATTTAATTATTTTTAACGACAATATTATTTAACTACACAAAAAACTTTCACTTTTCTTGAGACGTTTTTGCTGTTCATGTGTCTTTATAAATATGAAAACAACACAAATTAGAATACTTATTTTCTTTTTATCAATTTCTAGTGTCTTCACACTAGATTTTGATTTGGAGAAAATTACTTTACCTTATGATTCTCTGGTGATACAGGATATTTCTGTATACAATGAGACTATACTATGTAGGGCAGAAAATAAAGTCTATAGATCGGAAGATGATGGTATAAGTTGGGAAATTGTATTCGATGCACCACGTAAAATCAATCATTTCTATTCACTCAATGCCCACACTATGTTCGTAGTTGGAGATAGCGGGATGGTTTATAGGTCTATGGATTACGGTAATAACTGGATAGATCTGAGTATAGACACTGAGAAAAATTTAACCCGGATAGCAGCAAAAGACTATAGTGATTGCCTTGTTATAACCGCTAATCGCTTTGTATTTCATAAAGAGAAGTTCAACACAGATTGGATAGCTTATGATACTTTTTCTGATAAATATGGGTTACTCTCAATAGTTTATGTCGAAGGCAAATACTTTTTCGGAGGGAGAAGTGCATTTATAGGTACACATCAATCGCATGGAGGAGGTTCTTATGATGAATATGAATTCCACGCATTTAATTTAGAGAACCGAAAAATAAGTAGTTATCAAATCGAAAGTGGAATTGACGGAACTTCTGATTCACTTAAGCTATTTAATATTAACAATAGGTTATACAGTTCCGCAGTTAATGGTAATAATAATTTCCTCACATTTAGTAAATCTTGGGATTCGAATTTCTCGAGGATGCTCGGTTTCTATATAGGTACATACCGTTTTGTAAAACCATTTAAGATAGGTAGGGATTTACATATATTTATAAAGTCTGGTACAATCTACAGTTTTCCCGAAGACACTCTCAAACCATATAGCGATACAATGTGGGGGTTTAAAGCGAATTCAATTGAACTCAACATTGGAATAACAAATGATGTGGCAATGTCGAAAGATAGTTTATTCTACTTAGCTTCTAATAATTCTAATATTTATAAGGTAAAGCTAAAGGAAACAAAAACGAGCGTAGAGTATGAAGGTAAGAGTAGACTAATATCCCAATATGGAAATATGATTCAATTCAGTCCGGAAGTAGATGAGTTTTCAATTTACAATTATCTCGGTGAGCAGATTGCCGCACCAAGTCAATTAAATCAAATTTCTCTGAAAAACGGAATCTATATAGTTGTTTACAAATATAGAAATAGTAGCTACACTAAGAAAATAATAGTGGGGTATTAGAATGAGAATAATATTAATACTTGCATTGTTTTCATACTACTTAGCACAATCTCAGCAACCTGCTGTATTAGATAGATTAGTTACAACCGACATAAATACTATATGGACACAACAAGACGGTTATGAGTTAAGCAACTTCAAAGTCTCAGGTGTAGAGTATTTCAAAAAAATAGACACATCATTTTTTATAAAGTATAAAAACAAGGGTTACTATCTGAGCAAAGATGGTTCGGGCTATAAGATAGTTGATATGCCGAATATAAATATATATAAACCTTCGGCTTGGGATGTTCCTTATGATGATATACATAAGATTTTTGGTTATGAATTTGAAGCTGACGGTATAGCAGAGTATCGAGTGACTTCTAAAAAAGACGGCAAAATAGATTCTCTTACTTATATCGATTATGACTGGAAAGGCGGATCTGCGGTTCATAATGGAGGGGAAAGTGAAATAAAATTTTTTGCTTACAAAAATGATGTAGTGTTATTATATGCGGATTATTTCATAGTCGATGGAGGTTACCAATATAAGCGTTATAGTACCTATTTTCAAAATACCAAAGACAAATACACAACCTCAATATCAAAATTATATCTCCCAAACGCTTCTATTAGTCCATCTCTTAATTATCTGATGAGTTTTAATACTAATCTTCGACAAATTGGTAATAATGAAATAGATGATCCAGACACATACAATGTTTGTAATCTTGGTGATCCGAGTAAACCACTACTCGGTATATACCAATACGGAGTAAATGGTATGCAATTATCTCAAAATTCAGGTTTTCTAATAAATGATTCTTTGGCAATAGCACTGACTTATGACACACTCCGAATCTATAATTTTCATAAATCGACACCAATAAAATCCTACTATGTAGCAGATAAAAAATTCTTTGGGGGCTACTATTACGATGTGGCTACTAGATCGGTAATCTTTAATTATGTTGGTATAACGGATAATAAATCTTATAATAGTGTTATTCACATACCATCACTTAATATAATCCGAGACACACTCAACGATAAGCCATATCTAGGTAGAATTCTCACAAGACTAGGGGACGGGAAATATCTATCGCAAGGTGCAGGAGGATATCTCTACAGATTTAATTTAGATTTAGGTCTTGACTATGCTGATGCCGATTTCACGAGTGAGTTAATAGATAAAAATACTTTTAAGCTTACAGATAATTCGAAAGGGCCAATAGTCAAATGGTCTTGGGATTTGGGCGATGGTAACAAATCTAGTGAACGCAACTTAGTCCATAAATACAATAAAAGTGGTGTTTATTCAGTGTCTTTAGTCGTTGAAAATGAATTTGGGACTAAAGATACAATAGTCACTCAAGTTAATGCAAAAGAGACATTATCTGCCTTTTACTCAGCTGATATGCTTGGTGGAAAAGCACCTTTGACTGTTACATTCAAAAATCGCTCATTTGGTGATGCAGTTAAGTATATATGGAACTTTGGTGATGGTAAGTCATCTATGGAAGAAAACCCAACGCATATTTTTACTTCTCCGGGCAAATATGGCATATCCCTAACTGTTTTTGATAAAAATGGAAATTTTGACATTAAGCTATTAGATGATTTGATTGTTGTACAATAGATAAATTGAAATGACCGCATTTCTTCCTCCTTGGGCCAGAAAAAGTTCTAACAGCTCTCCCGAGGACTTTAGTTTCATAAACATTAAACTGCTCCGCGGTTATCCTGGACTCTTCTAACGCCTGCGGTGTTATCAGAGTGACGTAACAATAGGGGTTTGGGGATTTGGAGACGTATGCAATACGTCTCTACAAGTCGTTTCGTAATTGTATAATCTGCGAAATCCTCTAATCCAAACAATCTGTGATTCTGAAAAAGTGATCGTATACCTCAAAAAAAAAGGGTTGCTTAATCGAATAAGCAACCCTCTAGTATCTATACTAATGCTGACTTTAGTGTGAGCATCCACAAGTGTGTGAGTTCGTAGGATTGTTGAATACAAAACCGCTACCAGATGGTCCATCTACATAATCCAAAGTTACACCTTGGATGTAGAATAAACTATGGTCATCAGTTACTATACTCAAATTACCTGCATTCAACACAACATCATTTTCGTTTACTTCTGAGTCAAAACCCAAAGAGTAATTCATTCCTGAGCAACCACCGCTGCTTGTGCTAATTCTTAATTTAAAATCAGCTGGAATTTCATTTTCTACTTTGATTTGCTCTATTATTCCTAACGCATTGTTCGAAATGATAAATTCGTCTTGCTCTTCTGTTCCCGTGATCATTGTTGGTACTTTTACAAAGTCAACATTCTCTAGTACTTCAGACATATTATCACCTCCTTAAATTTAATTTAAAAATATTTTCTGTTTTATATTTAGACTAACATTAGTCTAAAATATTATAATTGTAATAACAAACTTAAAAATTATCGTCGTAATCTACAACAACATTGTTTGTTAGTGCGTGAGATGTACAAGTCAAGACAAATCCATCTTCTATTTCTTCGGCAGATAGAGCGTCATCTGCTTCCATCTCAACCTTACCACCTTTTAGCTTAGCTCTACAAGTAGAACACGCACCTATCTGACAACTGAATGGCGGGTCTATACCTGCCTTTATACCAGCTACTAATATAGTGTCACCATCGGCAATATCTATCTCGTGTTCCTCTCCGTAGAGAATCACTTTTACTTTCTCTACTTTCTCGTCTGGGGCATGTGTATCGTGGTGTTTTACCACTTCTGTCCCATCGTTTTCCGCCACAGTGAAAGATTCTTTGTGAATTTTCTTTTTATCAATGTTCAATTCTAGAAGAGCCGCTTCTATCTCTTTCATCATACCGCCAGGGCCACACATGAAATACTCTGAATTTGCAATTATAGAAGGGTCAAGTAGCTTAACTATACCCAAGCAACGTTGTTTGTCTATTCGGCCTTCGGTGTATTCTATACCTTTGTTCATCGGCTTACTTAGCTGATGAATAACCGTAAGTCTATCTACAAATTTTTCTTTCAGGTCAATCAAAGTATCGCTGAAGATAATAGAATCTTCGTTCGAGTTGGCATATACTAATATGACTCTGCTTTGCTTTTCAGTAAACAATACAGATTTCAATATCGAAATAATAGGAGTGATTCCACTACCACCTGCAAATAAAATATATGTTTTCTTATTGTTTTCGTCTAGGTCAATAGTGAAATTACCTAGAGGAGGCATTACATCTATAGTATCACCAACTTTCAATCGGCTATTGATGTAAGGTGAAACTTCGCCGCCATCAACTTTCTTAACCGTTACAGCTAAGTAGTCATCAGCGTTGGGGCTAGTACATATCGAGTATGCACGTCTCTCATCTTTCCCATCAAAATAAAATCGGAGGGTTAAATATTGACCATGCTTATATTTGAATTCATCTTTTAGATTAGAAGGAATCTCGAACGAAATAGTTGTAGCGTCTTCTGTTTCCCTTACTATATTGCTAACACTCAGCTTGTGAAATTGTATTGCCATTAGTTTCTAATTTTAGTTAATATTTATAAAAATCCTAGTTCTAACTTAGCTTCATCACTCATCATCGACATATCCCAAGGAGGGTCGAAAGTCAAAATTGCTTTTACATCAACAACTTCCTCAAGTTCCATAACCTTCATTTCCACATCACGAGGGATAGAATCTGCCACTGGGCAATTTGGGGCTGTAAGAGTCATTATAACTACTACTTCGCGGTTTTCAGCTACCGTGATATCATATATCAATCCAAGCTCAACAATATTGACAGGTATTTCGGGGTCGAAGACTTCCTTAAGCTTTTCGTAAGCTTTTTCTTCTATTTCTTCTAAAACGTCTTTTGTTACAGATTCCATAATGCAATTTACAAATAAATAATTAAATTAATTCTAATTAGGTTAACGAACGTGTTTATCGTGTGTTGTTCAAATAGGACTAATAAAGACCACTTTTTTTTATTTCCCCGCTAAGGCAATTGCATAGTACTTCATTTGCTTTATCATTGATAGTAATCCATTAGACCTTGTGGGCGATAAATGTTCTTTTAGTCCAATTTGGTCTACGAAGTAAAGCTCTTCTGTAGCAACAGTTTCTGGCTTTTCACCATTGACTACTCTGATTAGCAAAGCTATTATGCCCTTAGTTATTATGGCGTCACTATCCGCTTTGAATTTCATATTACCATCAGCATCTGTTTCTGCTACTAACCAAACGCGAGATTGACAACCACGTATTAGGTTTTCTTCCCTCTTATCTCGTTCTTCTATCAGCTCTAATTCTTTGCCCAAATCTATAATATAAGCGTATTTATCCATCCAATCTTCGAAGAATGAAAACTCGGAGATTATTTCGTCTTGTTTTTCTTTGATATCCATACTACAAAATTATCATTTGTAATTACAAACTAAAAATTTGAGAGAAATAAAATGGAAAAAGAGAAGATGTTACTGCACAGTTGCAACGTAAATCAATTGGGTCTTCTGAAGTCGGCATATAAACTTTAGAATAAAAAAAATAAATTTTTAATTGTTATTTTTAAGTAATTTATTATATTGGGTTATGTGTAGTAAGAAATATTATTAATTTGAAAATATGATACAAATCAATTAGCAGGGTGATATTATGAAATCAAGAATAATTATTGGGTTTATTTTTACAATATTGATGCTTGGGTCGTCTTCTTGTAGCGATGATAAATCTACATCACCAATAGATGATGATATACCATCATCAAATACGACACGCTTCGAGGTTGAGTGGAAAGAAGGTACCGTTTATTTCGATGATTCGGAAGTTTCTATGCTCTTAGACCACGATGAGGTGAACTCAGTACTTTTATTCTCTGGCACTAGCGATAAGGCAAATAACCTGAAAGTGGGAGATATAATAGTTGTTCATGGGCTGGTACTTGCCAAAGCTACTCAAGTAATTGAATCAGGTAATAATATAACGGTAACATACGTACCCGCAAAGCTAACTGAAGCAATATTGAACGGGGAAATAGAATGGAATGTAACTACTGACTTTACTAAAGCTCAAGAAATTACTCTGATAGTTCCTGGCAAAGGGGCTGAGGTGCAGGAGGTAAGGCCTGATGTAACTGATTTTTCTTATACAGGTAAATTCGGGGAATATACATATAAAATAGATTTGGGCTTAGGTCAAGATGAGATGGATGTAAAGTTTGATATCAAGAAGAAATTCGGTGAATATACAAGCGCCACTTTTTCGACAGAAGGTAAGGTAAAAAAGATTGCTTCTGTAAATTCTATACAGATTTCTGAAAGCGAGCTGACGAAGTTTGAGTCTAAGAATGACAATCTTAGAGGTGAGTTAGAAGTCTCAATGGAAGTAAAGGCAGAGGCAGGAAGTGATAATATTGGGCTTGAAGTTCCAATCGTACTGATAAAGTATCCTTTTTTGGGTGGGCCTATTCCAGTTGTTATTACTATGCAGGTTGATTTTGGGATATTCTATGGAATACCTCTTGGGGCTGAAGCTAAGTCTAAAGTATCGGCTTCTTTTAGTTTTGATTCTGAGGGTGGCTTTTCATATAATGGAATTGATGTGGACTATGACTATAAAGCAGGGAATATAAACCTTTCTAAGAAGGAAGGACTTTCTGGCGCTCCAGCTCCTTTGTATGCTGAATTTGGAGTGAGCTATCCGTATATATCAATGAATATATTTGGAAATACTGTAGTGCCTACGTTTAAGACAACTTTTTTGATAAGAGGAGATTATTCACCACCTGTTTTTGGTGAGCCAGCATGCCACAATGCCTATCTTAAGTTTGCGGGTGTAGCTGGTGTGGATCTCAACTTATTCAATATTGATTTATATGAGAACGATGTTCAGCTCTGGTATAAAGAAAATCATTTTCTGAAAGAGGGTTGCGACTAAACAAGACTGTAACAACCAAAAAAAGTTTTGCATACTAACGCTATTAATATGCCATCGAGCTTAACATTCTAAATGGTACTAAAACCTAAGGGGAGTAAAGGACGTATGCTCAGCATAAACCCAATAGTTTAAGCGCCGAAATAGTTCACCTAAACTCCTCTTGGTTGTTCAGTTATTTAACCTGATTAATATTCACAGATTTAATTATTGTTAGAATGCTAATCTAACAGCGAAGTCGAAGTGAAGACCGGAAAGCACACCCAATCTATTAGTATAATTAGATAAAAAAATCCAGTTATAAAGAATTACTAAATAACTGGATATTTCTCTAAATCAAAAGTCACTATTATTGAGCTATATCGGGTTGTACTGCCCAGAAATATCCGTCAGTAACCACTATCTCTGATTTGTCTTCAGCTACAAAAGTACCACTGAAAGAACCTTTTACTATCCCATTATAAGCACCATTTTCGCCCATTTTACCAACTTGAGTTAAAGTGATTTTAGCTTTGCCTCGTTCGTTGTCAGCATAATACATCTTAGAACCACTTTTGAACCATACATTATATCTTCTAAACTCATTATCACCAACTGTGTTTTCATAAGTACCTGTTGCATCTGGCAAAGTACGCAATTGAATTCCAGTCGCATCTGGTGAGACGACTGTAAAATAATCA
Organism: Kapaibacterium sp. (SeqCode); assembly: GCA_041675005.1. GTDB lineage: Bacteria > Bacteroidota > Ignavibacteria > Kapaibacteriales > UBA2268 > PGYR01. Next base: position 30,374 of record JBAYUQ010000029.1, read on the forward strand.
CGGACAGGAGTATGGGACAAAATTTTACAATCGATAGACACAAAAGGTGCACCATCTATTTTATATTGGATCCCTTCTTTTGTCATTGGGTTATTTTCAGTGCTTGGGGTAGTCGAATCGTCATCGCTACAACTAGCTAATAGCAACGCAAATAACAATATTGATATACTTAATACTTTTTTCATAAAATCTCTATTTGATTGATGTATAATAATTTATTACAATATACTGTAAATCTATAAAAAAAACTAGAAAAATAAATTTACAAATTGGCTTTTGGGAAATCAGAATATTTCTTAATTTAAGCAATATATTATTGTTTAAACGGAGGGAACCTTGACAAAAAAAATATTATTATTACTAATTACAATCCTATTTGTGTCCTGTGGTACACAAAAGCAATTGAGTTATAATATGATGAGCAGCTCTAATATTGGAGACCCGTACTCCAAATATGAGATAGAAAATGGAACTTTTGAAATAGGCTATCTTTCGAATAATATACTGAGTGATGTTTCTGGAGATGAAGAATATCGTGTTTTGATATATATATTACCACTCTACATTTCGTCAGATAACGGCTATTCGAAGATTTCAATTTATTCTTATGTTGCTTATCTGTTTGAAAATGAAAAACTTATTTTCTTTGGGCTACCTGAGGATTTTCTAAAAGATGATGATGAAAAGATTAATACACTTGGATTAAAATTAGCAAATTTAATAAGAACTACTGATGAGGAGTTATGAAATATATAATAATTATAATTGCTGCTTTATTTATTTCTTCTTGTGGCTCTTCAGTAGTGACCCCAGATGAATTAGCAATGATCAATTCTAAATTAACTTTAGATAAAGCTAAAGAGCTATTTAATGATTTATTCGATAGCGATGAAGATGTTGTCAAAACTAAAGTGAAAAATAATGATTATACTATTATTATTTTAAAAAGAGTTACTTCAGCAAAGAAAGAGACGTATCAAGTCAATTCAGGTTCAAGATATAGCACTGATTACAATGGTAGAAGTGTTTATCAAGGTACTAGTACCGACACCAAGACTAATAAGTTTGAAACAATAACTAATTTTTATCTTATTTTCGAAGGGCAAAATTATGTTTTTTCTGGGTATGGGTATGAAGCAAAAATAAACCATAATAGAAAATTACTTACTGAATTGATCGATTTTACACAAACAGAAGAGGAGGTTGTAAATTGAAAGTTTCTGAACAAATCATAATGATAACAATAATTTTACTTCTAACTAGTTGCTCTTCGTATTTCTTCTATGAGGAATTAGCACATATTCATAAAGGAATGAAAACCGAAGAATTGAAAAATGTTATAGAAAGTGAAGATTTCGGTTATGGTATAGGGTTAATTAACGATGAGATTGAAAAAGATATATATACAAGCAACAATATAAAATACTTGGTTACTAAGCGAGCAGCTTATCGTGAATCTTCTTATTATGTTTTCTTGTTCCAAGACGATAAGCTAGTCTATTGGGGTTTCCCGTATCAGGTAGCTAATCATTCTAAATCAGAAATCAGTGATGCTTCACCAGATATTTCTAAGACCATTAAAGAAAAATACATTGATTAGCTATTAATTACTTGAATATAAACAATAAAGGCAGTCCAAAATTGAACTGCCTTTTTTAATTTTTATACTTCGCTTGCTTACTAGTTCATATTCTCTAATTCTCTTAACCCTTGAGTTATTTCAGAACCACTTGAGAAAATAAGACTCATAAATACTACGAATATAATGAAGTATAGTACTGCGAATGCTGCGGCGATAATAAGTGCCGCTTTTGACCAATTTTGTTTGTTCAGATTAGTATCCGAACCAAACGCCCATACGAAAAGCATCACTATACCAACCAATGGTATTGCTGTGATGATTAGTGTTATCACCCAGTCTTTGACACTCATTACACTAGTGTCCGCTGGTCTGCCGTAAGCTTGTTGAACATCTTCCATATCGAATAACCCCTTATTAATGATGTAATTGTGTTGAATCAAATTATGGAATTATTTCTATATTTACAAATTATTGTCAAATTAGCTATATACTATATCTGTATTGGTTAAGCACATTCCTTTCAGTCCTTGCTATGACATAGGTAGTCAAATCACTCTAACCCCACCTTTCTTGCGAAACTATAAGCATAAGCAAGCCACGTCTATCCTGAACGAAGTGAAGGATCCAGGTGTTTTAAACCCATTCAACAGGGGAACTCGCGGCTTTGTGGAGGTGGACAAACGAAGAGTGAAGTGTGGTGGTTGAGTAAAAGAAAATTTCCTTCTTGAGGGGTGGGCAGCGAAGCTGGACGGGGTGGTAATTTAAGAAATACTATTATTCCACCCCACAGATTGTGTCGCTTTAGCGTTAGGGCGGCTGTTCATTCTTATATTCATTTGCTACAGAAATACAGCCCCGCTGGGGCTAATATAGGAAATTCTTTTTTTCACCTAGACTCTTCGGACACTCCGTGTCCTCTCAAGTGACGTGTGATAACAAGGGGGTTGGAGACGAATACCATACGCCTCTACAATCCGAGAAATCATTAAATCCGTTTAATCAGTGATTCCGACGGTAAGGTACCTCAAAAAAAAAAGAGATATATTCTTCATATATCTCTTCCTTCTAATTTTCTAAATCTTTAATATCCGAGTGAGCGGAGCATATTTGGTTTCTCCCGCCAATTATCTCTGACTTTCACGAATAGCTCCAAGAATACAGGCATCTGAAGGTGGGCTTCGATGTCTTTTCTTGCCATAGCTCCTATGCGTTTTAGCATAGTACCACCCTTACCAATCATTATACCTTTTTGGCTATCTTTCTCGACTATTATATCAGCTGAGATGAACCACTTATTAGCATCTCTCTCTTTGAATTGAGTGATAGTTACTTCTGTAGAGTAAGGTAGCTCTTCTTTTAGCTGTTCGAAGATTTTCTCACGAACTAGCTCACTAACGAAAAATCTCTCGTTGAGTGTGCTTATAATATCCGTTGGATAGTAAAATTCCGATTCCGGAAGATGACTTTCAAAGATTTGTGTTAGTGCATCTGTGTTGGCAGCTTTGAGTGCCGATATAGGTATTATATCAGCGAAAATGCCTAATTCTTGGAATTTGGCGATAACTGGAAGCACTCCTTTTGAATCTTTATAAGTATCGATTTTATTCAAAATCAATACTTTCGGAACATTGTAATTTTTTAAGAATTCGAATCTAGTAGCGAGTAATTCAGTATTCTCGCCATCTTTTTCCAAATTCCATATAACGCTAATAACATCAGCGGCATCTAGTGATTCGTATAGGAAACGCATCATAGAGCGTTGCATCTCATATCTTGGTCTCAATATACCCGGAGTATCTAGGAATATAATCTGCGAATGTTCTTTAGAAAGTATAGCAGAAACGTTTTTCCTAGTGGTTTGCGGTTTTGCAGTTACTATTGATAGCTTTTCGCCCATTAATGCGTTCATGAGCGTGGATTTGCCCGAATTAGGCATTCCTATTATTGCTACGAACCCGGCTTTCTGTGTTTGACTACTCATTAGTAGTTTCGCTGTGCGGATAGTATTTCAATATCGCAATAGGGATAATAACACAGTAACCAATCACAAGTAGAATAGGAGCTATCGTTATAGCCATTGGATTGTTCCAAGTGCCATCTACTGCAGCGTGGTCGCCGCCCAATCCAGTTGCCATTAGCAAATAGCCAACAACAATCGTTGCTAGTCCTATACCTGCTAAAAGGAAGTTTTTCTTAGTGAATGGGAATTCCCAATTCACTTTATTTTGTCTATTTGAAACTGTTTTTTTTGCCATTTTTTTCACTTAACTTTATTATTTGACACAAATTTAAGAAATATAATTCAATAACGATTGAAATTACTAATTTGTTCGGATTAATTCGTATTTTAATTTAAGCTATTTGTTTATTTTAAACAAGAGTTAACGTCCACTTTTTTATTAACTAATTAGAGGAATAATCCATTGAAAAGTTTCTATTTGATGCTGCTAGTAACTATGGTGTTATTATCAGTACGCTCACTGAATAGTGCAGAGATTATTCCTGTGTGGAACACAACGGTGAATGGAGATATTCAAGACATTGAGTTTATGCCAGGTGGTAATCAATTTATGTTTACAACTGGTTTAGGTGAAATTCAAATTAGGGATTCAGAAAATGGAGAACTAGTTAGGTCGCATACTGATATGAGTAATCTGTTTATGAATGGATATTTTGAGTTCACACCTGATAGTACTAGAGTAGTTATGGCTATTAGTGGTTTAATGCAATTAATAGATATACAGTCATTTGAGAGAATAAAATACTTTGCATTTGGACCGGATTCTATTGCAAAAGGTTTTTCCGACATTATATTAGACCCCATAAGACCCTTAGCCTATGTAACACTAAAGGGATGGGAAAAAACGAGTGGTTCTGATAAACCAAGATGTAAAGTACAAGTATATAACTACGAGACCATGCAATTAGTCAAAGACCTAACACCTTATGGCGAAGATGAATATACTGCAATAGAAGTATCACACGATGGTAAATACTTAGCAACTCTGAATGACAACAAAGCATATCTAAAAGTATGGAATTTGGAAACAATGGAGTTAATTATAAACGAGCCATTATTTGATGTAAATAGTGATGATTGGTGTAGAGCGGAGGATATTTATTTTTCAAAATTAGATGAAAATTTAATTTATATTTCTGGGTATTTTACTAAAAAAGTATCACCAAAAGATCGAGGTCAGGCAACATTTAAGTTTAATATTGATAATAAATCAAGAGAGTTGTTACTACCTGATGCTGTTTATGCAAGTGGCAAAATAATATTTTTAGAGAATGAAACTATTCTATTTAATACATCAACATTCCGAATTGCAGTACTAAACTTAGTAACAGACAATTTAGATTGGTACG
>JBAYUQ010000030.1:0-30578 GCA_041675005.1 Kapaibacterium sp. (SeqCode)
ACGGAATAGTGTAGAGTATAGCTTCCCACTTCCCTTCAACTCATCGTCCTTCTCCATACCATTGTAACCGTAGGTATAGTTACCGATAGCCGAATAAGCACCACCTGGTAATTCCATTCCATACGGATAGTAGTTGTTCAAATTACGAATTTCTGTGGTAAATGTCCAACTACTTATTGAAGATGTTGGGTTTTCTGGCTGACAATCGGAGATTGCCCATGCCTTCGGCTTGGCAGGCACACTTCGTTCGCAATGACATTGCTTCTCTTAGGCGGTTTGCCTTACCCTCTCTTACCTTTCAGGGAGAATACGTAAGCAAGTACTTGGGCTACGGCTTTGTATAGGTTTTCTGGGACTTCCATGTCTATTTCGACATTGAAGAAAAGTGTTCGTGCTAGTGGTGGGTCTTCTACTATTTGTACTCCATTTTCCTTTGCTACTTCTCTTATTCTAGCAGCTAGGAAATCGGCACCTTTGGCTACTACTCTTGGAGCACCCATATTATTATTGTCATATTTGAGGGCAACAGCAAAGTGGGTAGGGTTTGTGATTACTACGTCTGCTTCGGCTACATTTTGTATCATCATCTTTCTGAATCTAGAACGTATTAATCCTTTTAGCTTACCTTTGACATGAGGGTCACCCTCTGATTGCTTTGTTTCATCTTTTACTTCTTGCTTGGTCATCTTCATATCTTCTTTGTGTTTCCATTTCTGAAACATCAAATCGCTGACAGCTATTACTATATACGCCAGACCAACTCCAAGTATTATCTTAAAACTCAAATCCGCCATTAATTCGATTAAAGCAGTATAGTTTTGAAGTGGAATAGTGACTATCGATTCTAAGTCATCATATACTATCCACATAATAACAGCACCTAGTAGTATGACTTTTGCTACACTTTTTAGTAGTTCAAAAAATGACTGTGAGCTGAAAAATATCCGCTTCAAACCCGAACCTATTTTGAATATCTTCTTATAAGTCTCTGGGTCTGTCCATTTTTTTGTGGCTACTGTAAACCCGACTTGGCTTATCTCGGCAGCAAGTATTAGGAAAAAAAAGAGTACTAAAAGTGGTAGTATAAGGGAAGCAATAAATGTAATCAAATCAGGATACATTTTAAGAATATTGTCTTCGGTTAGCTTTATACTCCAAGCATTACGGAAAGAATAATCGAAGAATCTGATTATTTGCGGGTATATACTCGCTCCAACTACGAATAGCGACATACCACCTATGAGAACCATAACCGAAGTGGTTATATCGGTACTCTTGGAGACCTGTCCCTTTTCTTTTGCCTCATCGAGCCGCTTGGGGGTTGCGGACTCGGTTTTTTCTTGGCCTTCCTTATTCTCAGCCATTAAGGTACCCTCATAGGGTTTAGGGAAATCAAGACATCAATGAAATCACCTTGTACGACTGATAAGGCGTTTTTGCTAATCATTACGAACGCTGGTAATGACACAGTTAACATGATTAGACCTATCATTACTTTCATCTGGAAACTCAGCACGAATACGTTAGTTTGCGGTGCTACTCTAGCTAATAGTGCTAATCCTAGGTTGGTCAGAAATAGTGCTATCAGCAGAGGTGATGCGAGTTTGACTGCAAGTATAAATATAGAAACAGCAGTACCAACTAGTATATCGAACGTCGTTTGGGTGAATACCATAGTATCGAGTGGTAGCACTTTGAAGCTATAGTATAGACCTTCGATTAGAAAATGATGCCCATTCATAATTAAAAAAAGCATTAATAATATTAGCTCATTGAACTCACCAACTAGCGTAGGTGTTGAGGCTTCTCTGTCGAATAATGCTCCTGTTTGGTAGCCCATTTCCATATCCACAAGACCACCGGCAAACCTAGCCGCAGTAAATGGGATATTGGAAACGAAACCCAGCAGAGCTCCGACCATAAACTCTTTTATTACGAGCATTACTAGATTGAAAACATTTAGTCCAATTTCGGGTTGTTCTTGCCAAAAAGCAGAGGTTATAATCACTGAAAGCATTAGTATTAGGAATATCTTCATCTGCGGTACTATCGCAGAGTTTTTGAAGAATGGACCAGTCGTAAAAAGGCCGCTTACACGTACAAGTATAAGCAGACCTATGACAAACTTCCCTTCCAAATAAAATAGGGTGAGTGAATCTAACATAGAATCACCTATGGACCCATTTTTTCTATCATTGAAAACATCTCAATAGTAAATGTCTTCATACTAGAAATCATAAATGGAAATATTAGAATAGTAACTAGGAATACTGTTATTACTTTAGGAACGAACGTTAGAGTTTGCTCAGATATAGATGTAGCCGCTTGGAAAATTGAAATGATTAATCCCACAACTAATGATACTAATAGAATAGGTCCACTTACTATCATAATATAGTAAAATGCCTTTCCTGCTATTTCTGTTACCATTTGATCAGTCATTTTATCACCTATTGTTGCATTATACTTTTCATTAGAGAATCTATTACCAAATACCAGCCATCGACTAGTATGAACAGCAGTATTTTTATCGGTAGCGATATTAATTGCGGAGGCAAAAGGAACATACCGAGCGACATCAATATACTGGCTATTATCATATCGAGGACTAAGAAAGGAATGAATAGTAAGAACCCTATTTGGAACGCAGTCTTTAGTTCGCTAATTGCGAATGCTGGGATAACACTCCAAGTGGAAACTTCCGAAATATCATTTGGTTTGTTTTTACCACTAAGCTTTATAAATAAACCTAGGTCAGCTTCTCTAGTATGCTTTAGCATGAAATTTCTGAATGGCAATATAACGGCATCTAATGCCTCATCCTGAGTTATTTGGTCACTCATATAGGGTTGTATTCCCTTCTCGTTTGCCTCGTCCAAGACTGGCTGCATAACGAAGAACGTGAGGAATAGAGCCAAGCCAGTTAGTAGCTGATTCGGAGGTTGCGAGTGAGTACCCAATGCCTGCTTCAGAAAACTGAACACGACAATTATCCGGGTAAAACAGGTCATCATTATAAGAATGGAAGGAGCCAATGCTAATACTGTGATTACACCAAGTATTTGCAAAGTTAAGACTAAATCATTCTTGTCATTGGAACCGTCAACGCTAACTGAAAGTTTGGGTAGTGATATACCCTGCGGTTGTTGTTGTTGTGCGGATGCTTTCTCTACCATAGTGGTTGAGAGCAAGAAAAATACCGCAATGGCAATTATATATCGAAAAAAATAGTTCATCCTGAATATTAGCTTCCTTTGTTATAAAGGATACAATTGATGTGCCAAATAAAAAAAGCCCCGATAAACAGGGCTTCTTACGGTATTATTCCTTTCTGTGCTGCATTAGCTTTTAGCTTATTGCACAATATTAATCATTTTAGGATTTGTATTGTCTTTATACATACTTTATCATTTTCGATTAATAATAGATACGTACCAGATTCCAAATCATTTTGAAAATTGTATGTTTTAGATTTTTTATTTGACTGCTTTACTAATCTACCGTTTATATTATAAAGCATTACTTCATTAGCTAATTGAGGGATAGTTATATGTATGTCACTATTATCTATTGAAACGTCTATATCATCTATATCTGCTGCATCTACACCAGTAGTTATACTAGCAGGGATTAATCTGTTTTCATTGTTCAGAATTGTAGCTTTTTCTATTATTATCGGCTTAGTTAATTCCACATCACTTTCTACAAGCAGATATGCTATAATTCCAGATTTGTTTATCTGAAAGTTCCTTTCGAAACTACCGATAGTAAACTCTAATTTATCATCATTGATAGTCTTAATAATGTGAGCATCAGTTCCTTCAAATAAATCACCAGCAATTACTGATTTGATACTGAGTCCACTTGGCAAAATTGCTTTCGCTGTCATAGCTCTATAGCCATTATTAACTGAGCTAAAAATAGGAATTTTTCTGTATTTTGACTCATCTATGAATTCTGTTAGACCTGATTCTGTATTCTCGCCTGATAGCCCAGTTCCCTCATTATGAGTTTTGCTATCATTGTGAAATACAACCATTCCGTCTGCTACTGTAATGACACCATCTCCATCGCAATCAGCAAAAGTCGCATCAGCATTATCCCAGACTAATACTTTCTGTCCAGTCCACATTATTGTAGAGTTCTTACGTTTGAAAGTTCTTCCATCATTTTGGATAGAATTCCCTTCGAAATAAAGACCTATCTGATTGTAATCTCTAGTATCTACTAAGCCATCATTGTTACTATCACCAGGCCATACATTGATAAAACTATGTATATTAAGTTCCAATGGTTCACTTGATATTTCAACATTTGTTTGGCTACTTTCAATGAATGCAGTTGCATAGAAATTCACAAAAGTGAATATAAGGGCTTCCCTATTAGGTATATCATTAGATACAGCAAATTCGAGGTGGAGTATTTTAGGGTTGTCAAAGTCATTTTCACCGACAGTAGTACCTGAAAAAATACCAACGTTCATAAACTTGTCGCCAGTACCGGGTATTAATTTTGGATTGGTAATATAAACTGTACCATTATCGCCAAAATCACCGATTTTATATCCAGAAAAGTGGACATAATCACCAAAATTCCATTGCAATTGGAACGAAGCACTATTCACATTCTCTATTTCATCTATGTAAATATCAATTCCAAATTTGAAATTAGCTGTTACATGTCCGTATCTAGCAGTATCCACATCGGTTCTCTCTATTCTAAGAGTTTGCGAAGTAGCAGAAATCGTAATAACTGCTAGAGCAATTATATATAGTATTAGTTTTTTCATACTTATGTGCTATCAAGACTTGTGCCAAATGACTTTAATAGATAATTGGGAGTTGTTTATATATTATATAAAAAATTTTAATAGTTAAAATTGATTGATATATAAACCAAAATCAATAGCATACCGTCAAAGGGTAAAAATATAATCAACAAATAAAGAGATCGATGAAACGAATAATACTTTTATCTTTTTTGATACCATTTATGAGTCTATTCTCGCAAGAGGAATTTACACTCAGCGGTTATGTAAAAGATAAATCATCAGGGGAGAGCTTAATAGGTGCTACTATTAGCATCAAAGAGACAAAATTCGGAGCCGTGACTAATGCTTACGGATTTTACTCGCTTACCATTCCAAAGGGCAAATACACTGCAATCGCATCATATATCGGATATGAGAAATTAGAAAAAACAATCAATTTGAATAAAGACACAAAGATCAATCTTGAGCTAGGTACTTCTGATTTATTATCTGATGAAGTATTAGTAACTGCACAGAAAGCGAATAACAACGTTACTTCTATAGAGATGAGTACGATAGAGCTTAGTGCTCAAACACTTACACGTATGCCTGCTCTTTTGGGTGAAACTGATGTTGTAAAATCAATACAGTTATTACCAGGTATTGGCTCCGTAGGAGAAGGTTCTACAGGTTTCAATGTGAGAGGTGGTGGTATAGACCAAAACCTTGTCCTTCTCGATGAAGCTCCAGTTTACAACTCCTCGCATTTATTCGGATTCTTCTCTGTATTCAATCCTGATGCTGTGAAAGATGTTAAGCTAGTAAAAGGTGGTATTCCATCTGCTTATGGTGGACGTTTGTCATCCATACTAGATGTAAGATTGAAAGAGGGGAATAGTAGAAAGTTCAACATAGATGGTGGTGTTGGAGCTATATTTAGTCGATTGGCTATCGAAGGTCCAATCATAGAGGACAAATTATCTTTCCTAGTGGCTGCTCGTAGATCTTATGTAGATGTATTAGCAAAACCATTCTTAGATGAAGGTTTGAAAGATAGTAAATTCTATTTCTATGATTTGACTGCCAAGACGAACTGGAAAGTAGATGAGAATAACACAGTATTCGCATCTGGTTATTTCGGTAGAGATGTATTCGGTGCTGGGTTTGGATTCGATTGGGGAAGTGAGACTTTCACTACTAGATGGAATCACCTATTCAGTGATAAACTATTTTCTAACCTAACATATTACTATAGTAACTATGACTACAAATTGCAATTTGGTGAAGATGATATAGATGTTTTCAAGTGGCAAGCGAACATAGTAACACAATCAGTGAAATACGATTTGAACTATTTCTTCACCCCGAAAAACAATATTGATTTTGGAATTGAAGCTATACACTATAACTTTACACCCGGCAATGCTGAAGGCATTAGTGATGGTATTTCGGTACCGATTAGCCTAGATAATCAATTTGCAGGACAACTAGCAGCTTATGTAGGTCAAGAGTTAGAAGCTACTGATGATTTGTCGTTTAAGTATGGGTTACGAGGTTCGTATTATACTTATATGGGGCCTGGTACTGCTTATTATTACGGAGATACAACGATAGGAATCTCAAAACCACTAATAAGAGAAGAGAAATTCGCTGATTATGCTAATATTGCGGATTATTTTAATTTAGAGCCTAGGTTCTCAGTTAAATATCAACTAAACAAAGAAAGCTCGCTAAAAGCAAGTTATAACCGAATGGCACAATATGTCCATCTCGTTTCTAATACTGCGGCTTCTTCGCCTTTGGATGTATGGACTCCAACTACTAATAATATCAAACCAGAACTTGCAGACCAAGTAGCATTGGGTTACTTCAAGAACTTCGATGATAACATGTGGGAGACTTCGGTAGAAGTATATTATAAGGATATGAAAAACCAGATTGAGTATATAAGCGGTGCCGATTTATTACTCAATGAAAATCTAGAAGCCGACTTTCTGAATGGTGATGGTAGAGCTTATGGTGCTGAATTTTATATAAAGAAGAACAGTGGCGACCTAACGGGTTGGATTAGTTATACATTAGCAAGAACAGAAAGACAAGTAGAAGGTATCAACAGAGGCGATTGGTTCCCAGCTAGATTCAACAGAACTCATAACTTGAGTATAGTTGCATTCTACGACTTATCTAAAACATGGAGTTTGTCGGCTAATTTCATCCTTTCATCAGGTACACCGGCTACTTTCCCGACTAATAGATTTGAATTACAAGAATATTATATTCCACATAATTCCAATGATTCAAGAAATAATTACGTAATACCAATGACTCATAGATTGGATTTATCTCTAACTTATGACCCAGAAGATGAGTCTGGCGATTGGTGGACTGGCAAATGGGTGTTCTCGATTTATAACGTATATAATAGAAAGAACCCTTACTCTGTTTACTTCCGTAACAATGAAGACAATCCGAGGGTAACTGAAGCAGTTAGGTTTGCGGTGTTTGGCTCGATAGTTCCGGCTATCTCTTATAATTTCAATTTTGATGTAGATAAACTAATAAACGACTAATATGAAAAAATTAATATTAATACTATTTTCAGCCATGCTATTCGCTTCTTGTGAAGATGTGATAGATGTAGATCTGAATGACGGGAAGCCACAATTAACAGTCGATGCTATACTTACCAATATGGATAAACCACAATATGTGCGATTGACTTTATCGGGCGAGTATTTCGATGCGGCTTCTGTAACTCCTATTACGAACGCTTTGGTAGAGTTGACAGATAGCGACGGCAATAATTATACTTTCAAAACACCTGATACAGATGGCAAATATGAACTAGATTCATCATTGAGCAATTTGGTAGTGGGAAGAGAGTATTACCTAAAAGTAACTTATAACAATGAAGTATTCACCTCCAAAAGTACAGTAAGACAAGTCCCAGCAATAGATTCTATAACTTGGAAGCGTGAGAAATTGCCATTTGGTGATGTTGATTCTATATGGGCAGTCCAATTTTGGGCATACGACAGCCCAGGACTAGGTGATGCTTATTGGGTAAGGGGAACTAGAAATGGTGAACTGAATAAGTTATCTACTAGGCTAACTGTAGCTTATGATGGCTCTACTGGTAGAGGTTCTAAGACTGATAATATTCCTTTTATACTACCTATTCGCGGGTCTATATCACCGGGAGGAAGTTTTGCAGGACCACCAGATGGACAAGAATTCGCCGAAGTTGGCGAGAAAGTTGGTGTTCAACTATATAGTATCTCACAGGACTTTGCTGAGTTTCTAACCATACTAGAAGATCAATTGAATAATGGTGGACTATTTGCAAAGCCACCGACTAATCTGCCTACTAATATTACGAATCAGAACAGCAACGGCAGCAAAGCACTAGGTTGGTTCGAGGTTTCTAATGTTTCCACTGATTCTGGCGTGATAAGCTGGGAAAGAGGGAATAATAGGAAGTAAGAGAAAGCAAAGATAAAAAGAAAAAGCCGCTCAACATATTGCTATGCTGAGCGGCTTTTTTGATGTGAATTTGTCTTTAGAAAAGACTTAGTTAGATAATTTTCCACCAATAAATTTTAGTACTTGTCTTTCCCCACTAGCACATTGAATTACTTGGAAATAAAGGCCATTATGAGTTAGATTTTCTTTTTCAATCTGTTTACCCATTAAATCAAAATAGATAATTGAAGTTCCAGGTAAATTTAAACAATCAGTATTTTCAATATTGTCATCATTAACTCCTGTTATAGTTTCATTTAAATCAACTATTACGAAACCATGTCCTGTTGAGTAATCAATGGGATAAGAATGACCGATTATCTTTTTCTTTTTCCCACCTAATAAAATAGAAAGCTCACTTCCGAGTTCAATATCTTTGTCTATATTGAATATGTCACCTTCTTGATCAAGTTCAGAAAGAAATTCTATCTTAGCTTTGTTTTTTGTATCCAAATTTGTGATTACAAATGGAATTTGTTTTGGACTTTTATCTGTTGGAAACATTACAAGACACGCACCCATTCCTGGATCGCAATTAGAACCTCTTGCTAACTCACAAGAAGCACCATAACCATTTGAAATACATGACATAATTACTGTACCATACTTGTTAGTTGAGTAATCAATTTCATAAGTTCCTGCTTTAATTAATAAATTCTCACCACCTAGTGTTTTAGCAACATCATAGTCTAGTCTTAGGTCTTCAGTTAAATTTAAAGCAGTATCAAGTTCACCATTATATTCTGTAAAATCAATTGTTAATTTGTCTTTATCCAAATTTGCCCATACCATTTGACCTTGAAATTCCCATGGCTCAAACGGTCCTGGTATTCTCATTTTACAGATTGAGAAAACGTTGTTACAATAAAACCTACCGCCTAACCCAAGATTCAGTCGAGATTGTGGAGTGCTCAAATAACGTGTGTCACGCCAAAACACCATTGAATGCCGATAAACGGAGAAAAAAATTGCTATTTGGGGTCTAAATTCAGGGTCAATAGAATTTATATAATCATTACCTTCAGTAGTAATTATTCTATCTGCTTCTATAGGATTATTGTTTTCAATTTCTTGCATTATTCGAGTAACTAAATCATCAAATTGTTCAAAATCGATTCCTATATTTAAATAATTATGCATGTATAATAATAAATCACGTGTACTCTCATTTGGAGGATAAGGTGTGTCTAATAATGCTTGATATTCACTAACTGTTGGTGTAGAATCAAGACCCCATTTACTTTTATTTTTTTCAATAAAATCATAATACATTTGAGCATTAATAGTCTTATTACCCTCTGCAATATATTCATTTAAAATTCTATTGTGTATGAGACCTACACTATCAAATGGATTTTTAGAATCGAAAGTTATATTTGGTTCGACAGGGAAATTATAATTATTTAAGTAAGAAAGTAACCTTTTAGCAGATAATAGACCTGCACCAGTACAGCCGCCATTTCCTTCAGGACCAGCCCAGATACCATTAGAAGAAGCTCCAACTAATGCTCCAAAAATATCTCTTTTTATTCCTTCACTTGGAATTCGAATAAAATCAGCTTTCTCCGAATTTAAACTTCCCCAATGATATGCAGTACTATAGCGTAATACAGCAAAGAAGCATCCCATAACTAATTTGTTCTCAGTACTTAAAGTTTTCAAATAATTGTTTGTAGCAAGTACAACTTCGTTATCCCAACCCATCCTGTAACCATTATCACTTAAATTATTAAGTAATTGAGCTATCATTAATTTAAAAGTAGTTGTGTCAATATCTGTAGGTAAGCCAGGTACTAAATAATCAACATAATCCTCATTATTCTCTCCAGTTTGTTCAGTAAGTTCTATAATCTTATCAATCTCACTTACTGTTATGTTATAATTAATACCCCATGATTGCGATTTTCTTTTAATAAAATCCATATAATGCAATCCGCTGATTGTGGTGTTACCTTCATTAAAATATTCTCTTAATATTATGTTATGTAAAATTCCAGCACTATCTGAAGAATTTTCTAAATTCATAAATAATTCAGGATTTTGAATTGGATAAACAACCCCTTTTGTAAGAAGATGATCAATTGTACCAGCACCACCACTAATTGCATAATCTACCCAATTACTCGACGGGAATGCATCCAAGCAACCTCTAAGATCTGCCATTACAGGACCTTTAATCTTTTTCCATATGTTTTTCCAGTCTGGCTTGGCTTCTATATTTGCTGTACTTATAATAAAAGTACATAGAATTAAACAACTGAGAACCCAATTGTGTCCTCGAAACCAACTCAATGACTGTATTTTTGCAATCATAATAATTACCTCTTAAATAAATGTTTAAAAAAAATAGAAAAAATAAAATTTCATTTTAGGGTTCAGTAAGAACCTGTTCAATTCAGTACAATTAGTACTGAGAACTATAGTTTTTGGATAAATAAGGATTTAGTCTAACCGAATGGAATTTGGTCAAACCGATTGAAGAAGACAAAATGGATATTGTCTTTTGTGATATTGAAATTAGAGTCTATTATAGACTTTGGTATGCAGCATTTTATCATAGTAGATGTTATTATAAATGCCTTATTCAGAAATTCTGAAATAATGATAGTCCGTATCAATCGTGAACTATACATTGTGACCTCTAACTGTTGAAGTTAAGTTCTAGAACCCATTTTCCTGTTTATTATTTAGGATTATAGAACTTTGTTAAATACGTTACATATTCATTAGTTAAACATACAAAAAATACTGAATACTCCAAATACTTTTTTTTAATTTATGATTAACTTTTGTTTGTAACTTATAGGATTGGCTTATGATAGCTCATTCGTTTGTTTGCTAAGTAGTGCTAACAGTGTGTTTCTAGTATTTCCCTCGAATTCGGGGGAATTAAAATCGGGATTGTATATTTCTTCCCATATACCTAAAAATTCAATTGTATTTTTGTTACGTAACCAATTCTCTATGAGGACAAGTCCATTCTCAACATCTCTAACCATATCAGTTAAAGAAATATAATCTTGTTCTTTAAAATCATAAATTAGAATTTCTTTTCCTTGAACTAATACTTTTTTACTGTTTTTACTCATAATTATCTCAAATATTCCTGACAATTTATTATAAATTAACTTAGTTTACTATATCATACAACCCCGAATTAGAAATTGATCATTAGCAATAAAGATAAGGCAATAAAAACAACTTACTTAAGCATAGTAGGTAATATTCTATTGGCTATTGTCAAAGGTTTGACCGGGTATTTCGGTAATTCGTATGCACTAATAGCAGATGCTATAGAGTCCACAACTGATGTGTTTGCCTCGTGTTTAGTACTATTTGGAATCAAATATTCTACACGCCCCCCCGATGATAATCACCCCTACGGACACGGCAGAGCAGAGCCACTAGTAACTTTCGCAGTAGTCGGTTTTTTGCTAATATCAGCCACCTTCATTGCCTACGAGAGTATTGTCAATATAGGTTCACCACAAGTAGCACCTGAAAGCTATACTCTTTATGTACTCGCCACTATTATTATTGGGAAGGAAATTCTCTACCGAATAGTAGCTCGCAAGGGAGATGAAACACACAGCACCTCGCTCAAAGCTGATGCTTGGCACCACCGAAGCGACGCAATAACTTCACTAATAGCATTCATCGGTATTTCGGTTTCTATATTCTTAGGTGAGGGGTACGAAACAGCAGACGATTGGGCGGCATTGCTAGCTTCGGGATTCATTGTTTATAATGCATATCTGATATTCAGACCAGCCCTCAGTGAGATAATGGACGAGCATATATATGACGATTTCGTAGATGATGTACGTCGTATTTCTGCAACTGTAGAAGGTGTAGTGGACACAGAAAAATGCTTTGTTCGGAAGATGGGACTTACTTATCACGTAGATTTGCACCTAATAGTAGATGGCGAGATAAGCGTTACCAAAGGACATGATATAGCGCATCGCCTAAAAAATGAGCTCCAACACCAAATTCCCGAAATCTCCGATGTCCTAATTCACGTAGAACCTGGGTAAATAAGTAAATTGTCTAAAACGAGATTTACAGAGTTGTAGAGACCTATCGCTTGTGATTAGCAAAGCCGAATTGCATACGTCTCAAATCACTCATACACTCTACAACAACGTCACTCAGAACGAAATGAAATGTAGTGAAGAGTCTAGGCGAACTGCGTAGCAGTTCAATATTTGTTTCATCTGTTGACCAAACCATACTCTACAAAACCACTAGGAGTTGAATAGTAATGGGACTTGAGGTTCGAGTTGATTTGGATTCAGGCGAATGGACATTTTAATATTGTAAATAAAAAAGGAGCCGTTTGGCTCCTATCACTTTCTATCTAATTATAATTTGTTTCCTGTAGGAATTCTCGCCCTTTATTCGGACTTCACCTATGTAGTCACCCGGTGGGAGCTTTCTGCCGTTCTCATCTCTACCAGTCCAAGTACGCTGGTAACTACCCGGAGGTAAATGCCCTTTGAATATAGTTGCTACTACTACTGCTTGAATAGAGTATATAACAACTTCTACTTCGGTGTAATGATCTACTTTGAATTGTATATTCCCACTATAATCTTCCGTCAGACCAAAAAAGCTACCAATATCAGCGAATGATAGACGAACACCATAGGGGTTGTAAGTCCGAGCATAAGGCACTTCGAAAGCTCGCATTAGGTTCTCTTGCCTTTGCACTATCATATTAGGATCAGGTTTGAAGGCATTTGTAGGTATGTAATCCATTCCCGTTTTCTCAGCTTCTGGATCCAAACTGATTAGCGTATAACCAATATTCATCAAGTCATAGCGTAATCGTAGTTCTATAGGTAACTTCATTCTCAATGCTTGTGCATAAGCACTATCTTGAGCTGGTGTAGTCCTATTTTCTATACCAGGAATTTTTGTGTCCGAGCTATCCTTTGTAAAAACATCGAATGAAGATCTTATATCTTCTTTTTTTAGAATTGTTTTTACATCTTCATTCTGAGAAAAAAGACTAACTTGTAGTAATATAATTAAAAGCGAGATTGATTTTATCATGTTCGGGTTTTGTTTTACTTGAATTAACGTCATTTTATGTAATATGTTATTACACAGAAGTATTAAAATATAAAAAATCCCTTACAAAAACGATTTATAAGGGATTAATAATTCAGATTTCCAAATATAATACTTATTTAGAATCTTTTGTCAATTTATCTAAAGCAGCTTTAGAAAGTAAATCACCGAAAGAAATAGAACCACCAGAAGTTTGGATATTCTGAACTGGCTTTCTAGGAGCTCTTTCGCGTTTTTCTCTTCTGTTATTCATTTTCTCTTGTTGCTCTTCTGAAAGTACAGGAGAAACAACTAAAGATTCATCTTTTGCAGCAGAGTCAATAACTTTTACAGCTATTTCAGCACCAACTTTAAGTGGTTGGTCATCATCATTAACTTTCAATGCACTGATACGGCTGATAGGCATAAATGCATCAACTTCATCATTGATTCTGATGATAGCGCCTTTGTCAAATACTTTCTCAACTTTACCAGAAGCTTCAGCACCTTTGCTGTATTTCTCAGCTAAAGCTGGCCATGGATTTTCTTGGTTTTGCTTTAAGCTAAGAGCAGCTTGCCCTTTTTCTTCTGATATTTGAATTACTTTTAGTTCTATTTCTTGATTTTCTTCTAGCATATCAGATGGCTTATTGATTCTTTTGGCCCAGCTTAGTTCACTTACTCTTAGTAAACCTTCTACCCCTGGCTCTAGTTCAACATAAGCACCGAAATCTGTTAGGCGTTTGATTTTACCAGTAACTGATTCGCCAGCTTTGTATTTCTCTTCAGCACCTTTCCATGGAGAATCTTCCAAAGCTTTTTTGCTTAGAGTGATTTTACCATTCTTTTGGTCAACTTCTACAACTTTGACAGTTAGCTCATCGCCTTTGTGGAAGTGATTTTTTGGATTATCGATGTGAGAGTGAGATAATCTTGATACGTGTATCAGACCTTCTACTCCACCCAAATCCAAGAAAACACCGAAATTAGTGATAGAAGATACTTTACCAGTCAAATCTTCACCAACTTTGATTTTTTCCCAAAGTTCTTTCTGTATTAGTTCTTTACGAGAAACAATAACGATTTTACCATCGCCAATTTGTTTCACTTCAGTAACTTTTACGTCAAATTTAGTATTAACTGCTTCTTCTAATTTTTCGTCTTTTACATTCTTTTCTAAAGAGAAATGAGATGCAGGTAAAAATAATGGAACAGAGTCATATACTACACGAAGACCGCCTTTTGCTTTCGCAATGACTTCTACGTTTATAGTATCTTCTGTACCAATTAATTTTTCCAAAGAGCTAACAACACTATTATAATGTGCTTTGTCTTCTGTTTCTGAATCCTCAGATTTACTAGCTTCTGGCTTAGAATCAGTAGATTCAGCAGCTTTTGGCTCTTCTGTTTTAGTAATTGGCTCAGTAGCAGTTTCAGCAGGTGCTTCAACTTTTACTTCAGCAGCTACTGCCACAGGAGTTTCGTTTACAGTTTCAGCAGATTGCTCAGCACTGGCAGATGTTTCTTCTGAAGATATTTCAGTCTCTGGTTGGCTGTTTTCAGTGTTTTTTAGTTCTTCGTTACTCATACGCTTCGATTAAGATGTGTGTTTAAAATTCTAAATGTGTTTTGACACGATTCACAAGTTAAGTATTATAAATCTTTGAAACAAAACTTGATAAGGTTTTTTTTATTTTTTTTAATATTTTCTTGAATAATATTTTGTTAGTAAGTTATATTTAGATAGTTTTGTGGTCTAATTAAATACAATTAATGATTTACTGGTTTGTACATATTTAGACAGTACAAACTATAAACCGTCAGTAATCGGAGTTATACATGGCTGAACGTCGTAGATACGAAACCACTTTGATAATAAACGCTGCTCTAGAAGATCAAGAGATCGACGCAGTAGTATCGAAAGTAACCAAATATATAGAAGATAATGGTGGCGAAGTTGAGAATATAAAAAATGCAGGTCGTCGTAGATTGGCTTACCCAATCAATAAAAAATACAATGGCTGTTATGTTCATATTCAATTCCTTGCTTCTTCTGAATTCCAAACTTTATATAATAAGTTTTTGATTTTGGAAGACACAATACTAAGACACTTGAACTTAGATTTACCAGATGCAATGATAGAATACAGAAAGCAAAGAGATTTGGAAGTTGGCAAAGTTTCTGCTGAGAAAGCAGAATAATAGTCAGCATAATTTAAAAAAATGAAATTTAAAATTCAGGTGTTAAGATGAAAGTTATTTTAAGACAAGATTTAGAGAACTTAGGTTCGATAGGCGACGTTGTAGAAGTGAAAAACGGCTACGGTAGAAACTATCTTATCCCTAGACAATACGCATACTATGCTTCTCCTGCTGCTATCCAAAGAATCAAATTCGAAAGAAAGCAATATGACAAACGTCAAGAAGAGCAAAAAGCTGTTGCTGAATCATTAGCAGCTAAGTTAGCTGAATTGCAAGTGTCTATCCCAATGAAAGTTGGTGAAGAAGGCAAACTATTCGGTGCTGTTACTGGTCAAGCTATTGCAGAGCAAATGAGCTTGATGGGTCACAACCTAGATAGAAGAGACATAATAATAGATGAGCCAATCAAATCACTAGGTGTATTTAGCGTGAAAGTTAAATTGCACAAAGATGTAGTTGCTCCTCTGAAAGTTTGGGTTATAAGCGAAGATTAATCCCTAAGCTTTCCTAAAGATAAATTACAAAGAATCCCGACCTTATGGTTGGGATTCTTTTTTTGAGATATGTCCCTGATTTAATTATTTCTGTGAAATTAAAATTTTTTGATTGTTTTACAAATTAATTCATATTTTTGATTAATTATTAACGTAAAGTGAAAATATAAAAGAAAGAAATGAAAACCGCACATCCTAAAAAACTAGGTGAGCTTGCATCTACAGCGATTTCGGGTAATGATATTAGTTCTTCATGTCTTTACGTGTCAGCCCTGGCAATCGTTTACTCTGGGCAGTATGCTTGGTTAGCTCTACTGATGGTTGGAGCTGTTTTATTCCTTTTCCGAAAGGTATATGGTGAAGTAGTTGGTGCACTACCGCTTAATGGTGGAGCTTACAACGCTTTACTTAATACAACTAGCAAATCGATGGCATCGCTAGCGGCAACCCTTACTCTACTTTCATATATGGCTACCGCTGTGATTTCAGCTAACGAGGCCATGCATTATGCTCATATCTTATTTGAGAATATGGATATTATAATATCAACTATTGTTCTATTAGGAATATTCATGGGTATCAGTATAATTGGTATCGGTGAATCATCGAAAGTGGCAATAGCTATTTTTATATTTCATTTAATTTCTTTAGTCGTACTTTCTACTTTTACTGGGCTATATTTATTAAATAACGGACTTGATATATTCTATGCTAATTCAAGTTTACCAGTCAAAGAAGGTAGCATAATTACAGCATTATTCTTTGGGTTTTCTGCTGCTATGTTAGGTATTAGTGGTTTTGAGAGTTCAGCTAATTTTGTTGAAGAACAGAAAAAAGGTGTGTTCCCTAAGACTCTTCGTAATATGTGGATAGTTGTAACTGTATTTAATCCACTTATGGCATTTTTAGCATTAGCAGTTATTCCTATGGACGGTATCCTTAATAATAAAGAAGCACTTCTCTCTTACATGGGTAATCTTTCCGCAGGTAACTGGCTTTCTGTAATGATTTCTATAGATGCATCCTTAGTGCTTAGTGGGGCTGTACTTACATCATTCGTCGGTGTTACTGGTCTAGTAGAGCGTATGACACTAGATAGAGTATTACCACCTTTCCTACTAAAAAAGAATAAGAGGGGTAGCTCATATAGAATTGCAATAGCATTCTTCCTACTTTGCGTTTCTATATTGCTTTTAACTAATGGTGAACTTGGAGCATTGGCAGGAGTATATACAATAGCTTTCTTATCCGTAATGGTGCTTTTTGGTGCGGGTAATATACTATTAAAAGTTAAAAGGAAAAATTTACCACGTCCAGAGCGTTCATCTTGGCTTTCATTGTTTATAGCTATCACCGCTGTTATAATAGCAATAGTTGGTAATGCTATACTTAATCCAGCATACTTAGTTGTCTTTTTTCAATACTTCATACCTACTATACTTTTAGTTATGATAATGCTCAACCGTATAGTACTGTTGAAATTCGTGTTGTTTATAATACAGTACTTCTTGAATCCAATACAGAATTCACTTAAAAAATCTAATAAAAGTATTCTTAGCTTCATAGATGAGATTAATTCACAAGAATTTGTTTACTTTACTAAAAACGATGATGTGGAAGTAATCAATAAAGTTATGCTCTATATACAAGGTAACGAACATACAAAGAATATTAAGGTCGTTGCAGTTTATAATGAAGGTGAAAAAGCAAGTGATAAATTCATCTATGACATAGATGTTATAGACAGGGAATACCCGGCAATTAAAATTGAATTTGTCCAAATGGAAGGTAAATTTGGTCCTGAATTAATACATGAATTATCTAAAAAATGGAAAATACCTGTTAACTTTATGTTTATTGGATCTCCGAGCGATAGATTCCCTTATAGATTAGAAGAGTTGGGTGGAGTTAGATTGATTATATAGTTTTTCTATTCCAACTAATATAACAAGAAACCGAACGTTAGAGATATTATTTATTGAAGACCTACTTAAAACCAAAAATTATAAAGATAAGTTGTATATAAATATATACTTTGAAAATAATAGGTATTTAATTAATTTGAATAATAAAATTGAGTGAGTTATAGAAAATGAAGACGATAAAATTAGAAATAAATGACAGTATTTATATTGATTAATGACTAGGTTTAATTCCAAGGATTTAAAGATTACTGATTATTATTCTGATGAGAAAAAATACTTGCAAAGCCAATTAGACAAGTTGGAAAATGGCGAGGAAGAGTTGTTTGATATAGAATATTTAGATAGGATTTTAGAAGAAACTATTTCTAAATATGAAAATAAAGTTAACTAATTCATTTATAGATAAAATTTTATCGCTAATGATAAACCATCTGCTGCAAGAAAATTCAAAGTTGATATTCTTAATCGTATTGACAAACTCAAAAAAATGTATTATCGAAATAGAAAATCAATTCACTTTAATGATGACAATATAAGGGAGATGATTTTTAAAGGATTTAAAATTATCTATAAGATTAATCATAAGGAGAATACAATCATCATATTCGCTATCTTAAAGCAAGAAGAACGAGTAAGTTAATTCTAATTCCAAAATATCACCCTACCCCAATCCACCTTCTTCTATTATAGTTTCGGTTCTGGTTTCTTCTATCTGTTTCATTTCTTCGGTTATTTTCTTTTCTTTCCAAGTTCCTTTTTTGAACCAAACTAATGTAGCAAGTGCAGCCACAATATTCGATACTGGGAATGCAATCCACAAACCCACCTCAGCTAATGTTGTGTGCATTGACAAAACGTAACCCAAGGGGAAACGTAAAACCCACAAACTAACTATCGCTAATACCATAGAAATCATAGTATTACCAGAGCCAACGAAAACACCGTTCAGTGTTAGTTGCATACCAATAAACCCGAAAGTAAGGGACATAATTCGTAAGAAATAAGCACCCGATTCAATTGTTGCGGCTTCATTGGGGATGAATACTTCTACTATTTGATTAGCAAAAATAAAGGTGAGAATTCCCACAATAGATAGTGCTATGAATGCAGTTTTTGTACTTAGAACAGCTATTCTCTCGGCTCTGTCTATTTTACCAGCACCGATGTTTTGCCCTACTAATGTAGACGTCGCCATAGAGAGCCCCATAGCCGGTATTATCACAAACATAAGTATTCTAGTGCCAATACCATAAGCAGCGACTGTAAGAGTACCGAATGTCGTTACTAGCAAAGTCATAACTGTCAGCCCCAAAGCACGAGTTGATTGCTCAATCGAAGAGGGAAAGCCAATCTTGAACATTTTGTATATGAGTGGATAATCGGGTTTGAAATGGCTTAGTCTAATCTTAATCCCGTATTTGCCACTTGCTAATAATGCTACACCAATAATAGAAGCGACCGCTTGAGTACCAATCGTAGAAATAGCGGCACCAGTTACTCCCATAGCTGGCACTGGCCCATATCCAAAAATAAGCAAAGGATCGAGGACTAAGTTGAGCATAACCGTACCAAACACGATGTACATTGGAGTTTTCACATTGCCGACACCACGTAGTAGCGATTGGAATATCATATAGGTGAACATAAATATCAGCCCGATGAATGAGATTTCCATATAAGAAGTGGCTGGGCCAATTACATTGGGGTCGTCGGTCATCAGTAAAGTCATATAAGGAGATAGAAAATACCCCATTGCCCCTAGTATTAGGGAGACTATAGTCACCATCAGCAATGTTTGCGACGAAGTATAATCTACCGTTTCTTGGTCTTGCTTGCCTGCATACTGTGCTACTAATATAGTCCCTGCAACTCCTAACCCTATACCGAGTGATATAATAAAGAATATAATCGGGAAGCTAATAGAGACAGCAGCTACGGCATCAGTCCCTAAACGACCAACCCAGAAAGTATCTGTTAGTTGGTAAGCTGTCTGTAATATATTGACAAATATAACTGGTAAAGCAAGGGTGATAAGTGATTTGAGAATCGATCCTTCAGTTAGCTTATTAGGTTTTTTTTGCATAAATCGAATGTTCTACGGTTTGTATTATATAACTTTCGATTGAAGTTTTAAGATTGAAATTATTTTAAGTGGAAGGGGTTGAATATCTGTACCCGTTGATTAAGGTCAACGGCAATTCTTTATGTAATTCAAGTGAGTCATTTTAAGAGAAATCGAATTTATTGCCGTCGGTTTTAACCGACGGACAGAACTCAGCTAGTAGGATTCCCCTTTTTTTTAATAGGGGGTGGCAGACGCACGCAGTGTGTCTGACGGGGTATTAGCTTGTCCACAAACTCTGTTATACTAATCTGTCTTTTTACTTTTCAAACACCCCGTCTCACGCCTTTGGCGTGATCCCCCCCTCTTTTACCGCTCACTTTGTTCGCTAAAGAGGGGAATGTTTCTGCATTCATTGTTTTTGTCTCTTTGTGGTCAACTCTGGATATTAGCACATCTACATCCAAAACAAATCAAATAGTGTGATTAAAACAATAAGAGTCGTTACAATTAATGAATATTTTAATGCTATTGTGTTGTTCTCAATTATACCAAAAATAAGCAAAAATATTAGAAAAATTTGCGTTATTAATAATGGTAATTGTACAAAATGACAAAACATAAAAACACCAATAAAACTTGTTTTTATATCAATTAATACATTATTGTAATAAGTGCCTATTATTGAAATCATTAATAAGATTACTAATATGGAATAATGTTTTTTAATTATTTTTCACTCTCTTCATCTATTACTTTCTGTAACCCAAGTCCAGTTGAATTGAATGAAAATGTAAGTACAAAAAATAATATTATTTTTTTCATAATTTTCATCTATTTAATAGAAATAAGAACCTAATCAAACGCTTTTTCATAGAGAGTTACATCCTCTATGCCCTCAATTTTATGAATGTATTTTTCAATTACTATTTTTAACTTTTCGGGATTTATATTAGTTATATTTGAGTTTGCGCAGTTTAGTAATGTCTCATATTTTGTAGACTCAAACCCATAAATTACGTTCGAATTATCTATCTGTAATTTAGCAAAGTCAATTTTTTCTTCAAGAGCCTCTTCAATTTTTTCTTTATCTGATTCTTTAAAATAGTACAAATTAATTTTTAACATGTATTTAGAATTTAAATCTATAATGTCTTTTAGACTTTCAAGCGCTATATATATAGTGTGATTAGAATAATAGCCTGATTTGTTTTTCTTATAGTACACTGGAAACTCATTAAAACCATCTTTAATTTTGATATTATCATATTTATTTAAATTTGCCCCTTCTTTATATAAGATTATTTGGCTTGTCAATGGATTTATTTCATTAGGTGTTTCTGATTGCATTAGATCGTTGTAAAACACGAAGTTATCCATAAAGATATAAATATTCTCATCAGTTTCATTTAGGATGTTAATTAATTCAATTCTTAATTGTTCTGTTTCAAGTATTAAGTCAACACTTGAATATAAAGTAAAATCAGGAAAATCATAATCAATTTCTTGCTTTGAAAATACCGTAGAGTACATCAAAACTAATGTTAAGATGCAGTATAGCAGGTATGATAGTTTGTTCTTTTTCATAATTTATCTCCTCTTTTATAATGGCTAATTTACTAACGAATTAGGAATAATTCTAAATTACCATTTATTTCTAAAACAAAATTGGTTGATTTTTCGTTATAATAAATAACTACTTTGAAATGTTTAGTTTAATAAGTAATTTTAAACATCATGTTTAAAGAAAATCGTTAGAAAGTTATTTAGAATATTAAGATTATTGAATTATGAAAACACAAGATATATTTATAGCACACCCACAAACAATAGAAGAGGAGAATGCATTAAAAGCATTTCTTAATGCTCTTAAAATTAAGTTTGAGGTTTCTAACAAGGAAAAATACAATCCTGATTTCACTAAAAAAGTCTTGGAGAGCAGACAAGAAGCGAGAGAGGGTAAAGTAACAAGAGTTAAAAAGGAAGATTTGAAAGAATTTTTAGGCTTGTGATATGGAATTCCATTTGGAGTTTACTGATAAGGCAAAACAAGATATTTCTGCTCATAAAAAGGCAGGTAATAAAGCTATCTTAAATAAAGTACTAAAAATCCTAGAAGAAATATCTGAGAATCCATTTTCTGGAATAGGAAAGCCCGAACCATTAAAATACAATTTGACTGGTTTGTGGTCGAGAAGAATAAATAAGGAACACAGATTGATTTATGAAATTGAAGGGAGTACAGTTTTCATTCTTTCAGTTAAAGGTCATTATGAATAACCCCTTAAAAAAACCGACTTCTCTCGAAAGCAGTTCTCTAATAAATCTAAAGGGAATAAGGATTGTAATAACCAAATGACTCTTTGGATTTCCATTCTTTGTGCCCTCTGTGTGCTAAATCAAGTATCACAACTTCGTGGTCTCTGTGTTAAAACAAACAAGATGTTAGTTCCAAAGATAAGAGATCGCCACGTCCTTTCAGTCCTCGCGATGACAGAATTTATGGGAGTCTTTTGAGACGTATGCAATACGTCTCTACGGTTATTTATAACACAAAAAAACCGCTTCCTTTCGAAAGCGGCTCTCTTATAAATCTAAAGAATAATTCTATTCTTATTACATATTCTTGATTAGGGCATCGCCAAATTCAGAAGTCTTAAGCAATGTAGCTCCGTCCATTTGTCTTTCAAAATCGTACGTTACAGTTTTTTGTGAGATTGTTTTCTCTACTGAATCTACGATTAAGTCTGCTGCTTTTTGCCAGCCCAAATGCTCAAGCATCAATACACCAGATAGGATTACTGAACCTGGGTTCACTTTATCCAAACCAGCATACTTAGGTGCTGTACCGTGAGTCGCTTCGAATATAGCGTGACCACTCATATAATTGATGTTAGCACCCGGTGCTATACCGATACCACCAACCATAGCAGCTAATGCATCTGAGATGTAATCACCGTTTAGGTTCATAGTACATACTACTTCATACTCTTCAGGACGCAACAGGATTTGTTGCAAGAACGCATCTGCTATCACATCTTTTACTAATATTTTACCACTAGCTAATGCTTCTTTTTGAGCAGTATTAGCAGCTTCTTCGCCTTTTTCTTCTTTTATCTTATCGTATTGTCTCCAAGTGAAAACCTTATCACCATACTCATTCTCTGCTACGTCATAGCCAGTATCTTTGAATAGACCTTCAGTGAATTTCATTATGTTCCCTTTGTGTACCCAAGTAACAGAATCACGCTTATGTTCGATAGCGTAATCAAGTGCAGCTCTAGCTATTCTCTCAGTACCCTCTATAGAGATTGGTTTGATACCGATAGATGATGATTCTGGGAATCTGATATTCTTAACACCCATCTCATCTTGTAGGAAATTGATTACTTTCTTAACGTCATCAGTTCCAGCTTTCCATTCTATACCAGCGTAGATATCTTCTGTGTTCTCACGGAAAATAACCATGTCAACTTTGTTAGGTTCTTTGACCGGAGAAGGTACACCTTGGAACCATCTAACAGGACGTAAACAAGTGTAAAGATCTAATTGTTGTCTTAGAGCTACGTTCAGCGAGCGAATACCACCACCAACTGGAGTAGTCAATGGACCTTTGATAGCGATTAGATATTCATTAATATCTTCTAGAGTTTCTGCAGGTAGCCATTCGCCAGTTTTGTTGAATGCCTTTTCACCAGCTAATACTTCTTTCCATATTATTTTCTTTTCGCCGTTGTATGCTTTCTCTACTGCACTGTCTAATACTCTGACAGTTGCTGCCCAGATGTCCGGACCTATACCATCACCTTCGATGAATGGAATAATCGGGTCATTTGGTACGTTTAGTTTACCGTTGTTTATCGTTATTTTAGAACCAGTCATTTATAAACCTTTTTTTATGATTTTTGATTTTTAGTTTTGCAAAATTAACAAATTTTGGCGTAATACTTTTCGGGGACGAGGAATTGTTGAATATATTTATAAATTACAGAAATAGAATAGGATAAATGCTATAAATATTAATAATATTCATAAACTTGAAATTTATTTACTATTTTTTGTTACCTTTTTGAAAGTTGTGTGTTGTTATATCAAATGCGGAATAAATAATTATAAATTTACTAAATGAGGTATCTCAAATGAGACAAACTATATACAAATTACTGCTGCTTGGATTCGTTGCAGCATTTATGAGTGCTGGAAGCATTGATTTGCTTGCGAAACAGCCGGCGACACCGATAAGGGTTGGGATAAAAGTTGACATAATGGAATCATCACCTGTTCAAGGTAATATAACTTTAACTTGGGTAGATGGCGATAGGAACAATGATTTGGGGAACTATTTCAGGATAACTCAGTACAAGAAAGTAGATGGCAAAGAAACGGAAGAAAGAGTAGGTAAAGTAGAAAGAACTAGCAAAGGCGAATACAAATTTATAATCGAAAATTTGGCTGTGGCTGACTATTGCTATACGATTGACCTTTATGATGAAAAAAATGATGTTGCAAGTGAAGTGACTGAGCGAGTATGCGGTAAAATTGCTGAGAGTACACCTGAAAAAGTTATGACTTTTAATGTTGCTAAGAAATTTATTCAACTCGATGAAAATGGAGAGGGGAAATTCTTTGTAGGAGTTAAAAATGAAACGGATTGTGATTATGACATTATTGTACTTAAAAATGGTTATAAGACAGAAGTTGAAGAAATAACAGCAGATGGTGCTTGGTTAAATATCAAAGCTGAAGATAAAGGACAATATACAATCATTCTTGCTTTAAGAGATAAATGTAAAAATTCGATGGTGGATAAAGTTGAATTGCAAGTTTGTTATGGAGATTGTATAAATACTGTTGATAAAGGCTTAAGTTTCATCGAAGAAGAAGCAACTATTAAACTTGATGATTACGGCGTAGGAAAATTTGCAGCTAGGTTATACAACGATACAGATTGTGATTATGAAGTTAAGATACTTGATACTGATGTTAAAATTGAAGTATCTGAACAAGGCAAAGAAGTAGTTATATTGAAAATCATATCTGATGAGAAAGGCAATCATTATGCTACGCTTGGATTAATTAATAAATGTACTGGCGAGTTAACAAGTAAGCTAGCATTGAATATTTGCTATGGTGATTGTGATAAAGATACAGAATTGAACTTCTCGAATGAAACTTACTTTGATCATAAAATCAGAACGGGAGAGTACTGGGAATATGAAATTAAAGCTAGCTCTCAGAAAGGATGTAAAATTTCTTATTATTTATCAGATGATATGAGTGGAAACAATAATATTCCAGAAGGCCTAAAAATCAACGAAGAAACTGGACTAATGAGTTGGGAAAACCCTCAAACAAATGAAGACATTAAAATATATAAAGTAACGGTACTTGTTAAATCAACTTGTGATGAAGGGAAAACATATACTTCGTTAAGTAAAGTATTCAATTTAATTGTTTATCAAGTTGAACCTGATTACACAAGCACTTTAAAATGTAACTTCTCAGATGAAACTGATGATATAAAAGATTTCTTTGGTAAAGTTACTGTGTGGAATGCAGACCAAAAAGACCCGGGTGTACCTCCAACAAATGATAGAAAGACATTTACTGCCGAATTGAATGGAACCTCTGTTTCTATCAAATTGCCTACGGGCAAATATTATTTGAGAGCAGATGTAAAAGGTTACAAAAGTCAATATTATGAGACAGCTTTTGAGTTAATCAATGCTAAAACTATTGGTGTTGGTGAGAATGAAACTGTTGAAGTTAGTATGATGCTTCATTCTATTCCAGTACCAAAATACTTCGTCGTTTCTGGTCAAGTAACAGACGCAGCTACTGGCGAGCCGTTATCAGCTGTAGTTACATTCCAATCTGTGAAATCGGTATTGGGCGGTAATGATAGTGACCATGATAATATTAATTTCAAATTTGATAACAGAGTAAAAACTGATGAGAAAGGAAACTACTCAATCAAATTGCCTGACACATATACATACTATGCGAATGCTAATTCGATTATGAATTCAACTCAATACAAATTACAATGGTACGAAGGTGCTGATTCATACTACGAAGCAGATATTATATATCTTGATTCAGACAAAGGTAATATAAACTTCAAACTAGAAACAGCTGAAGCAACTCAGGGTTATATGAGTGGTACTGTAGCTGACAAAGAAGGAAATGTTGTACAATCGACAGTGATAGCACTTCACAAAGCTGACAAATCAGATTACAAAGTAGTAACTAAAACTGATGAGAAAGGTAATTTCAGCTTTGGTAATATGAAATATGGCGACTATGTTGTATTATCATTACCTGTTGAAAATAGCTATATTCCTGGTTACTATGTTGAGGATGACTATACAACACTAAAATGGAAAAGTGCTACTTTGGTTAATGTTGGTGATTTTGCCCCAACTCCAGAAGTGAATATAATTCATGCTGCTTCTAATAAAGATAGAGCAAAAGGTATTGCAAGAATCAAAGGTCACGTAAGAAGAATTGCAAAAGGTATTGTACCAGGTGGTAATGATGACGGCAGTGATGAAGAAGCAATAAGTGGTGGTTTAGTTTACTTAACTAATGATGCTGGCGATGTAGTTTCTTATTTCGTCTCTGATGTTGATGGTAGCTTCGAGTTAGAAGGTCTAGAACCGGGTACTTATACTTTGGGTATCGACAAATTTGGATTCGATGCATACTCAGAAGAAGTAATAATTGACTATTCTGAAAATATAGAAGTAGAAACAGAAATTGCACTTAGTCAAGTAACTACGTCTATTGATTATTTGGACTTTGGAACTGCTAAGCTATTAGTTAGCCCGATGCCTGTTACTAATATATCAAGAGTATCATTCGATGGTAAAGCGGGACTTTCTAATATCAAGTTAGTTGATATGACTGGTAATGTAGTTTATCAAACAAGTTTGAATACAGTAAACGGAAATAACAACTTTGATTTGGATGCTAAAAACATAACTGCTGGTACTTATATTCTAGTAATAGAAAATGAAGAAAAATCAGTAGCTGGTAGCATAACTATAATCAAATAGGACATTAAGTAAATAATACAATTCAAAACCTCACCAATTGGTGAGGTTTTTTTTTATCTCAGATTTTATTATATTCCCAAAACCATATTTTCAACATTGAGGAATATAAAAAATTGAAGTACACAAAATTAATTTTACTGTTAATAGTTTTAGCACTATTTTCATCATGTAAAGAAGACAGTACAACTGGTCCCGATACTGACCCGAATGATTTGGGTGTTCCAATAGGCGATTATATGCCTACTAAAAAGGGTTCGAAATGGGAGTATCGTTTTAATTATAATGGAAATATAGGAGACGATGTACTTACTGTTGTAGGCACAAGAAAATTTGACTCCGGTACTTTTGTTGAATTTGAAGAAGTAGTCAATGACCAAGCTCCAACTAAATCATATAGAAGGTTTGAAAATGGAAAATATTATGGTCTAACACCTGACGGCACTTCATCTTATATTGGAGATTTTGTATTACTTTTATTAGATCAGACAGCTAATAAAGGTGATAAATGGGAAAAGATTTCAGCTATTAAAGATAGTAAAATGAGGGATAGTAGTTTATATAAATTAGAATTGTTTGATAAGCTAGATACTTATAAAGTAAATGGTGTTACATATAGTGATGTATTAGTTATGAATACTGACATCTATATTCAAACAGAAGCAGGTTCACAAATAAAACTTTATGAAAATGTTTATTATTATGCCCGAAATGTTGGGATTATTAAAATTATGCTTAGTACTGAAGTTGAAAGTGTAGTCCATGAGTTAATAAAATACACACCGTAAATTCTTTTAATAGAAAGATTAAAGTCATATCAGACTGTCCAAATTATTTAGGCAGTCTTTTTTTTTCAGAATCACAGATTAAACAGATTTAGGGATTACTTAGATTATTTGTTTTAACATAGAGAATATAAATTTTACGTCACTCTGATAACGCCGCAGGCGTTAGAAGAGTCCAGGAGAACTGCGAAGAAGTTTAATATTAGTACATCTGTTGACTGACAAATCAAAACAACTCCATTAGGAGTTGAATAGTAATGGGACTAAAGTCCGAAAGATTTGGGTTACACTTTTCCCCGTTGGCTAAAGCCAACGGTAATATGTTAAATCTAATCAAATCATATTAGCGTATGCTTGGAAAATGATTCTTTTGCTTAATCACCAAAAGTCTTTATAATTGAAATAATTTAAACTATAAATAGAATCATATTCATTTACATTATTATACTCAAAGCGTGTTACGTTGTGTTCTTGTATAAAATTATCTACATAGAATCTCATTTCTTCAATTTTATATAAGACTATATCAGTTTCAAAAGCTTTAAAAAAGAACTTCTTAGACTTATGATTGGAACCATTTCCATTCTCAATAATAAAATTAAATCCTGTAGAATCTTTATATATTTCAGTACAAGATAATGTTGATTCTTGATAATTTGGGATTGCATCAGGATTGACAAAGTTTCTTAATGGTTCCTTTCCCAAAAATGATACTATTAAGAACCTGTTACTAGTTGACAAATCTTGACACAGCCTAATCGTATCAATGTTATTGTCTTTATCGAGATTTAATGTTATTTCACTCAAAGTATCGAAAGTGTTGTTTGAAAATAAGTAACTACTCAAAAAGAATACAATCACTAATAATCTCATTTCATTTTCTCAATTTGATTTTTACATTGTTAATTGTATTCCTATCAGTCAATTCAACTTCTTTGTCCTTGTAATAATATGGCTCCCATTTTTCTATTATAAGCTCATTATCGTCTGTCCATTCAATTGCCTTATATCCGTCTGGTAATAGTCCATGTTCAATTTTGTTTAAAGTCGTATCATTTCTAATAACTGACCAAAATACTCTAGAATATCCAAATCCACCATTGTCAAATTGATACTTAAAGAATTTGAATTTCTTATTTGGAGAAACCTGAGAATCCAAGAGCACGAAACTAGAATCTTTCAAATTATGTTCAGAGTGAAATGCCTCAACAAATTCATTTAAGCTCGAGTTGATTTTATATCCAAGTATCAATACTCCGATTAAGATAATGACACCTAAAATTAAAAGTGTTCTCTTCATTTCAAAGTTTCTATATTGTTATAATTTATCAGTCCCTCAATTTACAAAATTCTGCTATAAACCAAACATAAACAAATGGGACTAAAGTCCCAGAGAAGTGGAAATATCTTCTGTCCGTCGGTTAAAACCGACGGCAATACAAACAACTTCTAGACACATTTTGTTAAAGTAACCCCGAATGTATTGCCGTTGACTTTAGTCAACGGATAAAGATATTCCCCCAAGCATAGTGACTTTAGTCACATTGAAATTACCTTATAAACAAAAAAAAGGTCGCTCTCAGTTAAGAAAGCGACCTTTTTCAAATCGTAGTAGCGTATGCTTGGAAATTATTTTACTATTACTTTTTGAGTAAATGTTCCGTAGTTTGTAGTCATTTGGATGAAGTATGCACCTGATACCAAGTTATTAGGTGTCCAAGTAATACCCCAGTTACCCTGTGTCATGTACTTAGATACTAAACCTTCTATTCTGTTACCAGTAGCATCATATACATCCATAGTCACCATAGTTGATTGAGTTAACTCAAACTCAATAGTAGTTTGTTTTTCAACTGGGTTAGGGTATAAACTGATACTGCTTACTTTATTGAAGCTAGTTTCTATATTGTTGTTCCAATTTACTGAAGTAGTTACTTCTTTATTTGGGTTCATAGCACCGCTAGTATTCATAACATTGAATGTATTAAGACCAGTCCAATCAACAGCCCAGTTTCCTTTACCAAATGCACCGATGTAATCAGTTTGAGTATAGAAACCATCATTAGATAATTCTTTTACACCTGACCAAGCTGGACCTTGTGTTGGACGAGGGTCTAATCCCCAACTATCAGCCAATCTGCTTATAGAAGCGATATTTGGATTTTCAAATCTATTAGCATTAGTAGTGTTATTCAAGTAATCTCTAGTAGATTGTAGTGAGTAACCTTTGATTGTTTTTCCACCAGATTCAGTATCTGGCACATCAGGAGCTATATCATTGATTGTTGGCATTTCTTTACCATCTATATTCCACCAGATTACATTTTGCAAATGTAAATCACCATTAGCTAATCTTGATTCAGAATCTTGACCGTTCTCAAGATCTTCGATTTCTAAACCTTTACCAGTTTGTTCTGTTAGGATAGAATTAAAGTATTTACCACCAGCATTATCACGGAATATTAGTCCCATTGATTTAGAATTGCCAGAGTTAGCACCAGATCCAATGTAAGTAGCATTTGAGATTTGAGGTATCGCATAAGGAGCCGAATCATCTGGCTTATTACCACCATCGTGCTCACCACTCATATTACCTCTGTTTGCAGCTTGTATTCCAAACCAGAACTGTCCTTTACCGTTAAAACCTTCGTCATAGTCAAAAGCATCATCTCCGTTAAATGCAGATACTAAATACTTAGTATTAACTGTACCACCGAAGAATTCAAAA
>JBAYUQ010000031.1:0-29470 GCA_041675005.1 Kapaibacterium sp. (SeqCode)
AACTCACTGTACTCAACGCTGTAGCTAATAAGTTAGTACTTCGTGTTTTTGCTGTTGCTAAAAGAGAGGGACAATATGTGAAATTATTTAATTAAATATTTGGTTTTATCTTAGAATGCTCAGTGTAAACATTACTTCTCTACAATCTGAGATAAAGTAAATAATCTGTGCAATCATTTAATCCGATTAATCAGTGATTCTGACAGATAATTATCTTAATTGCTATGCTTTGTTTTGATAGCCGATTTGATGAATGATTTGAATGACAAATCTTCGGGCTCTTTGATAGCCGATATATTCAACTTCTGAGTTTCATTTGGAACTTCGTCTATTTCTAGCTCTTTGAGGATATTGATGTTCTGCTCAGTGGCACCTAGCAGGTAGAACTTACCACCTATTTCAGTTATTATCAGATGCCCTTTGGGGAATATAGCTACTCGTTCGTGAATCTTGATGTTCATTCCTTTGAGTGCAGTAGTTGATTTTGCATACCGCTTCACTAATAGATACAGCACACCGAGGAATGCTACTATACCCATAAGAGTGAAAAATGACGAATATAACGGCGAATCGAACATTACTTTTTTATACCTTTTATTCTTTCTGATGGATCAACTAGAGTAGTGATACGAATACCGAAGTGTTTATCTACTACTACTACTTCTCCTGCAGCAACTTTCTTGCCATTTACCAATATATCGACTGGTTCACTAACTAATTTATCGAATTCTATAACCGAACCACGTCCGAGCTTCAGAATATCTCTGATTAGCATATTAGTTCTACCTAGCTCTATTGAAACTGGTAATGACAGGTCATAGAGCAACTCTAACTTAGGGTCGAGCGTTGCATAATCTTGACTCTTTGTAGCGGTCTTGTCGTCTACCGCGGGAGCTGAATCTTCTAGCAGTTCGTCTTCGGGTGATTTCTCTTCCTCAACTTCTCCGCTTTTCATTAGCTCATCTATTTCATCTTGTGACATAGCCATGTCTAACTCTCCTCGTAATAATAAACATTTGGATCTATAATGTCTTCATTTCTAATTTTCCCCGTTACTTTAACGGCTTTTTTTCCTTCTACGTTACCGATTTTTCCTGTCAGTTTCTTCTGTCCGGAAATCGATATATCTACATCTTCATTTATTCTTCTAGTACTCATAAGCATATCGCCGACTTCTAGTTTTAGCAAATCTGCTACAGTGATTGAGGTTTGACCTAGCTCCACTGATACAGGGAGAAGGGTCTTTTCCATTTGCTTTCTGATGTTTATGGCAGCGTTTGCATTCTTTGCTTTGTTAGAACCCATAGAGCTAGTCATCGTCTGTACATTTAGCTTATTTAGCTTGTCTTCCAACGAAAATGTTGGGTAGCATAGAGTCATTGAGTAAGAATTTTGACCTATATGTACGTCAAACGAAAGTACAATTACTATTTCAGAAGCTGGTGCTATTTGTACGAAATCGGCTTCGGATTCCATACGGTTTAGCTTGAATTTCATTCCACCTA
Source organism: Kapaibacterium sp. (SeqCode) (assembly GCA_041675005.1). Classification (GTDB taxonomy): domain Bacteria; phylum Bacteroidota; class Ignavibacteria; order Kapaibacteriales; family UBA2268; genus PGYR01. The sequence goes on from JBAYUQ010000031.1 coordinate 1,506, forward strand.
TTACGTCCCAAGCACCACTCATATCAGAGAATAAATGCTCCATCAAGTTACGCAATACCGCTTGTTCTATAGGAGTAATAGATCTTGGTTTTTGCTGAGTTTCAGCGTTACCACCTAACATACGCTCAACTAAGTTGAGTGCAAGATTTGGGCTTATATCTAATATACCAGAACCCTCGGTACCGTCTATATCGAATATATATAAGCAACCGGGTGAATTAACCGACAATATGAACTCAGAGTAAAATAGCTGATCTACAGCTATCAAATCAACCGAGACTATCGTCTGCAATTTTGATACTAAATAGTAACCAAACACTTCGGAGAAAGTCTCATGAATATTCTGCAAAAACCGGATTTGATTCTTGGATATTCTGTTCGGTCTTCTGAAATCATAGTTCATAACTTCGGATTTTCTCTTAGCACCTTCCAATATCTGGTCTATGCTCAGAGCTCCCGATGACATGTCATTCAGTAGGCGATCTATCTCTTTTTGTGTTAATGATTGTGACATTAGTCTTTTGTTATTGTATCAAAAATTCGTTCAAATATACTTCACGCAGAAACATCTGATTCTCGTTGAATATCTCTTGCAAATCTGCCTTGAATAGAGTTGTAAGATCTGACCTTTGTCTTACTAGCTCTTCTACTCTCATACTACCAAGACGGTCAGTGATTTTCGCTTTTAAACGTATCATCAGCTTTTGCATTAGCGGTTTTTCTAAATCAAATTCTTCTTCTGGCAAATCTGGCTTTATTCTATATTCTAATCCCAGATTTATAATTACAAATTTCTTTATCGAATTCGCTGGATTAGTAGTGATACGACCCGTGCTCAGCATCTTGCGTTGGTTTTCCGTCTCGAAAAAGCTCTCTTCTGGATTCTTGAATTCAGCAAACTCGTCTTTCTCGTTATGTGCTTTATCTTCGGTTTTCGCTTCTTTCGGGTGTTCGTCATGCCCAGCATCAGCAAAGAAGAATTTGACAACTCCTATAACAATAATAGCGTTAACAACGAGAATACCCACTACCATCAAAATCATTTTAAGAGGTGAGCCCTTCTTGTCTTTCTTCGTTTTTTCGTCTTTTATGTCTTGTGTTTCTAAATCGTCAGCCATTAGAATTCCAATTATTTTTTGTTTGTAGTTACTTTATCGGAATTAATATATCTATACATTAGTTCTTTACAAAGTTTTCCAACAAATATAGTAGTTAATAACCGTGCCATAAAACTAACTAATTAGATAATTCCTCTGTAAGTTATGTAATAATAATAATTATAAAATGATATAGGGTTTAATTACATTTTCTTCATTATTAAGTTAAGTTATAAATTGGCTAAAATTATGCTAAAGGTTTGTTGGAATGGTGGAAAGGAGTAGAACATATTTTAATAAACTGTTTCAAAATTAACTCCATTGAAAATACAAACACTACCATCTCCCATCCCAAAAAGCAAATCACCATTATTTGATTGATATATTGACCTTATTTGTGTTGTTGTCAATCCATCTTTGGTCGTAAAATTAGTAATGGTTGACCCATCATATCTCCAAGCGCCAGTGTCTCTATCTGCAAACCAAATATTACCAGATTTGTCCTCTGCAATTACGAATACATGTTCGAGTGTACCTTGTGGCGAATCAGAACCGTCTCTAAGCTTTTTATTACTTGCTAATCCTTGTTGTTTTGTGAAGTCAATTAACTTGTCTCCTCTTTTTACAAAAACACCAATCCCATTGTTGCCTATCCACAAATTCCCTCTACTATCTTCATATATACTTCTTACATGAAGTACTCCTGTTTGCTTTTGAAGATTTAGCATTTTGTTATCTATAACTGTAAAGTTCTCGCCATCAAACCCGATAACATTAGTAAATGTGGCGAACCAAGTCATATTATCTTTCCCCTTACTATTATCTGTTAATGAATAGGAGTCCTGTGAGTTCCTAGGATTAGGCAATGGGAATTGTAAATATGTCAATTCTTTTCCATCAAACCCAATTGCTCCATCTTTTGTTCCCGCATCAAACCATAGATTTGAGTTATTTACTTTAGTTACAGATTGGTTTTGTTGCGAACTAATTGGTTCTTTTTTAGAGGTAATTCCAGGTGAATCAAACAAACTAGGTGATGTTTCTATTGGCTTTTGAACGGTAAATTTATAGCCGTCATACTTAGTTATACCATTTGCAGTGCCCAGCCAAATATTTCCGTTACTATCTTCTTGAATAGTCCTAACTTGATTGTCACTAAGTCCATCCGCAGTTGTAAAGTATTGAAAAGACTTCCCATTAAATAAACTGACTCCTTCGCTATGGCTACCAAACCACAAATTGCCTTTACTGTCTTCTAGTATGGCGCGAATACCTGAGCTAAATTTTAATCTATTTTCTGTCTTAGTTGTTTTGTTCTCACTATCTTTAGATGATAGTTTAGCAGTTCCTTTTTCAGAACAAGACACATTTGTGAACATTAATAATGAAAACAAAATTATAGAGAAAAAGCTAGTAATAAGTGTCATTGAATATACTCTTATAATGTGATAGATTGATAGTCTACTAGATACGGTTTTACGGAAAGGAAAGTTAATATTTGCATAATAAATCCGAACTTCTTTTGGAAATTCGGATTCCAAATTTTGTCAATATATCTCTTTACCCATTGCAGAAAAGACGTAATGATTAGAGTCTTTACTTGATTCAAAAATTCGCCAATATTCCGAGTAATCACTTTTTTTAGATAGAGATGGAAATAGAGTAAGCTTTATCTCTTTTTCAAATGTAATATTAAGGTCTCCATACAGATTCAATTCTGTTTTCAATACTTTGTTGCTATTATTTTCGAAGAATTCCTTTAATTTTTGGTCCCTATAATTTCCATTTGGCTTGTCCCAATCAAATTCTGGGATATATTCAGTGAGGTTTTCAGGTTGTTCAAATAGATCGTCGCTTGCTACAATTATTTCTTCTGAATTTGTAATTCTCCAAGGACACTGGATATGTAATGCAAATTTGCCAAAAATTTTGTTACCTTCATTTGTAAGCTCGCCAAATTTAAAACATTCCATATTTGCTGTTCTAGAACTTCCTGAAAATTCAAGACCTACTAGACTGTTCAAAATATTTTCCATAGTCATAAGATTCAATTCTATTTATTCATCAAACAATATACAATTTAGTAATATTCCCATAAAAAAATCCGAACTTCTGGCTGAAATTCGGATTCACTTTACTTAATTGTCTGTTGATTCTAGATTATATCAACGGCATTTTCTTAACAGTAGCAGGGAATCTCTTGCCTCTAGCTTCTATCTCGATTTCAGTTTCTGGGTCTTTGTAATCCCATTTCACATAGCCCATACCGATTGGCTTATCCAATGATGGAGATAGGTTACCGCTTGTTACGAAACCGATTTCTTCTTCGCCTTTGAATATCTTGTATCCTTGGCGAGCTATGAATCTATCAGCAGTAACTTCGAATCCAACTAAACGACGATTCGGGCCATCAGTTTTCATTTTTTCCATTACTGCTTTACCGTTGAAATCATCTTTTGCTAACTTAGTAATCCAGCCAAGACCTGCTTCAATCGGGTTAGTATCTTGATTTATATCATTGCCATATAGTGCATATCCTTTCTCTAATCTAAGAGTATCACGGCAACCAAGACCAACAGCTTCTATTCCATATTCAGCTCCAGCTTCCATTATTGCATCCCATACTTTCTTTGCTTCAGCTTCGCCACCTTTGAAGTATAGCTCATAACCAAGTTCACCAGTGTAACCAGTTCTTGAAACTATAGCCGGAACTCCAGCCAACGTTTGCTTATCAGCGAAGTGATAGAACTCCATATCGTCAAGATTGCAATCAGTCAATTTCTTGATTGTGTCTTTTGATTTTGGACCTTGCACAGCAAGTAGTAGGTACTCATCTGACTCATTTCTGATTTCACAATCGAATCCAGCCGCATTTTTCTCTACCCAAGCGTAATCTTTATCTACGTTCGAGCCATTTACTACTAGCAAATAGTGATCATCTGCCAATTTGTAAGTAAGCAAGTCATCAACTATACCACCATCTTCGTAGCACATAGCTGTGTACAATACTTGGCCAATTTCTAGCTTTGATGCATCATTTGTGATTAGCTTTTGCACTAAATTCAGAGATTCTGGGCCTTGAACAAAAAATTCTCCCATGTGAGTCACATCGAATACACCTACTGTGTTTCTAACTACTTTGTGCTCATGGATAATACCTTTTGGGTATTGGATTGGCATTTCGAAGCCAGCAAAACTGACCATTTTAGCATTTAGTTCTTTATGTTGATTATAAAAACTAGTCTTTTTCATATTAATTCCTTGTTAAACAGTTATATGTTCTTTCATACTTTCAAATTTCTTAGGCCCTATGCCTTTCACTTTCTGTATATCTTCTATTGAGTTGAATGGCGTTTTGCTTCTGTAATCTATTATCTTCTCAGCCGTTTTCTCGCCTATTCCTTTTAGCTTCATTAGCTGCACTTTCGATGCCGTGTTGATATTGATTTTACCAACTATTTTTTCTTCTTTCTTCTTCTCTGGGAACTTGCTCTTCTTTTTTATTACTGTGTCGCCGAGTGCAAGCTCCTCGTTTACATTGCCGTCATTATCTATACCGATGAATGAGGTCTGCATAGCCGAATTGTAAGATTCTAACTCTTGTGTTAGTACACTCAGGTCTTCCCTTCTTTCTAAATTTACGAACTGACCTATAGTCAGTGCAGCTAAGATAAGCGATGCAAACATAACCTCGAATTTCGAAGCTCCGAAGATAGTTTGTATTTTCGCTATTTGTTTAGCTATATTCATAGTTTAGAAAAATGCACCCTTTACTTTTTCAAAAAAGCCTTTGCCATCATTGTTAGGTTTAAAATTATCACTTTCTTTTAACTTTTTCAAGAGAGATTTTTCATCACCCGAAACTTTCTTCGGTACATAGATGTCTGCGATGATAATTTGGTCGCCTTTTCTATAAGAATTTAATCTAGGCAGGCCTTTATTTTTCAGAATAACTGTCTCACCGGGTTGGATACCAGATTTGATATCAACTTTCTCAGCTCCATATAGAGTAGGCACTTCTACTTTGACACCCAATGCAGCGTCAGGGAAACTAATCTTCAATTTGTAGATTACATTTTCGCCATCTCGTGTCAAGTACTTGTGTTCTTTCTCTTCGATTATAACTATCAGATCACCGTGCGAACCACCTCTGCGTCCTGCGTGTCCCTTTCTAGCTATAGTCAAGTAGTTGCCTTCTTCCACTCCAGCAGGTATTTCGACAGAGATTTTCTCATCATCGCGAACTCTACCCTCGCCTTCGCAGGTATTACAAGTGTCAGTTATCATCTGCCCACTACCTTGGCAATTAGGACAAGTCTGTATATTCACAAACTGACCGAACATAGAACGGCTAACTTGCTTCACTTGTCCTTGCCCTTGGCAAGTCTGACAAGTATTGTATCCACTGCTTCCTCCCTTTGCACCGCTACCTGAGCAATCACTACAAGCATTGTATTTCTTCACTCTAATAGTCTTTTCTGCACCAGTTGCTATCTCTTCTAGCGTTAGTGGCATTTTGATTTTCAGGTCGGCACCACGCTCATCGCGTTTTCTGCCTTGACCACGTTGCCCATTTCCACCACCGAATAAGTCTTCGAATATAGAACCACCGAATATATCGCCAAAGTTTGAGAATATATCCTCTACATTAGAGAAACCAGGTTGACCGCCACCGGCACCTGCTCCACGCATTCCTTGGTGACCGAAGCGATCATATCTAGCTCGTTTATCTTCATTCGAAAGTACATCGTAAGCTTCAGATGCTTCTTTGAATTTATCTTCTGCTTCTGGATTATCTGGATTTTTATCTGGATGATATTGTATAGCCAACCGTCTATAAGCCGACTTTATCTCCGTTTTATCTGCAGTTTTTGTTACTTCTAGTATTTCGTAATAATCTCTTTTTTCGCTCATTTTCTCACTTAATTATTTATTCTGCAGAACCAGATGATGTTACAACTTTAGCATGACGGATTACCTTATCATTCAGCAAATATCCGGGTTGAATTACTGCAATTATATGCCCTTCAGGCATTTCCTCCGATGGTTGTTGCATCAGTGCTTCGTGATACTCTACATCGAATTCTGCACCAGCATCTATTGTCATCAGGTGCAATCCAGCATTTCCGAATAGTCTGAATGCCTTATTATGAATCATCTCTATGCCTTGTATGACAGATTCTTTACTACTGTTATCTTGCTTTGCAGCTAGTAGAGCATTAGTCAAATCATCTGGTATATCGAGTAAATTCACAATTAATCGTTCATTAGCGTATTTCACTAATTCTTCTTTTTCCTTCTGAGTTCTGCGTCTTAGGTTTTCCATTTCTGCAGTTTTACGAAGTAGCTGATCTCTAAGCGATTCCACCTGATTTTCTAGGTCATCCACTCTAAATTCCAACTCATCTTCTAACATTTCCCCAGTTACAGAAACTTCTGCTTCCAATTCGTTGATTTGCTCTTCTGTTAATCCATCATCTTCTGTTTTGATATCTATCTCTCTTTCATCATTTTTAACATACGTATTATATAAATCTTTCAATTTGTCACTACTACCGCGCAGTGGTTTCTTCTTTTCCATATTTTTATCTCCATAAAAAATAAAACTTTCTTCGCTATAGACGAGCGAGTAAAATCTAAATTTTTGCAAAGTAGCAAATATCAAAGTTAAGAATAATATAGATAAATATAAATACTTAAGAGAGTGAGTTGTTTTTCTCATGGTTTTCGTAGAAATATATGCAGATGGGAGCTAGGTTATATAACTCCGAGACAGGTAGGTTTATGTCAGTAGATCCGCTGATGGAAATCTTCACAGGTCATAGCCCATATCACTATAGCTATAATAACCCTGTTATGTTCTGCGACCCTTCTGGTCTTGCACCAGAGGGTGAGAACTTATTTCCGTGTATTGCCGTTGGCTTTAGCCAACGGATAAGAAGTCAACCACACCCATATTGGACTGCTCTCTATCTTTCCTGGACTCTTCGCTAACTGCGTTAGCTCTGAGTGACGCGGTAGAACAAACAATCCGTGTCATCCGTTAATCCATTTAATCCGTGATTCAGACGATAAGACTCAGCACAAGTGTGTTAAAATAAGTAAATCAAAGTCAGTCCATATCTTTATATTAGCAAACGAAAAACGCAAGAATATCTATTTTGTTATTCCACCCCTACGGGGCGGTTTTGTATTTCTAGATTCGTAAGCTACAGATATTTAGCCCCGCTGGGGCTTTGTCCTGGATTCTTCACTCCAATCAAAAAAAAAATCCTCTACCACAATTTGATAGAGGATTAAATAATCTAATAAGATTCGATAGATTCTAAACTTAGATTGTATTGAACGAAGTCACAATGACTTTAGGAATGCCAAACTCGTCAAATCCAAAAACTTCCGGAGCATCAACACCTGGGAAATTATATACACCTTTGGGTTCATTATCTATATGTACCATTGGGTATAATTTTTTGCCTGCAGTAATAGTTACATTATTATCCAACGGAATAACTATATTCTGATTCAAACCAGCTTTAATAGCGGCTTTACCTATTATACTTTGTGAAATTATAGAGCCATCAGAATTAGAATTATGTATAACTATCCAACCATCTGTAGCGGCATTCACAGACAATGTCACGCTACTAGTTACTGATTGTGCACTAACAGTTATAGTAGTAGGAGTAACTGTAATAGCTTTTAATATTATCCCACCTGCAATGTATTCCAAAGGAGCGTCTAGACCATTGCTACCATCAAACTCATAAGACCCTAATTGACCATCATCAGTATGTAACATCACCCACAACTGGTTATTTGTTCCTAGCATCTTGGCATTACTAGTTAATGGTACCATCACATCTGTACTTGTACCGGCTCTTATAAGTACTGGCTGCGAAATGATTTCTGGTACTTCTGGGCCACCATTATTATCAGCGTGTACTACAACCCAAGCATCTTTCTCAACCGTAATACTCTTCACTATAAGTATATTTTGTGAAATCATCTGGTCTTGAACAGTTAATGAACCGGGCTCATTTACTGTTGGTTCTGTTACTTTCTCATCATCGCTACAAGCAGTGAACATTGCAATAAAACTAATTGCAATAATCGCTTTAATTATAAATTTCATAAGTTTTTCTCTTTTGTTTCTAATTCTAATCTAACATTTAGATATCTATTATAAACGTCTAGGAACTTGCGATATTGCATACATTTAAGGATTAGATTCGATTTATAAATTAAACCTCGACTCTTATAACTTATATTTATATAATACTTAATTGTTCTTTCTTTTGAAGCCATCAAGTAAAATGAAAATATAATTATCACTTAAACAACCCACCAAAGTAGATAGATACTCCTATTCTAAATTGATATTGCTTCCAACTCTCGTCACTCATTATTGACTCTGTCGGTATCAAACCTTTCAGTCCAATATTAGCTCCATAACCCATTACTTCGAAAGAAGTTTCTAAACCAAATTCAAGTCCAAGTCTATTTTTAATCAATGAAGGAAGTTCAATGTTTGAAGTCTGTACCAAAGTATCGAGTCCATTTTCGAATCTGAGTTTATCCTTTACATCTCCTATTTGAGCATATTGGGTCGCTTCAGATGACAAAACTATACTATTGCTTACACCGATATAGAGCGAGAATAAGTTAGACATCTGCATTTGCTTACTGATAAATACTCCATAGAGCGGAATACTAATACCACCTTTTAGCTCTAATTGAGTTTCTTCTAATAGCAGGTTATTTATTTCTAAATAATCTCTAGTATTATTATTATTATCGAGAAAGGATTTCGTATTATCTAAATGGTAGAGTATATCTGTGTTCCAAGTTATAATAGTCGTTGCTCTGAACACTACTGGAATACCAATACTTGGAGTTAATTTGAAGTCTAGCCCGATTCCATATCCTTCACTAATTATATATGTTCCTTCTTCATCATCACTGAACTTCTCTTTGAAATTCAAGTAATCAGTATCCTTATTATAACTATTCGAATACGAGCCACCTATCGGCTTTAAGCCACTAGGGCTTATTCCACTTGCCGACGATAATAAATAAGACCCTTCCATATAAATACCAACATTTAGTGCAGTGTAAACTGGAATTGGGAAATATCCTTTGGAATAATCCATATTCACTTCCTCATCATCATAGATTTCAGATTTCGGTTGTACATCAAGTGAATCAAAACTCTTAGGGACCCACTCTCTATCTTGTGATAGTAGTATCTTAGAACTAATAAATAAAATTATGATCAATAATTTCATTTATACACCACAATTCTTTCATAGAAACTACCGATTTCTGAATTAGCAGAAATAAAGTAAACTCCTGCAGCGTAATCTTCTGTATTTATTTCAATACTGTTCCTTCCTTTTGAAAAAGATAATTTTTCATTCCTAAGCACTTCCCCCTTTGTATCACAGATAATCAAATCTAACTCTATATCAGTATCATTTGTGAATTCAATGCTGGATATATCACCCGATTTCAGAGGATTGGGGTATGGGAGTGAATTTTCTATAAATCTAATATAAGTCCCAATCCCGTAAGCATAATTGTTTTGAATAACTATTGTGTCATTGCTTGACTGCTCACCATTTATTACAACATTCTGTATTGAAATCGTCGTAGTAGAGTCATAGCCAGATAGTAGCTTTGCTTTTAAAGTAAACCCAGTCACAACTTCTTCTACTCTCATCTTTATAGAAAATACACCCTCGTCTTTTGCTATCAGGGTACTAGAGAGTACTTTACTATCTATCATAATATCAGTAATATAACATACACTTGGATTGGAAACTATCAAATCAAACTCGAGCAGCGATTCACCGACCAATTCATTTACGTTGATTCTGATATCTATAACTTCAGAATTAGTCCCACCAATAGTATCATTCTCGAATGAGATTTTAGACAATAGTAATACTGGTAATGACAAAAACAATAAGAAAGTTAGAGGAATAAATCTCATTCTACAACCTCTATTTCGGTCCTTCTATTCTTTTGTCTGTTTGGCTCGCTGTCATTTGGGACTAAGGGTTTGGAAGAACCAAAACCTGCAATACTCATCCTAGATTTATCTATTCCCAACTTGACTAATTGCTCTCTAACAGCCGATGCTCTTTTTAAAGACAATTCTTGATTGTACCCTTTTTCCCCACTATTATCAGTATGCCCTTTTATTAGTATTTTTCGATTCACATTTGCTAGCATCCATTCTGATACTTTTCTTATTTCCTCCAGTGAGTTCTTATCTGTTATCGCACTTTGCCGTATATCAAACTCTATATTCAAAAATACAATATCACCCTTTTTTCTTATAGTCTTATCTTCAATATCATAAGTAGCATTGCCAATAATTTCTGTCAACTCATCTTCAAAGTTAATTGGAATAGTGACAGTATGCACTCCGACACAACTATCTAATTCGTAGGTTATTCGATAATAGTTCGATAATTTCAGATAAATATCTCTAAGTACATAGGGGAATTCTTTGCTCGTTAAAGTCATATAGAACTTCCCTTTTGATTCTTTAGAAAGAGATTTCATTCCCTCTACATCGGCATAGCCATAACCAACATTGAACAATTTGACATCATTAGCTATGAGTAGATTAGTCAAGGTCTGTTTATCTATTTTAGAACCCGAATCCCTTCCATCTGTAAACGCTATTATTATTTTTTTGTAATCACTAGGTGCTTTCTTTAGCTGTTTTATTCCAAACTCTATAGCATCGAAATAGTATGTACCGAAGCTCTTTATCCCTTCCATTCCATTTACCTTGAATGTATCAAGAACAAAGAATTTATCTCGAGTCAAACTAACAGAGTTGTACATCTGGCTTGTGAATTTTGTAATAGAGACCATATCGGGTTCTTTGAGATACTGGACTAATTCGCGTACTCCACTTTGCAATTTCTTTACTCTGTCTTCTCCCATAGAAGGCGAGTGGTCTAATAGGAAAGCTATTGCATACTTCGGGCTATTGTCTTTTTGTATTTCTTCTATTTTAAGATCTCTAATAATACTTTTACTACCATTACATGAGTCACTTATACCGCTCCAAATGTCCAAATAATCTATATTAAAAGGTGGAGCTAGATTAGTCAGATAAATCCCATTTGTGTCTGATACAACTACTTCTATGACAATTTTTTTGGGGTATTCACTAATATCTAAACTTGTAATATTTACATTGTAATTAGTGTACAGTCTTTCAGTTGTTGAATCATTTTCTTTGACATTACTAATATTATTGTTCAAATAAGAATTAGATTTACTTAGATAAGTCGGGTAGTGATTATTTCTAATACTATCTAGCATCGCTTCTCGCTCTTCTAACTTTTTGACAAAAAAGGCAGGGCAAGCTTGGAGGAGCAAACTCAATGATAAAATGGAAATGATTATAAATGTTTTTTTCACAGGATTCGAGTTTATATGTAATCAGTATTCCAATATACGAACTTTTATATTTTTTGTCCTGTCTTTTCTCCCTATATTAAACCAAATAAAATAAATAATGTCGAATAATTATGAAAACACTTTTACTATTTTTACTAGCTATAACTACTGCTACTGCAGGCGATTATTATTTCCCACCTATTGACTCCGATGATTGGGTGGCAACTCCTATTTCTGAGCTTGGATGGAGTCCTCCAAAAGTTAATGAGTTAATTGATTTCCTCGATACTACTAATTCTAAAGGGTTCATAGTATTAGTCGATGGGAAGATAGTACTAGAAGAGTACTTCGGCGATCACGACAAAGATAAATTCTGGTATTGGGCATCGGCTGGTAAAACCCTGACTAGTGCTATGATCGGTATAGCCCAGCAAGAAGGGGTGTTAGATATAAACGACCCTACTTCTGATTACCTTGGTAATGGCTGGACGAGTATGGAGATAGAAAAAGAGCGAAATATAAAGTTATTTCATAATTTATCTATGTCAACTGGTCTAAACTACAAAGATGTAGATTCCGATTGTTTGCTTCCAGAATGCCTTACTTTTCTAAATGAGGCGGGTACTCACTGGTATTACCACAATGCACCTTATCGCTTATTGCTCGATGTACTAGACTCCGTTTACGACAAGAGAATAAACCAAGTAACCAACCAACTCATTGGCAACAAGATAGGTATGGGTGGTATATGGATTGACTATGTACGATGGGGTAAGACTAGAGATTTGGCTCGTTTTGGTTCGTTCATTGCGGCAGGTGGTAAGTGGGGAGACGATTTCCAACTAGACCCCGAATACTATAATGCAATGATAAATACTTCGCAGGAAATGAACTTGTCTTATGGCTACCTATGGTGGCTCAACGGTAAGGACAAATACAAGCTACCCGGTTTTGATATAGTGTTCAATGGCCCATTAACTCCAACGGCCCCTATGGATATGTTTGCGGCACTCGGTAAAAATGACCAGAAGATTTATATAGTACCATCTATGAATATGGTGGTAGTCCGTGTGGGTGAAGACGCTGGCGATAGCAATTTCGCTGTTTCTTCTTATGACACAAAACTATGGGAGAAAATATCAGCTCTTTTCACTACTTCAGTTATCGAGTACAAGCCCGAAATACCACTAATATCTCCTAATCCGGCAAACGAGCAGATAGTGCTCAACACTAACAAGGCATTCGACACTGTTAAAATATATGATTTGCAAGGCAACCTAGTCAAAGAATCAGAGTTTACACACGTTTTGAATATCTCAGATTTAGCTAGTGGTAAATATAACCTTGTTTTGGAGAAAGATGGTTTAGTAGTTGATGAGGAGTCGTTTGTTATTGTGAGGTAGCCACCTATTAATTGTATTGGGGGGAGCGCTGTGTCATAAAAAATTAATTCATCGTGGTTATCTTGATCTGAATAATGCATTCGGGATTACTTCAACTAGACTCTTCACTTGCTTCACTTCGTTCAGAGTGACGTTAGAATAAGAGGTTTTGGGTATTTACCATAAAAAAAAGAGCAACTATTTCTAATTGCTCTTACATAAGTAAAAAATTAAGTTGGGGCTTTCTTACTTATGTTTGAATGAATTTAGCATCCATATTGTTTTCTCTTGGAAAGCAATTAATTGAGTCATCAAATCAATTGTACTTTCGTCTCCAGCTTCGTCAGCACTTTTCAGAGCGTCTCTTTCCTTTTCTATTAGAGTAGATAGATTAGTAACTGTTTTACTGACTGTATCATTACTTGTCGTGACATTTTTGTGTTCTTTTATAGTTGATTGCTTCACATAATCAGTGTAAGTATGCAAAGGAATCGCTTCTAATGTAACTATTCGCTCTGCAATTTCGTCTATTGAAAGTTGGGCTGCATTATATAGCTCTTCAAACTTTATATGAAGCGTAAAAAAGTCGTTACCTTTCAGATTCCAATGAAATCCTCTTAGGTTTTGGTAGTAAAGTTGATAGTTTGCAAGCAAATCATTAAGCTTGTCAGTTAGTACTTTTACTTTCTTTTTATCTAAGCCGATTGAATTTTTCATTTTATCTCCTAATTTTATTAGTGTAAGGTTTTAAATCTTATATATTATGACGGTCAGAAGTATCTATTATTTCACGGCTTATTTAAAATTTTATCAAATCGAAGTTTATAGGTAACTTGAAAGTTTTGAATGCGTAATATTGAAATTGTTTTTTTATTTTTTCTATGGTAAAGCTTATTTTAAATCTGCTACTCTTTTTTTATTAATATATTTAAATCAAACCCCGATAGTGGTACATTATTTGTAGTAAAATAACACCTCTATATAGCGGCAGTATGACAAATAAGATTTTCAAACATATACTACTAGTAATTATGCTTTTCGTCCTTTTGGGACCGAAAACAAAGAGTAGCACACCCAACTTAACTGATGGTCAGCATGCTTTGCATAGTTCAAACCCCCTATCCGTCTTCTCTGCGTTGATGCCTCTTAGCTTGTATATGTTTTATTTCCAACCCGAATACGAAAGTTTAGAGATAAATGAAGGTCTATTTAAAACTGACACTTTGGCTTCTTATAAAAGCCCTTTCTTCGATTACAACGGATATTATAGACAGAAATACGGTCAAAATAACTTCGGATTGGAAGATACTCTAAGCGGTTATAGTTACGCTAGTGAGCTAGATTCGGCTAGCAATACCGTCAAGGCAAGCGAAAGAGTGGACGATATAGAGATTAGTTCTGGAATTAATATGTCCATAGACGATTATTTGAATTACCGTAAGAACATGATAACTGAGCAAGTATGGGATTCCCTACTAACAAGATATGATATTAAAAAGGCAATGTCTAGCCGTGATTTGGCTCGTTTGATGGCAGATGCTACTGGTATTTCTATTCCTATCCCACCGAATCCACTTATGGGTATATTCGGTAAGCCACAAATCAATATCAACGTGAATGGTGAAGTAAACCTAAGATTAGGTTGGAGATGGGATTCGCAAAACCTAGGTACTGTTTCAGCGTTTGGTCAGACTCAATCCACTCCTATTTTCTCGCAAGATATCAGAGTAAACGTAAGTGGTGGTATCGGAGATAAGCTAAAGCTAAGTACAGATTGGAACACTAGTCGTAATAATTTTGGTAATGATAATCAGTTCAAAGTTGGTTATGAGGGCTACGAGGACGATATAATCAAGTTGGTAGAATTCGGTAATGTTAATTTGCCTCTAAACTCACAGTTGATAAATGGTGGGCAAACGCTATTTGGGATTCGCTCGGATTATCAATTTGGCCCCTTGTATTTGAAGACTATTTTTGCACAACGAAGAGGTGAAAAGAAGTTTGTAGATGTGAAGGGTGGTTCTAATAAGACCCCATTCCAAGTGCGTCCACCAGATTTCTCTCGTAATCACTTTTTCTTGGATAATGATTACAAGCCCGTTTACAAAGATTATTGGTCTTCGCCGAAGCCCGTTATACCACAATCTGCGAATTATGGTAGAGTAAAGGATATAGAAGTTTGGGAGTCAACTAATACTGTTACTAGCCCGCAAGTTTCGGAAGTTATAGCTTATGCTACTTTGAAACCAGAGCCAAACCCTTTGAATTTCATAAATGACCTGACACTTAACAATCCCAATGTGGCTATACAAACGGGAATAGTTGAGCGTGGTCGTTTCCAAAAATTAGATACAAATCAATTTGAAATAGATAGAAACTTAGGGACTTTGACAATAAGGAACCTAAGAGAAGATAGAAAATACGCTGTAGCATATATCACAGAGGGGCTTACTCCTTCAGCTGATGATGACCTTTATCACGGCGCTTTCAGCAATTCAGTAGACACTAAAGATACATTGATACTTAAATTAGTCTCAGTTCCGAATATGCAACCAGGTTTTGATACTCTTTGGTCACGCCAGATGAAAAACATCTATTCTATTGGCTCAACTAATGTGAATCTAGATGAGACAACTATCAATCTTTGGTATATAAATCAAGACAATGATTCTACAGATGTGTTGCCTAATGCACCAGACAAGCTAGTTACGATACTTGGTGTAGATAGAACTAATACTTCTGGGTTAGCTCAGCCAGATGGAGAGTTTGACAAAACTGCTGGTTCTCCATTTTTCAATCAGAGAACAGGTGAGATTACATTCCCGTCAGTAGAGCCATTCAGAGATGGACTAAGAGATTATTTTGATAAACAGGGCTCGCCAGCATTGGCTGATCAATATATATTTTCTGATATATATGATACAGTACGAGTAGTAGCCGAACGTAATACGGCAAGAAATAGATTTATAATAGCCGGAGAAGTCTCTGGTAGAGCTGCTGGTAAAATATCGCTAGGTGCTTTCAATTTAGCTCCTGGGAGTGTGAGAGTATTTTTAGATGGTCGTCTATTAAGAGAATTCCAAGATTATGTAGTTGACTATTTCTCAGGAACATTGACTATGCGTAATCCTTCTGCTTCGGCTCCGGGAGCTAACCTGAAAGTAGAATATGAGCAACAAGATGTGTTCCAAATAGCAACAAAAACATTGGCAGGTATTCGAGGGGATTACCTCCTTTATGACGGAAGAAGAGCCACAGCGACTCTCGGATTTACATTCATGCATTACAATCTAGCTGCTATAAATGACCGAGTTCAACTAGGTAATGAGCCGATAGCAAACTCAATATTCGGATTGGATGGTAAACTAGAGTGGGATACGCCTTGGTTGACTAAAGCTTTGGACTTTTTACCTTTCTATGAGACAAAAGCTGCATCAAATATATCTCTTGGTGGCGAGATGGCGATTATATTCCCAACTCCGAATAAAAAAGAATCCACTGCCGCATCAGATAATGGCGAAGCAGCTGTTGACCTAGATAATTTTGAGGGTGGTGAACGTTCTATAAGTTTGGGTCTGAACCCATCACAATGGCAGTTCTCATCTGCTCCTTTGGATAGCTCGATAGCACAGACTGGACCTGAAAGAAATCTTTACCGTGGTAGATTATCGTGGTTCAAATACTTTATCCCGCGTATTCCGGTAACTGAAGTTTACCCAGACCAACAAACTACAGTTGGTAATAATAATTTGAGTCCATTAGAATTATTCTATAATCCTGAGTTCCGTGGTATATACAATAGAAACCCTGAATATTTAGATTCACTTAACCCTGAGTACAATCCGAACGATAGATTCTTAGAGAAGAATAGCAACAGGAATAGAGTTTGGGGTGGTATGCAAAGATTGCTATCCTCTTTCAACACGAATTTTGACACAGAGAATATCGAATACTTAGAGATAATGCTTCGAATAGATAACAGGGGTGACAACTCAACAGAGATGTTCATAGACCTAGGTCAGATAAGTGAGGACATAATAGCAAACAACTCACTGAATACTGAGGATGGTATAACGGAAGGTAACCCATTGCCAAATAATCGTATTGATGATGGCGAAGATGTCGGTATAGATGCTATAAATGATGCTCAAGAGAAGGAAGAGTATCCTTTCCCGTTAAATCAAGAAGATGATCCAGCAAGAGATAATTATAACTTTAATTTCAGTCAAAATAACGAAGACCAAACGGCCGATGATTTCTTGAATTATAATAATTTTGAGGGTAACTCAACTCAATCAGAATTAGGTCAATTCCCAGATAAGGAAATTCTAAACGATAATAATGGTCAGACAATAACTCTAGATAATAGTTATTTCCGATATAAAATAGATGTTACGAATCTTGACCCTAATACTAATCCGCAGATTGTCGGTGGTAACCAAGCTGCGGGCTGGTACCAGTTTCGTTTACCTATCAGAAGACCATCAAGTAGAGTTGGTAATCCTCTATTTTCGAATGTGCAGTACATAAGAGTCTCCTTCAAAGGAGGCCCAGCTTATGTACAGATAGCTGATTGGAAATTAGTAGGTTCACAATGGCAACGTATTAGTAATTTCCTAAGTGTTCCTGAAAATGATTCCGTGATGTCATTAGCATTTGTAAATAGATTCGAAAACAAAGGTGCTCCTGATTTCTATACTATGCCTCCGGGTGTTAGACCTCCTAGACAGCTAAATAGTCCAAACAATGAAGATTTGGAGCTAAATGAACAATCGTTGGCACTTAGAGTAGATAATCTGAACTACGGCGAAGAAAGAATGGCTACTCGTGTATGGAGATCACAAGACTTATTCTATTATAAAAAATTGAAATTCTTCTTCCACGGTGATGGCTCTATGCCTGGTCAGATAGTACCAGGAATAACTCCAAAAGGATATGCATTCTTACGATTTGGTACCGATTCGGCAAACTATTACGAATATAGAAAACCAATACAAAGGGGCTGGACTGATGTACAAATAAACTTAGAAGACCTAACTGCAATAAAGCAAATAAGAGATTCATTATTCAAACGAGAGAGACAAGAATTCCCAGTACCTGGTGATCCAATAGCAATTTTTGCTATCAAAGGTAATCCAGTACTAACCCGAGTCTCATTCATCGGTTTAGGTATAGCCAATCCCGAAGAGAGGTACCCGAATGAATTGACCACCACCGTATGGTTCGATGAACTTAGGTTAACTTCACCAGAAGCAAGCAGTGATATAGCTGCTATCGCAAGTGCGTCTGTCAAATTAGCCGATTTGGGGACTATAGACGCATCTTTCAAAACACAAGAACCAAACTTCCATAGATTAGAAGAAAGGTTCGGTAATCGTATGCAAACGAGCGAATTCACCGTGTCTATGCAAGGGCAACTAAACAAATTTATGCCGAAGAGCTTTAGTGGGATGAATCTGCCTATCAACTATAGTCACTCCGAGCTAGTAGAAACACCAGAATTCCAAGCGAATAATGATGTAAACTTAGATGTAGCTGCTAATATTGCTAAGGAAAGAGCTATAGACAATGGATCGTCTGAACAAGAAGCTCAAGATATAGCTGACAATATAATCAAACGGTCACAGACCTTAGTAGTACGAGACAACTGGGGAATGAATGGTGTTAAACTAGGGTTGCCTGTCGGTCACTGGTCTGTCAATGAGACTATCAATAAATTAGTATTTGGATATAATTATGCTCAAGAATACCAAAGGTCTCCTATCTACGAACAAAGATTCAACTGGCAATGGAGAGCAGATGTTAGATATGCCAACAGAATACCTGAATTACTTACAGTATCGCCGTTTACTTGGATAGATAGTGTGCCTGTAATAGACGTGTACAGCAAAGCCAAATTCAATTTCCTACCTAATTCAATTGGTTTTGGATTAGATTTGAATAGACAGAGAAGAACAGAGCAATCCAGATATTTGGATTTTGCTAGTCCAGTTGTTCGTGATTTCACCGCTAATAGAACTATTAACTTCTCTTGGAAATTCGTAGAAGGCGGGTTTTTGAATCCACTATTGGATTATAATTTTAATACTCGTTCTACACTTGTTAAGTTCGAATCGGCAGATGATGGTAGCCAAAGAACAGGTAGTGAATTAGCTAAAAAAATATTTTTCCAAGATGGAGCGGTGATTAATTTTGGCGATGATATTAATCATACTCAAAATGTAACACTGAATTTTACTCCTCAGTTGCCCAATATAGTTAGTATCAATAGGTTCTTCAAAATAACAGGTCAATACGTAGTTGATTACCAATGGACTAATCCACTGCACCCTGACCCTGAGCTCCAGAATATATCTAAGCAAGCTAATTACAATAGCACTACTAGATTCACAGGTACGCTAAATCTAAAGCAATTAGGTGACACTTGGTTCAAAGTACAAAAACCATCTATTACTATGAGGCCTACTGTCGATTCTAATCTAACGGTATTAGATGAAGTAGGTAATATTTTCAAATTTATATTCCTTGATTTTGAAACACTCAGAATTGGATTAAACCAGAACAATGCGTCGGTAAACCCCGGTGTTTATGGTGGAACTGGTATCAATAATTTTTGGGGTTTCGGTGGAAGTACTCTCTCTAATGGGCCTAGCTTACCTTACCAATTGGGTTTAGTCAGCAGTCCTCATGGTGGATTCAAAACGGTATCTTCATCTGCATTTCCATTCTTCGGATTCTCCTCTTTCGGTGGGCTAAGACCTCCTAATGGTATTATGCAAGATAACTTTACGCAATCAACTTCATTCGATATTTCCACATCCAGACCGCTATGGGAAGGGGCACAACTCGATTTGAAGTGGAATTCGACTGTGGCTTATAATAGAAACGAAACCGTACTTACAGATATAAACGGGACTCCAACTTATACTAACGTAATAGCAATGCGTTCATTCAGCCGTTCGTATATGACATTCCCTACCATATTTGGGTACAATCCATTTGGTAATACTATAGATAACGTTGTAACCGAATATAACACTAGAGCCACTGCCATTGAGAATAGTGGTATTTCAGAGCTAGAACAAAACAGAGAAAAACAACGTGCACTATCAGAATCATTTTTCGAGAAATTAGAAGCATTCAGTATTAGTAGCGGAGCCGCTCGTAAATTCCTACCTGCACCTAATTATGGTATAACTTGGGAAGGATTAGAAAATTGGGGTATTTGGAGTTCTTACGTTAAGAAAGTTAGATTAGAACACAGATACAGTTCAATATACGATGAAAGTATAAAGATAACTGATAAGGGCGAAGCTTACGAAAACCAGATGGTGCAGTACGGCTTCCAACCTATGCTTGGAGTATCTTGGACATTCGACGAAGAGAAGCTAGATGGGCAGTTAACGGCGAACCTGAGATGGAATGCCACAACTAACTTCAACCTAAATTCATCTAGTAGAAGTATAATACAGAAAACTAGCACAAATGAGATAAGTGCCCAAGCAAACTATACTATGAAGAGTTTGGAATGGGACTTCTTGGGACTAAGTTTGAAAAACAATATTGAGTATAGTTTCTTATTCTCAATCAAGGATAATTCGAGAGCAACATTCGACGTATCAGACGAAGCTAGTTTACAAGATAATGACGGTCGTGAGCTACAAGGTGACACTCAGATAACAATAGAACCAAGAATACGATATTCTATTAGTAATAGGGTAACCGCATCATTCTTCTTCCGATATGATGCGACTATAACAGCAGGTGCTGCTAATCCAGGATTTAGCACAACACAAGTTGGTTTAGATCTACGTATATCACTTGCTGGTGGAAGATAAGTTATTTCTATCAAGCGTCTCTAGTCGTAGTTGGTATCTACATTAATTCTAGACATGCTGTTTGACATTTATACGAATACTTACTCGTTGATTCAATGACTATTAGTGTACCTCTACAATAGGGCAAAGAAGGCTACACTTGCTTTAATACTTGCAATACATGGGTGAATACCGCGTTTCAGGAAAGTGGATTAAGATCTTGTCTTTGGACACCTTTCGATTACGGACTTATTAATAAATACGAATGAGAGAAATATATGAAAATAGCAGTAACAGCAGCGAACGGTAAATTAGGTTCTTCAATAGTAGAGGCTCTTAAAAAAGAGATAGGAGCAGAAAACGTAATCGGAATAGTGCGAACTCCTGAAAACGCCACCCATCTTGGAATAGAAGTTAGAAAGGGCGATTACAATAGCAGAGATGAATTCAACGAAGCTCTAAAAGGAGTTGATAAAGTGCTGCTTATTTCTGGAATGGACGACCCACAGAAAAGAATCCAACAACATAGAAATGTAATAGAAGCTGCCAAACAGAATGGAGTTACTAAGATAGTATATACTAGCATAGTTGGCGATGAAGTAAACAATGCATTTAGTCCAGTGGTACAGAGTAACCGCCAAACCGAAAAAGACGTACAGGACTCTGGGTTAGATTGGGCGATAGGTAGAAACGGTATATATATAGAGCCAGATTTAGAATACATAGATAATTACAAGAAAGATGGTGAGATTAGAAACTGTGCAAGTGACGGTAAATGTACATACACTAGCAGAAAAGAGCTAGGGTTCGCTTATGCTAAAATGCTACTAAATGATGAACTAAATGGGCAAACCTATAACCTAGTTGGTGAACCAATTACTCAACAAAAACTAGCAGACCTTATCAATAAAACTTATAATACTGACCTGAAATTTACTCCCGTTTCTTATGAAGATTATAAAAAGGAAAGAGTAGAAGAACTAGGTGATTTCATTGGTAATATAATAGCTGGTATCTACAAAGGAATTAGCGATGGTGCTAATGACGTGCATTCAGATTTCGAGAAGGTAACTGGTAGAGCCCACTTATCTACTCATGAAATTATCAATGACTTTAAGAAGGGGATGATAAATTCTTTGATTTGAGACGGGGAAAGAGTATATTTAGCTATAGATGAAAATTAATTACAAGAAAAGTTAAAAAATTAATATACTAAACAACTTTATTCAAATTAAAAAGTATGAGAAAGTACAAAAATATACTATCCGATATAATACAGGATAAAAGTAATTGGACTGATTTAAAGCTTGAATTATCAAAGTATAATATTGATAATCGCGTAGCAGAGGATATGGACGCATTCCATGAGGTATTAGCTGACTCCAATTTCGTCTTGCACTATGGCGGATTTGCAGAGGCAGAAAAACACAAACGAATACCAAAAGAGCTACAACTAGCCGCAGAAGAAGAGCCATTAATCTTCAATAAGGCCTTTTACTTTATCAGCCGTGAGGAAATAGATTTCGATGATCCACGAATAGTAGATATAGTTATGATCAAGTATCTAGCGGCTAAGCCGGTAACTGATTGGCTCATAAATGCAATTGGATGAGTACTTGTTTATAGTTGTAGGTCATTTTTTCTTTAGTTTGAAATTAGTGGCTTAGAAAGTTTTTTTTAAATGTAGGCTATATGTATTCCTATCAAATTGTTTCTATTCTACTATGAGGAATAGAAAATGTCGGAACTTTGTGGAAGTAGAGGCTTGGAAACGAAACATTCATTTTTTGAAAATATCTAGATAATCGTCAATTCTACCACCAAAAGTATTGTATCCAAACCAAATTCCGAATACATTATCACCCTTTACATTACCTTCCATATTTAAACCTCCATTACTGAATATGCCACCGTCGGAATTACCCTCGTGCCTAGTTTGGTAATACGGATAGAACTGTATATCTGTAAATCTCATTTCAAAGCTGATATTAGCAGGGTCTTCATCATATATCGGTTCACTTAGAAGAACACGGTATTCTTTATCTATTTTATCTATTAATTGAAAACCATAGTCTCTATAATAACTGTCATTTTCAGATATTTTTATCATCCCTTTGTCATTAGACCTAATAGTAAATTCGTAAGTCTTTTGATCATAACCCCACTCACGGAATATTTTCTCTTTAACGGAGATTATTTTTGGAAGTATCGGAATAGTAGTGGTTGCAATCGCCACCTTATCTTTCCACTTAACTTCAAGTCTGTACTCAACGCCTTCCTCTATAGTCAATGTATCTTCACTTACGTATATTGATTCACCTTGATGGATTAGATTGATTACTTTGTCTTTGTAGTAAACTTTGCATACTGCATCTGTGATTGTGACTTTACTAAGTGTAGGCTCCTCCAAAGGAGGTATTGATTTGGTGATAGAGACGGAAATATTTCGACTATTTATTCCGAATTGTCCCTGTATAATTAGCTTCTCTACATAAGGTAAATCAGAATCTACTGTTTGCTCCAAACCATCACAAGATGAGAGTAAAGCTGTTAGTATCAAAAGTAATAAAATATATGTTTTTTTCATATTAGAACTCAAAACTTAATCCTAAAGTAGGAATGATTGGAAATAATGTTATTTGCTTTAATTTTTTACTTGTATCACCAGTATTTGGGTCATATTCGTTATTTATGTACCAAGCGAATGGGTTACGTCTGTCATAGACATTGTATATATTGATAGATAGTACCCACGGCAATTTGTATGCTTCAAATTTGTACATGAAATTCAAATCCATTCGGTGGTAAGCTGGTAATCTAACCCCATTTCTTTCAGAAAACTGATACTTTTCATCATTGTAATTAAAATCATCACGCCATATATAGGTAGAAGTAGGCATAGTATAGGCCTGACCAGTGCCATAAACCCAAGCCATACCTAACTCCCATGTATCATTAAACTCATAGTTCAAAGTTAGGGATACATCATGTCGCCTATCATGACGGGTATAGAATTCTTTACC
Source organism: Kapaibacterium sp. (SeqCode) (assembly GCA_041675005.1). Lineage (GTDB taxonomy): Bacteria > Bacteroidota > Ignavibacteria > Kapaibacteriales > UBA2268 > PGYR01. The sequence continues at coordinate 25,247 of JBAYUQ010000031.1, forward strand.
ATTATTCAAATCCGCAAATTGTCTTTTTGTCCAAGCTAGAGTATAACCAACCCACCCCGTGACGTTTCCTATTTTTTTATTCAGGAATAATTCAACTCCATAAGCTCGGCCTTCTCCACTTGTGAATTGCTCTTCTAGTACTTTGCCAAGGGTGAATTCTGCATCATCGCGGTATTCGAGCAAATTATTCATCTTTTTGTAATAGCCTTCCAAAGAGATAAGATATGTATCGTCGATTATATTCATCTCTGCCCCTAACACTCCTTGGTATGAACGGCTAGGTAATATATTCTCAGTAGATGGGAACCATAGGTCTGTTGGTAAACTTATATTATTCCTTACTACTAAATGAATGTATTGATTAGCAACTGCAAAAGCCCCTTTTAATCGTATTCCCGCGTCTGTGAGATATGTAGCGGATAGTCTCGGCTCAATATCCAAATAATTCCCTTGTTGGAAGTAATAGCCACGTAACCCATAATTAACATCTAGTCTATCTGTCACCTTCCATTCATCTTGTGCGTAAAGTGCAATATCAAAAGTGTTTATAATACTTTCGCCTAGATTATTTGAACCAATATCAAAGTCTAAGTTATTAAAATTAGCCTTAGATTTAAAATTGTGCCAAGTAATATCTGCACCTGTTTTTATAACATGATCATCATAAGCTAGGTATTGAGCATCACCTTTGAGAACTATATCTCTAATACGAGAGCCAGAATTGAACACGACATCATCTTCGCCAATATTTGAATCAAATATATAGTCAGTATAAACTAAAGAAAAGTTAGTAAATAACTCTGGGCTAACTATATGCATCCATCTCATATTAGCTGTGCTATTACCCCAATTCACACTGATATCATCATTATCATTTTCATTAACACCGAAAACATCACGAGCGAAATAGCCACTGACATATAATACATCATTCTCAGATAGCTTGTAGTTCGCTTTTGCATTGAAATCATAGAAATAGTAAGTAGGTGCATCATTAGTAATCAAGCCAAGTAGTAAATCAAAATAGAAACGGCGACCAGAAATCATAAACGAAGAGTTCTCATTTATTGGCCCTTCTAGTGTTAACTTGGAGCTGATGAGCGAGACACCTGCCTTGCCACCGAGTTTATCTTTCCTACCTTCTTTCATAGTCAAATCAAGAACACTCGATAGACGACCACCATATTCAGCTGGGAATGCTCCTTTTATCATTCGTATATCTTTGATCGCGTCATTGTTGAATGAGCTAATGAATCCCGCTAGATGCGACGGGTTATAGACTGTAACACCATCAAGAAGAATCAAGTTTTGGTCAGGAGAACCCCCACGTACATATAAACCACTCGACAACTCTGAGCCAGCGGCTATACCCGGTAGTAACTGCAAAGTCCGGAATATATCAACTTCACCACCGAATGCAGGCATTTTGGAAACGAAAGATGGACTAATAGATATGGAGCTGATTGAACTTGTTGGGCTTGACTCTCTGTCAGCTGTTACCGTTACCTCTTCAGTCATTGCAGAGGTTGATTCTAGTTGTACATTTCGCCTAACATCGTCATTTGTGACAATTATTTTTAATAGCATTAGCTTGTAGCCAACGGAGGAAACGGCTAGGAAGTATGTACCGTTTGTGATATTTGGCAAAGAGTAGAACCCGAATTTGTTACTATACGCCCCTTTCACAAAATTATCTTTGTTGATTATAGAGTCGGTATATAGTGCTACAGTTGCTGAGATAACAGCTTCTTTGCTTGTGTCGTCATTCACTATTCCTGAGATTGAGTATTTGTCCTCTGAAATCAAGGAGAGTGGAAATAGTATAAATAAAAGTAGTAATCTATATCTCATATGTCGTTCAAAATTGTTTGGTTGAAGCAAATTACAATTACGAAAAATTACAATAATAAGTTATAGGGAAATTGAAAATATTTTTCTTTAGTTTGAAATTAGTGAAAAAGAAAGAATCAATAATAAAATACTACAAAAAGCAGTCGGGTTTTTACGATATAACTCGACCACTATTTCTATTCGGTCGAAGTGTAATAGTGAAGTGGATAGCAGAAACCAATCCTAAAGGCACTTTATTAGAAATTGGGTGTGGCACTGGGCATATACTCAAAACGCTCGCTAGACATACTGATTACACTCTAACTGGAATTGATCTATCTCCAGACATGCTTGAAATAGCTAAACGGAAATTGCCAAATGAGATTGAGATATACCAAACCGATTTATCTGAATATAGTCCTGATGAAAAATATGATGCTGTGTTGCTGAGCTATGTATTTACACTAGATTTCTCTCAAATAGAAGCACATATCAAGAAAGTGAAGCAACTACTAAAACCCAATGGCAGAATATACGTCCTTGATTTTCACAGATATGGTTCGACTTTATACAAGCGATATATGAATTGGCACGGAATAGAAATGGGAGAAGAGCTTCTTACTTTATTGGAAAGTGAGTTCACAACTGAGAGAAAATCTATACGCAAAGCTTATGGCGGAGTTTGGGAATACTTCATTTATGAAGGGATAAATGTCAGAGATTAACAGCAAAATACAAGCACTCGGAAGTGTAGAGAAAACTATGCTTATTCCACTTTGGGCGAGGGCGGAAGAATCTATGAATGGTGGGTTAATCAATGACCAACTTTCTATTAATATAATAAATGAGATTGATACTTCTCTATATGGTTTCAACCAGATGAGTAAATTTGTGAAAAATTACCTCCTCACAGCTATTGCTAATAGGACAATATTAATAGATGAATACTTAGATAATGTCATTAACAAAGATTCAATTGTATATAATTTCGGATGCGGACTAGATACTCGATTTGCACGCTATTTGGGTAAAGTAAAACAATGGAATGACATTGATATACCTGAAGTGATAGACATTAGAAGGTCGTTCGCTACTGAAAACGAAGTTTATCGGATGTACTCGCTAAGCATACTAGCTGATAATCCACTTGATGATTTAGAGATAGATAAGAACTGTGTAGTTATCTGCGAGGGCCTGCTAATGTATTTCAAAGAGGCCGAGGTAAAGGACTTTTTGAAGAAAGTAATAGATACTACCAAATCGGGAAATATGATATTGGAAACGCTGGGCAGTTGGACTAAAGTTAAGATAAACCCAGTGATAAAGGGAATCGGTGAGAATAGCCGTTATACTTGGTCTTTGAATAATACGAAAGAATGCCGTAAATTAGATATTCGGATGAAAATGATAGACTCTAAAACTATTTTTGATTTGAATAAAGAACGCTGGGGAAGTATGGGAACATTAATGCGTTCTACATATCTGAATAAGCGAGTAAGCAGTAAAATAACACTTTATAGGTATTGATGCCAATAATCAGATTAATATTAGTAGCCCTTGTAACAGTGTATTTCACAATCAAAGAATTGTGGATGCTCACTTTTAGCTCACGCATAGATACACGTATGTATGTGGGTTGGAGCCGCGCTTTGAACAAAATAATCGGTATAGAAATAGAAATAGAAGGTATAGAGAATATCAAAGCAAATCAGAGCTACATATTCGTGTGCAATCACAGTAGCTTACTTGATATTCCTGTATTACTAGGGACTTTGCCCGGTGATGTACGAATAATCTATAAACGAGAACTTGAGAAAATTCCTATATTTGGTTATGGATTAAAGCGATCAAATCTCATAAGTATAGACCGTTCTGACCCTCGTAAAGCAATGAAAAGTTTGGATGAAGCTATAGATAAAATACAAGCCGGAGCGTCAGTTATCATATTCCCAGAAGGTACGCGGGATTCAGGGTCTGAAGTTGGAGAATTCAAAAGAGGTGGATTCCTAATAGCCGAAAAAGCACTAACACCGATAATCCCAATCGCAGTTTCTGGAACTTATGATTTACTTCCAGCGGGCAAGCTAATACTAAAACCCGGAAAAGTGAGAATATCTATAATGCCGAAAATAGACGTTAAGGCAATGGATAGAAGCGAGTTGAAAGGTTTGAAAGAAAATGTACGCAATAAAATAGTCGAAGAATTAGCAAAAATATCAAAATAAATTTTGTTTTTTAGTAAATAAGCAATATTTTTGTAGTCTTGAAAAAGATGACTGGTCGAATAGCTCAGTTGGTAGAGCAAAGGACTGAAAATCCTTGTGTCGGGGGTTCAAATCCCTCTTCGACCACCATAAAAAAAGCCCTTGTAACAACCGTTGCAAGGGCTTTTTG
>JBAYUQ010000032.1:0-29042 GCA_041675005.1 Kapaibacterium sp. (SeqCode)
CTGTTCTAAATGCTGTAGCTAATAAATTAGTACTTCGTATATTTGCTGTTGCTAAAAGAGAGGGACAATATGTGAAATTATTTAATTAAATATTTGGTTTTATCTTAGAATGCTCAGCACAAGCACTCCACCTTGTTCCGTTCAGAGTGACACACTCTCTGTGGTATTGACCACCCCCAAAAATAATAATAAATGACCGTCAATAATTATTTGGCAAGCAACTTGCAATACTACTTTTGTGACATCATTTTTATGAATTATTGGCTATAAATAGACAATTGGCTCTACTAGATAACCCAACTTTAAACAGATTGAAGAATACTGTTCTTTCACCAATCTTTAACAATCCCGATATTGTTTTAGCTAGTGGTATATTACTTATTCTTGCACTTCTATTATTGCCGCTGCCTCCTTTTGCGCTAGATTTATTTCTAACTCTGAATATAGCACTATCGGTTATGATACTGATGGTGGCAGTTTATCTTATAAAGCCACTTGAATTCTCGGCATTCCCAGCTATTCTTCTTATCACTACTATGCTCCGATTGGGGCTTAATGTCGCCTCTACTCGGCTTATATTAGGAGAGGGGGAAGCAGGTAAGATAATACATGCTTTCGGTGATTTCGTAGTTGGTGGTAATATAGTCGTAGGGATTATCATATTCCTAATCCTCTTAGTCATTAACTTCATCGTTGTTATCAAGGGTTCTACTCGTATAGCAGAGGTTTCTGCAAGGTTCACCTTGGATGCTATGCCGGGTAAGCAGATGAGTATTGATGCCGATTTGAATGCTGGATATATAGATGAGCAAACGGCTAAAACAAGGCGTGATGAATTAGCACACGAAGCGGACTTTTTCGGGTCAATGGATGGTGCAGCTAAGTTTATAAAAGGTGATGCAATTGCTGGTATTATAATCACAATTGTCAACTTGGTTGGTGGGTTCGCTATTGGTATGCTCCAACGTGATATGTCGTTTTCCGAAGCGATATCTACTTACTCTACGCTTACTATTGGTGATGGTCTTGTTTCTCAAATCCCAGCACTATTGATATCAGTTGCGGGTGGTTTGGTTGTTACTCGTTCGGGTGCTCGTGATCAATTGGAAACGGAATTCGGTCAGCAATTCGGTGCTAAGCCAAGGGCGATGTATGTATCGGCTGTGGCTTTGTTCCTAATTGGACTTCTACCTGGTTTCCCAATGATTCCGTTTACGTTAATTGCAGTGGTAATTGCGGCTATCGCTTACAATAGAACTAATGCGATTAAAAACAAAGCTGATGATGAAATGCGCGAGGGATTACAAGCGGCAGAAGAGGTCGAAAAACCAAGCGAATCACCTGTTGAAGATTTACTAAAAGTTGATCCAGTAGAAATAGAGCTGGGCTACTCGCTAATAGCCCTAGTAGATGAGGCACAAGGTGGTGATGTATTCAAACGAATAACAAACGTACGTAAGCAATTAGCTACGGAACTAGGGATTATTCTCCCTCCTGTTCGTGTGCGTGATAATCTGCAATTAGACCCAGAAAATTATATTATCAAAATTCGTGGGAATGAAGTTGCTTCCAATTTCCTATTCCCGAATATGCTATTGGCTATGAACCCCGGCACAGCCGAGGGTGAGCTGCGTGGTAAGCAAGTAACAGAGCCAGTTTTCGGTTTGCCAGCTAAGTGGATAGACCAAAATGAGCGTGAGAATGCCGAAATAATGGGCTACACAGTGGTAGAATCAGCAACTGTGTTAACTACTCACTTAACCGAAATACTTAAACGTAACTCAGACAAATTACTAACTAGACAAGATACTAAGCAGTTAGTTGACAATCTGAAAGAAGATTATCCTGCATTGACAGATGAGATTTCCCCTGATAATCTGCCACTTTCGACTATACAAAAAGTGCTGCAAAATCTATTGGAAGAGGGTATTCCGATTCGTGATTTACCTCTTATATTAGAATCATTACTTGAATACTATAGAGTAACGCAGAATATAGATGTACTTACGGAATACGTTCGTCACAATCTATCAGAGACAATCAAAACACTCTACGAAGACCAAGACGGTATAGTACACGCAATATCACTAGACCCCGAAATTGAAGATAGCATTACTCAATCTCTGCAAAAGAGTGGTGGTAACCAGATAAGTCCATCTATGGGACTATCGCCCGAGTATATAACTCGTATCAAAGAGGGGGTATCGAAAGCTATTGACGATACTACTATAGCAGGGCATCTGCCAGTAGTTATCTGCTCAGCTCAAGTGCGACCATATTTCAAGAAAATGATACAGACTACATTCCCTGTTGTTAGCGTTATCAGCTATTCAGAATTACCTTCTGATACAGATATAGAAATACTAAGTAGCGTAAATATTCTTGAACCTGCACAATAATCCAAATATTTTCATTATTTTCATAATCCTAAAAAATGAAAATCAAAAATTATTATAGAATACTTGGGCTAGAAAGCTCTGCCACCTCCAATGAAATTCGGATGGCATACAAGCGTTTGGTTCGCAAATACCACCCCGATTTGCATCCCGATGATAAGAAAGTACAACGTGTATTCGGCGAGATAAAGGAGGCCTACGAAGTACTGGGTGACCTAGACAAACGTCTAAACTATAACCTACTACTCAGCAAGTCCAAAAAGCTAATGGACGAAGTTACTCGCCGCGAATACGAGATGAATAAGAAGAAGTAGGGTTTGCTTTTTTATACTTTAGTCTTAAAGTTCGATAATATTAATTTTTAATAAATATTCAAATAAACTATATTGTGATTTCAGGTTTAAACTTTTGCCTTAAATCTCACTTAATTTAACAGAATATGAAAAATTTATTACTAATTACATCTTTACTTTTACTCCAATACATCTCACTTATTTCACAGCAAGAGATCCTAAATTTAAGCTTTCCTAATGGCGGAGAGAAAGTATTCGCTGATACGGATACTACTATTAATTGGGAAGGGTTTTCCATCGATGATAGTGTCTCAATTGATTTTACAAGCAACGGTGGTAATAGCTGGGATAAGTTGGTCAGCAGTGCTGTTGGTAATAAATATAATTGGCAAATTCCGAACATAGAAAGTGATAGTTGCCTTATAAAAATAAATCAATTGGTCAATAATAAAGTAGAACCAAAAGTCGTATGGTCTAAATCTTACGGAGGGAGTAAAGCTGACTTAGCTTTTTCTGTAGAGCCAACAGATGATGGTGGTTGTATCGTTGTAGGTATTTCCGAATCTATTGATTTTGATGTCAGCTACAATTATGACAGAATTGATTATTGGATTTTGAAGCTAGATAAGGAAGGGTTGATAGAGTGGGAGAAGGTACTGGGCGGTAGTGGTGGAGATTATGCACGAGATGTACTTATAACTAAAGATGGTGGCTATTTGATAGCTGGTTATTCTAGCTCTAGAAATAAAATTATGGATTCGAACTATGGAAACCCTGAATATGGGAGTACTGATGGATGGATAATAAAACTAGATAAGAATGGTGAAATAATCTGGAAGAAAAATTATGGGGGAAGTGGATCAGAAACAATATATTCTGTAATCGAAAGTAATGATGGAAGTTATGTATTTGCCGGTGGTTCAGCGTCATTTGATTTTGATTTGGAGTACGCTCAAACTAGAGGCTATGACGATATTTGGATAACCAAGATAACTCCCCAAGGTGAAATTATTTGGACGAAGACTTATGGAGGTTCTTCTGGCGAGTTTGCTTTCTCGATAATTGAAAATAAAGATGGTGGTTTAGTTCTCACAGGTCAAACATATTCAAAAGATTATAATATACCTGGTAATCATGGATATTTAGATTTAGTTGCATTGAAGACGAACAGCACTGGTGAGCTGGAATGGATAAAGACTTTTGGTGGTAGTAAGTACGATGTTGGTATCAATTGTATTCTTGCTACAGATGGTGGATATATAATAGCTGGGTATTCGGATTCAAAAGATGGCGATATAACAAATGCTATCGATAATAATGACTTTTGGGTTGTTAAATTATTTGAAGATGGTACAATGGATTGGAATAAGAAATATGGAACTACTTCAACTGATATATGTAGTTCTATATCTGCCACACCTGATGGGGGATACATTGTTTCTGGTTATACAGGGGCGGGAGGTACTTCATGGTTCGACGAAGGAGTAGTTTTGAAGATAGATAAAGTAGGTGAGACTATTTGGACAAAAAACTTTGGTGGATCATCTACTGAAAATTTATATGTAATTAGAGCACTGAATGAGACAGACTTTTTAGCGGTAGGAAGAACAAATTCAAATGATGGTGACCTAAAAAAGAATAATGGTGATTCTGATTATTGGATTTTAAAATTGACTAGCGGAAAACAGCCTTTGCAAATTGATACTTCCGATAGAATGTTCTCAATAATTAAGGCAAAACCACAAATATATAGAGATACTATTGATATGGGCTCACTATTTATCGGCGCTGACAGAGATTCGATTGTAGCTCAATTAATTTGCAATAGTAGTTTAGCTCCTCTGACAGTATTCGGAATAGATTTAAGTAGCGGTGATTTAAATGACTTTTCTATAATAGATGGTTCCAATGAAAGAACACTATTTCAAAATGAATGTGCCGATTATACATTTGTCTTCACACCAACTGATAGTGGTGCAAGAACTGCCTTAGTAACAATAAGTACATCAGTTGGACAATTCACCGATACTCTGGTAATAATAGGAAATGGAGTGGCAGTGATACCAGAGACATTTAGGTTTAATGTGTTTCCAAACGTATCATCATCAGATATTACAGTTATTTTGAATATAGTAGATGCAGGAGAAACAGAATTAGTAATTTATGATAATATCGGTCGAAAAATGCAAACCCTTCTCACTGGGAATCAAGAAATAGGGACTAGGGATTTAAAAATCGATATAAGAGATTACCAAAGCGGTCGATATTACTTGCAGTTAACTACACCAACTATAACTAAGACGGAATTCATAGAAGTAATAAGATAAGAAGAAATAACCACTCCAATCTAAGAAATTTTGCATATAACAAATATTATAATTAGTTTTATACCAAATGGTATAATACCTTTTGGTAAAACAATTTTTATAGTAAATGGTATAAAATATGAAAAAGTCTCCCTTCGTATATGGCGTGACAGTTAGTGACGCTGCCTTCACTAACCGCGAGAATGAAATAAAGCGGCTCAAAAGTAATCTATTGAATAATATCAATACTATGATTATTTCTCCTCGCCGATGGGGCAAGACTTCTTTAGTTGAAAAAGTATCTAAACAAATAGCTAATAAAAACTCTAGAATAAAAGTAGTGAATCTCGACTTATTTGCCACATCTTCTCAAAGAGAATTCCTAGAAGTATTCGCTAGCGAGATAGTCAAAGCTTCATCTAATAAGCTAGACGATTGGATTGATTCCGCTAAGAACCTATTGAAATCTATTACTCCTTCTATCTCACTAGGAGTAGAGCCAATGACAGATTTTAGTTTACAGTTCAATTGGAATCAACCAGCAAAAAACATAAAAGAAATCCTAGATTTACCCCAGAAACTTGCTCAGGAAAGGAATATACAATTCGTTATCTGTATCGATGAATTTCAAAACTTAGCTTCGTTCGATAACTTCCAACAATTTGAGAAGAAGATGCGCTCAGCTTGGCAAAGGCAATCTAATGTCACTTATTGTCTATACGGTAGTATGAGACACATGATGCTTGATATATTTGATAATTCATCACGACCTTTTTATCGGTTTGGGGATATTATTCTATTACCCAAAATCAGCACAAAAAAATGGATTGATTTTATAGTTAAAGGATTCACTAATACGAAAAAAGAAATTACGCCAGAGTTAGCAAAATCTATAGCTGAGGCAATGGATAATCATCCTTGGTACGTGCAACAATTATCACATTATACCTGGTTGAATACAAGTAGAAAAGCGACGAACCGAAACCTCGAAGAAGCTATAGATGAATTATTGACTACTAACTCACCATATTATCTTCTTGAAACTAGTAGTATCAGTAGAACTCAGCTGAATCTACTAAAAGCAATTGCTAATAATGAGGAGCAACTAACTAGTAAGTCAACTATGGATAAGTATGATCTTGGTAGCCCCAACAATGTCACAAAAAACAGAAATGTTCTAATGGAAAAGGATCTGATTCATCAAATTGAAAACGATTATATATTCTTAGACCCTGCATTTGGGATGTGGTTCAGACGGGAATTTGTATAGTAATTCACTTTATACCAAAAGGTATAAAGCCAAATGGTGTAAAATATTTTATACTAAATGGTATAAAGAATGGAACCCTAATCCTTTATAAACATATTCTCTGAAATGTTGACACCCAACATAATCCATCTTCCTGGGAGTTGAACACCTAGAATGTCTGAGTATTCTCTATCAAACAAATTCTTGACGGTCAAATCGAAGTCAAAATAACTAAGTCTGTATGTCAACTTCGCATCCATAACAAAATATTCAGGAGTTAAACCAAATTCAATAGATTGGTCTTCGGTTACATCACGTTTGCGGTAGATAGCATCTGTACCAATTTTTAGATAATCAGTTATGATGTAGAACAACCCCGCTGAAAAATTCAATCCTGCAGCGTTGGTTATATACTTAGAACTCACATCATCAGCAACTGAGATATCAAGTATATTACCACCTAGATACCAATTGAATGTTTTAAGTTTATCAGTAGTTTCAAATCCACTTAACTTAAATTCTACCCCTTTAACTTGCAGTTCAGCTAAGTTCTGAGCGTAGAGATAATCAAAAGTTGGATCTAGATTCTGATTATTAGTAATATCGCTACCTTTCTTGAAACCATAATCTATTATGTTTTTTGAATCGCGCATATATCCCGTTACGTTCAGCGATATTTTCTGTGCTAGTTGTATATCAGTTCCTGCTTCGTAGTTCCATGATATTTCAGGTAATAAATCTGGGTTTCCTAAGTTTCTTCCAGCAGAAAGTATCCCTTCTAATCCAGTTGAAACATATCGCTCCGTATAGTCTGGTGTACGAATTGAACGACCTGCATTAGCTCTTAATTTTATCTTGTCGGTTAGGTAATAGTTCGCACCAATAGTCGGTACTACTTCCCAATTATTAGTTGGTAAGTACTCTCCTCTAAGCCCCGAATTTATATTGAAATCAGAACTAAAATCGTGAACTCCAACTGCATATAATCCTAACTGTTGTTGGCTTCTATCACCTCTATCTGTGCTTCGCATATTATTGAACTGGAGCTCTGTACCAAAAGTCATTGCGGTGCTTTTACCCAACTTTATCTTGTCGTGTATATTCAAATCCCCGCTTATTGTCTTGTGATTATTTGATGTAAATTCTGGGTTAAAAACAAAAGCATCTGTAGTATATATTAGACCCAGGTTTGCTGTTATATCATGCCCTTTATAGCTACCAATACTCAATTTTGTTTGACCAAAATACCTATCTACTTCTTCCTTAGATTTATCGAAGGAAGAAGCGGTATAGAAATATCGAGCATCGAAATCTCTAGAATCTTTCGAAAAACGAAAAGCTAAGTAGTCTTTATCGTTCAATTCAAAGTTTAACGATGTACCAAAGTTACGGATATCAAAACCATAGTTATGTGTATTGTTAAATGCAGGGTAGCCATAAGACTCAGAATGGTCATACGAAAACTCAATATTAAAACCTCCACCACCAAATGTGGCAAGACCATATATTTTACCTGCAAAAGTAGAATACTGACCAACTGCTAAACCAATATTACCGTTATCTATTCTTTCTCTTAGATCATTATCTATATACTTAGGAAGTTCGCCAGTTGCACCAGTTGCACACCTACCACCTCTATATTCTCTGTCGACATAACCTCCAACATTAATTGTCACTATATTAATCACGCCACCGACTGCATCAGCACCATAGATCACTGAGCTTGCTCCCTTGATTATTTCTATTCGGCGGATAGCGGATAGTGAAACGGGTATATTGCTGTTGAAATGACCAGTCATTGGGTCGCCTATGCGGATACCATCGAGTAAGATTAGCGTTTGGTTGTATGTGCCACCACGCATAGTTATATCAGCTTGGGTGCCGTACATTCCTCGGCTCTGGACTTCTACTCCGGGTATATAGCGGAGTAGCTCATCTACTGAGTTTACCGGCATCTGACTGATTTCGTATTGGGTGATTACTTCGACTTGTTTTCCGAGATCTTTGAGCTGCACACCAGTTCGAGAATCTGTCACCTCTATTTCATCCAAACGGAAAGTAGGGTAGTCCCTCTTTTCAGTACTATCTTGAGCCGATAGAACTGTTGAGGATATTATAAATATTAATAGTAGAGTAAATTTCATTTCACTATTTGCAATTATTCATAGTGTAATGTAATCAAAGTATTATAAATTCACATTATCTATAATTAACTCTTTCTTGCTTGTACTAGTGATAGTATATGAATAAACACAGCCGATGGCATCAGAAATCCAGCTACCAAAGTATATGGATACGTTCCTAATTGGGAAGATAACAACCCTACTTCACTTCCGTATATCTGTGGGGCATACAAAGAAGTAATGAAGAGAAATATAATAGAAGCAATTACAGTCAGACCAAGGTAGTTCCAGATTCTGATGAGCTTTCCAGATGGCATACCTTTCTTATAGATTATTGTTCCTATTACTGGTGCTGATAGGGCATATATTAAGTCCATATTATAGCCCTCAATTGTTACGTTAGTATGTAAAATACCAGCTGCAACTGTGAATACGAATATAGTTTCTATTCCGATTCTGAATGATTGGTAGTAAGCTAACCAATGCGGTGGTATTACTTTTATCCATTCATCATTCCTGTTTCTGTATATAAATATCCCAGTAAATAGAAAGAGTGGAAGTATAAGGAATAATACGAAACGAGGTGGAAAATCTAGATTCTCTAGGAATCCAGTTTTTGAGAGGGAAAATACGTAAACTTGCCAGAGAATTAATCCAATTACTACGGTTGTCTTTTTCTTTTTCCTAATAGCGAGTTCGGTTATTGAGTTATCTATCGCGTAAAACCCAATCTTAATCAGAATTAGATTCATGATTAATGTCAATAGTATATAGGATAATTCTAACATTGTAAACCTACTTATTAGTTAATTTTGAAATTACTTCATTTATTGCTTTTACGCCATTTTCGCCGAGTTCTGTTTTTATTTCTTTCATAGCATTTTCCCAACTGGGAATAACCTTTGTAACGAAATTTAATCCAGCAGTTGTAATTACTATTCTTGGGAGTTGCTTTTGATCCAAATACCCCTTATCAACTAACCGCTTCAAGTTTCGACTAACAGTTGACTTTTCGAGATAGTAAAATACACTTATTTGCTTTTGGGTTATTTCTTTCATCTTAGAAGTGATGAATAGTATGCTTAGTTGACTTTCAGTAATGTCGTGCTTAGCTAGATGCTTCCTGAATATATTGGAAGTCAGTCTGGAAATTAGTCCAACTTTACCGGCTATACATGACGCAAAGTCTGTTTTTTCTATTTCTGTGTAATTCATAAATGCAAAATAGAAAACAAAAGTTGTATATACAACTTATTAAATAATTAGTGAAGAGAAAAAGAGAGGTGGAATTTTCTTTTCACTAATTGTATTTTTTGACTAAACACTTTAGATACTGCTCTGTCACGCCCAATCGCATAGCAAGTTTCTTGAGTGTTTCCGCCTTGTTCTCTCTGATATATCTGTATATCAGGTCATCGAATCTGGTTATCTTAGGCACGTAAAAGCTAAGACCACCAAGGTTCTCTATCATCTGTATCACGACTGCTTCGCCACATACATCGTATATCATTTGCAAATCTTCGGTCAAATCGCCATATTGCAGGTCTTTAAGTATATTCATAATATCTCCTAATAATTTGAATATTGAAAAAAATAAGTCGATTGCTTTTCAATCCCTACTACAATTTTATGTAGAATCTACATATTATGCAAATAAATAGTATTCAGTTTTAGAATTATTTTTTGTATTTTTGATTAACTATATTTATTAATAGAACTTATATTTGAAAATAATTATCACCATATTGCTTCTTATAACACTGATAGCTGAATCTCGTTCAGAGACAAATGATGTCAATATATATGGCTCATTCCCTGGATATAAATTTTCGTTAGACATGAGTTTAGAATATAGTATTCTTAACTACGAACTGCTAGGTATAGAAAATACTACTTACCTAAAAGCGGGATCTTCTGTATTTGGTTTCCAAGGTCTAGCTGTTATGGTTAATAATCCGTCGATAGGTATAATCCACTATTTTGGGACTAAAGAAGGTATGGATATAGGCATTAATTATATCCATAATCGAATTAGAGGTACCAATAGGAATATAAAAAGCCTACCACTATACTCGGAAGATGAAGAGTATTTAGTGTTTGAGATTGGCTATAGACAATACTATGATAACGCTATTTTTAGGTTTACATTTACTCCACTTTATGATATAAATAATCCTAGTGAAAATGATCCAATTCTAAAGCAATTCAGATATTTAATTAGTGCCAGTTTAGGTTACAGCTTTTGAAATACTTCCTTTTATTCATATTAATTTCTTCTTTTGCTCTTGCTAATAACAAAGAAAGCACATTCCTATACTACGAAATACAAGGTCCGCAGAAAGGATTGCTAGCACCTAACTTCGAGGTGAAGCTTTACGAAGGTTCGAACGACACTATAAGCGAAAATAGTTTG
This sequence comes from Kapaibacterium sp. (SeqCode), assembly GCA_041675005.1. Lineage (GTDB taxonomy): Bacteria > Bacteroidota > Ignavibacteria > Kapaibacteriales > UBA2268 > PGYR01. The sequence goes on from JBAYUQ010000032.1 coordinate 10,781, forward strand.
AGATTCCGAGCTGGAGTTTCTATATTCAACTTAGTACTTTTCTCGTGGTCTCCGAGCTATTTGGCTGGCTTTCACTATGTATCGGGAACGAATAAAAAGCTCGATTTGGGTGTGGCAATAGTCTATGAGAACTACAAGGATTTTCACTATTTCAATACAGCCACTTCACTTAGTTTTACTGTTGGTTTTAGGCACTCTATTGATGATAATTGGTTCTTAGGTGGAGCTATTTGCCCTACTTATTCTAAATCAAATATACCTAGTTATCCTATCAGTTTTAAATTTGGTTTTACAATATAGTATTCTCACATTTCTTCAAATCATACTCTTGTATAAATTCAAATAAATATGTAATTTGCCTCCTAGATATATGTAGTATCTACATAATCATAACTAAATGAATTTAATATGGAAAATATAAACCAAGAAATTGGAAATCGGCTACGCGAGATACGTGATATATTCCACGAAGGAGTTAAGCTATCGGCTGACCAATTCGCATTCATACTTGACGAAACTGGGGACAAAATTCGCAACTACGAATTGGGTAGAGCTGCTGTAAGTGTGCGGCTACTCCGCAAATTGCACGAGAAAGGGATAAACCCCACTTACGTTATCACTGGTGAAGGCGATATATTCGCTGATAATAAGGCAGGTGAAAAGCGCAGAGAAACTATAAAACAGAACTACGAAAAGGGAAAACTAGAATCCAAAAACAAAATAATACTAGCAGCCGCAGGGGTTATAAATGCCTAATTATTCGGATTTGAATACTCGTCAACTCTATGATTTGATATTCGATTACGTTACTTTGCAACTAAGTGGCTTCGATAAATCAGATCAGCTAAAGCAATTGAAGGTAGTTGCCGATAATAGAGAAGATGGACTGTACGATAAAGCTCTGAACGAAGCTATGTCTCGGCACATTCCGTATATCCCGACAGTAAATGATGAGCATGAAACACCAGAGTACGTAAAGGTATTAGGTGAGGTGCTTGCAGACACAAATTATGGAATAGCGGAAGTAAGTGGCGATGATATGAAAAATCGTGGTATTCATAGTGGTCAGCATATACTCTATGAGAAGAATAGATTACCTCAAAACAATGACATAGTTCTAGTAGAATATAAAAATCAGGTAATTATAAGAAATTACATAAAGCGAAACGATAAAATTATACTAAGTACGTCCAATAGCGAGTTAGCTGACATTAGGTTGAGCGAATCAGTCAAATACAAGGTATTAGGAATAGTTAGATTAAGTATAAATAAAATTTAGTTTTTTATTTATATATAGTTTATATTTAACTTTGTGAAACGTAAATTAACAAAAAAAGAGTTTAGCTATGAATACAAAACCAATATTAGTAGTCGATGATAACAAAATCACTACGAAATTGCTCAAAAGATATTTAGAGTCACATGGTTACGAAGTGATGGTAGCACACGATGGAATCGAGTGTTTAGAAGCTGTAAAAGAGAAAAAACCGTATGCTATCGTACTCGATGTGATGATGCCGAGAATGGACGGATACGAAACAGTTCGTAATTTGAAAGCTAATGCAGAAGATGCACTAATACCTGTAGTTATCGTAACTGCACTTAATGATACGGCTAATCAATTGAAATCAATTGAAGCTGGTGCTGATGATTTCCTAAGCAAGCCAATCGAAGAAAAACTATTGGTAGCAAAAGTGAGATTATTGTCTAATCTGAACATAGCTCAAAAGAAAGTAATAGCTCTAACTGCAGCACTAGACGGTGCTGGTCAATCTTCTGAAGCTGTACTTACACAAGCTGGACTAAACGTAGAATAATGAAAAACAGAATATATATAACTGTAATAGCAATGATAGTAGCTTCCTTGTTTTTAGGTAGTTGCAAAACTTTGAATCAATTCGCAGATTCATTGAATAATTTACAACGTCTAGAATTCAAACTAGACAATGTAAATAACTTCATGTTAGCTGGTGTGAACCTAAGCAATATAAAATCAGCGAAAGATATTTCGTTGATAGATGGTATCAAGCTAACAAAAGCATTTTCAGATAAGAAATGGCCTGCCCAATTCGTATTGAATGTAGATGCGAAAAACCCAAATGATGGTAATGGTGGCACTAAACAATCTTCAGCTACTCTATCATCTTTCGATTGGAAATTATATATAGATGACAAAGAAACTATAGCTGGGAATATAAATAAAGAATTTGTTATCCCCGGTACTGGTAGCTCTGAGACTATCCCATTGGTTATGAATATTGATTTGTATCAATTCTTTGGTAACAAAGGGTACGAAGATATAATCAACCTAGCTCTAGCAATTGGCGGACAAAACGGAAGTGCTGCTAGACTAAAGCTAGACGCAAGACCAACAGTCAAAACTCCACTTGGCAATATAAACTATCCTAACCGTATTACAATAGTTGATGAGGGTTGGACGAACTAAATGTTTGAATTTACTTCAACTATTTCATATATTGTCATCAGTAATATCTCAAATTATAACGGAGCTTTGTAGCTTTTTATGGACGTACCCCTGATTATAACGGCTGTATCTATACTAATTGCTACTTCTATTTCATTTCTTTCTAATATGATCTCGGCTTTGAGCCAAGATGATATAGATATGTTTATAGAAAACGAAACTCCGAACGCACGTAAACTCCAAAAAGTATGGCTAAAGTTTGACGATACTTTCAATCCTTTTATGGTGATTGAAACAGCACTCTATTCTATTGCTCTTTTCTCTTTTGGGCTTGTATTTGACTTTGATACGAGTAGCCTTTTGACTATTATTGGTAGCTTCGTGCTATTGATTATTATAACGTTATCTCTCAAATTTATTGCTTATTTCACTGGTATTAAGATGTCCAAGACATCTGCTACTAAGTTTGTACCATTCTTTGAGATGTTCTACACTGTACTATCGCCACTAGAATTACTTAATGAGAGAATGTCACAGAAAGTAAGTGGTAAAAACGCAGAGGAATTCAGTCGAGAGGAAATCACCGCTCTATTCGAATCTGCCAAAGACGAGGGTTCACTTGATGATGACGAATACCGAATACTGAAAAACATAATGAATTTTAGTGAAGTACTAGTGACCGACGTTATGACTCCTAGAACTGTGATGATAACTCTACGTGCTAGCCAGACAATCGGCGAAGTGCAAGATATTGCCGAGCTGAGCCAATACTCCAGAATACCAGTATGGAGCGACGACCACCAAGAAGAAGAAATAATAGGATATGTACTATCCAAAGATGTATTCCTAACTGCTCTAAAAGGTGAGCCCGATAAAAAAGTTAGTTCTATCACTCGTGAACTAAACTTGATAAATGAAAACACGAGATTAGACAAAGCTCTCGAAGAGTTCCTGCGCCGCAAGAAACACATGTTCGTCGTAGTAGATGAGTATGGAGGAGTAGAGGGTCTAATAACTATGGAAGACGTGCTAGAGACTATACTAGGTGTCGAAATAGTAGATGAAGGTGACAAAGTTGCCGATCTACGTGTACTAGCCAAACAACAAAGAGACAAGCGTATAGAACGCAAGAACGATTTGTAAATTCCTACTTGAGTTTTTATCCAAGTATCCCAATCGTCCAAACACTTAAGTATTCATTTCATTACTTTAAAGATTATGTAGTTCGAGGACAGTTTTGATTATACATACAAAGTGAAGTATCCAGAAAGAAATATTATTTAGAGTTAATCAAAAAATTCATATATTTGCTGATTAGAATTATTAAAAGGAATTAGGGATATGAGTTTCACATTTTTTGTATTATGCTTTATCTTGATTGGTTCGTATTGGTATATATTCAGGTTTGAAAAAAGTTCAATAAGAATTACTTTAGATGAGCTACAAATCTATAAGAAGCTAACAATAGCAGCGACTTCACTATTTATAGTAGGGACTATTTTCTCTTTTTTCATAGGTATGAATATAGTTGATATTATCTACCTTATCTCTCTTTCCGTAGTCCTATATTCCGATTATTATGTTTTCAAAAGGTACCATGTCTTAGAAAAAGCCACGAAGTGAGAGGTTACAAGGGGATGTGAATTGGTTTCACAAAATAATCCTGAAAATTCCCCTCTCGAGTGGTGGCCACGCCCTAGGCGTGGACGAGGTGGTTAATTATTGCAACTAATATTCTACCCCACAGCTTGTGACGCTTTAGCGTTAGGGCAGTATTGTTTTTTTGGAATTTATAAGCTACAAATATTTAGCCCCGATGGGCTTACAAGAAATTTATATTTTTTTAACTCAAATGACGGAATCACTCCCCAGCCATCAGCTCTTTTAGCTTTGTGATAGTAGGGATTGGAGTTGGATCAACTCCTCGCATTAGTGCTAGATAGTAGCTCACCCAATCACCGAAGTATATCATCTCGAACATACGGGTTAGCAAGTATTCCGCATCCGATGAAAAGCCATAAATATTAGCTTTATTTTGCAGTAAATCGCTGAATACTTTGATTCGTTTTTGTACTCTCGGGTTTTCTGATGGGTCTTTCAGAAGGATAATCCTGAAATCTGTATTGTTCTCTTTGTAATCCCATGAGTTTATTTCGTTGTGGTTCATTTCTGGTATTACATTGAAAAAAGCGTGCGCTTTCGAATTTTCGTGTAACTGCCCAGCCCAACGCATAGCTATTGGTGCCATTACTTTACCAGTGTAAAGCACAGTCTTTTTACCATTTAGAATTAGTGCTAGTTTTATAGCTTCGTTGTTTGATAACTCTTGGTGTCGCTTCGAAGATTTCTTTAAGTTATGGTATGTATCTTTAATGGCTAGTTCTATGTTCTCAGACATTTCTTTGCTTACTATATCCAAATGCAAAAATGCCGTTAGTATAGAGAAAAAGCTCATAGCTAAGGCGCATCGTGGCATCATCCCCGATTGCATTTTCACGATTTGATGTCCATTGCTGATTGCCAAGCTTTCCAACTCGCCACCAGTTGTGAAACAAACTATATTCTTAGTGATTTTGACAGCTTCGTGGTACGCGGCAAGAGTTTCTTCAGTGTTCCCAGAGTATGAGCTAGCTACTACTAGTGTTCTTTCGTTCACCCAGTTCGGCAGAGTATATTCGCGATTAACGAATATCTGCTTTTTGTAGCCAACTTGCTCCAGATAGCTGCGGAGTATATCGCCCGAAATAGCCGAACCTCCGATACCACATATTACGATATTGTCGAAATCATAACTGCATTTTTCGATTGATTGACCTGCATCTATACCTATTTCGACTTGAGTATGAAAATCCGCCAAAATAGCGAACATATTCCCTTCATCGAACTTGCTAATACTGTCTCTGTTAATTTCCACTAAAACCTCTTTTGCCTAAAGTACTTTAAGATAACTCCAAATATAAAGAATTTGGCGTATATCTCTACTCTTTGTACTTAATTTTAATTATTTCCCAATACAGAATCCCGAGAATATTTCTGCCAAAACCTCTTCATTCCATCGGTCACCAGTTATCTCACCCAATGTGTTAGTTGCATTACGTATATCTATGGCTATAATCTCATTTTGCATATTAGCGTCTATTGCGTCTATTCCTCGTTGTATTTCGGAGGAAGTACGGCGAAGTAAATCTGCGTGTCGCTTATTGATTAGTACATCGTTCAAACGGTCTATACTGCTCTTTGATGCTGATTTTATCTTATCAGTCACCTTCTCTATTCCATCGCCCGTTTTCGCTGAGACAAAGACACCTTCCGCATTACTCACTACCAAATCACTTTTGTTTTGTACTAATATAAACTCTGAGTTAGGGTATTTTTCTTTTAGCGATGCGTATAGCTCGTCAGATTGGTTGAATCCCTTACTTGCATCATTCAGAACTAGAACCAGATTTGATTGCTCGAGTACAGATTCCACTAGCTTAATACCAGCGATCTCGATTATATCTTCAGTTTCGCGCAATCCCGCAGTATCTATTAGTCTTACTTTTATATCACCTAGCAATATATCTTCTTCTATATAATCGCGCGTTGTGCCTTCTATCTCGCTGACTATAGCTCTGTTCTTCTGTAATATTTTATTGAAAAGTGTGGATTTACCAGAGTTAGGGAAGCCAGCTACTGCGACTATGAAACCCGATCTTAGCACTTCCGAAGCACGGAATTTATCAGCCAAATCATTGCAGTAAACTTGTGATTCTACTAATCTGGCTCTTACTTCACTATTATCAATTAGCTCTATATCTTCTTCGGAAAAATCGAGCTCTAGCTCCAAAAGCCCTGCTGTACGTATTAATCCATGGCGTAGGTCTTTCAATCTCTGAGTGAATTCACCTATTAATTGGCGAGCTGAAGTCAATGCACCAGCCACAGAAGTAGAATGGATAATATCAGCCACTGCCTCTACTTGTGTTAGATCTAATTTCCCATTAAGGAAAGCAGTCCGAGTAAACTCACCCGGCTCAGGCATCACTGCACCAGCCGCCAAAAGAGCATCTACTATCTGCCCAGCGACTATATTGCCACCGTGGCAACCAAATTCGATTGTGTCCTCTCCTGTATAGGAGTTCGGGGCTTTGAAAATGCTAGCCGTAACTGTATCTATAAGTGTTTCGCCACTTACAAAATTCCCATATTGGATAGTGTGCGATTGTGCATCGGCTAATGTCTTTTTACCAACAAAGCACTTGTCGGCTATGGAGATAGCTTTTTCACCAGAAATGCGGACGACGTTGAGCCCAGCTATACCGGGAGCCGTTGCCAATGCTGCTATTGTACGTGACATATATTATCTTGTTTTGTTAATGGCACAATGATTGTTGAGTGTTTATGTTAACCAATAATTGCACAAATATCGACAATTTTTAATACTTATGTAAATGGAAAATAAAGAAAAAGAACTTAATCAAATATCGAATAGACTAATAGAACTAAGAGAATACAATCTTGCGAAAGACTTTCTCAATGGCTTAGTGACTGATAATAAAGAACTAAATGATGAGAAGTTGTTCAAATTAGCTCTGCTCGAATCACAAATAAATAGTTCAGAAGATGCACATAAATTTATTTTTAAAAATAAAGATAATTTTACGAATAGGGCCTATTTTCATTCAGCTTTGGAAAAAACTGGGTTTAAATATTATTGTCCTGTAAAAAGAATACATATTAGTAAATTATTTCCATTGCCAAGTATGTATTCTGATAAACTAAAAGAGCATAATTCAGACTTGAAAATCGAGGATTTCGAGACTATAAATATAGAAGGATATCACTGTCACGAATCTGGCTCTAATGATAGAGATAGATTCTATGCTATGTTCCTAAATAAATTGATGGCTGAAACTCCAATTGGTTCTAAGTTAAAAATACTTGATTTCTCTCCATCCAAGCCATTCGAAGAGTATATGAGATGGAATAAGTCTTTTGATTATGTTACTGCCGATGGTCTTCTTGATACTTACGACATAGTTGTAGATGTTCAAAATATGGTTAATTTAGATGATAATACTTTTGACGGTGTTATTTGTTCTCACGTCTTGGAACATGTGCCAGATGATGTGAAAGCAATGCAAGAGATATTTAGAGTGCTAAAACCCGGTGGATGGGCTATATTAATGGCACCTATCAATCTAACTAGAACAGAAATAGACGAAGACTTTACCGTTGAGGATATAGCTGAAAGATGGCGTCGGTTCGGTCAAGACGACCATCTGAGAGTTTACTCGAAAAAAGGATATATGGATAGAGTCCAAGAAAGTGGTTTCAAATTATTAGAATTAGGCAAAGACTATTTTGGAGAATTCGAGTTGCACCGTAACGGTGTGACCGAACAAAGCATACTTTATTTAGGTTTGAAATGAAACAAAGTGTAAATGATTTGGTAATATTTGGTGGCAATACCGAGTTTGAAAGTCTCCTACACGTAGGGCGACCAAATATTGGGAATAGGGATTATTTTCTATCGCAGGTAAATGATGTATTGGACTGTAAATGGCTAACCAATAGTGGCCCAAAAGTAAATGAATTCGAGCATAAGATACAAGAATATATAGGTGTGAAACACGCTATAGCAATTACTAACGGAACCGTAGCACTAGAGTTACTAATACGAGCTGCTGGGATAAAGGGTGAGGTTATAATTCCCTCATTCACATTTGTGGCTTGTGCACACGCATTCCAATGGCAAGAAATAAAGCCAGTTTTTTGCGACATAGACCCAAATACTCACAACATAGACCCAACCGAGATTGAAAAACACATAACCCCGAATACTACTGCTATCATGGGAGTACATCTATGGGGCAGACCTTGTGATATAGAAGTACTTGAGCAAATATCAGAAAAGCATAATCTGAAACTTTTGTTTGATGCTAGTCACGCTTTTGCTTGCTCTCACAATGGGAAAATGATAGGTAATTTCGGAATTGGTGAGGTGTTCAGCTTCCACGCTACTAAGTTTTTCAATACACTTGAAGGTGGTGCGATTGTCACTAATAATGATGCACTAGCCGCAAAAATTCGACTAATGAAAAATTTTGGTTTCCAGGGTTACGATAATGTAACTTACATTGGGACTAATGGGAAAATGAATGAAATATCAGCGGCTATGGGGCTAACTTCATTCGACTCTATAGATACTTTCATAGCAAAAAATAAAGAAAATTATAATCTATATAAAACTGAATTTAATAGAATAGATGGTATAAAAATTATTGATTATAATGATTCGGAAAAAAATAATTATCAGTATATAGCTTGTGAAATTGATGAAAAGCAATTTGGTCTATCAAGAACTGAGCTAATAGATTTGCTAATAAAAGAGAATATATTAGCTCGGAAATACTTCTATCCGGGTATTCATAGGATGGAGCCGTATAGGTCTCTTTATCCTTATTCGTCAGTATTCCTAGAGAAAACGGAACGGCTAGCAGATAGAATTATCTCATTCCCTACGGGTACAGCAGTGGATTCCGACTCAATAAAAAGAATAACAAATTTAGTATCATTTATTCATCAGAACTCTGGTGAAATCAAGAATAAAATGCAGGATGCGCAATGTTAGTTAGTGTAATAATGATTAGCTACAACCAAGAGAAGTACATAAGACAGGCGATAGAGTCAGTGTATGCACAGAACGTAGATTTTGATATAGAAATAATAATAGGTGATGATGCATCGCAAGATGACACTCCTTATATTATCGCGGAATTAGCCGAGCAAGATTCGAGATTGATACCTGTGCTTCGTGAGAAGAATTTCGGCATGAATAGAAATTTCATCGATACAGTAAGCCGAGCTAAAGGTAAATACTTAGCTGTGCTAGAAGGTGATGATTTCTGGTTGGACAACAACAAATTACAAAAACAGGTTGATTTATTAGAAGCTAATCCCGACTGTTATATATGCTATACTAATTCTCGGATAATAGGCGATGATGATGAGTTTATCAAGAATTTCTATGATACAGAGGATAGAAAAGGTTGGTTTCAAACTCCATATGAAAGACTTAATTTCAAGACTCTAATCCAAGGTAACTTTATTAATACAGCTTCTATTATGTATAGAAGAATAGAAAATATGGTAATACCAGAATGGTTTTATGATTTGAAATTAGGCGATTGGCCATTTTCTTTATTCCATGCAGAAAGAGGAGATTTAATCTATTTAAATGAGATCACAGCGTGCTACAGACAACATAGTGCAAGTAATTGGTCAACAAAAGATGAAGTATATACAAATGAGAAAACTATCGAATGTCTTGATAAATTTAAGATTAGATACCCTAATTATGAGAAGTCAATCAATGATTTAATCAACAATACCTATAGAGGTATTTTAGGCTTTCAATTACGAAAATGTATAAACCATTTTAATAAAAAAGAATTTTTAGCCGCTGATGAATATGTTGACGAATGTTTACGGTTAATAAAAAAAACTAATTATAAAGACGAAAATTATTTTTTAATGTTCGGTAAAATAAAATATGAATTAGGGCAAATTGATAAGTCTAATGAATTATTAGAGTATCATAATGAATTTATTAGAACAAAGACTTTAAATATTGAAGACAACTCAGCTTTAACTCAGAGTAAAGAAATACATCTCTTTATCCTTTGGGATTTTGCTAGAACTAGTCAGCAAAAGATTATAGATGATATAAACCAGAACTTTAAAATACTCGAAGTATTTGACATGAAATGGGAAAAGAATAAATTCTCTAACAATCTTACACGTTTCTATGGTACTAATTTACCCCCCGATTCATTCAAAGAACAACATTGTGGAACTGGAAGGTTTCTTCTAATTATAGTTGAAGATAGTAAAACTAATTATCAAGAGAGAGAAACCTCACATGGAATGAGAAGTGTCAATGTAAATATGTTTGACAAAAAACAATTATACAGAGAATGGACCGGAGGTGGGCATAGAGTACATGCAACAGATAATCAGAAAGAATTTGACCATGATTTATCTCTACTACTTGGGCTAAATCATATTACATTTCTAGAGTCTTTTAAAGGGAAATGGGATGGGACTTTCAAGCCAATTTCAAAAGATATGGAAGGAGCTAGAGGTTGGAAGAATATAGAGCAATTACTTTTTGTTATGAATAATACGATTAATTATATAATAATGAGGAACTTTGAAAGCATCCCGCATGAATATACCATGAAAGAACATGGTGATATTGATTTACTCACTGACTCACCAAAGAATATGCAGTATATTCTCAATGCAGGCAAAGTTTTTCCTGAAGCACATAGAGTGTTACATCAAACACTAATCAACGATGAAGTAGTTTTATTTGACATTAGGTTCGTTGGCGATGAATATTATGATAAGGCATGGGAGAATAAATTACTAAATGATAAAGTAATGGATGAAAATGGTTTCTATAGACCAAATGATGAGGATTACTTCTTTTCATTACTCTACCATGCAGCAGTTCATAAAAAAGAGATTGCAGATGATTATAAAAAAAGATTACCTGTTCTAGCTGAAAAAGCTAATTTTGAAATAAGTAACAAAATATTTGATAGTCCAACAGAACTATTAGCTTGCCTAAACCAGTATATGCTAAAGTATAGTTTTAGCTTTACAAAACCAATTGACCATTCTGTTTACTTTAATAAAAAATATACAAGTTGAGTTCATTTATGAGACAAGATAAACAAGAAGTACTTAATTCGATTAAATATCTTTACGAGAAAAGAGACATAATTCTTCAGTTCATTATTGATCACGATTCTGATATGATTATTCCTTTTCATTATGGACTTATTAAAGAAGATGATAATTATCCTAAATTTTTAGAAGTTGATGTCATAACTAATACTAATACTATAGAAAAATTATCAGATAGTCTAACTGTGAGCAAGAGTAATAGCCTATATAGTATAAAATTAGAATACCAAGGTCTGAATTTAAATATAAATATTATCAATCGAGATTTAGAAATATTTAGTAAAACATTTATTGATTATTTTTCGATTAAGAATTGCAATAAAGTCAATAATTTTAGAATCTTTGATGATGATAGAAGTTATGCGTATTTGATTTTTAAGACAGTCTATAATAATGGTGCAATTGACCCAGGCTTCTTAATCCCATTTGAAATTGTGAAAGGAGATAAACAAAATCCGTTACAAAAGAATGAATTCGAATTTAAAGATTTTTATAATGAAATTAATTCAATTGCAAATTTAGATTTCCCGATGAATGAATTTATTTTAGATTCATCATTCAAATTTATCTACCCTATAGATTTTTGTATAAGTTCTCGTTTACTTCATGGTGGTATAAGTGGGAAATTCATAAGTAGAATATACAAAATCGATGAAAAAATTGTAAAGCAAGCAAACCAAGGACTAGCAGCAAATGAATATAAAGCACTTTCTTTAGTTCAAGGTTCTGATTACTTCCCTAGAGTATTTAATTATAATTCTGCAGAGAATTATGATTATTTTGAGATGGATTTCGTTGAAGGTTTCGGATTAGGGGAAAAGGAAAGATTTTATAAAGAACTTTCCCATTCTGATAAAATCCTCTTCATTAATGGATTATTAGACATCTTAGAAATTATGCAAAGTAAAAATATCTCTCATCGTGATATAAATGCCAACAACATAATAGTTCGAAATAAAAAACCAGTTCTGATAGATTTTGGTTGGGCTGTAAATATCACAACAGCTAATCCTTTTACTCCCGGAGGATTGAATAATAACTATAAGACTCCGAATGAAGAACTGAACGATGTTTATGCAATGGCTAGAACAATAGAAGATAGTATTGGAACAGAGTTTTCTGATTTAGTAGGCTTTATGAAGGCAAACTATAATCTGCCTATATCAGAATATAGAGAATTACTTAATAAGGATTCTCAACAGTCAGGCGATTCCCAAAAAGACCTTCCACAACTTATCAAAAATCTAGAAGAGGGTAATTACGAGAAAGCTTTAGAATTATCTGAAAGATTGATGGAGAAACTACCTCGCAAGACTATAAACCAATCTAATCTTCATTATTCAAAGGCACTTTGTCTGTTCAAACTTGGTCGATATGACGAAGCGCACGAAGCAATCTATGCAGAGATAATTATCAATCCCGATTTCGAACAAGCGTATGAGTTGCAATCTGCAATTACCGATGCTATGGAAAATAAGCCCAATCTGGAATATTCGAACTACAAAACTGAAGAAAAAATCGAGACTATTTCTAATGAAAATACTGATTACGAAGTAAGTATTATTATACCTTGTTTCAACAAAGTTCAGTTAACTGAACAATGTCTTGAGTCTTTATACCGATTGACAAGTAAAGATATTAATTATGAAGTCATTGTTGTTGATAATGCTTCAGAAGATAATACGCCTGGAATTTGTGCTCAGTATAAAGACAAGTTCAGTAACTTCACTTTTATTAGAAATGATGAGAATCTTGGTTTTGCAAAGGCTTGTAATCAAGGAATAGAATCACGAAAAGGTAAACACGCTTTACTACTTAATAATGATATAGTAGTAACTGAGAACTGGCTAAAAGAAATGCTAATGGTAATCAATAATGAACCAAAAGCAGGCATAGTTGGCTCTTGTTTGCTATATCCAGAATCAGAGTATATACAGCATTGTGGTGTTGTTTTGGGGAGTGACGGTAAAGGACGTTTAGCTCCATATCATCCACTAATGTTTAAAAAACTAAGTGAGACTTCTATTGCAACAGAAATTAGAGAGATGAAAGCAGTAACCGGTGCTTGTTTCCTAATTCGTGATGAAGTTATAAATGAGATTGGTGTTTTAGATGACGATTATATAAATGGATTCGAAGATATTGATTATTGTATGAATGCAATATCCCATAATTGGAAAGTAATTTACTGTGGTAAATCATTACTTTATCACTTTGAATCAATGTCACAATCAAGACATAAATATGATGTTGTTAACTGGCAAAGATTCATTAGAAAGTGGGATGATAAAATCGAAACCGAAGAAACAGCGAATCAAACTTTAAAAGAGCAAAAAGAAAGTCATATAAGACAAGCAAGAGTAAATGAAGGGTTAGAATACGATTATAAACAAGTAAAAAGAAAGATACTTGGAAAAACTAAAGATGAAATTGAATTATCAATAATTATTCCAGTTCATTCAAAAGTTGATTATACGAAACAGTGTCTAAGAGCAATTCATCAAACTTCGCACTTACACAATGTTGAGATTATTATAATTGATAATAACTCTGACCCAGAGACTAAAAAGCTATTAGCTACACTTGGTGATTTTGCAACAGTAATTGTCAATGAGAAAAATGAGAGTTATTCGCATGCTAATAACCAGGGTGCGGCGATAGCTAAAGGTAAATATTTAGTTTTCATGAATAATGATGTACAAAGTATTTCAGGTTGGATGGAAGCATTTGAAGATACTTTCGAAAAAGACCCCACAATAGGAATACAAGGTGCTAAACTATTATACCCTAACGAAAAAATACAACACGCGGGTATAGTTTGGGGACCTGTTCCAGAGTTGAATAATATAAATTTACATTATCACGTCCATCTAGTAGAAGATGGGGAAGACCCTAGGGTTAATGTCTCTAAAGAATTTCAGATGGTGACGGGTGCTCTACTTGCTATCAGACGAGAATTATTCCACGAAGTAGGTGGATTCGATGAGAAGTATTACTTCGGTCATGAGGATTTGGATTTGTGTATGAAAGTTCGCAATGCTGGATACAAAGTTTGGTATAATCACAAAGCTTCTGCTTACCATTATGAGTCTATTACAAAAATAGATGTAGGTATGGAGAAATTCGAGAGGTTTTTCAAGAATACGGATAGTTATGATAAAGCAAACCACGAGTATTTCTTATCAAAATGGTCAGATAAAATAGAAGTGGATGCGGATAAACACCTTAAAGGTTTACCTGTGGAAAATATGACGAAGTCAACAACAGATAAAAAGCGAGTTCTATTCACTATGTACGGTTGGAATGAAGTCGGTGGTGGTACTACTTTTCCTAAGGCAGTGGCGAAAGGCTTGGTGCTGAAAGGGTATGAAGTATATGTAATATATGCTGCCGGTAATCATCCGCAAATTGATACCCAATACTATACTGAAGAGACAACGGACGAAGGTGTAAACCTAATAGGTATTTACAATCGACCAGTCAAATTCCTCGATTACGAAAAGCCAGAGCGTGAAATTCGTGATGATAGAATAGTCACAATATTTGAAAAATACTTAGATAAACTAGACCCAGATATTGTGAATTATCACAATTTTATTGGGCTATCTTATGGTATTATACAACCTACAATTGACCGAAATATCAGGACTATATTTACTCCATATAATTATCACCCGATGGATCCTAAGCTATATATGTTCACTGACGATATGGAGAAATGGGATAATACTGACTTTTTCTCTAATTCAGATGTACCAGATTTAGATAGAAAACACGACCTTTATAGCCAAAGAATCAATAGTGCTAGGAGTGGTATAAACTCTTGCGATATGGTATTAGCTGTCTCTGACAGACAAGCCGAGATTTATAATGAATTTGGGGTTTACCCAGAAATCACATACAAAGTAAACCAGATTCATAATAATGTTAGCTTAATAAATAGAAAAGATAATTATGAAATTGGACAACCACTGAGAGTAGGTTTTATAGGCGCTGTCATCCCACAGAAAGGAATACAGACGCTCATTGCTGCTTGCTCGCAAATAGAAGCAACAGATTTGGAGCTAAATATATATGGATATATTGACCCAGAATACAAATCACTTTTAAAGAGTATCAATGTATTTTGCGAAATGGTATTCCACGACGCTTACAGCAAGGAAGATTTCAATCAAATAGCGAATAAGCTAGACGTAGTTGTAGTCCCAAGTATATGGGAAGATTGCGCTCCATTCGTTGTGCAAGAGGCGTTAGCTATGGGGCTGCCGGTTATTGGCTCTGATTTGGGAGGTATCTCTGATTTTATAGAAGACGGGTACAATGGTATAATCTATAATCATAGCAATAGCTTAGAGCTGAGAGATATATTGCTAGATATTATAAAAAATCCACAGCTACTATATGACTTGCAGCAAAATTGTTCTGTGCCTATTAGCTTTAACGACTATTTGGTACATTTGGGTGGTATATACGATGGGTTGATTAATAATGATCCATTGAAAAGAGAAGATGTAGAGCTAGATTTCAAAGAGAAATTACTAGGCAAAAGAGCTAAGGAGAGTGTTATGGAACAGAAAGTAAGTGATACAAATGATTTGTATTTAAATCTAGATGGTACTAATTCTAGTGGAAAAGCAAACATCTATAGTAAAACAGAAAGTCAATCTTTATTTGATACTAATAGTTGCAAAATCAACTTAGATGACACTTTCGCCGATTCAATTACTTTAGAAAGAACTCTAGAATTCTACGAAGATAATGATATTCAAAAATTATTAAACGAAGTAAAAAGAGTGTTAAAACCATCTGGTAAATTAGAAATAATCGTTCCAGATATTGAAAAAATGGGTAGACTCTTCAGTACTGGTGAGTGGTCACTTTCAGTATTCAATAGTATGATGTTCGAGAAGAGTGGTAGAGCATTAGTCAATACTTTCAACTCAGTTCGATTGAATGAAATACTAAAAGCTCAAAACTATAATGATATTGAAGTAGGACAAACAGACTCTGAACAAAATGAGGGAGTTCGCAAACCTCTAGTAATTGCAAGTGGAATAAAAAGAGCAGAGCAAAGCTCACATAATAACGACAATAAAGGGTATCAGTACTCGGATGAATATCAACCGCAGCTAAACATAGTTTGGGAAGGGACTCAATTTGTACATCATTCATTAGCACTAATAAATAGAGAGCAATGCTCGAATATTATAGATGCAGAAGTAGCTAATTTGACTATTGTTCCTTACGAACCAGAAAAATTCAATCCGAAAGGAAATGACAAATACGAAAAGCTATACTGGCATGACATCAGAGTTAAGCCAGAAAACAAGCCAAAAGAAAAGCTGCCTTATGTTTGGATAAGACACCAATGGCCACCCAAAAATGAAGTGCCAAAGGGTGCAAAGTGGATTATAAATCAGCCGTGGGAATTCTCAATGTTAACAAGGGATTTAAAGGAAGCATTTGATGCTGCCGATGAAGTATGGACTCCTTCGACATGGTGTAGGAATGTCTATATAGAATCTGGAATAAATCCTGATAAAATACAAGTCATTCCTAATGGTATAGATCCAGAGCTATTTACTCCTTATGGAAAGAAATTACCTCTGAAAACTAAGAAGAAAGTGAAGTTTTTATTTGTAGGTGGAACTATAGTCAGAAAGGGTATTGACATACTCCTAGATGCCTTCGTCACTACATTTACCAAGCATGACGATGTATGTTTGGTAATCAAAGATATGGGTGGAGATACATTTTACAAAGGACAAACTGCAAAAGAATATATAAATAAACTACAGTTAATAAACGATACACCCGATATAGAATATATAGATGAGATGTTAGACGAAAAAGATATAGCTGCACTTTATCGTGCATGCGATGTTTTCGTCTCTCCATACAGAGGTGAAGGATTTTCTTTACCTACGTTGGAAGCTATGGCATGCGGATTGCCTGTAATAGTTACGAAAGGTGGTGCTACCGATGATTTCGTTGATGAAAACGTTGGTTGGCAAGTGAAAGCTACCAGAAAGCCACTAGACAAGACTATGGGAGATAGAGTTTTCGTAGATCAGGCGTATTTGTTAGAGCCTGATAAAGATGATTTGAGCAATAAGCTGAAAGAAGCTTTTGAAAGTGCCACTTCATTGATTAGCGTAGGTCTAATTGCCTCACTCCGAGCTAGAACTAGCTTCACTTGGAGAAAAGCGACCATCAAAACTCTGAAAAGATTAGATGTTCTTTACGATACTGAAATGGCAACAAAAGCGATGGTAAAATTGCCAGAGATTGTTGACTCATATATACTACTAGGTGAGGCCGAGCAGGCATTCAATAATTTCGATTATGAAACTGCACTAGCGCTCTACAAAGAAGTAGTAGAGTCAGGTGAACTATCTGATGATTACGAAGCATTAGCACTGAAAGAAACTGTACTGATAATGCTGAATACCTGGAACTATGAGCTCGCTCACGAGTTTTTGGAGAGCTTCAACCCGGCAGATGTTGATTATCAATATCTGAAAGCTAAAACTTTGGCCTTTGGTGGTGAGTTCGAAGAAGCATTGCAGATGCAAACTGATATTATGAATAATTGGCAACGGTTAAAGCATGATAGTCAGATAAGTTTGACACTAGACCATATCCTTGCCTTCACAGGTGAGATAATGGCAACAATGGGTGATTTGGAATCTGCTATTCAGATATACGAAGCATCACTGGAAATGAACGAAAACAATATAGACGCACTATTCGGTATAGGAGAATTACTATTCGAGAATGGTGAAACTGAAAAAGCAAAAGATTACTTAGAACGTACTTTAAAAATATATCCTCAACACGAAGAAGCTGCTGATTTGCTTGAGGGAATTTTGCACTCCTTGTAGAATAAAATCAGAAATTATATAACACACACTCAACTAATCCTATACTAATGGGATTAGTTGTTTTTTTTATGTGGTAGATCTGAAAAAAAACTGTCACAGCGAGGACTGAAAGGACGTGCTTGCCAAGCCAAAGGCATGGGCTGTCTCAAGATTACTAATTTTAACACAGAGCCCACGAAGATTTGTTTTTCTAATTTTTCACACAAAGGGCACA
>JBAYUQ010000033.1:0-26423 GCA_041675005.1 Kapaibacterium sp. (SeqCode)
CGACGAAGACTTCCTTATTTATTCAAGGAATGATATTTATATTGAACTACTCTTTTCATTCTCCTAGACTCTTCGCTTCATTTCATTCAGCTCTGAGTGACGTATTAGAAAGGGCTACGAATTGAATACATCTCAGCTCGAAATCATACAACCCTGGTTTAAACCCAAAAATTTTCCCATTATGGAACTTTTAATCCAGAAATGACTTTTCGTGAGTATATACGCCGGCTTGCTTGGAGATATTGAGCAACACACCGATAGCGATTGAGTAGATGATGATGGCTGTACCACCGAATGATATGAATGGTAGTGGTAGCCCAGTAGTAGGAAGTAAACCAGTATTTACACCAGCATTCACGAATACGTAGATAGAGAATGTAACTACTATTCCTACAGATAAGAAATAACCGAAGGCATTGGGTGCTTTCCTTGCTATTTGCATACCACGGTAGAAGATAAATCCGAATATAGCAATTACGAAGAATAGTCCGATGAACCCGAATTCTTCCCCTATTATAGAGAAGATGAAGTCACCATAAGATTCTGGTAGGAACATGTGACTCTGACGTGATTGTCCCACACCAACTCCAGATACTCCACCATTTCCAATAGCTATTAGTGCTTGTTTTAGTTGGTATGATACAGCTTCTCCGCCAGCTTCGTCACCTCCCAAATATGCTTGGATACGTGCCATTCTATAAGGGGCAGATACAGCATAAACTCCAGCTAATACTATCCCGATAATACCTGTGTATATTAGGTATAGTAGGTTAACATTTCCTATGAACATCATAGCAAATGATATCATAAAGATAACAATCATTGTAGAAAAATTCGGTTGCAGAGCTATAAGGATACAGATAACGAGCGTCCATACTATAAATGGTACGAACCCACTTTCGAAGTCTTTTATTACTTCTTGCTTTTTCTCGAGCATAGCTGCGAAGTGGAATATCATCGCAAATTTAGCAAACTCAGAGGGCTGGATACTTATACCACCTATGCTTATCCATCTTGAAGCACCTTTGGCGGATGAGCCACCGACCAACACGAAGACGAGGAGTAATATCCCAATGAAGAGAGCTGGCTTCGTAAAGCGTTTATATTTGTTGTAATCTATTCCAGAAACAACAATCATAGCAAATATACCGATAACTATCTTACCCAAATGGCTTAGAAAAAGTGTTTCAGTAGAACCAGTCTTTAACTCAGAAATTGTAGATGACGCAGTATAAACCACAGCCAAACTGAATAGCATCAGGGCTATAATCGAAATGAATAGGTACCAATCTATTCTATTTTTCTGAGTTGTTGTTTCCACTATACAAAGCTATTTACTACTTGTTTGAATACATCACCACGATGTTCGAAATTCACGAATTCATCGAAGCTCTTGCAAGCTGGAGAAAGCAAAACCGTATCGCCAGATTTGGCTGCTACTGCTGCTTCCTGTGTTGCTTCTATCAGATTATTAGCTAAAAAGCATTTTACTTTACCAGAGAATTTGTCGAACAATCTGTTCTTTTCTTCCCCGAAGCAAATCAAATACTTAACTTTATTTTCTACTAATTCACTTAGAACACTATAGTCATTAGCAGACAGCAGACCACCTGCTAACCAAATTATATTATCTTCGAAAGAATTCAATGCATACCAAGAAGAGTTCACATTCGTTGCTTTAGAATCGTTGATAAAACGTACACCGTGCAAATCGCGCACTACTTCCAATCGGTGTTGCACACCTTTGAAAGAAGCAACTGCATCTCTGATGTCTTCGTTTCTTATTTGTAGGTACTTCGCTGCTATTACTGTCGCGAATGTATTATATAGATTATGCTCACCATATAGTGGCACATAACTAGTCGGCATTATTTCCTCTTTTTGCTGCTGTGTACGATATACTATGAACCCATTTTCTTGGGAAACCCCCATAGTATTTATTTTGCTGCTATCTAATGAAATAAACCCAATATTTGCCTTAGTTTCCAATATTTCCCCACCAGAAACTTGCGGCTTTTTTTCAAGTATTGAGTTTAAAATCTCATCGTCACAATTCAAAACTAATAAATTCTCGGCAATTTGGTTGGAAGTAATTTTCCACTTTGCTTTCGTATATTGTTCATAACTACCATGATACGACAAATGATCTTCTGTTATATTCATAATAACAGCTACATCAGGACGGAACGTATCTATCCTATCCAGTTGGTAACTCGACAGCTCCACTACTAGTATATCATCTTCGGTTACTGAGTCTGCAACTTCCGCCATTGGTAATCCGACATTGCCAACTAGTTTTACACTTCTACCCGAATATGCTATAATATGTGCCATCAGAGTAGCAGTTGTTGTTTTTCCGTTAGTTCCAGTTATTCCTATTATCTGAACTTTTGCCGACAAATTCAGGTAAGCGTACTCTATTTCGGAGATTATCTTGATATTTTGTTTTTCTAGCTCTATTATAATAGGTGCGTTTGGTGGAACACCTGGAGAGGAAATACATAAATCGTATTGACTTAGATTATCGAGACTGTTTTTCCCAAATTCGTAGCCAATTCCTTTTTCTATCAATTTTTCGGTTAGTTCTGGGGTTTCAGCACTCGAGTTCAACTCTGATAAAAACACGCTGTGTCCCTTTCTAATAGCCAATAATGCTGCCGATAATCCACTTTTTCCAGAACCAATAACTAATATCTTCATTTTAATCGTCTTACTTTTTTATATTGAACTTTATTTTTTTACAATTTACGAATGTATTTTAAGTATTTATATGTCAATTTTAAGAATATATAATTGTTTTCACCCAATATTAAGGGAAAAAGCTCAAACGGTAGAGAAATTCGACCAAGAACTGAAAGATTTTACTGACAATATGCTAGCTACTATGTACAATGCCGATGGTATTGGTCTAGCTGCTAACCAAGTCGGTGACAGGCGTGCTATCTATACAGTAGATATTAATACTGGTGATGAAGATAAATCGAAATATACTCCAATAGTTATGATTAACCCGATCATCCTTTCGTTCGATGATGAGATAACTACTTATCAAGAAGGGTGCTTGAGTATTCCGAAATACTATGAGGATGTGGATAGACCAGCTGCTGTGCAAGTGCAATACACCGATGTAGATATGAAGCTACATACTTTGGAAGCTGATGATATATTAGCTAGGGTTATCCAACACGAATATGATCACCTAAAAGGGATTCTGTTTTTCGATAGAATAACTCAAATCAAAAGAGCACTGGGCAAGAAAAAATTGAACAAAATAAAAAGGGGAGAGCTAGATACTTTCTACCCTATGATAAATCCAGACGGAACCGAATACGAGCCAACGGAAAGCAAGAAAAGTAAAATATAATTGTTCGCCAGATGTTCTAGTATAAAAAGACGGAAGCAGTCCGAAGATGAATAAAAAGAAACTCATGCGACTGATAGAGGGTGGTGAAACCTCGACAGTAGAGTTCAAAAGGAAACTAACAGAAACCCACAAAATAGCCAAGGAGCTATGTGCCTTCGCCAATACAAAGGGCGGAGTGCTGATAGTTGGGGTAGATGATGATGCCACTATCTGCGGAGTTATGAGCGAGAAGACAGAAGCCGAGTTAATACGAACTGCGTGCGATTTTGATTTGGAGCCACCAATCACCCCACTAATATCACACATAAACATAATGGGACTAGAACTAGTAGTCGCAGAAATAGAAGAAAGCACGAACAAACCCATCAACCTACTTACCAAAAACGAACAAGGACAAACTATAAAGAGAGCTTACATACGTGTAGGCGAAAAGTCAGTGATGGCGAGCAGCGAAATGGCTCGGGCACTCCGCTTTTTGAATAAAGACGATAGCTATACGGAAGAGGATGGTGTGAAAATAGTAATAGGTCGCAACGAAAAGGCACTATTCGAATATCTCGAGAAAAACGAAAGAGCAACAGTGAACGATTTCGCAAAGCTGGTGAATATATCACGCCGCCGAGCAGAACGGCTGATGATACGCATGATGAGGGCAGGTGTGCTCCAAATCCACCAAGATACTGCCCACGACTACTTTACTGCGGTGTAGGTTTAGAAGAGTGCTTAAAAAGTTATTCTTACTATCATATTCTTGGATTATCTACGATGAAATTCCCCTTTTTAAGCAAAACGAAGTTTTGCGAAAGAGGGGTGGCAGACACGCAAAGCGTGGCTGACGGGGTGTTTATAGAAACAAACAATTCCTTCAACTAATCCTAACAGTTATTTAAAAACAAGCTAATTGTAATCAAGTTCTTCATCTCCCTACTCCACCACCACTTTTACTGACTTCTCTTCTGAGCCGTGCTTTATATTGATTAGGTATATACCTGATTGAACAGCAGAACAGTCCCAAGTTAATGAGTTATTGTTAATCGTTATCTCTTGTTTTTTTATCTCTCTGCCTTCTATATTATAGATGGTAATATCTTGCTTTGATAATGCATAATCACCAAACTCGATAGTAACAGCAGAGCGTGCGGGTTGGGGATAAGGGGGAGAGGTGACTAGAGTTTTTTGTTTTTCTTCTACGCTTGTAACAACACCCAGATTTTCAAATGAAGCTCTATATAATTCTGCTTGACCTATTAAACGTGCTGAAATAGTTATATCAAGAATTACATAGTTTTCAAACATCCCAACTATTCTATATGAATGTACATCTTCTGATAATGGTGGTAAATTACTTTCTACTAGTTGCCACGTCTTGCCTTGATCATTTGTAATTCTCAAACCTTTTAATCCTTCTCCATAACTAGAAATCAAGATATTATTCTCATCTATCATTACTACCGAGAAATATTGGATTTCATTAAATAGTTCAATATCTATTATATCCCATGATTTTCCTTTGTCTGTTGATTTGAATAATAATGCAGGGTAAGAGTTAAAAGCATAATAGTTCCCACCAAATTCGTAGAAATCATAAACGCCAGCATAAGTATTACCTGTAGGTAATGATTCAACTAATTGTGTCCAAGTCTCAGCATTATCTGATGATTTGAAAACACCATCAAACTGCGAAAATGCTAATAAATCCCCATTTTCAGTTTCCACCATTTTAAATATCTTGAAATCCTTTTTTAATACAGTAGTATCCATCATTGAAAAAGTTTTGCCATAGTCTCTACTTATCACATGACCATTATTCCCATAGAGCAATATCTTATCTTCCAATATTAGTAAATTTTGATATTCACCGTATAATGGAATATTTTCAAATGTTTTGCCGTAGTTTGTAGATGAATAAATAGCATAAGGTGCTCTTAAATATATTTGATTATCTTTGCTATGGAAACTATATATATTTGTTTGCTCTTCTTCTAAAAAAGGATAATAGGAGTCCCAACTTTCTCCATAATCTGTTGAATACTGTACACCTCTTTTGAATGTTCCTACTGCTAGTAAGGTATCATTGTGATTATAAATACGATTGACTTTTGTATTTTCATAAACTAGGTTTGTATGCTCTATATCCGTAAACAAACTATCTATTTCAAAAACTAAATTCCCTACTCCTAAAAAGAAATATTTATCAGCCTTCTTATAGATTTTAGAGATAGCAAATTTTTCACTTAGAACTTGCCATGATTTCCCTTTATCCCTTGATTCTAATATACCGAGTGGATTTGAACTAGCTAATATTCTATCTCCATCATCAAAATAATCAGAAATTAAAGCACCTAGAGTTTCTAAAGTCCACGTCTTGCCGTTATCTTCTGACCTAAGTACATTACCAAATGCAGTGCTGACTATTAGTATATCATCAGTTGCATATATTGATGTAATAGAAGTGTCTATTAAAGTTTTACCCCAAGTAATACCTTCATCATTAGATATATAGAGACCACCTTCAAGAGTATCTGATATTACTATTGGGTGATTTACTCTTTGCTGAAATGCAAATATATAAGTACTATTTGATTCGACTCCTTTTACATACATATCTAAAGTTGTATCTTTCCTAACCTCTTTTAATAATTCCCATTTATTTGAATCAAGGTTTAATCTAAATAACTCCCCTTGAGTCAGACTTACTGTAAAAAAATTATTCTTTGATATTACAAAATCCTTTACTTTAGACCCTAGATTTGTTTTATCCTCTATTCTACCCCAATTTTCTCCAAAATCAGATGATTTAAAAATGCCTTCTCTACAGCTTATCAAGACTCTATTTTTATTTTGTTCTATTCTATATGCAGCACCGAAATAATCATAAAGAGTATCATCTTCGGCTCTTACCCATTTGTTTTTTTCATATTTATAATTATGAGTTTTTTCAGATGTAGGGTCAAATCTATTTATATAAATATCATCGTTCATGCTAGTAATTAGACTGACTTTGATATAATCATAAGGCGTAGCGATTTGCTCCCATATCTGGGATTGGATTGGGCTAGATAGCAAACAAACTAGAATAATTAGTATTAGTTTTTTCATGATTTTCTCCAAATTGATATTATTGTAATCACGTTCTTCATCTTCCTACTCCACAACAACTTTTACTGCCTTCTCTTCTGAGCCGTGCTTTATATTGATTAGGTAAATACCTGGCTGTACAGCAGAACAGTCCCAAATTATAGAATTGTTATTTATTCTTATTATTTGATTTCTAAGCCCTTTACCTTCTACATTGTATATAGATATATTCTTATCCACTAAATTGTAATTACCAAACTCAATAGTTACTTCCGAATGAGCTGGTTGGGGATAAGGATAATAAGAGTTGGGTATTAATTCTGAATCGACAGAGGATTTGACTATTCCAAGATCTGAGAGCTTTGAACGCCAAACGCCATCCCCGCTGGCTACCAATATATATTCACCTTGTATTGCTATATCTTTTACAATTGTTTCAAATGAATCATCTGAAGCAAATATTTCAATTTCATAATAGGTCGTATTCTCTCCTTCATTATTTGATACTAATACACCATCCTTTGACGATACTATTGTATATTCTCCATAAAAGACCAAACCATTATCACTGCCTTTTAAAGAAATTTCAGAATTAAATTCGTCCCATGTTAAACCTTCGTCTTCTGAGTAAAACAGGCCATGATTAGGAAGGAAAGCATAAACTTTACCATCATGATATTCAAAAGTTTCGAATTTTGTTGAATATAACGTCTGAAAATCAGTAGGTACTTTTTCCCATTCTAGACCATTATTAAAGGATTTAAATAACCCTTTATCTTCAGCAACTATCAATAGTTTTTTATTATCTATCCTTAATATATTTGTAGTTGCATAATCAGATTTAAGAATTTCGTTTTGAAATCCATTCCATGTTTTACCAAAATCAGTTGTAATTCTTGTCCCAAATAATGTAGCAACAATCAAAGTATCACCACCGATGTATTCAACATCTTTTATAATTGTTCTAAATGGATCAGAGACTCCAATTCCAACTTCATTCCATGTTTTACCAAAATCATTTGATAGTCCAATATTTTGATAGCCAGATACAATTGTAATATAAATACTATCTCGTTGGTGAACTTTCAAATTGATGCCCTTTAAACCATTTCCTAAGAGTTGCCAATTAGTTCCTTCACTCGTTGAATAATGTAACCCATTTCTCCCAGATGTAGCTACTAACAGGGTATCTTGATTAGTATGAAAACTATAAGATACAAGACTATCAGTCATGGCTTTACATTTCTCCCATACTTTACCTTGATTTGTAGTATTGAATAAATACTTATTTTCATTTTGACAGTAAAGTACACCATTGAATTCAAGGAATTGCTTTATATTTGTAAGCTCTATTCCATCATGCCTTCTTTCCCAAGTTTGACCATTGTCTGTAGAAATATGAACACCAGTTCCAATTCCATCTTGTATGCCAACAGAATTAACTGCCGCATATAGATAATCACCTGATGAATAAAACAAATCAACAGGTAGAATTAAGTTCGTATCTACTCCCCAAGTTTCTCCATAATCTGAACTTTTATATAAATGTTTATCCAAACCACAGGCAAAAAGAATACTATTGTGGACGACAAAAGATTTTATCCTTGTTTCATTAAAGTTAGATTTTTCCCATGATTCACCATTGTCACTCGATATAAAAAGACCATAATCTGAATTAGGAATTTGAGGATTCCCATAAGAGGCAGAAAATAAATAATTTTTATCTCTAGTAATAGTATTAGATAAAACTGTTTCTTCACTAACCGTTTTTATTGTGTCCCATTTTCCAGTCAATAAATCATACATATAAAGTTTTTTGGAAGAACCATATTCTGAAAAAGCAAATATTTTATTGTCAACTATGAGCGCATCTTGCAAACGAGAGATAACAATACCATCTAATGTATCTCTTATGCTCATCCAAGATACACCATAATTAGTCGATAAATATAGTTCTACGATAGTAGAAAATATAACAATACTATCTTCTTGTTTAAAAAAAAGAATGCTTCTATTTGAAGGCAATTCTAGGTTAGAAATTTCCCACTCAGTCTCATCATTAAATTGGTAGTTTGCAAAATCTGAATTACTAGATGCAAATAGTTGGTTATTAAATTCAAAAATATCTGCTATAAAAGCATAGTCATAAGGACCATCAACCCTCTCCCAAATACTTGCTGAAAGGGAAAGAGTTGATAGCACACAAACTAGAATAATTAGTATTAGTTTTTTCATGGTTTTCTCCAAATTGAAATAATGATATTTACTATTAACAAATGTAACCTAAAAAAAGCACATTTTAATTGAAAATTTTTAATACTTATGGCTCTGTTATCATATTGTAGAGTAACCCTTCATTAGAATTCTCCCCACTTTTACTTAATTTGCATTTTTATAAATAACAATTACTGAAATGTCAAAACTAGCAGTAGTATTACTCAGTGGTGGTATGGATTCGGCGGTGACGGCGGCTATCGCCAAAGAAAGCGGTTACGATATAGCTTGCCTCCACCTGAACTACGGACAGAGAACCGAGAAGCGAGAGCTAAAGCAATTCGATGAGCTATGCAATCACTTCGGTGCAGTCAGCAGTATGGTGACTGATGTGCGTTTCCTATCGCAGATTGGCGGCTCTAGCTTAACAGATGAGCGAATAGAGATAACGGATGCTAACTTGGATTCAAATGAAATACCGTCTAGTTACGTCCCATTCCGAAATGCTAATATATTGGCTATGGCAACAAGTTGGGCAGAGGTAATAGGCGCGACAGCTCTTTATATAGGTGCCGTTTACGAAGATAGTAGCGGTTACCCCGATACTCGTCGCGATTTTTTCGATGCCTTCGAGAAAATAATAGAAAAGGGAACAAAACCAGAAACGAACATTAAAATAATCACTCCTATCATAGATATGGGGAAAGATGAAATAATAAGTAGAGGTTTGGAATTGGGTGTTCCTTTTGATAAAACTTGGAGTTGTTACAAGAACAATGAAAAGGCGTGTGGCAAGTGCGACTCATGCGGTCTCCGCCTCCGAGCATTCGAGAAATTAGGCATTTCTGACCCCGTAGAATATGAGATACGGCTAAGTTATAAATAGCGAAAAAGCGATAAATTTAGAAATAAGATTTATTTTTCTTTGTAAATTATATATAAGCTATTATATTTGTAGTCTTATTAGAATTAAAAAAATAAAAAACAAAATTTTTTGGTAATACAATGAACTATACTGGACCAAAAGCTAGGTTATCTCGTAAGATTGGGATTAACATGGACGCTAAAGCAACAAAAGTTGCTGGTAAAAAACCATATCCTCCGGGACAACATGGGAACAGCAAAAAACGTAAGAAAATGTCTGATTACGGAAAGCAGTTGCTTGAGAAACAAAGACTAAAATTACAATACAATGTTAGTGAAAAACAAATGCTTAAAGCATATAAAGAATCAACTAGATTGGACGGTAACACTGGTACTTTGATGATGCAACAACTAGAACACAGACTAGACGCATTAATCTTCAGAGCGGGTTTTGCTCGTACTATGTATGCTGCTAGACAGTATGTTGCTCACGGTCACATATTAGTAAACGGTAGAAAAATGGACAGACCTTCTTACTTCGTTAAAGTTAACGATGTATTGTCTGTTAAGCCAAAAGCTCAAAAAATGGAAGCATTGCAAGAAGCTGTACGTGGCTCTGGTAATCCTTCATACTTAGATGTGAATAAAGCAGATTTCACTGCAAAATTATTACACGTTCCAGATATCGAAGATATTCCAATCAAAGTTGAGATTCCTCTAGTTGTCGAGTTTTACTCTAGATAATTACTATCTTTACAGATGCAAGAAAATGAAAAATCCCGCTTTTGGCGGGATTTTTTTTGTTTATATCTGAACAAGATTGCAGGATGATAATGATAGACACGATAATTTGATAAGTCTATTTCACAGCGAGGACTGAAATGACGTGGCTGTCTCTAAATCCCCAAACCCCTGTAAATACGTCACTCTGAGCTAACGGAGTTAGCGAAGAGTCCAGGCGAACTCAAGTAGCAGTTCAATATTAGTAGCATCTGATGACCATCCTAACACAGCAACTCCGGTAGGAGTTGGCAGAACAATCACGTCACACTGATAACGTCGCAGACGGTAGAAGAGTCTAGGTAACTCTATTGCTGATTTATCGTTATCAATTGGCCCTTTTCTTCCATATTCTACCTGCTACTTTGCTACTAACTTTATCTTCGCCTGTTTCTATATACCTTGCTGCTGGACTCTGGCAGGCGCTACAAGATCCTTTAAGAACTACGTCATTCAAATCGTTCAAGTAGATTCTATAATTGATTAATCTGTTATTATTTGAATCGCAAGTACAAAAAATATTTTCAAGGAGTTTATCTAGATGAACCATAGAGTTACCCATAATCATTCTAAATTCAATTTCTTCAATTCCAATTTCTATTTCATCATCATCAAAGTCTTTCATTTTAGCTCTCTCCCAAAATATTTAAAATACAGCTTTTTCTAAACGGTTTATTTTTCAAATATAATAGTTTTCTTGAATATAAAAAAGAGTTTTAGTATTCCCTCAAAATCATTCTGAACAAGATTACAAGATGATAAAGATAGATATGATGATTTGATAAGTCTATGTCACAGCGAGGACTGAAAGGACGTGGCTGTCTCTAAATCCCCCAACCTCCGTGTAAACACGTCACTCAGAGCTAAAGGAGTTAGCGAAGAGTCCAGGCGAACTCAAGTAGCAGTTCAATTTTGGATAGTTGACTTGTTATCCGTTGGCTAAAGCCAACGGCAATACAAAGAACTGTGCTCCTTTGTGGGAGTTGGCAGAACAATCACGTCACCCTGATCTTAAATAAAGAAAGAGTCTAGGAATTATAATCAGAGTATTGAGTATTTGGCTTGATAGATTAGTGTTGAGCTACAGATATTAAGTCCCTCTGGGGCTCATTATTTCCCATTCTAATGCAATTGTAAACTTTAATTAATTTCAAAACCGATTATTTTCACTTCCAATCCGATAAATAATGAAATAATACGTTGTCTTAGACGCAACGCTTTATTATCTTTGTAACTTACATAAATCGGAATTTGATGAAAAACATTAGAAATTTTTGTATTATTGCTCACATTGATCATGGTAAATCGACCTTAGCTGATAGAATACTTGAAGTTACGGGTGCAATTACCCAAAGAGAAATGATACACGCTCAGATTTTAGACAATAATGCCCTAGAACAAGAAAGGGGTATTACTATCAAGTTACACGCTATTCAGATGGACTACAAAGCTAAGAATGGCGAAATATATAAGCTAAACCTAATTGATACTCCCGGTCACGTTGATTTCTCTTACGAAGTGTCTCGTTCACTCGCCGCTTGCGAAGGTGCTATACTTGTAGTAGATGCTACACAGGGCGTAGAAGCTCAGACTATTAGTAATCTATATATGGCTATAGAGAATGACCTAGATATTATTCCTGTATTAAATAAAATTGATTTACCTGCCGCAGCTACTACTAAGGATAATGTGAAAAAGCAAGTTCTTGAGCTAATCGGTGGCAAGGAAGAAGATATAATCGAGGCATCAGGTAAATCTGGTATGGGTGTTATCGATATATTGGAAGCAATTGTAGCACGAATATCTCCACCTAAGGGTGACCCAACTGCTCCACTAAAAGCACTAATCTATGACTCTATATTCGACCCTTACCAAGGTGTCGTAGTTAATATCAGAGTTATCGATGGTGAGATAAAAGAAAATGATAAAATTGTATTTATGTCCAACAAAACTGAACATATAGTTGAGCAAGTTGGAGTTATGAAAATGAAACGAGAGAGAACTAAAGTTCTTTCTGCTGGTAATGTAGGCTATATAACTGCTGCTATCAAAGGGCTTTCTGATACGAAAGTCGGTGATACGATCACACACGTAAAAGGAGGAGCTACTGAAGCAATTGGTGGTTTTAAAGAAGTTAAGCCAATGGTTTTCTCCGGTATTTATCCAACTGATTCTGATGGATTTGAATTATTGCGAGAAGCATTGTCTAAACTATCACTGAACGATAGTGCTGTAACATTCGAACCAGAATCTTCTACAGCTCTTGGCTTTGGCTTCCGTTGTGGTTTCCTTGGTCTTCTTCACATGGAGATAGTGCAAGAGCGATTAGAGCGAGAGTTCAACCAGACAATCATTACAACAGTACCGAACGTGCGATATAATGTCACTAAGACAAATGGTGACATTGTTTATATAGATAATCCTGCTCAGATGCCTGATAGAGTATCTATTGTTTCTCTACGCGAGCCATATATCAGAGCTCAGATTATCACTCCAGACCAATACGTTGGTAACATTATGTCACTATGTATGGAAAGACGTGCTGAAATAGTTGACCAAAAGTATTTATCCGAAACTAGAGTAGAACTTATATTTGAGATTCCACTTTCAGAAGTCGTTTTCGATTTCTACGATAAGTTGAAATCTACTTCACGTGGCTATGCATCGCTAGATTACGAGTTTTCACAAGAAAAAGAAAGCGATCTAGTTAAGCTAGACATAATGCTGAATGGCGAAACTGTCGATGCATTATCATATATCGTCCACAGAAATAAAGCTCACTCGTGGGGTAAGAAAATTTGTGAAAAATTGAAAGAATTAATACCTAAGCAGATGTTTGATGTAGCAATACAAGCAGGCATCGGAAATAAAATTGTTGCTCGTACTAATATTAGTGCTATGCGAAAGAACGTAACTGCCAAATGTTATGGTGGTGATATCTCGCGTAAACGTAAGCTAATTGAGAAACAAAAAGCAGGTAAAAAGCGTATGAAAATAATAGGTAGTGTCGAAGTGCCACAAGAGGCCTTCCACGCCGTGCTATCAATCGATTAGGAATGAAGAATTATGTCCGTCAAAGAGTATTTAGCAAACCGTAAGAAAAAGAAAGAATTACAACGCGAAAAGATGAAGAGTATGTCTTTTGGGGAAAAAGCATTTTCTTTCGGAAAGACGATTTTGGGTGCAGTAATAGTTGTGATGATTATCAATGGTCTATTGGTTGCATCATTCGTAGTACCAACGGGTTCTATGGAAAATGAAGTAATGACGGGTGATTTTTTGTTCGTCAACAAATTCATATATGGTCCAACTACACCGCAAGTTATTCCATTTATAAATCAAGAACTACCATTCTACCAATTCCCAGGTATCAAAGATCCTGAGAAAGGTGATGTGATAGTATTCATCTATCCAGGTGATAGAGATCTAATTGAGGCACAGGAATTTCAGTATTACCTCAAAAGATGTGTAGCTACTGCTGGTGATACTATTCAGATAATAAATGAAGTAATATACATAAACGGTGAGAAGCAGCCGCTTCCTGAGCACGTTAACTTTAGTGCTAGCAATAACCCAAATGTACCTGCTGCATTCCCAATAGGAACGGATTGGACTCAATCTAACTACGGTCCATTAGTTATACCTAAGGAAGGTGATGTAATTCCTATATCTAGAGAGAATATAGATAGATGGAGAATTTTCATACTAAGAGAAGGTCACAAAGTAACTTTTGATAATCAAAGTGTGTTCGTAGATGATAAGCCAATTACAAGCTATACAGTAGAGAGAAATTATTGCTTCGGTATGGGTGATAACAGACGTAATAGTTTGGATAGTCGTTCTTGGGGCTTTATTCCTTATGAGAATGTAACTGGAACTCCAGTAATAGTTTATTGGTCGTGGGATACTAATATGCCATTTGGTAGTTTCTTCGACAAACTTTCTACAATCAGGTTCAATAGAATCGGTAATCTAATAGATTAATCTTGAAATCAATAAAAGACATACTGTTTACTATTATACTAGCAGTATGTCTTATTCTTTTTATAAAAGCGTTTATACTTGACTTTCGAGTCGTTGCTTCCGAATCAATGGTTCCTACCCTAGAAAAAGGCGATGTAATACTAATTAGTAAACTCGCTTATGATATATTTGGAATCAATTACAAAGACCCAGAACCCAAAGAAATAATTACATTCGAACATGATAATGAACTGCTAATCAAAAGAGTAAAAGATGTGGATAGTGATGGGAACTTTTTTGTAGTTGGTGATAATGCTGACAATAGCGTAGATTCGCGTGAGTTTGGCTATGTAGATCATGATGTATTAGACGGAAAAGCTATTATTAAGTTTAATTTTAAGACTTTTTCTATTGCTTTCCTCAACGAATAATCTTAGAATCAGGGTTTAATCTGAAATTCATCTCCCTCTCTCCATTCGTTAGTTTCTTTGTTATACCTGTGAGTCTCAAAAATCAGAGTGTCATTCAATACAGTAACTTCGATGAAGTGAAAATCTCTAATAGACTTATCTTTTTCTTCACCGTTTGTAATATCTTTATATTCACCTTCCAAATCAATACTTCTTCTTGGGCCACCACCACCACCAGAGACTATGAAATGCTTTCCATCAATTAATAGATGCTCATAATTATGGCAATGTCCCGAAATAAATAGTTGTGCTTTTTTACTTTTATTAAATAATTCTACAAAGTTCTTCTTTGCAAATTCATCATCACCAAAACCTACCCCTGTTCCATTTGTAAATGGAGGTTGATGTGTAACAACGATTATATGCTTAACTTCATTATCTGAATCAAATCTATTTAGTTCATTATTATACCATTCATTTTGTCTCTGACTCATTTCATCAAAAATATCGGTATTAGAATTTAAGAGAATAAATGCTATATTTTTGAACAAGAATGACCTCCAAGATGAATCTTTCAATTCAGGAAATCGATTCGTTATATTCAGTGAGCCAGTCTCGGAATCTCCAAAGTATTCGTGGTTCCCTAGAACTGGTACTAACGGGATATTCTCATTCCTGACAGCAGTTGTAGAACGATCAAAGTATCTCCAATCATCATCAGAAGAAGCATCAAAAACCATATCCCCAAGATGCACTATGAATGAAGGTTTCTTATCTAAAGAAGCTATTTTCTTAAATAATTCGAATTGTACAGAATCGTTCGATTCACGAAATAGTAAATAACTTTCTAACCAACCCGTTCTTTGTGTATCTCCAATTAATATAAGTGAGTTTGAAGATTCAGTTTCAATATTAGTACTTTGTAAAGTTATATATTCCGGTGGGGAATAGCTAACCTTTGAAGAGCTACATCCTATAAGGATAAAGCAAAGAAAAGCAATAGCAATTAGTATTCGAGTTAATTTCATTTAATAATATAGTAAGTTTTAGATTCCAATATAACTATTCCCGGATAATATTTTATTTACGGCTACACCATATAAATTGGTTAGTTTACAACTATTCTATTACCCATATTTATAAATCAATCTATTCTACTATGATCAGAGGACTATACATACATATACCTTTCTGTGCTACTATTTGTAGCTATTGCGATTTCTACATCATTAAAAATCAAGATACTTACATCGAAAAATACGTGGACTATCTGGTAATGGAATTCGAACTATTCAAATCAATTCACACCAATGAATTAATAATAGATAATATATTTTTAGGTGGTGGAACTCCTTCACTTCTAACTCCGACTCAGCTAGAAACTATTCTCAGCAAAGTCAAAGAATGCTTTACAGTATTACCAAATTCTGAAATCAGTATGGAATCGAATCCAGCTTCAATAGATGCACAAAAGCTGAATGAGTATAAATCAGTTGGGATTAATCGTATAAGTATAGGTGTTCAGAGCTTCGTAAAAAAAGAGTTGGGCATACTCAAGAGAAACCACTCCCCGGGATTAGCAGAGAAAGTAGTTGCTGACGCCGTTAATAGCGGTATAGAGACAGTGAATCTTGATTTGATATTCTCTGTCCCTGGGCAATCTCTTGCCTCGTGGACGTACTCTATAGAGAAAGCACTTGATTTGGGAACTAATCACTTCTCTACTTATAATCTGACTTTCGAAGAGAACACACCACTTTGGAATAAGATGCAATCAGGTAAAGTCGTAAAATATAATGATGAAGTAGATGAGTTTATGTACTTCACTGCTATTGAGATACTTACGAACCGAGGTTTTGATCATTACGAAATATCAAATTTCGCAAAAACGAACAACAAGTGCAGACACAATCTAAATACTTGGAATAGCGGAGAGTACTTAGCGTTTGGAGTATCTTCACACGGCTTTTTTGAGGGAAGCAGATATAGAAATATAAGTAATCTACAAATGTACTATGAGATACTTAGCAATGGGAAGTTATCAATCATAGATTCAGTCAAATTACATGAGTCTGACTATTCAGAAGAGCTGATTGTACTTGGATTGAGAGCATCGGGTTTAGATAAAGCAAAGATAGGTAAGCAAATGCTTAACTTCTTTGAGAAATCTAACATCTTTATGAAAGAGCTGATTGATAAAGAATTTATAGTTGAAACCAAAACTCACTTCAAGCTAACCTCTAAGGGTTATGCCCTCTGCGATTCTATTACCAATAAGTTTTTGGATTTTATATAGTGTGTTTTCATCCAATGATGGAGGTTGACTAAATAATCGTTGATGGTGCATCTACCGTTTCAAGAACTTATAACTTATATTATTCACTCTTAATATATATAATCCTTTTACTAAACCACTAGTATCTAATGTATATTCGAAGGCGTTTATATCAGATTTAGCAATAACATTTCCTCCCATCAAATCAAAAACTTCAACATTAATTATTATCTCTTTAGATACTATTCTAATTCTATTCTCATCATATTTGATGTCAAGATTAGAAATGTTTGATCTGTCATTATTTATACTAGATGCAATATTATTAATTTTAGCTTTATAAATTCTTGATTTATCAGAACCAATTATAAACCCATTATCGATTTCAAATATTGAGATAATTTTCTCAATGCCTATGCTTTTTTCCAAATAATCAATTTCAGTATAATACGATTTCCATTCTATAAAATCATTAAAACTCATTTCATAATATTTACCAGTATTACCAACTACTAATAGGTTATCTCCTATTAGAAAAGCATTTACTATAGTATCGCTTGCTTTAAAATAAGCAGTAGTTCCCTCAAAATACTCCCTAGATAATCTGTTATTTGAAGCTATAAAAAGCTCATCTTTAAGTTTCATGAATTTATGGAAGGGTAAATAAGTAGGAGTTTTAATATATTCATTTTCATAAACTTTAAACTTCCAAGCATTACCATTAAATTCATTTAAATATGTTCCTACTCTGTAAAAAAGATTAGCATGTTTTGGGATAATTTCAATTACAACTGAAGCTGCTCCAAATATATATTTATCCTCTTTGAAAATTAAGTCGTAATTTTGATAACTTCTGTTATTAAAATATGTTACCCAGTCAGCTCCACTATTAGTAGTATGAAATATACTTTTAGAAGTTGAAACGGCAAGATAATCGTCAATATTTTTAGCGGTAATATGAGTTATGTTAACATTAGAATCTACACTGATATCATCCCAAGTTTCACCGTAATTTGTAGATCGAAATATAATACCATTGTTTCCTGATAAAAATAATACTTTTGGATTCAACGCAAAGAAATCATAGATTTTATTGGACTTTGAAAACACGATTTTCCAATTAACACCATTATCTTCAGACCAATATATTCTATTATTTGCAAGGCAGGTTATAGTACTACCTGTAGCTGAGACACCTTCAATTTCAAGAGTATCATAAGGTAAAGTAATTTCTTCTAACTCAAATTCAATCGAAAAAGTTACTACAAATGACTGAAGAAATATGAGTAATATTAAAAGTAGTTTGGATTTCATCTTTTTTATTTCCTAAATTTAGATACCAATAATATTATAACAGCTTATTATAATATTAGTTACAAATTAATTAATATTATTATATTTATAATCAAAAAAAAACTCCGAAATCACTTTCGGAGTTTTAATTTATTTGCTTAATATTTTGGACAACAATACTTGTCGTTTATTCTTATTTCTTGTACTTTAGCTTCAGTAAAGCTATATTTTTCAAATAAACTATAAGCACCGAATAGTACACCACTAAATAGCAATGTTGATAGCATATTCCAATTGAAGAATGGAAGAGCAAGAGAATAAGAAAGCATCAATCCACTTAGGTTCTGCTCATATATACCACCGAATGCCCAAACTGAAAAATTTGTAACATTGAAGAAAATAACCGCCGAAGCTATAGCATTAGTTGCTACTGATTTACTGTTTTTTCTATTTAGCTTCATTCCCATATACATAAATATGCCTAAGCAAAGGTAAACGGCAATCATTAATTCATGCAGTCCTAAAACCAAATCTGACAAAAATACTGCCACAATTGGTACTGCCAAAGCTATTTTCTTACTTTTGACTATAGCTCCACCAAATAAAGCAAAGATAGAAATACAAATTCCTAGCTTTTTCGAAAAAGCAGATAAATTTATGAACGAGCTAATTGACAAGGAATTCATCAGTGAATCTGAGACACATTATAAGCTAACCTCAAAGGGTTATGCCCTCTGCGATTCTATTACCAATAAGTTTTTGGATTTTATTTAGACCGAAATAATATTCTACTTAATCTTCCAGAAAGTAGTATCTAACCTACTTTCTAACACTGCCTCTACTGAATCATCTAGATTATGGAATAAGTCGTAGCCCAAGATTGATTCGAGGGAATCGGTAGTGATAACGAAGTTGTTCAGATTGTCATCTTTGGTGTATTGGTACATATAGTATGTTACCATCGATTGATGTGATTTGCTATATAGCAGTATAGATTTGTAGTAATAATCGGGGATTGCTATTCTGCTTTTACCTAAGAGAGTTAAATCTGGGTCAAGAACGGCACCAGTGATTATGTAAAGTGAGTCATATTCGCAAGCCCAAACTCTTATTTGTTCTTCTAGTCTTTTCCAAATACCTCTATTGAAAGCAGGGATTTGCGGCGAAACGTTTGACATTAGGAAGCTATCGTCCATAGCTACTGGGTCTGATTTATTGTCACCAGCTGGTATCAAATGTCCCTTGTCATACCCAGAGGCATAGTAATCATCGGTGTTAGGGCTGTATTTACCAAGTACCTGGTCTTCTTTAAAATAATTTGATCTTGGCACTATGCCATTGGTCTCGTTGCATTTTAGCTGATATGCCACCCAATATGCGTGTTTGTACTTTTTGGAAAAACCGATGGTGAAGCCATGCTTTTTAAGTACAGTCGCTTCTTCTATATAACTCGGCATCTGCAATGAGTTATAATGTTTATACCCAACTTGCGTTAGTTCTTGGGTCTCATCTGGCTTATTTGCATACCAAAGTAATAATAAAAGTGCAGTAAAAATGGATGTAATCAATGGCTTTTTCATTTTGATAATGCTTCTTTTTGGTATTTATCTAATGGAGAAAAATGGGCTATTAGTGCTACAATAATAAGCAATCCAAACGAAATTACGAAATTCCAATCCATCCCGAATAGTGAGCCAGCTAATCCAGCAAACAAGAAGCTAATCAGTGAGCCGAGTAGATTCGCTCCCGAAGCCAATCCCATTATCCCGCCTTTTTGCTGAGGGATAGTCCTCTTACTTAGTGCCGAATAAAGTGTTGGTATAAGTGCTGCATAGAATATTCCTATTACAGCCCTTATAGGAATTAGATAATAGAAATTCGGTGCAAATATATGAAGCAAGTACATAAGTGCCGATATAGCTGCCGATATTTTGAGGGTTTTCTGCCATATCTTAGCGTCATTTCGCCTGCCCCATTTCGGAGAGAAAATTATATTGAAAACAGCTACAACTCCGAAAAGAATGCCAGTTACAGTTGCTAGTAAGTCATGTGGTGCACCTTTTTCTTCCACGAAATAGGTAAAAATCGGGATAGTAAATTGCACTCCCATCTGTACAAGCACTATTAGTGCCATTAACTTTAGAAATACTTTTTCTCGGAAAATGAATTTTATATTCCAAATAATGCCATACATTTTATCTTTTCTTCGGACGAATTCTTGTTCTTGTAAGTAAACTAGAACAAGAACTGCTGCTAATGCACACAGAACTCCTACAATTAGGAATACATACCTGATACCAACGAAATCAGCCATTAGTCCACCAAAAAATGGACCGAATACCTGCCCCGCAGCTATTGAGCTTTGTAGCCACCCTATGGCATAGCCAGACTTATTCTCAGGGGTGTTAGCACTAACGAACGATAAGGAAGAGGCAATCATACCACTCATAGTACCTTGGAGTACTCGGAGAAAGAAAAGCTGGTAAACATCTTGAGCAAAAGCCATAAGTACAACCGATATAGCTAACCCGAAGATTGCTCTCACAGTCATAAACTTCCGTCCATATTTATCACCAAGTGAGCCCCATATCGGAATCATAATAACGGCTGAAATGTAAACACCTGCGAACACCATCCCCGACCAGAATTTTGCTTCATCGGGATCTGTGATGCCTAACTCACGTACATAAAGGGGGAGAAATGGGAATACACCACTCATACCAATCATAGCTATAAACTGTGCTACGCATAGTATTATGAGGTTTCTTCGCCATATATTATCATCGTCAGATGAGAGGAGTTCTTTGAGGTTTATCAAAAGTTATGAATTCTTTTAATTTTCATTATTTCTAGAAGCATACTAATAGAGTCAGTGATAGGGTTGACCTTGCTTCTGTCATCATTGTACCATTCGACCGGTACTTCGTCTATTTTGTAGCCAGCTCTTCTGGCAAGGTATAGCGCTTCTACGTCAAAGCTAAATCCATCTATTTTAGCTTTCGAAAAAATATCTTCAGCCGCTGCCGCCGTGAATCCTTTGAATCCACACTGAGTATCCTTGATGCCTTTGATTACCATTAGCTGAACGAACTTGTTGAAAGTCTTACCCATGAACTCACGGTAAAACGGCTGATGCTCTTTGACCATACCATAATCCAATGCACGAGAGCCGATTACAATATCGAAATTGTTTTTCATACTATAGATTATTTTTTCGACTTCGTAGATGGGAGTCGAGAAATCAGCGTCTGTGAATATTCGGATTTCGCCAGTTGCCTTGAGCATACCCATTCGAACAGCAGCGCCTTTGCCCGTGTTCTTTGGCAACGCATAAGCTTTTACCTTGTCGCCAAAGCTATTGGCAATAGCTACTGTATTATCAGTAGAACCATCATCAGCCACAATAATCTCGTACTCATAGTCCTTTTGACCGAGGTAATCCACGGCTTTTTGTAGTGATGCTTCTATTCTGTCAGCTTCGTTATATGCTGGTATTACGATAGATAAGTATGGCTTCATTAACGATAATCGATTAGATGCTATTTTAAAATACAAAGATAATGGATTAGTAGCAAAGTAAGAAATTAAATGAAAATTTGAACTCTCCTAATGATGGTAGATACGTATTGATTATGTTTAAGTTAAAAACAGGGTTGTTAGATTATTAATTCACTTATGATGATTTGACAAACTATGTCACAGCGAGGACTGGAAGGACGTGGCTGTCTCCAAATCACACGAACCCCCTTTATCATGGGGGCTTCTAGCTTTCATAGTCCAGGTCATTCAGAACGGAATGGAGCGAAGCGAAATGCAGTGAAGAATCCAGGTAGAAAAGAGCTATTTTCAATATTTTAATAAACCTAGACTCTTCGCTAACTTCGTTAGCTCTGAGTGACAGGAGTTAACAGAGACGTATGCACATCGTCACCGCTCAGAACAAGCAATACGTCTCTACATTTCTTTAACTTTCCTAACCCACTACCGGCAAAATAATCTGTTCTTTGACTGGGGTTTTGTGGTTGAACTCAACGCCTGCAAGCCACTCGGTTACGTGCTTTTCTATGCCGTTTACTATTTGCTCACGTTTGCTATTGTCCTGCTTTATCTCGCTTCTTAGCATCTTATATTGGATAGGATCGAAATTCGCATCGCGTATTAGAATGTCTTCTTTTGCTTTGTGGGAGCATTCCTCGGAGCAGAATCCCATGTGTTTTCTGTACTCTTTTGGTTTTGCTATTATTTGTGCATTGCATGGACCATAGCGGCAGTTATAGTAATTCTTTGCTTTTTCGCCAGTATAGTGGCATTCGGATATTATGACGTTCGTGTTCTCGTCGCCTATGTCTGTACTTACTCTATCATCGAATGTGTATAGATTGCCCAGCCAGTTGCCGTCATTGTACTTATTTACGTATTTGACTACTCCACCGTCTAGTTGCTTTACGTCTTTGAATCCCTGATTGTCTAAGTACACAGCGACTTTTTCGCAACGGATACCACCGGTGCAATACATTATTATTTTCTTGTTGTTGAATTGCTCTTTGTAGTGGTCTATTATTGACTGCAAGTCTCTGAAACTAACTGTACCAGCAGGTATTGCTTTTTTGAAGTGGCCTAGCTTATATTCGTAGTTATTACGCATATCGAGTATTAGATAATCGTCATTCTCTTCGTCCATCACTTGTTTGAACTCTTCAACGCTCATCTTACTTTTAACTTTTTCTATATCAGCAGCTGAGTAAACCTCACCCAATGCAACGATTTCATTTTTGTAGCGAACTATCATTTTAGGGAATTTGTGCTCATCTACACGAGTTGCCTTAGTATCTATATCAGGTATATCTTTGAAATACTCACTATTATCCAAGTAAAGAAGTAATGCGTGTAGCTGTCCTATATTGCCAGATACCTGTGCATTGATTCCCTCTTCACCTATGAATATACGACCACGCAGCCCTATATCACGAGTGTAGCGGTATAGCTTTGCTACCTCGGCTTTTGGGTCGGGAATATCTACGAATTTGTAGAATGTGAGTAATGAGTATTTCGTTTCGATTTTCATTGTTTTTCTATTATTTTTAAACTACTAATCTTCAAAAATAAGAAATGTAGGAATAATATTAAAAAGAATTAAGATTAAAAGGTATTATTTTCCACATAATCTTTGGCTATTACTTGTAATTTGGTGCGTATTTGGTCTAGTTTTTCTTCTATTTCTTTCTTTTCTGGCTCACTAATATCCTCGCTTCTTAGGCGATTATCGTGATATTCGACTTCGCCTTCTGTACCTATGAAGTCTGTCAGCTCGGGAGGGTAGCCCAAAACTGTCCATATAGACCCGATGAGCCGAGAGCCAATAATGGGGTCTATCCACTCTTCGGAAACAGCATATAGGATTATATTCGCAAAATCGAATAGATACTCAGCATCCTCGTAGTAGAAGTCAATGAATTTGTAGAGAAAATCGTAGATGTTATCTTTTGGGTACAATCCCCCATTTGCCAAATGCAAGAAATAGCCAACTTCCTCTCTGGCAGAGAGCGATATATCAAATTCTTCTACCAATCTTTCGTTGCATTTCTCTATTATACTTTGGTCTTCGGAGCTGAGTTTTTGCTCTAGCACCTCTATAAATCCAATCATTTATTTTCGCTTTTATTAGTATCGGGTGCAAAGTCCAATGAAACCGAATTGATGCAATAACGAAGTCCCGTTGGAGTAGGACCATCATCAAATACGTGTCCCAGGTGCCCACCGCAGTTAGCACATACGACTTCGGTTCTTATCATTCCGTGTGAAGTGTCTCTAATCTCCTTGATTTTACTTTTATCTTTAATTTCGGAGAATGACGGCCAACCGCAATCAGATTTGAACTTAGTGTCTGACCCGAATAGGTTGCTTCCACATCCAGCACATTTGTACATTCCATCTGCAAAGTGGAGATTGTACTCACCAGTACCGGGTCTTTCTGTTCCTTTCTCACGTAAGACTCTGTATTGTTCGGGTGTAAGCTCTTTTTCCCACTCAGCATCTGTTTTTTCGACAGGCATTTTTTCCATCTTTTTATTTTCCTTTGGTTTCGATTCTAATTGCGAATATACTAAAGCTATTAGTATGGCACTAATCGCGATTATTGTAATAATTTTTAACGGCTTCATTTCTTCCTCTTTTTGTATTTATAGACTACATTTTGTTCTAAATATTATACGTCTGCAAATAAGATTTGGATTATGTCATATACATTTCATTAATTCAAAGAATAATTAACACTTGATAACGTGTAGGGTGTTTATAATAATAATATAAGATTGAGAATATGAATAAAATACTAATAACACTAATGCTATTCACTTTACTAGCATGTGAGAATAAAACTGAGGAAGAGAAAATGGAATATGAAACTACACATACTGAAGAGTATATTCCTCTGCAAAATTCACTAGATGAGAAAAAATCCAACTTCGAATTGAATGCAGATGATGATAAAAAGAAGGACTATGCAGCTGGGATACAAGCAGTAATTGATGCAGGTGTATTGGATAAGGCAATGAACAAAGGTGATAAAGCTCCTAACTTTAAGTTAAAAAATGCAAAAGGGGAGAGCGTAAGACTTTATGATGAATTGAAAAGCGGACCAGTTGTTCTAATC
The DNA here is from genome assembly GCA_041675005.1 of Kapaibacterium sp. (SeqCode). GTDB lineage: Bacteria > Bacteroidota > Ignavibacteria > Kapaibacteriales > UBA2268 > PGYR01. The sequence continues at coordinate 24,894 of JBAYUQ010000033.1, forward strand.
TGGTATCGAGGTGGTTGGTGTCCATATTGCAATTTGACGCTGAAGAGATTACAAGAAGAAATGCCTAATTTCAAGAAATATGATGCTTCTTTACTTGCATTAACTCCCGAGTTACCAGATAGCTCTTTATCAACAGTAGAGAAGAACTCACTTTCGTTCCAAGTTCTTAGCGATTTAGGTAATAAAGTAGCGAAAGAATATGGAGTAGTCTATGAGTTAACTGATGCGGTAGCAAAACGCTACCAAGATGGATTTAATCTCCACCAATATAATGGTGACGAGAGTAATTCTCTACCTCTAGCAGCGACTTATGTAATAGACAAAGATGGTAAAATAGTCTATGCCTTCTTAGATGCTGATTACAGAAACCGAGCTGAGCCCAAAGAAATACTAAATGCTCTGAAGGAATTGAAATAAAGCATGACTAATTTGAAATCTTATATAGTGGCTCTCTTTTGGGAGCCATTTTTATTATATCGCAAAAACCCATTACGTACATTTCATTCTTTTCCTTATATTAGCGATACAGGAAACTAATAAAATGAAATTCTATACCTATGACTTTACAACAATACATTGACTCTGTTGCTAAGCGGTATGCTTCTGGTATATCTCGTGAACACACTTATCGCTCTGATTTAGAAGTTCTACTTCGTGCTATGGTAACTACTGTAGAGATAACAAACGAACCTGCTAACGTAACCGATTGCGGTAATCCAGATTACGTTATAACTAAAGGTAAAATACCGATAGGGTATATAGAAGCGAAGGATATAGCCAAAGATCTAAATTCTAAATCATACAAAGAGCAGTTCGGTAGATACAGAAATGCACTCGACAATCTAATCATCACCGATTACCTGTGGTTCCAATTCTTCCAAAATGGGGAGATAGTGCACGAGATACGAATTGGTGAAATAGTAGATGGTAAAGTAAAAGCTCTACCAGAGAACTTCGGTAAGTTTGAGAATCTGATACAAGACTTCTGTACGTTCGTTAGTCAGACTATCAAATCATCAAAGAAGTTGGCGGTTATGATGGCTGCGAAAGCTCGGCTACTGCAAGACATACTAGAACAAGCAGTAGAATCTGATGAGCAAACACAAGCGAATACATCGCTCAAAGCTCAGTACGAGACGTTCAAAGATATACTAATACATGACCTAAAGCCAAAGGGATTCGCTGATATATATGCACAAACCCTTGCTTATGGAATGTTCGCTGCTCGGCTCAATGATGACACAATCGACACTTTCAGCAGACAAGAAGCGGCTGAGCTAATACCAAAGTCCAATCCATTTTTGCGGAGGCGATTCATATATTGCTGGCTTGTTGTTTGCAATCTGTAAATCTTCAGCAATGTATATTGATGATATTACGGCTTGTAATACAGAGAATTGTTCAATATCAAGCTTGTTATATGTTAATGATTGTTCTTTATTCTTAAATTCTTCTGTATCGTTTTTACAGCAATCTTTCTTTTCAGTGGACTTCTGCTGATGACATTTAGGAACTTCTTTTTCTTCTTTA
>JBAYUQ010000034.1:0-18416 GCA_041675005.1 Kapaibacterium sp. (SeqCode)
AACTTCATTTGATTTTCAGACTGCTTTAGCTGAAGCTCATGTTAAAGATTGTGATTTGAATACTGGTGTAGAAGGTGTAGCTGTCGAGTATAATCACTACTACAGTAGCTATATGGACTTGAATCCTAATATAACAGATGCTTCTGGTATAGCTTCAATCGAACTATTCCCAGGTACTCACAAGTTCAAAGCAACAATCCATAATTCATCGCAAGTACAAACAGTAGCTATTACAGGTCCTGTAACTACTTTTGAATTTAACCCAACTAGAGTAACGTTCAACTACCCAGGTACAGTTAAGTACAACCATTACTATAGTAGCTATATGGCTATAGGTGATAACACTTATCTATTCCCAGGAACTTATAATTTCAGATTCTATGATGGTAATTCTGTTGCTGCACAAATGCCTATTGCAATTAGTGGTTGTAGTATAGATGAATCTCTTATCTTCGTTCAATTACAAAACAGCCAAAATGCTGGTTTAGCAGGTGGCGATTTTGATTACAGAATTGGATGGGGAAGTTATTCTAACTTAGGAACTGATGCTACAGGTAATGGTTTCTGGACATTTGTAGATGGTCATCCAACAAATACTAAGGTTAAAGTAACTTATTCAGGTGCTTCAGTAGAAAAACAACAAAACATAACAACTAACCCAGTGTTTATCTTCAATACAGTTGATGTAACAGCTGATTTAAGAAATTCAGGTGGTAATCTACTTACTGCTGATAGTTGGGAATATAGATACGGATGGGGTGGATATAACACTCTAAATGCATCTGGACATGAACTACTACCTGTGAATACTAAAGTAAGAGTAGGTTATATGGGAACTAAGATTGAAAAGCAACAAAATGCTGGTTCAAACTCTCATTTTGACTTTGCTACAGTTGCTGTTACAGCAGACTTAAGTGATTCTCAATCAGGTACTTTAGAAGCTGATAGTTGGGAATACAGATATGGTTGGGGAAGTTATGCTCCGATGAATAACTTAGGTGAAGAACTACTACCAGTAAACGTAAAAGTAAGAGTAGGCTATAAAGGTTCTAAAGTAGAGAAACAACAAAATGTTGGTTCAAACTCTCACTATGATTTCAACACTGTTAATGTAACTGCAGAATTAAAATCTTCTACAGGTAGCTCTCTAACGGCAGATGATTGGAAATACAGATATGGATGGGGTTCTTACTCTTCTTTAGCTAATGGTGGTGAAGAATTACTACCTGTGAATGTTAAAGTAAAAGTGTACTATAATGGTGCATGTGTAGAAAAGCAACAAAACGTTGGTTCATCTCCACACTTTGTATTCAACACAGTAAATGTAACAGCTGATTTGGAAGACTCTAATGGTGATCCACTAACAGCAGACGATTGGAAATACAGATATGGATGGGGAGCTTACTCAGCTTTAACTAATGCTGGTCATGAATTACTACCAGTAAACGTAAAAGTAAAAGTTTATTATAAAGGTGCATGTGTAGAGAAACAACAAAATGTTGGTTCAAACTCTGACTATAACTTTAACACTGTACTAGTAACAGCAGACCTAGAAGATGGCAATAGTGGTTCTTTAACTGCTGATGCATGGGATTACCGTTACGGATGGGGTAGTTACTCTACATTGAACAATGCTGGTGAAGAATTATTACCAGTGAATGTAAAAGTAAGAGCTACTTATAATGGAGCAACAAAAGAGAAGCAACAAAATGTAAGTTCTAACTCTAGTTACTTATTTAACTGGAACGGAAGTTCACTTTACAAATCAACTAACGATTATGATTTCACAACAGAAAAAGTGCATGTATATCCAAATCCTTCAGACGGTAAATTCATAATTGAAAATGTAGCTAATTATTACAGACTTTCGGTATATGACATGACTGGTAGAGTAGTTTATCAATCAGACATAAATGAAGTGAATAATCAGAACATTATATTAGATAACCCAGTATCGGGTGCTTATATGATCCAACTAGAAGGTGTAGGTACTACAGTTACTACTCCGATTATGATAAAATAATCCTATCAGATTATTGACCTAATATTCAAAGAGCCACTTAGAAATAAGTGGCTCTTTTTTTAGAATAAATGAGTTAAAAATACTTTTATATATGTCAAGTATTTGCTATATTGAGCGTTAATTTTTTTACCATTTTGGAGTTTTCAAATGAAGCGTGTCTTACTTCTTATTGCTACCACTTTAATAACAAGTGTGCAATTGTCTTTTTCTCAAATTGTTATTAATAAAGCTGATTTCCCATTGGAATCGAACTATGAAACTGTGAGTCGATTAGAATATAAAACTGAATTTACACCACCAACTATTGGTGATAACCAGACTTGGGATTTGTCTAATTTGGTGACGACTCATTATATAGATCAGACTTATGTAGATGCTTCTAGCGATGATTATTATACAGATGCCGTAAATTATAGAATATCTCTGTACAAACTAAACGATTTTGACATTAATAGTAAAGATTTCTATGTTAATGATGATCAAGGATATGCAAGAATTGGTAGAAGGATTACTGATGTTGAATATTCAATAACTCAGATTACTGGTGGACCCAATGATATATTACATATAGTAGGTGGAAATTTCCCATTTGAAGGGAGAATGGATTATATTAAATATCCATTAGAACTAGATAAATCTTGGACTGAGAGTTATACTGTACCGACACATTATGAATTGACTGTTGCAGCTTTTGGATTAAACGAAACTCCAGGTGTATTTTATAACTATGTCACTCAAACTAGATCGGTAGTAGGTTCTGGTAAGTTAACAATTCCTAATCAGAATGGCGGTGTAATGACAATAGATGCCCTGATAGTAAAGGGGGAAAGTACTGTTATTGATAGTGTTTTCTTAGGTGGTCAACCAGCTCCTCCACAATTAATGGCAGCATTCGGATTAACTCAAGGTGCAGTTGCTACTAATGTAACTTATGAATTTTATTCTCCTGGGTATGGACAATATGTTGCGTCTTATGATATGGAATCAGGTTATGTAGCTTATTCAGAGGTTTCTAATTTGACTTCATCAGTTGCATCAAATGTGCTTAATTTACTAAGCGTATACCCTAATCCAATCAAATCTGGTTCAGTTTTGAATATTTCTAATTCTAAATTCAATTTATCTAATCTAGTTTTAGTAGATCAGACTGGAAAAATAATTCTAGAAAAAGAAATTAGTGGTAATTCTAATATAAATATTTCAAATACTGTTTCTGCAGGGGTGTATTTGTTGAATTCTTATGATGCAAATGGTACTATTATAAGTACAAATAAGATAATTATTGAATAAAAGTATTATAAATAATAATAAGATTTAAGTCGCTTTCGGGCGACTTTTTTATTTTTGTTCATGTTCTGGACAATCTAATCTGATATCAATCGATTTCAATTCCTTTTCCAATAATCCGCAATAATGACCTTCAGGAACTGTCGTATAGTACTTGCAACTAAAACACATTCGTTGCATACTTATTATGTTGTTATTATGAAGGTTACGTATTATTTCTGAAAGACTTCCCCACAGATTTTCTTGATTTTCAGAACTCGTTTCAGATAATGGGTTGACTAATTCACCAGAATAATTATTTAGGTTTGTTATTAAATTGTTACCTGTATCAGATAAAGATATAGTATAGCTCCTTGTGTCATTTTCATCAGCTAGTTTTTCTATTAATCCTTTCGATAATAATGATTTGACTGAGTCACTGATAGTTGCCTTTGTGATATTAAATTCAACTGCCAAATAACTAACTGTACAATATTTGGGTTTGTGGGTATTTACGAAAACAAGTATTTGTATTTGAATGGGGCTGAGTTTGTACTCTTTTGCTTTTTCCCATAACATAGCTCTATATGCTTCTGATATTCTCTCCAAAGCAACAACTATTTTACTTAATAAATTTGAGTTTTGGTTTTCTAAATTATATACAGAGTCATTCATACTTATACTTTGGGATAAATAAAAAAAGTGCAGATGTAATTAACAAAATCACCTGCACTTTTTCAAACTAAATTATCCTTTTACATCTTTTATAGATGCACCATAGTTAAGGTGTAACACATTACCATTTGGTGTTACTAATGCAGGAACTGATTTTACTCCAACCTGCTCTGCTGTTGCAATTCTAGATTTCTGTTCACCTAAGTGTACAACTTCTACATTGTCAGCACCGATTAGATTTACTATATCGTGCTCTGCACTAACACATACAGAACATCCTGCGTGATAAAATATTGGCTTATTCATAACAAACTCCATAATAATAAATTGTTTTGGCAAAAGCACCAGAACAAATATAGTAAGGAATCCTAACTAAAGCAAATATTTTATTAAGTTTTTTACACCTGCTCCAAAGCTTGGCTAACATCCCAAATTAAATCATCTACATTCTCTACTCCAATTGACAATCGAACTAAGCTAGCTGTTACTCCGATACTCTTTAAGTATTCAGGTTCTACACCAGCATGAGTCATAGTGCTCGGGTGTTCTGCCAAGCTCTCAGTACCACCTAAGCTAACTGCTAATGTCATTAGTTTTAGAGAGTTTAAGAATTTGAATGCCTCTTTTTCTCCACCAACTATATCAAATGCAACCATTGCACCAGGGCCATCATGCTGTCTTTTGTATAGTTCATAGCTAGGGCTATCTTCATCTATCATTCCCAAGTAATGTACTTTAGTTACTTTTGGATGAAAGCTAAGGAATTTCGCTACTTCAATAGCGTTTTGTTGTTGTTGTTCCATTCTTACTTTCAGGGTTTCTAAACTTCTCATCAGTAGCCAACCAGTCCAAGGACCAGCCATATTACCTAAAAATGTTCGGAGTGTTTTAACTCTTTTCATTGGACCAGCATAACCTAGTACGGCACCAGCTATAACATCACTATGGCCACCGATATACTTAGTAGCAGAATAGACGATCAAATCTGCTCCAAAACGAAGTGGGTGCTGCCATAGAGGCCCCATGTACGTATTATCTACTACTGTTAATACTTGCTTTTCTTCCGTATTATAGTGAAGCTTAAGCTCATTTATCATCTGCAAATCAACAATAGCATTTGTTGGGTTAGCTGGTGTTTCAACGAATATCATAGCTACTTTGTCTGAAAATCCTTTTTCTTCTATATTAGCCATTATTTCTTCTTTAGTTGCATTTGGTTTAAATCCAACTGTTTTTATACCATATTTAGGAAGAAAGTTATGTATAAAATGGTCAGTTCCACCATATAGTGGACTGCTATATACAAGGACATCGCCAGGACTCAAGAATTCCATAAATACTGTTGTAATAGCCGACATACCACTTTCGAATACAGCACATTCATCAGCTTTGTCCCACAAACAAAGTCTATTTTCTAATATTTCCAAATCAGGATTATTTATACGGCTGTATATTAGACCTAATTCCTCATCTTGTCCTTTCTCACGTATTCCATAAGCTACTTCGAAAAAGGCCTTACCTTCTTCTGCATTTTTGAAAACAAATGTAGATGTTTGGAATATCGGGCATTTTAGTGATCCTTCTGATAACTCTGGCTTGTAGCCGTAAGACATCATTAGACTTTCGGGTTTCATATTTCTATTCATAGTTTTTCTCAATTTTAGTTTTTACTAGAATACTAATTTAACAATAACAAATGATTAATAATTATAAGTTAAATAAAACATTGCGGCAAGAATAACGTTTTCAAGCAAATGAGAAATTACAATCCCCCAAATCCGAATGAAATATAGATTTTTAGCTTTTATTATTATCCAAATTTTATTTACTTTTGATGCGTTTGCAGAGAACGCTTCTATTAGTGGATATGTAAAAGACAGCTCAAATAAAGAAACTCTTATAGGGGCAACTATCAGATTAGATGGGACTTCTAGAGGTTCACAAACTAACAAAGATGGTTACTTTGTAATCAGTAATATCAAACCTGGTAAGTACGACGTAGTTTATTCTTACATCGGATATACAGAAACACGCAAATCTATTAATCTAAAAGCTAACCAAGACCTTAGACTAGATGCATTGTTATCATCTGGTACAATGACTTCGGAAGAAATCTCAGTCTATGCAGATAGAGATGATGACAAGGTCCAAATATCTATTAGTAAAGTTAATATACCTATGCAGCAAATTAAGGAAATAAGAATCGGTGGAGAATCCGATATATTTCGTTCATTGCAATTGTTACCTGGTGTACTTACTTCTTCGCAAATATCATCTGGGTTGTATATACGAGGTGGTTCACCCGACCAAAACTTAGTGCTACTCGATGGTTCTATGGTGTATAATCCTTCGCATTTATTCGGGTTTATATCAGCGTTTAACACAGACGCTATCAAAGATGTCGAGCTTATCAAAGGTGGATTTAACGCCGAATATGGCGGACGACTATCGTCTGTACTAACTCTAACTCAAAAAGACGGTAATAGGGAAGAAGTAGAGGGGATGTTTTCTATAGGAGCTATATCATCTAAACTAGCACTAGAAGGACCAATTGGCAATGGATCATGGTTCTTAGGTGGACGAAGAACTTACTTCGAAGTGATAAAATCATTCCTTAATGAAGACCCTCTGAACCCAATACCTGATTTTGCCTTTTACGATGTGAATGCTAAGATAACTCAAGACTTTGGTGATAATGACAAAGTGGCAATATCTGGATTCTATAGTAGAGATAATCTAGATTATGGTGCAGGAAATATAAACTTCAATCTCGGCATATCGAATAGACTTGGCTCAGCTAGGTGGACACATATTTTCAACCCTCAACTTTTCAGTACTGTTAATCTTAGTACTAGCCAATATATAAATGGATTTGATGCAGATAATTCTGGTTATAAAGTTCTCCAAGAGAACATAATTACAGATTATACTATTAAGCATACTTTGGATTGGTTCCATAACGAAGATATCACTACCAAATATGGATACGAAGTGAACTTTTACGAGTTTGATTACTTAGCTAACTTTACTGGTTCGACTGAATCGACTGACGAAGGTTCTAAACCGGGTAGTACTAATTTGAATTTTAATGATATAAACTACGCAGCTTTCGCTCAAGCCAAATGGCAAGTTAACTCGCTTCTATCGGCACAATTTGGATTGCGAGCAAATCATTTTGAATTTGCAAAACAAACGGCAGTAGAGCCTAGAATTGCACTGAAATACAATATACAACCCGATGTGGCTATCAAAGCTTCATGGGGTATCTACCATCAAAATCTGAAATTGGCCACTCTACAAGACTTCTCTTTCTTTGATACATGGTTAGGAACTGATAGTTCTCTTAATATAGGGCGTTCAGTCCACTATATAATGGCGTTAGAAACTGAGCCATGGGAAGGATTCGATGTAAATGTTGACGTTTATTATAAATCCTTAGAAAATATTAATGAAATAAGAAGAGTAGTACTCCAAATTGATAATGGTGCTGATGTCCTATACGAAGGTAAAGGAGAGGCCTATGGTGCGGAGTTATTTATTCAAAAGAAAATGGGTGATTTTACTGGTTGGTTTGGCTACGGCTTAGGGTTTATCTATTCGCAATATGATAGTTTAAATGGTGGTGAAGTCTTCAGCCCTAAGTTTGATAGAAGACACGATTTCAAAGGTGTAATCCAATATAGAATAGATGAGAATTGGGATGTTGGTGCAAACTTCACATTTCAAACAGGTCAATCATATACTGGGCAAACATCACGGTTCCAAGTGAAATTGGAAGGTGAGACAACTGGAAAAGGGAAAACTGTACCTTCACAAAGATATGGACTTCGATTACCACCTTCTCATCAGCTGAACCTGAACGGAAGTTACAAATTCAAAGCTTTCGGATATGATGCGAAACTTTTACTAGATGTTTATAATGTTTATAATCGTCGAGATATTTGGTTCCGATTCTATAATGTGAATGAAGGGACTATAACTGTTGAAGACTTTAGATTATTACCGATTATCCCAACTTTCTCTTTTGAAATAAAATTCTAATAAAGAATATGAAAAAAATATTAATAATAATACTCTCTGTACTGGCGTTAAATAGCTGTGAAGACCCTGTCCCAACAGATTATATACCACAAAATTATCTGGAAGCTGCTCTTTTAGTAGGTCAACCGATAGATAATATTATACTAATGCGCTCGCAGCCAATTAATGCAGTTTTCGATTACGAAAAATCACTAATCAGAGATGCAGAAGTAATAATAACTGGTGATGACAAAGAGTTCAAGCTACGTATAGACCCAACAGGGAATAGAGGATACTACAGCAATGAGGATTATATTATAAAAGCAAATACAAGATATAACATTGTAATACGTATGCAAGATGGTAGTACTATAACAGGAACTACTCTCACTCCTGATATTGTAAGTTGGGTTCGTGACCTTCCAAATACTATCCAATATCCTATAGATACAGTTAGAAAAGAATCGAAAGACACGCTAATATGGGATGGTATCCCAACTCCAATAGACGAAGGGGCAATTAAAAGTGGTGGATATTGGGGAGTTTCTGTAAAGGCATTGGATACTTTAGAATATGGAATTTATCTAGAAAGTGTACCTAACCGGGAAAAAAATAGAAGACTTTATAACTCTTTTTCTAGTTCATCAAACGAATGGCGATATAAAGAATTAACTCAATGGGGAGCACTACCTAATTCAAAAACGCCGATAATATGGAGTTATATCAAGTGGTACGGTCTGCACGAAATTGCTATATACAATATGGACAATAACTATCTCAAATGGTTCTTCCAAAGCAAAGTACAGAGCGAATTTGACCAGAATTTGAGTACTGTAGAGGGGAATGGAATCGGAGTATTCGGGTCTTTGAACGCAATTCGAGATACATTCTTTCTTGTAAAAAATCAACCATAGTATAATTGATTTTGATTATTTGAGAAAAAATGTTTATTTTTGTAATCCCTATAAAACATAGATGTGATATAAATGGCTAAAAAAGTTGCAAAAAGAAGAACAAGAAGAGCAAAGTACTTAACACTTTACTCTCCCTTCTTGATGAAAGAAACTAAGCATGAGCTGATAGGCGAGCCTATCGAAACAGAAAATGGAAGACACCAATGGGCTAGATGTACTCGTAGTAGACACTCTCAGCTTGTTAACCTAGACACTATCGAAGCAGAAAGAGATAAGTCTAAGGCAGTTATCCATATCTCTAAAGATGATGCTCGTAAATATTCTCCAAGAGAAGCTTATGACATCGGAGAAATACTTTATCATAAGATATTTGATGATGTGGGAATCGTACGTGCAAAAGAAGTAACATCAACTGGCGGTCACGCTATAGTTGTTCAGTTCGAAAAATCAGAAGAAAAAAGACTAATAGAAAATTATTCAAACTAAATACCATATAAAGAGGTGATATCAAGTGGTAGGTATAAATGTCCAAAATAATGAATCAATAGACAGAGCTCTAAGAAGATTCAAGAAGAAATACGAGAGAAGTGGCGTACTAAGAGAGTACAAGAAAAGAACGCAATTCATCAAACCTTCGGTAGAGAAGAGAATGGCTCGTATAAAAGCAGAAAGAAGACAAAGAAAGATTTCAAAAGATATGCAAAACTAGAGATTATACAATTTCTTTGTTATACCACTTTTTATAAAAATCCCGCACAAGTCGGGATTTTTTATTGCCCTATTTTTCCTATTCCTCATTATTACAATCAAAAACAACAAGGGAACTTGTTCCCTTGTCCTAATTTGTTACTAATCCGATTCACTCTAACTCTAGTTGTAACATATAGATACACTTATTGAGAAATATCATTTGTTTTAAAAATATTTCTTGCATTTTAATTTATTTTATTTTAAGTTAGACACAAATGAAATAAATCAGTATTTGTAAAGCGTTTTGATAAATGAATTACAAATGAATCCATCAACAAAGCACCACTCAACGGGAGGCAAAAAGTGGTGAGCACAATATAAAAGCTATAAAAAAAAGTCAGAAAAAACGAAAGTCGTCTTTCCTGACCGTAGTTGTCAAACTAATTCTTGGCGAACACATTATAATGCAGCTCCACCATATGATAAACATTTGTATCATTGCCCTAATGGTCGGAAATACTATTCATATTTATGGAAATCCTGCCAGAAATGGGTTCGTAAATATGGCTTATATGATGATGGAGTAATTTCTTATTTTGGTTGGTATTTTGAATTAGAAGATTGCGGTGGTGAAGTTTGTTGCGAAGAACAAATTAATGTTTGTTTTAATACCACAACTCAACAGTTAAATATTTTTAGACAACTAACAAGTCATGTAAGTGGTGAGTGTCCTGAAAATGTACCAAATGAATTTGAATCTCATTGCTCAACACCATGTAACATAATATATATAGGAGAATAGTGAAATGATAAAATTATTAATTTTAATACTTATTTTAATTATTCTAGAGTATTCTTATAGTGAGACAAAAGTCCTTAGAAGTGAAAAATCAATTGATTCTGGAAAATTATTTACTTCTGAAAAAAGTCAAGAAATAATTAAAGATTATAATATTATAGAAATACCTAAATCACAATTATTGTATGATAAAAATAAAGATGTAAATTTAGTTAGTAATGACGGTGGGAAGACTTGGTTCAAGAAAGAAGTTAAAATAACAAATTCCTATACTGTTTCTTCAGATTCGCAGTTAATAGAGTTACTACCAAAAGATATTCAAAATCTTAGAGTTTCAAATATAAATGGAAGTACGGTTGAAAATGATTTGAATACATTAGTAAATGGAATTTATTTCATTCAATTCATTAACAATAATATGACTCACTTTTATAAAGTAATGGTACTAAAATGAAATATATTATAATCATTATCTCTTTTCTTATAGTAAATATACTTAGTTCCCAAACATATACGGAACACCCAACTGATATCGGCAACCTACAATCCAAATCCTTTATTAAATCGAGTGATGGTTATTATGTATCTATAATAAAAGGGGCCGATGCATTAATAGTAAAGTTAGATAATGATTATAATATTTTATGGCAGGATTCAATTGGCTCATATCAACCTGAAGGTTACCCGAATTTAGATAAATGGATTTATTCTAATGTTGGAATATCAATCAATTCAAATCATATAAGAGTTAATGCTATTGGAACTTATGGTATATTAACATCAAGTTCAAATTATTTGAGATCAATTATATATGATAACAAAGGTAATCGATTAACCGATAGTCTCTGTTATTGCGAAGAAAACTGGTACAGTGGGAGATCACCAAAGATGGAATCTATAGATGAAAAAGAATCATTTATTGCTTGGTCAAAGTACACAGGTAAGACTGTAATTGAACACAATGCCGTTGTAAGAGTTGATGAAAATGGTATAAGACAGTGGCTCACAGTTTTGGATACAAATATCCTACCTTATATGTATCGTATAAATGACGTTACAATTGATGAAGATAAAAACCTATGGTTAGTAGGTCAAACAGAAGTAGAAGGTGAAACATCACTTACTCCGCCATATTTGGCTAAAGTTTCTTATGATGGTAACGAGCTTGGGAGATATTCTGCTAATATTAATGAAAAATATACTGGGTATGATATAAGTATAATCAACAATAAACCAGTACTAATTGGAGGTTGGTTAGAATATAATGATGATTTCCGATTTGGTTTCAAATATCGTGTCAGATTGCTAAAACTGGAAAACAACCAGATAGTAGAAACTGATATTATTTATGATGAAATGGATTATGTTTCACTCGACGTATTGCTTCAAACAAGTGATGGCGGCTTGATGTTAGTGCTTCAAACAAGTGAATTAAGCGATAAGCTCCCTGAGGTTGTTTATAGTACGCAAGATATTCTTTTTGTTAAACTAGATTCGAATTTAAACGAAGAATGGAGAATGAAATATGGTAAGGAGAACCAAGCTGAAACATTTTATCAAGCAATAGAAGAAGCATCAGGGAAATACACGTTTGCGGGTAGAGTCGGTGGTAAATATACATTAGTAAAAGTGGAAAATACAGTAACAAATATAGAAGTGGAACAAACAAAAGAATATAATTCTATTGATATATATGATTTATCAGGTAGGTTTATCTCAACTATAGATTCTAAAGATAAAATAGACAAGAATAATTTCAAATCGGGAACTTATATTTTACAATTTAGCAATAAGAATAATGAGTTAGTCAAAATCGAGAAACTCATCATCACAAAGTAAAATAAAAAAAAGCTCCCTCGGGAGCTTTTTCTATTTCCTACTACTTCGCATAGCTTTTACTATAGCTAATTCCTGGCTATTAGATAATCTTTCATATTTCTCATCATCCATAGCTATTAGTCCTACTTTTGATTGCTCATCATAGTGAAATCCCCATCCGTAGCTTTTCGCTAGGGGAGACGACCTAAAGCAGGGTTGCCCTTTTGAGAAAAATGATTCTCTTTCTTTGTCAGTAGGGGCTATGCCTTTTCTTTCACAATGAATCTGGAATATTATATCATCTGAAGTGAAATGAAAAGGATTTTCAGTTATCATCTCGAATTGCATTCTTGCTATCGATTTTGGTTTATCTATTTTGAGTGGTGGTATCTCTGATTCTGTCTTTTTGCAATCTTCTGCTACACATATAAAAGTATTTGTATAATTTGTGGTATGTATTTTCATAATAGTTGACGATTGTGTTTTACATTTGAACAAAAATACTCTATATTTCGTATTAACAATAAACAACTGGTAAAAACTAATGAATAAGTTTGTAATAATTATATCTTCTATCCTTTTATTTTCATTCTCTGTAGCTAGATCGCAAGATTACAGCAATGAAACTTTCCGATACGTAGAGAATGAAGCATTCGGTTTTGGTGAGAAGCTAGACTACAAAGTCGGCTACAAGTTCATCACTGCTGGGACTGGCTCGTTCTATATAAAGAAAGAACCGCTTATGATAAATGGTAGAAAAACTTATGACGTTAATTTTTATGTGAAATCTCTAGCAAGTCTTGCGTGGATATACGAAGTAAAAGATTGGTACAAGACTGCTCTCGATGTAGGTGGGATATTCCCTTGGAGGTTCGAACAGCACATACGCGAAGGAAAATATAAGCGTGATTTCAGTGCTGATTTCGATCAAAAGAAAAACATAGCTAAAACTACTGAAGGTGAATACAAAATCCCTGAATATGTGAATGATATTGTGTCGGCTCTTTACTTTGTACGTACTTGGGATTTGAAAAACATGAAAAAAGACTCAATAGCTTACCTTAATAACTTTTACAAAGATTCTACTTTCACTTTAGGAATAAAAATGCTTGGTACTCAGACTATTGAGGTAGAAGCTGGTAAATTCAAGTGTCACGTAGTTGAGCCACTAGTGCAAGAGGGTGGACTATTCAAAAGTGAAGGGAACATAGTAGTATGGATGACTGCTGATGACAGGAAAATCCCTGTGAAAGTGGCGACTAAAATACTAATAGGGTACGTAGGTGCCGAATTAACTAAATACAGTGGTGTAAGAGGTAAGATAGATGCAAAAATTGAGTAAAATAATAATACTAGTATTCGTGCTGTCTGCAGCTATGGCTTTCGCACAGAATGACAAAGAAAGCGTTTTCAAAGCATTAAAATCTGAGTACAATGGAATAAATACAATTCATGTTATATTCGGTATGTCTGAGATGAATGAGAAAGCGGCTGAGCTATACGCTAAGAAAGGCGGCAAAATGCACTTGTCATTGAAAGACAATATTATAATTTCAGATGGTGAGACTATATGGAATATCAGCCCGGGTTCGTCAGCTACTGTTAGCGACTATGAAGATTCTAAAGATATGACTTTGGAAACTATTTTCTTCGGTTTGATGGATGAGTTGGAGCCAATAACTTACACAGCCCTCAAAAACACAAGCAACAATGAAAAGTACAGCTTGAAGTTAAAGCCAAAAGCTCGCTCTGATTATAATGCACAGCTGAAATACCTTACTCTGTACTTTGGTAATAATAAGGATTTGACTCGTGTTATAGTAGATACTCCGAACGGAGTTATGAATTACACTATCAAATTAATAGAAAAAGACCCGAAAATCGATTCTAATAAGTTCAAATATACTCCTACTAAAGATGTAGAAGTTATAGATTTCAGATAAGTATTAGGTGCCAGCAGTTTGCTTATCGACGTAAGCGTCACTTTCGCAGCTCAGTTTCTGAACTGTTCGCACTTTACTTATCGGTTCTAATTTATCAGTTCTATCTAGCTCGTCATAGTATTTCTCTAGTACAGTCCTAACTGCATCAAAAGTAGTAAATTCCATCAGTTCTCTTCTGACTGCAGAAGCGTTATAATATCCCTTCAGATAGCCGGAATAATGCTTACGGAATACCAATAGTCCGTGTTCGCCACGATGCTCCACTGTTAACCGCAAATGCTCAAGACAAGTGTCTATTTTCAATCGTAAATCTGGCTCACCTGGGTCGAACCCCTGCTCCATCATCACTTTCGCTCTGTGAAATATAAAAGGATAGCCGATACAAGCTCTGCCTATCATTAGTGCATCAGCGTTATACTCTTCGAATGCGATTTTGCAATCTTCTGCACTTCGAACATCACCGTTCAATATAACTGGTATAGTTACTTTTTCTTTTATCTTAGGTACCCAGCTCCAATCTGCTTTGCCAGTCATACCCATACTTCTTGTTCTGCAATGTATAGCAAATGCTTTCGCTCCTGCTTGCTCCATCATCTGAGCTACGTCAACAGCTATTATATTTTCTTGGTCCCAGCCCAATCTAGTTTTCACAGTTACCGGAATATTCACTGCTTCTACAACAGCTCTTGTTTGCTCAACCATTCTTTCTGGTTGCTTTAGGAATGCTGCACCAGCTTCTCGCTGCACGACTTTTTTCACCCAACATCCATAATTGATGTCCAGTATATCCGCACCAGAATCTTCGACTATTTTGGCACTTGTTACCATACTTTCGACATCTGCACCGAATATCTGAATAGCCGTCGGACGCTCTTCTGGGTCTATTATCAACTTGCGTTGCGATTGTCTCGAATGCCTGATTATCCCTTCGGAAGCGATGAACTCCGAATACACTATATCTGCACCCAATTTCTTACAGATTACTCTGAATGGTAAATCTGATACATCTTCCATCGGTGCAAGGAATATACCGTTGCCTATTTCTACGTTGCCTATTTTCATAAGTGCAAAACTAAGGAATTATTACTAGATTAAGCAAATAGAATGACCATAAATGTTAATTATATAACGTGCTTCTAAAGATTCTTCTTGACATTGATGTAAAAAGTCCATAATTTTTCAGCTATCTAATTGGTATAATTGAGAAAAGTGAAACGTAAATCTAAAAATATCTTAAAACACCTCAGCATAGTTGTAGGGTTGTTTTTTCTTGCTATAGCAGGAATCCTTGTCTTTGTCTTCAATATCTTCTCCGAGCCGTCCGATGAGTTCGCTAAGAAGAACTCTACGGCTACATTCTCGCCTTTTATAAGGACTGGGACTAATACTATAGTTAATAGGAAACAACACGAATTAGATAATGCTAAAAAAATGGCTGGCAACAAAGAATTCTCTATTATCCGTACTAGTACAGATTTTAATAAAGATATTCCCTTCACAGTTGATAAAAAAGCTGGTGTAGTTTACAAAAAACAATACAACGGTCGTCGTATCAATATATGTGTAACTGGTGTGGACTCGCGTATTGGGAGCAATTTCAAACATGCCGACGCCAATCACGTTCTTTCTATACTTATAGATAAGGGTGAAATAGAGATTACATCTATTCCGCGTGATACCTACGCTGATGCTGGAATGCCCGATACTACTAACCAGAATATAATAGCCGTTCTTCGACCTGCGAAAGGAAGAAAAGCATACCTGAATCGTATAGCTCAAATAGCAGAGCTTGATACTATACATTACTATATGGAGTTCGGTTTCTCGCAGGCTATGGGTATAATAGAGTGGCTGGGTTACGATAACTCAAAGCAAACTCTACAAGTACTTCGCTCTCGTAAAGTATTCGGTGGGGGAGATTGGCAGCGCACCTACAACCAAGGTAAGTTCATGAAGCAGGCAATGCTAAAAAGCTTCAACAACTACGGCGGTATATTCGGTGATTTGGTGCTTATGGGTGGGCTTTCTTTCACTGAAACTAACCTAACATCGGGCACATTGAATGCTATTCTAAAAAAATTGAAAGAAAGTGATTTCGGACAAACGGAGGATGTAACTCTACGTGTGCGTCCCGAATTCCCTTATGATTACAAGAATTTCGATTTCAATGACAAAGATATAATTGCTCACATGAGTGCTAAAGTTCAGCAATACTCAGGGACTAACCCCGGTTCGAGCCAAGTTTCTACTGATTCGTTAGTTATAAAAGAGCTGAACAGTGCTCTCAAGAAAGCTATACGTGCTGATAGTACGGGGCAAGCAACTTTGACTATCAACGCTCTAAAAACATATTTCCAGCAAAAGGCATGGTTACAGATTACCGATAAAAATACTCGCCACCATTACCGCGAGACTATGAAAAATCTACTAATGAGCGCATATAATAAGAAGAAAGACCCTGCTAGTGCCGAAAAAGTACAACAGCTAATTGAACAGGAATCTAACCTTTTTCTAAATAGTAAGAATAAATCTAAGTCAGATAATGAACCCTCTTTGGAGCTAATGCAATGAAAAAAATATTCATAGTTAGGCACGCAAAATCCGATTGGGACAATAACCTAATAGATTTCGAACGGCCGCTGAACGAGAGGGGACACCACGACGCTCCCCAAATGGCGGAACGTATCAAATCACTAGGCGAAAAACCTGATCTAATAATATCAAGCCCAGCTATGAGAGCTAAAACAACGGCTAAGTACTTCGCGGAAGTTTTCGGATATGCTCCAGAATGCATAATATACCACCACGAAATATATGATGTGGGTCAGAGATTCACACTAGATATGCTAACAAAACTTTCTCCAAAAGTGGGGTCAGTTATGGTATTCGGGCATAACCCCGACCACAGCCATCTAGCTACTTACCTCAGTAATGAGAATATAGGCAATATGCCTACTTGCTCCGTAGTTGGTGTGGAAATGCAAACCGAACTTTGGATTGACATCAAGAACGCAGAATCCCGACTCATCTGCTATGAGTACCCTAAGAAGGGCGAGTGACCCCTACGTTATATCAACCAGTTTGTAGAGACGTATTGCATACGACTCAAAAGAAAAGTGGATTCTGAGACGTATTGCATACGACTCAAAAGAAAAGTGGATTCTGAGACGTATGCAATACGTCTCTACTCTGTGGATTCTTCGCGGCGACAAGACTCAGCACTATTCTGCGTCATTCAGAAGTACAAGTAGCGAAGCGTATTGTACTGAGGAATCCAGGCACTAATAACTAAACATACCATTCTAAACTCAGATCTTCCCAATTATAATTATCTTTCTCAATTAAATCGGTTTTCTTTTTTCTTGACCAACCTTTTAATTGTTTTTCTCTATTTATAGCATCTTCTATTCTGCCGTATTCTTCATAATACACAAGAATGTTGACATCATATTTTGCAGAAAACCCTTTGTAAGTTTTATTTTTATGTTGCCATACCCTAGCAAATAAATCAGAAGTAACACCTATATATGTTGTGCCATTCTTTTTCGAAGCCATTATGTATGTATATGATTGTTTCATGGTTTACAAATATAATAATTTCCCTGGATTCCTCACTCCGCTCCGCTCCGTTCTGAATGACGAGGGTGTTTTCCTAGATTCTTCACTTCCCCTTCGCTATGCTCAGGGTCGTTCTGAATGACGAGTTATCGTCACTCAGAGGACACGGAGTGTCCGAAGAGTCCAGGCAAAAATAATAATCAGTATTTGATTTAATTCCAATAGTTAATAGTTTACAAATATAATAATATCCCTAGATTCTTCACTCCGCTCCGCTGCGTTCTGAATGACGAGGGTATTTTCCTGGATTCTTCACTCCGCTCCGCTCTGTTCTGAATGACGAGGTTTTAACCTGGATTCTTCAATCCGCTCCGCTTCGTTCTGAATGACAAGTTATCGTCACTCAGAGGACACGGAGTGTCCGAAGAGTCCAGGCAAAAATAATAATCAGTATTTGATTTAATTCCATTAGTTAATAGTTTGCAAATATAATAATTTTCCTAGATTCTTCACTTCCCCTTCGCTATGCTCAGGGTCGTTCTGAATGACGGGGGTGTTTTCCTGGATTCTTCACTCCGCTCCGCTCAGTTCTGAATGACGAGGGTATTTTCCTAGATTCTTCACTCCGCTCCGCTGCGTTCTGAATGACGAGGGTATTTTCCTGGATTCTTCACTTCCCCTTCGCTATGCTCAGGGTCGTTCTGAATGAC
>JBAYUQ010000035.1:0-16453 GCA_041675005.1 Kapaibacterium sp. (SeqCode)
GCGACTGAAAGGAATGCAGGAACTGTGGCTGCTACACTAGTTACTGTTCCTGATGTGGCAGGATTAACCCAAGATGGAGCCGTTCCTCCATTAGAGGTCAAGACTTGTCCTGATGTTCCTGTACCGAAACCATTAGCTATAGATTGAGGGGCACTTACTAGATTTACCCAAGTAGTGGACATTTTATAATTAAAGACATATATTTTGTTCTAAATTGTTATCCAACCACCAGCTGTATTATCTGTAAGCGACACATTAGTCAGGTATATTCCAGTTCCAGAAGAAAGAGTTACTACTGGTGCTGTAGAATTACTAGTTATCGATACAGGTACACTGCTTGAATTTTTGACAAGGTACTGCATTCCAAGAACAGAAAATGTTGTAACGTCTGGAAGCTGTAATACTTTACCTGCAGTGCTTCCTGTAAGATTTGTTATTTGAGGAGACGTTACAAGTAAAGTGGTTGTAGAGGCGGCAGTAACAATTGATTGAAAGCCAGAATGAAAACTATTTGATCGAAGATTAGCATTTGAGGTCCATGCCGCATATGTGGAGGCAACAGGTGCTGAAGGAAGTGTAATCAAACCGGTTCCTCCAAAAGTGATTGGTAGACCTGTTGTTGCGGTGGTACTGATTGACCTTGACCTGAGCCAAATCGAATCACCAGTGGTACTTGTAGCCGTATAAGTACAACTCTGCCCGATGGAGAGGACATCCAGAGTTGTAAGTCCTGCACTTTGAACAGTGAGTGTACCTGATCCGGCTTGTTTTGTGATTTGAAACTGTAAGCCAATGTCAGCTGTGGCAATTGAAGGGAGGACATAAGTGTTTGAATTGTTGTTTGTGATATTATGATTTCGAGTTGAAGCCTTCGTCAGGGTGATTGTGGCCCCAGAACCTGCAGCGTTATCATTTGTTGCTTTAGCCAAGACATTGTTTCCGAATAAATTAACATTTGCATCCCAAGCAGCATATGTAGAGGCTGCTGCAGTCGTAGGAACTGACGTTGTTCCAGTACCTCCATTAGCTATTGGAAGAGGTGTTCCTGACAGTGTGAATGCTAGAGTTCCAGAGGTTGTGATGGGTGATCCCGCGACTGATAAGAATGCAGGTACTGTAGCTGCAACACTAGTAACTGTTCCAGAACCTGAAGCCCCAGTCTGCCATGTAGGTAATCCTCCAGACAGTGTAAGTACTTGCCCGTTAGTTCCAGAAGCCAACCGAGTACCTGCCCCAGAGGCGCCCCCATAAATTAAATCTCCTGATGCAGTCATTGGACTCAGAGCATTGAATGCTGCTGATGCTGTTGAAGCACCTGTTCCACCACTACTCAGAGGAAGTGGAGTCCCAGACAGTGTGAATGCTAGAGTTCCAGCAGATGTGATTGGGCCACCACTCACACTCATGAATGCAGGGACAGTAGCATCAATCCTATAAACACTTCCGGCAGGAAACGGATTAGTTCCTTTTTGGTCACTACCTCCAGGGCCTTGATGACTCATATTTATTTATTAACAACATATATATTTATTAACCAGTATCTACCCTATTCTCCAAAGGCACTTCATCACTCTCTTCAGACTTTATACAATACAAACACCTATGAAGCTGGGTTATAGCATTTGCAGGACAACTCTTTATCCATGCAAGTGTTTCACTTGTAATTAACATTGCACTCAGTGCTGCACCTAAAAGCAGGTACCACGTATTCAGTTCGTCAGACATAATATATGTAAGCGTATACTAATATACAATGTCAGCCCACTTTAAATGGTACCCCGCCGATGAAGAAGCCACCATTCCTTGGAATGCTAGGTATTCTTTCCCCTCTCAAGCCAACAAGGCGACAAAGATCACATCTAGAATTCCTCCAAAGAATGGAATGACATTTAATCCAGGTAATGTAATTAGGGTAGAGTACCCAGCTCAGGGTTACATTAACCCAATCAATACTACGTTTGAGTTTGATCTTACCTTGACCTCATATGGTACTCCTGGTCAAGCTGTTGTCAGGATGCAGAATAATGTTCAATCAATTTTTTCTAGGTTAAGGCTATTGTACGGTGCGACCCCGCTAGAGGATATTATCAATTATAATGTTATTGTTCGTGCCTTGACTGAATGGACCTCTACAAATCAGTCTGGATGCCTGGATCAAACTAGTATATCTGAGGGGATTGCAGGAAGCGTTTACGGTCAAGTCGGTGATGGTTCAGCTTCAGGGCTCATTAACGGTCGTCAGGCCTACATTCAAGGAATTGATGGAACTGCTACTGGTTTCGGTACTGTCCCGAATCAACAGGGTTCACTCGTTGGTTACCCTCAGGCTACTACATGTACACGAAGATACCAGGTCAATCTAGGGCTGGGGATGTTGACTCAGGATAAACTTATCCCTGTCAAATTCATGGCATCTCAACTTGCTATTGAACTAACCCTTGCACAAGAGAGTGAATGTATCTTGGTCGTTAGTAATGCTGGTGCTTCTGGGTCTCTCCCAACCTACCAGGTCACCAACTTTAACATGATCCCTGAAATCTTGGAATTTGATTCATCTTATGATGCAATCTTTCTTAAAGGTTTGCAAGGCGGTGGTGTACCAATTAAATTTTCGTCCTGGCACACATTTATCTTTACGACGGGTGGGGCTAGTAACATTAACCTTTTGGTTCAAGAGAGATCAAGAAGTGTAAAGGCTTTGTTTGCTGTACAACGTAGAAATCCATCCTCTATCCTTCAGGATCAAGGTGCCCTACTTTTCAACTCTGCCACGTCAGGTACCTTGCAGGATTTCCAATTCAGGATTGGTGGCAGGTAACATTTTATCATTTATTAAATCTCTAGATATTTCCCTGCTCAGCCTGTTCAATGTAGCAGTCAAGTTGGGTCAAGTGTTTCTAATGGTGGGTGTGAAGCATATGTCGAACTTCAAAAGGCTCTTAACATTGTTGGCGACTATAGGCTAAGTACCAGCACCAACTTGCTTAGATGGGCAGAGACAAATGTTTCACAAGTGGTTAATGGTCTTGTAACAACGGCTCAAGAATCTGATTATGGAGTTTACCCATTGCAAAAAACCTCTAATGGTCTAGCAACCTATAATTCTGTGGCTGCTCCTCTAGCAGGTAACGTTGGGTCATCATGCTTTGCCATGTCTACTGATATGGAAACATCTAACGGTATTGAGATTTCAGGTCTTAATGCTGAGGAACAGGTATTAATTTTTTATTTTTCTGTGAGTATTGTGCGTCTTTATTACATGTTCTCTAGCTGTCATGTACATCAAATTATCAAGAACATTGTTATCACGATTTCCGTCAATATGATCAACCTGTAAATGTGATATACCGTTAAAACATTCCATGATTACACGATGTGTAAGCTTAGATAACTTTACTCCTTCATGAACAATGCCTATAGTTCTGTAACCAGATCTTTGTAAGTAACCAATAGTTATTGCACCTGTATTGAACATAATTCTACCAAGATTGGATGCTTTAACATTGAACACAGGGTGATTATTCCAAACTTCATCAGTAATTGTTTCGTCTACATATTTCCATTTAAAACCACCACTGGATTTATAGCGTCCTACTAGGCATGATGATATTCCACGTCTCTCAATTCCTAATGAATTTGCGGCATCTGTAGTAGACAACCATGTATCGATTTCGTTGTCATCATGATCAAGCTGAATTATTTTTCTTTTATGTACCATAAAGAGCGAAAGAACATTCATCAACTATTTATAGGATTTTTAATATTTTTAGAGTGATATAGCCTTGATTGCTCACTGGTCAAATGCTCAACAACTCGGTTATAATTTGGAAGTGTACTCGTTTATTGATCTCATGATCATTTTGAGGGCGAATAATGTTTTAGAGTTAATTCAATAAATGTATGTTGTATATTATAAATGTCTACTGGTACAAACTTTGGTCTCAATGATTCTCTAGAGTATACAGAGTTTGAACTTGATTCGTGGGATTG
The DNA here is from genome assembly GCA_041675005.1 of Kapaibacterium sp. (SeqCode). Lineage (GTDB taxonomy): Bacteria > Bacteroidota > Ignavibacteria > Kapaibacteriales > UBA2268 > PGYR01. Next base: position 3,991 of record JBAYUQ010000035.1, read on the forward strand.
CTTACAGTCATACAATTCTCAGTATACAAATTCAAATTGGCCAAAATTCTTGCTCGGTAAACCCCTCAATAATGTAGCGGCAATCAAAATCCTTGAGGCTCAAATCCCTTTTTCATACTATGTTTTCAATACCTCCAACAATACATTCCAACTACAAGAATTCACATCTAACGGCTCTGTTCCAAGCGCTATTGCTAATGTTGTCATACCTCCTGGAAATTATTTCATGGATTCATTCCCTGATGTCCTTGCCCTAGCACTAGAGGATGCCTCACCTAATAATTTCTTGTACGCCGTCACTTATTCAGCTGTCACCCAAAAGCTTACAATCATTAGCGGAAACAATGCTCTATCAAATTATTTCACTCTAACATTTGGATCCAACTATCTCGACAAGGGTGTAACTAATCCTCGTATCATGCTTGGGTTTAATGCTGCTGTAAACAATTCTCATCCAGGTAATGGGAGTCTAGACAGTCAAAATATTACAGCACCTATGGTTGCTCAAATTACTGGACCAAATTATATTTACATTAATTCACGGACACTTGGTCCTCTAATGAAAACTTTTCTACCAGGTAATGGTATTGTTAATCCTACTGGAGCAGGAGCAGATGGACCTCATATGGCAAAACTTCCCATGACAGTTAATCCAAATACTGTATTCAATTGGATTGACCCAAATCCACTCATGTGGTTTGATGTTGGAAACACTACATTCTCTGGCGCATTTGATTTCTACATTACACTAGGCACTAACGAGACGCCTCTAGATTTCAATGGAAACGCATTCTCTCTTAAACTGGGTGTACTTACAAACTCATCATCCCATAATGATTATTTGGGTGGAGGAAAAGAGGTAGAACGAGTAATGAAACGAGTAAGAGGTAGTGGATAGATTTATTTGCTAATATATTTTTCACAATATCTACTCTTTTTGTTTTGAAACAAATCAATTACTACATCGTCTGCTAAATCGGGGTAACAAAACCATCTTCCGTCTTCTTTTATCCATCTACCGACAGCTCTATTCTTGTAATTTAAACTGCGACATAATCGACGTGTTATAATAAAATCCAAGTCTTTAAAATAATGATGATGTGACCATATTGTCTTGTGTAACTGTATTGTACTAATTTTTTCTATATGCTTAATCCAAGGTTCAGCATATGTTATCCAGATATAGAATTTAAGGTCATCAGGCAATTTTTTGAATATCTCCATATAATGGGAAAAAGTAAATATACACCTTTTTATATAAGAATTTATTTCCAAATATATTTTTCAGGATCTCTACTCTTTTTGCCTTGAAACAAATCAATCACTCTAATATCTGGAGCCATACAATCATGTAGCCATTTTTTACCCTCTCCTTTAAACCACATTCCTTTAAAACTTATACCATATGATTGATTCAATATGTAGTGTGTTAGGAAGAATCCTTTGACGTGATTTTCATGTACTGATAATCGTCCGCTACCGTCGTAGATTGTTTTCATCATTTGAATATTTTGTACTTTATCCCAGTGCATGATCCATGGTTCAAGGTATGACCTCCATATTCTCCATCGTAACTCTTCTGGTAAATGTGTCATTATCTCCATATAATTGTATGTGTACTATTTGTAATGGCAGCTCTTTCACTTTCGGTGGATGTATACCGCCCCTTAAATAGATGGGACCATGACTCGATTCGCCCTGGCGTAGTAGGTAGTGTTGGTGATTGCCTCCTTGTCGAACGCCTCAAAAGCTCCCTTCCTGGTGAATTCCGATATGAGAGAAGTGGCTATGGGACACGTGAAAGTGATAAAGGTAGCAACGTCCAAAACGGTGCCCTCCAAAATCATTTTGGGTCAGCAGGTCCATATGTAAAAGATTCAGCGTGGGGTGGGCGAAGGAGATTTAAAACACGTCACGGTTATATTTTCCAGAATATTCAACCAGAGGATCGAATGATAAACACAGAGATGGCAAGTACAGGAAGGTGGGATTGGAATGATCAAATTGCTCAAGTGAATCATTCGAATACAGAGTCACGATTATTTGCTATGCCTGCAGGTGTTAATGGTCCCACCAATGGACTTACCAGAGGTGGTAACTTTCCTCGTATAACAGATATTGTTGAGGAATCTGGGATGCCAATGTACCAACCAAACTTTAAACCTGGTGACTCTACCCAGAGCTTCTCTGCTCAGGAACCTGTAGGATTAGGTAATTTTAGATCAGGGTATTCTAGGGCTTATGCAAAGGGTGTGCGGAGAAGATAATGTAGGTTAGTAATAGATGTATGTATAAAATAAATCGTGGTATTGCAAATATTAGTACTGCACGTACTCCTAAAGCAAAGATCTCTGGATCAAGTGTTGGCTTGATGAAGAGTGGAGGAGTCCCTTCAGGAAGTATATCTAATGCTGGTCATCGAACAGATGATGAATTCCTAAATCCTGCAGTACTATCATCCTTTCATAATTACGTTGATGAATCCGTTATTGCAAATATGCCAGAAGATCAATCTGTATCTCACCCATCATTCTCTGGACGTCAAGATACTACAGGTTTCATTCATGTACCTCAATCAACTGAAGCAAGTCTTGCGCCACAATCATTCATGTATAAACAATCAGACCTAGATATGAATACCAAGAAAGCTCCAGTAGGTAATCGTAATGCTGGAGAACCAAAGATATCTACAGTTGGTAATCCAGGCTTGCAAGAAGACTCGTCTCAAGTTCGTCGGAGAACTGGGCGTGTCCTTAAAGGTCTTGCAGGTACAGCCTTGGCTGCAGGAGCCTTATACGGCGGATATCAATACTATAAACATAATCCAGGCTTTTCTAAGCTCTTGATGACTGCTGGAGGAGCTGTACGAGATGCTCATAGTGTAACTCTATCTGCTCTAAACCGTGGCGCTGAAGCTGTGGCAAGAACTGCTCATGCTGCACGTAATGCAGAATTCATCCACTCAAACCAGATGCAAGGTATAGAACCCGTATGGATGAGAGAAGCCAATACACCAAACTTAGTGAATGCTAGTGACATTGTATCAAGGACTCTAGAAATTGGTGGTCATATCGGTGGACTTGTTGGACCGTCTATAGTTGAAAATCTTGTCCGACGTGGTGTTGCATCTTACAATGGCCCGCGAACTAGACCTAATCGTGTAGAGAGTGTAAGTACAGGTAGAAAACGACGTGCATCTAATTCAGACCTTCGTGTTGGAAGAGATGTTAAATTTAAAAATAGTTAATTATAAAAATATATGACCTTTATTATTGTAAATATGCCAGTAAGTGAAACTAAATATGATGTTGGATTTTTGGGTGAAGCTCCGAAGACAATCAAAAAACCAAGAGCAAAAAAAGCCGCTGCAAAACCTGCAGGAGATCCAGCTCCTGTTGAAACAGTTGCACAAGAACCAGCTAAAGTTGAGCCGCCTGTTAAACCAGCTAGAAAACCAGCAGCGAAAAGAAAGGCACCACCGCCTGAACCCGAACCAGTAGCCGCACCAGAACCTCCAAAAAAGAAGGCTCGTGCTCAGAAACCAACCGTTGCTCCTGCTAAACCTATTGCTATTACCGAACCTGTTGATACGACCAAGAAAACTTTTATTGATGGGAAACTTGCGGAAGAGGCTCCAGCATGGTTCAAGAAACATTTACTGGAGGAAGCAAAGCGTCGCAACTCTAAAAAACCAAAAGGTGAAAAGGTTAGTAATGTTGAGGTAAAGGCTGCTGTAGAAGAAGCCACTCCGCGTATTTGGAAAGAAGAAACTGAGCGACCAAAGGCTCAACGAACAGAGAGCAAGTTGGATCGAATGTATGCTCAAATGTTTAGCAAATAAATTTTTTAATTTCTCTATACAACTCTCTAGGAAAAATACTGTGCATATCATTACGCTTAATAAAATCCTCATACTCTTCAACCTCTTGTTTCAGGCACTCCATATAGGTAGACCTTCTCTCAAAGTTATATTCAAACTCTTCTGCTGTCTCGTCGTCCACATCATCCTCGTCATACACCATATCGTAAGGTGTCATTACATCGATTGTAGTCTTTGCCAGCCTATACACCCTTATTGTCTGTCTAACAATCTCTCTAGCAAAACAATAGCATCCCGCGTGTGACCCATAAGCTAATGGATGAACCTTGTGCTTGAATGCAGCTCTGACTTCGTCTACCATCCTATATATGTTAATTGTCTGTACCCTCTTTATATATGCGTAGACACAAGAAGAGGGTAAAGCCTTATGAAGCCTTGAAAATTAAACCCGTGCCAGTTCCAGCAGGCTACGATCATCCTGAAGCCCCACATCCTGTACTCCCAAAACATGAATTCACCTTGGGACTTGTGGCGCCAAAAGGAGCTGGGAAAACAACTCTGATTGCCAATCTGCTCAAACAGTATGCAGGATATTTCAATGATATTTTCGTGTTTAGTCCTACAGTATTGTCTGACGAAAAGTGGGACTGGATTAAAGATCAGGTCTTGATCGCAGAAAATAAACCTCTAAAGAAATGGATTGCTGAAGAAAAAAAAAAACGAGAAGGAGCATTCAAACAACAGATTGTCCAAGATCCTCCACTAGGAACTGAATTTGAGGAAATAAACACAAATGAAGTAGAAGAATTTGATGGGAAAATTCCAGAAGAAAATTTCTATTATGACTATACCGAGGACGATTTGGATCGGATACTTACTGCTCAAAAACATATTGTAGATGCTCTCAAACGTCATGGTCAACCAAAATATCTTGCTGACCGTATCCTTCTAATCTTTGATGATTTGGTTGGTAGCTCTCTATTCTCTATGGCTCAGGATAATTTGTTTAAAGGTATTTTTCATCTAAATTAACCTCTAGGTTTCAATACACGTCACCGACATTTTTCCGCTAGCGTGATTATGGTTACTCAAGGATACAAGGAAATACCACGTACAATCCGGACAAACTTTTCTGCCATGATTCTCTTTGACATAGGTATGTTTTTTATTTATTTGCTATATATCTTTTGCTATTCTCCTGGTAAGAAACCCATTCGAGATTTTCTATATTATTGTTAATTTTATTTCCATCGATATGATCAACAACCGCTTTCATATCGGTCGTATAGTTAACAATCAATTCACCTAATGGGTCCCAACACTCCATGATTATACGATGTAATGGTCGTGTTTGAAACTTTTTATCTGCAATCTTTACAGCTTGTCTCATATAACCTTGTTTCTTATCTTTATTCCCAAACGATATACGTCCGTATGGTGTTTTAAATCTACCCTTGTTCGAGTATTCGTTACCATTAGAATGCTTCTTGAATATCTCTCCAGGGAGAATAGCTATTTGATCTTTCCATCTTCTTATAACTTTATTCATTTTTAATTTTATTTAGCCAACGACCGGGAAGTCGCTGTTATTTATGAAGAAAATACTATGGGACTCAAACTTCCTGAATGGCTCGAGCTCTTCCAGCATGCCACAGCTGAGCCTTACGGTTTCATGTACCTAAACAGCAAGTTCGACAAGGGTCATCGTGTTTGGAAAAACTTTGATACTGAAATGCATTATGTGACAAGTGAAGTAAAACCAAAGATGGTTGAAGAGACTGAAAATAAAATTTAATTTTCTACATCAATCTTCTTTTTCTTTGCAGGAGGTTGAGTATCATCACCATTCGCAAACCTGATAGCCTTGACTCCAAGTGTCAATCCGTACTTGCAACCATTCTCTCCAGCCATCCACCATCCTGAAACCAGCATATCAACTTCAACCTCTTCCCCAACATCAATCTTGTCATTAACAAGCTTCAATGGTTTAATCGGTAGATTAATCGCGCATTTGAAATCATTGTTCTTTGCGTTAGGTTTCAAGCTCAAGAATATCTTTCCATCGTTGTGGGCTTCCTTCCTATCGTACTCATTGTCGTTCTTCATGTCTGCCATTGTATCAAGCAACTTGTCAAACACTGCACAATCAGACTCATTGAATTCTACGCCTAGCGAGTACTTTAATCCGTACTCTTCGCTTTCCTGCCTGGATGGAAGCATAAACAGATCACCCTTCAATTGTAGCTTTAGAGGAGACCCATTGAACTTGATTGCTCCTTGAGCAAAAGTATTGTTTCCAAACTTTGGATTCTTGATGACAATCTTATCATAGCTGGCTAGTACTTTTTTGGCTTGAAGCATTTTGAAAAAATATTTATTTTCACTCTCTTTTTATACTTTTCACGCCACCAAAACTATAAAAGGCTTCTCGAAAAATCAGTCATCCAGCATGGAAGAGGATCAAGTTCATTATTCGTGGCGTTTTAAAGATGATGTTTCAAGAAATATTCGTGTCTATGAAATCAGACGAAGATATTTCAAAAAAAGTTCAGGCTCTCACGATGATTCTGAACGTCCATTCACTGTAATCATCTACGATTATACTGATGTCCGTGATAAGAAATTATTTTCTGATCTCTTTTACTCTGATGATTGGGACACGACAAGAGGCTCAGATGGTAATGTATCAAACGATGTAAAGTTCTGTTGTGAATTGTGGCGTGAATTCGGTCTCGATAAACTCTATGGAGATTTTAGTCCAGCACATATTGAGCACGACCTTACTCGTGCGCCACCAAAAGTTTATCGTAACACCTTGGAAAATGTCATGAGTGATCAATACGGTTGCCACTCTTGGACTGAGAATCCAAATAAAAAGAGGCTCATCTTGGAAGAAATACCGGAGGAGGCGTAAATAGTATAAAAGAATCAAATGAATTTTATAAATTGTCAAAATGAGTTTTCTTCCAAACATTACATTCTATACTACAGATGATTTACCGTACTTCTCTATCTCTAAAGGCCATGTTGTTGATGGTGAAGAAGCCTCTATTATAAAAAGGTTTGTTGATGATGGATATACACCGTTCATCAATGGTATCAAACAACCGAAGAAGGAAGAAATCATTGCAACCCACGGTTTCTTTTGGTGTATCGGAGACGAAAGACTTACCCTCAACAAATACTACAAGGGGCAGCCTCTCTTTATGCACGTCTACTATAACTCACCCAAAAGAAAACTCTCCTATCCATTCTACACTTTTGGAAAATTACTTGGGCTCCAGACAAAAAGAAGAGGACCGCAAACTGATGAAGCAGAACCCTCCTCAACCGTTGAACCATCCAAGTGTGTTTTCAAGAGCAATACAGTCGGTAAAGAACTTCTTCCAGATGGAGGTTCAATCACCCGTATCACTGGAGGTGACCGTGCAGCCGAGGTCGACAAGCTTATTGCCGAGCTCAACAGTCTCTCGATGTAACAAGTGTAAACTTGGTTATCCTCCTGATGATATTTGTGTTTCTTGTTTATCTGAATTTTATATTTTTCTATGACTTGTTTAAAAATTTAACCAATATCTCCATATGAAATGAATTTCCTCCTTGACACTCTTGATCCGAACAAATATAAGCTGCACCTCTATCATACTCTGAAATAGCAACATGTTTCATATGATTATAAAACGCAACCCTAGCCATCCCATAACCCAACTTTTCTGGGTTAAATGGATTAGAAAATTTATGTTTTATTTTCCTTGAAATATCAATCATTTTTTAAATCTATCTTCCATCATTTTCCTTCTTATATCAAATTTTTTCATTGCGTCTGACTTTACAACTGGTATATTTTTAAGGCCATCTATTTATTAATACGTTTTATGTCTAATTATGTTACCTCTTCTTCTTTGAGGAACATTTAACGTATAATCATTCACTATCTTTGCATGTTTAATTTCTCCACCTCTCGTTGCATATTTTGGTTTTGCCGCCTCAATAATCGAAGTTGAATAATTTGGTTTTGATCCTCTACTAGCTCCTGAAGACATTGAAGGTTTAGAAGACACATTATGCAGTACACTCATATCTTCCATCTGAAGTGGCCGTCGAGATAGTTCTCCTCCTAATCTTCTTCCTCCGCCTCCATAACTATTATTTCTTGTATAATATTTATGGCCAAGATATGCAAGTCCCGCAGTAACTGCTGCTCCTGCAATTATCTTTCCCGCTATCTTTAATTTCCTATGTTTATCGGGTTTTTCTTCTTTTCCCATTACTATATCAAATCATATTTTATTTATCTACCAACCTTTATATCTTCAATTGTTCTGTAATATTCCATTATATTTTATTTAGGAAAAATCCTTCACCTTTTATCCTATTCACAACCGCCACTCGCTACAGGAAGTGCTCCCCAATTACAACAAAATGAGCCTTGTGCCAAAGGTTGAGCCGGGTCTGGTGAAACTCCATTACAATTAAATGTATTTGGGCCTCCACTTCCTCCGCCTGAAATCATCCAATTCACACCCAAGTCACATGCTACTGGTTCTACCTTATCAAATTTACAGCTTCCAGTCTGACTACTATTACACACGTGATTATAAGTATCTATATCCAAATCGAAATGGACATGATTATTATTCGCACACCAGTCGCATTTTTGTTCTGATGATTGTGTTGTGTTTGGTGCGACACAAGGCAAGTTCGGTACAAGTAGAGGTGAGCTTACACATGGTCCACATTCTTCCATACCTGGTTGTATTGATCCGCATGAACAGTATCCTCCACACCTATCTGTTAATGCTACAATAGCGCTTCCTCCCACAGCACTTATTTTATAACATACCTTACTTGCTTCACTCAATCCTGTGCCCCAAACAAGTGACAATGCTTCTTGACTATTACCTACCATCATTGGTGAACTCGCTGCAATACCTATACAAGAATTAGAATCACTTACATTAGCGCAAAGAGGAAGAGAGAATAAAGATGAAAGTTTATCTGCAGTTGTAATCACACTTTCCATTTGAGTAACGCCTTGACAACCACCGGTATCAAGTTTACAGTAATAAGTAGCCCATGCTTCAGGGAGAGTAGATATTCCTTCATATCCTGTATTATACTTGCATACATTATCTACACAACTTCCTAGTGTAGGTGGACACGTTTCTGGATTACAAAAGACTGGGGGACTACAAACTTGGATATCAATCGTTACATTCAATAAACTTCCCAACTCATTATATCCACATGGTTCTCCTATAAATTGAGGTGACAAATTATTGGTTGGTAAATTCAATGAAGTTGACGAGGTTGTTGATGGTACCATTGTTACTGACGATGAGCTGGTTGGTGTCTGAGTTTTTGTGCTGGTTGTTGCAGAACTTGTCGCCTTGGTTGTGGTTGTCTTTTTTGTGGATGTTTTTTTACTTGTCGATGTTGGTTTATGAGTTGATTTTTTGGATGAATGTTTGCTTGTAGTTTTACATTTGTATTTAGTAACTGTTTTTGTAACAGTCTTTACTTTGACTGCCTCCACAAATAAAATAATAAACAAAAATAAAATCAATCTCATTACTAATACTAGTCATACTTTTTTATATTCTACTAGTACATTTCCAAACAACGATCTGTCAGCCAATGTCAACCCTAATATTCTGAAAGCATGCTGATTAGGTTCCCCATTATCGGATGAATAACTTTTTGAAAACGTTTCATGCCTACTGTATATACGCACATCATACGACCCGGAGTCAAAATCATCCAAACATTCCATTAAAAATTGCTCCCATGGAGGTTCGTATCCATACAACTCATCTTCGGTATAGTCATTAAAATCATCATTAAAATCTGCAGACTCCATAGTTCCATCAGGTTTAATTATTGAAAAGTATCTCATTTTTTATTTCTAAAAGATTCTGGCTACTCCCTTTTTATGTTGAAATTTACTAGATGGACCCATCTTGTCGTACAAATCTTTCGCCTTGTCTACAAAACTCTTTTTTTCTGTAAATCTCCCAAAGAAAGCCTTGTTCAATGCATCCGTATCTTTTCTTATCTTTTGATATGCTGCATCCGACTCTTGTCTATACTTGTTCTTGTAATACTCGTTCCCGTGAATCTGTTTCATAAAGTTTTGAGTTTTTCCTCCTTGATAGTGTAAGATAGGTTTTCCTTTATGTATGAAATCCTTCACCTTGTCTTTAAAGCCTTTTTTAGGGGTGTACAATTCTGGGTACATGGCCATTTTTACGGCTCTTAGTGGCCCCTCACTTGTACGTCTTTCCATAGCTTTTGGCATTTAATAATAAACAACATATATTAACTAGCTGTACTATTAGACGCAACAACTATATCTTTAATAACTCCTCCTGCTTGTAATAATACTGTAAGCATAGTGGCAAGTGTCATCAGTACATGAAGAATCTGCATAACATCAAACATTACTCTCCTCTCTTGCTGTACCCATACTGGTTGAGCCGGATCTATAGGTGGTGGTTCAGTTGGTTGTTGCTGTTGCTGTGGCTCCATTAATATAATCTACCATATTTTATTGTATGTCAATATCTATAAATGAACCCCTCAGATGTTTGTGACCTCAGCCACTGTAGTTTACAAGTTCCTGTCAATAACAAGTTTACTAGTATATCCAATCTCAAAGATTATCATGACTCGCATTTTTACAAGGAGAATGATTATATCGTCTGCCGTATTACTTGTGGTGAAGTCACGTCCGGTGGTAGCCATTATCCACGCACTGAACTAAAGGGTAAGACTTCATTCACATCAAAGGATCGTCAGCATCTTGAAGGTGATTATTGTATCAAGAAGGCCCCGATTAAAAAACCTGTTGTATGTTTCTCTCAAGTTAAATGTACAAATCCAAACATCGAGATTGAATTTCTCTATAGTAACGGTCACTTAGTATTTAGAGACTTTGATGCTAAGCATTATGATATGGGTCCTTACAAACTAGGTGATTGGTTTCATATGCGTGTGGCTAGTTTTAATAACGAAATTCACGTGTTCTTGAATCGTAATCCTAAGGAAGTAGTTATCCGTAAGAATGTCTTTTCAAACTGTAATTGGAAAATGGGTTGCTATACACAAAGTAATGGGACAATTGATGATCCAAAGACAGAGAGTATGGTACTTTTAAAAAATATACATATTGTTTAATCCTTACTAATATGCCTATTATATGTTGCATTATATGCCGTCTGAAAGTGACTACTAATTCTTTCACCCTCACGTCTTTCCAATTGATATTGTAAGTCTAAGACTTCGTTTTTAATACATTCCATCTGGTTACTAGCCTGCTCATATGTCTTTATCGTATCGTTAATCCTTGAAGCTATATTTCTTAACTTTATAATAACGTTTTCCATTTCGTGTTTTAAAAAAATTTATTCATCCTTTATATATAAAATTTCGTCAAGCCCGATCACAATAAGTCTGAGCCTTTCTCCAACATCCTTTACGTATCCTTCATTCTCGACTTGTCTCAAAATTAACGCCCCATTGTCAAGAAATTCCTTCAAAGTGTGAAGCCCTCTATCAATACATTTCGCTAGATCTGCTTTCTTGTCTGATGGTTTTGGTCGGTACTCCATGAGTCTTGTGTATGCAGCATTATCTTTTTTCCCCCATCCTTCAAACACTATCTTACCGAGCAAAACAATCAGTGTGAATATGTTCACGGCACAATGATAAAGCTCGATCCTCTTCTTTGCTTTAATTCCGATAATACCGCACGTTAGCTGATACGTTGCAATCCTTATCTCTGAAATCCTAAACTCACAGTGTGCTATCCCTTTCAACATATCCAAACTATCGAATATCAACCACTCTTCCGGTAATGAGTTTTCGATTATACAGATTTCAAGGAGTAGTCTTGCACGATAATTTCTTGTAGCAAGCAGTTTGTCATGTGTTTCTTTCGGATCCCATTTCTCTGCATCAATCCATGATCTCCAACGTTTTGATGGTAGCAGTCCACAATAGTATACGTCGTTGATAAGCAGCATATCGTTAGGAAGAGGCACAAGAGGATCAGGAAGATCTCCAACATATTCGTTTCTCTTGTCAAGTAAAGACATGGTAGATCATAAAAAATTTTTTGACATTTTATATTTGTACGCCACATTTAGGCTTCGCTATCACTATCTGTAACATTCTCGGAAAAATCATCTGAAAATGGTGTCTCTTCACAATTGTCGCAGCATTCTCTAGACAGTTCTTTGTTAGGTGATATCTTAATTGTGATTCCCTCAATTCGTCCACGGAATAATATATTTGTATGATTGAACATTTTTTTAACATCAATCACTGACATATTAAATTTGACAAGTTTGGTCTTTATCATTTTGGTAATTTCATCCGTCTTAAGTTTCTTGTAGTTCTTACACATGTTTAATGCGATCTGTCTGTTTCTGAATCTCAAAATTATTTCGATTATTTCTCTTGGAATGTACATGAATCATTTTTTTTTTTAATATTTCATTTCCTTTTATATTATTTACGCCACCTTTCATTCTCTCGCTCAGACGCCTACTCGCGCCACATGACCACTAGTAAATGTTCTAGAACTTAATAAATCCCCCTATCCCCCTATCTCCCTATCCCCTATCCCCCTATCCCCTATCC
>JBAYUQ010000036.1:0-16395 GCA_041675005.1 Kapaibacterium sp. (SeqCode)
TCAGCATAAACCCTACAGTTTAGACGTCGAAATAGTTCACCTAAACTCCTCTTGGTTGTTCAGATATTTAACCTGATTAATAATCTACAAATTTAATTATTGTTAGAATGCTAATCTAATAGCCCAGTCGAAGTGCATACGTCTCAAATCCATCCGAACCCCTTATAACACGTCACTCTGATTACGGCGCAGGCGTTAGAAGAGTCCAAGAGGAAAAAAGAGTCATCCTGAATGAACGAAGTGAGTGAAGGATCCAGGCAACTGCGTAGTAGTTCAATATTAGTAGTAAATGATGTTTAACAAACACAACAACTCCGTTAGGAGTTGAATATTATTACACCACCCCGTCCTGCTTCGCAGTCCACCCCTCGAGAGGGGAATTATGCGGAATTCTTTTTCTGGATTCTTCATTTCGACGGGCTCAATACAATCTTACACCCGTGGGATTCTCAGGATAACAGAACTTCGTAGAGACGTATTGCATACGTCTCAGAGTTCTCTTTCATTAGGAGACGTATGCAATACGTCTCTACAATTTAAAATTCCGCTACTCCACCACAATCACGCTCTTAGTTATAGCATCATAAGGAGTAATCAGTCTTACTTGGTATAAACCACTAGGAATGTTCATAGTATTTATCTGCATCTGCTTTGTTCTTGTTGATTGAGTCCATTCATCCGTGTATATCACTCTACCATCAGTATCCACGAGCTCTAACTTCATTGTTCCTTGTACTCCAGTTGTGATGTCTATGCTCAACTGTTCACTAGCTGGGTTAGGAGATATGTCTAATGTCGTTGGATCGAAAGTAGTTATGTTACGCAATGGAAACACGCATACAGAATCTATGTATATCTTCCCAGGTTGCTCTATTACTTCTATGTAAGGATTAGTGAATGAGTAATTTGGAAATGTGATGTCGTATTCTAATGAGTTCGAAAGTAGTATCGTACCTGTCATGTTATGGATGTTTGTTCTATTCTTGTTGATTGCTTGAGTTTGATTAATAGTATAGCTATCATTAGTGAAGAAAGCTGTTCTATCTATATCAGTTGTGATTGAGTAATCTTGCGTTGGCAAGTCTGCTTCACATTCTAGGTAAACTGGTACTGTTTCTGTTTGACCTATTTGCGTGTATATGTCAGTTGTGCTGATAGTAGTTCTTGCATATACCGTAGCAGTAATTGGTATGGTTATTACAGTGTCACAGGGTGCTATTATACTAATATCAATGCTATTGCTAAATGGCCCTAGTTGTGTCGGCACAAAATCATAGTTGTATGGATATGCTTCTCCATCTGCTATTATTTGACCGTTGTCTAGTGTAATATCAAATCCACTATTGTTAGTAATTGTAGTATTATCTGATTTGGTTTCAGTAATATATACCTTCCCAAAATCTATATTTCCTTTACTTATGTCGAAGTTCAATTCGTATTTCTCCACGTTGTATGTTTCTGTTGCACTACATCCATTTTCATCGGTAACAGTTAGTGTATATGTACCCGCTTCCGTTACTTCTATTTCTTTAGTTATCTCATTCGTTGACCATAAATATTCTGCGAAATCCTTATCGGAAGTTAGTGTAGCAGTTTCATTATTACAGATTTTCTTCTGGCCAAGTATCTCGAACGTTGGTGTTGGACTTTCTTTCACTGTTGTTTCTGTTGTGCCTACGCAGCCTGCTTTGGAGACTGTCACGGAATATGTTCCTGCTTGGCTTACAACTATTACTGGTGTTGCTTCGCCGTTGCTCCAAAGATATGTGTAGCTTGGGTCGTTGGGTTGTGCCGTTAGTGTTGCTGATTGACCAGAGCAAAGTTTTGTTCCTTTTATATCAGGATCTAGGTTCTCATTTACTTTCACTTCTATGAATGCTGTATCTCTACAATTCTCTCCTTCCAATACTCTTACGGAATATGTTCCACCTGTTTTTACTGTAATCTGCTTTCCTTGTTCTCCATTTGACCAAGTGTATGTGCTGCTATTATCATAAGGTGTTACTTCTAATATCGTGCTATCGCCTTCACAAAATATAGTTGGTAGTAATGGATTAATATCTATTTCTGGTTTAGCATCTTTTATTGTTATACTTTCTGTAACTGAACAACCGTCAAAATCTGTAACTGTTACTGAATACATCCCAGGTGCATTTATTAATGTTCCTCGTGTAGTATCACCAGTGCTCCATAATATGCTTGCTGTTACTTTCTTTATGTATGGGTTTTTGATGTAGATAGTATTAGTATCACCAGTGCAAATTGATGTTCTATAAGTTTTGAGTTCAACTAAAGGTCCATTTACTTTTACATAGACTTGTCGTTTTAGATTATATCCAACTGATTTGATTGATAATTCAAAAATACCTGACATATCTCTAGTAGCAGAATCTATTAGTAGATTCTTCGTTTCATAAATGTTACCATTAGGGTCTGTCCAGATGTATTCCGCATCTATTGGTTCGTTCAAAGTTTCTATTTCTATATTTATTTCATCTCCAATACAAATATCCATACTATCTATATCTGTTGATACTTGGAAATAATATGTTGTTGGGATGTTGGGAAAGCCCCAATTAGCTGGAGATTCATGTAAATCTATCACCTTGTCAATATATTGAATATTATTTATATCATTTGGATTGTTTAAACAAGAGAGATAATTTTTCCTTAAGTTAACTAAGTATATTTTTCCATTTGGGGCCAATTGAAAATAACTTTTGTACCCTGTATACTCAACGTCTAACTTAATAAAACCAATGTCATTAATTGAATGAAAATTAGTTATTGCACAAATACCATTCTTACCAAACATATAAAAATGTTCATTATTTGGTGAGAAGTCACCAGAATAATAATTTAGACTAATTCCCATTGCTGAGAGATTATCAAAAGTCTTTACTAATTCTAACTTTTCAGTTTTCCTATCAAATGAAAGGACTTCAACCCCTGACATTGTATCTTCGAGGATTGAAACAATAAATTTACCATTAGGGGATACTTTTAAAGCTCCTCTTAACGTGGCTGTCATCTTTGAACCATTAATTTTAAAGTTAGATCTCATTTTTGATTTGATGGTGTCTTTCAAAATGAAAGAATTGTTATCTAAATCGTATTTATAGAGATAGTATTTCTCCTCAATTCTATCATTTGCTAATAAATAAAATGACTCGGAGTATGAATCCTTTATAATTGTAATTGCTTCACTGCCATATTCTTTTTTGATAATCTTTTTTTTACTTATGTTTAATTTGCCATTATTCTCTGTTATTACTACAAATGTTAAATCTTGAATTAGTTTATTTGGGGTATCTCCTACTTGATCAGAGGTTGAATTTGTAGATATTCGAATTATTTGGTTACCAACTTTAACAATACTCACAAATTGTATTGAGTTATAATTTCCATCGAAATTATTTTTATCGTTTATTACAGTATCTGGTCTAAATCTAATTATTGAATGTTCTGTAGTATGTAATATTAGTTCCCCATATAAATCAGACAATACAGCACTACCTTCAAAAGTTCCAAACAACTCAACTGTGTCTTTTTTATAAGGTACTTTAATATTAAGATATTCAGGTTCCCCTGAATTTGTCATAAAAGTTATTCCAGTTAAACTTTCACTTGGATCAATAGTATAATTACTTCCAAAAATCCAATTGTGATATTCTAATTGGGAGTAAGACATACTGGGTATGAAAAGTAGAATGGTTAATATTTTTAGTAGGGTTTTCATAGTGTTTTTCGCCACCAGTTGATTTGGGTCTTGCTAAATATAGTAATAGTATGTGGAAAATGCAAGTGTGGTATTAACACCCATGCTTCTAGCTTGGCAGGCCCGTCCTGCTTCACAGTCCACTCATGCCTTCGGCTTGACAGGCCCTCGAGAGGGGAATTCCCTACTCCACCACCACAACATTCTTAGTAATAGCATCGTACGGCGTAATCAACCGCACTTGGTATAAACCACTTGGGATAGCTAGCGTGTTTATCATCATCTGCTTTGTTCTTGTTAATTGAGTCCATTCATCCGTGTATATCACTCTACCATCAGTAGCCACGAGCTCTAACTTCATTGTTCCTTGTACTCCAGTTGTGATGTCTATGTTCAACTGTTCACTAGCTGGGTTAGGAGATATGTCTAATGTCGTTGGATCGAAAGTAGTTATGTTTCGCAATGGAAACACGCATACAGAATCTATGTATATCTTCCCAGGTTGCTCTACCACTTCTATGTAAGGATTAGTGAATGTATAGCTAGGGAATGTGATATCATATTCCAAATCATCTGATAATAGTATAGTACCAGTAAGATTATGGATATTAGTTCTTGATTGGTTGATAGCTTGAGTTTGATTAATCGTGTAACTATCATTCGTGAAGAAAGCAAATCTATCTATTTCAGTTGTGATTGTGTATTCTTGCGTTGGTAAACCAGCTTCACATTCAAGGTAAACTGGTACTGTTTCTGTTTGCCCTATTTGAGTGTATATATCCTCTGTGCTGATAGTTGTTCTTGCATACACCGTAGCTGTTATTGGGATAGTTATAACCGTGTCGCAAGGGGCTGTTACCTTTAATGCTATCTCATCATTGTAAGCTCCTAGTTGTGTAGGAATGAATGGATAGTCAATTTTGTAAGTCTGTCCATCAAATACTTTTATAAAGTTAGTCCCTGCCTCGAATACAACATCAACACCACTATTATTTACAATCTCTACAGATTCTGATTTGGTTTCAGTAATATATACCTTCCCAACGTCTATATTTCCTTTACTTATGTCGAAGTTCAGTTCGTATTTATCTACCTTGTGTGTTTCAGTTGCAGTACATCCATTTTCATCTGTAACCGTTAGTGTATAAGTCCCTGCTTCTGTTACTTCTATTTCTTTGGTTATCTCGTTTGTTGACCATAAATATTCTGCGAAGTCCTTATCGGAAGTTAGTGTTGCAGTTTCGTTATTACAGATTATACTCTCACCTTGTATTTCAAACGTTGGCGTTGGACTTTCTTTCACTGTTGTTTCTGCTGTGCCTACGCATCCTGCCTTGGAGACTGTCACGGAATATGTTCCTGCTTGGCTTACAACTATTACTGGTGTTGATTCACCGTTGCTCCAAAGATATGTGTAGCTTGGGTCGTTGGGTAAAGCAGTTAGTGTAGCTGATTGACCTGAGCAGATGTTGCTACCATCGATTTTTGGTTGTAAATTATCTTCTATTTTGATTGTTATTTCTGTGCTGTCCTTACAGCCTGTTTTTGTGTCAGTTATAATGAGTTTATAATTACCACTTACGCTGACGTAGATACTCTTTGTTGTAGCTCCTGTGTTCCACTCGTAGCTATAATAAGGAACATCGTATTTGGATTCTAATAAAGTTGAATCACCTTGACATATTGTAGTTGGCGTTGGTTTTAGTTGTGCTTGAACTTTGGGATGGTATGTAATATCTATTGTATCTGATACAGTACATCCCTTGCTTGTTTCTACGGTCAGTATGTATCTTCCCGTTTCATTTATATATATTGATTTACTAGTTTCTTCTGTATTCCAGAGATAGCTAATGTAATCTTGGTTGGCACTTAAAGTAAGTTCACCACCATAACATAGTTTATTTCCACCTAGTATTTCTAAATATAGCTCTTCATCTTCGAACTCTATGTTGATACTACTTGAATCAACACAGCCTTGGAATGAAGTAACGTATAACGTATAATTTCCAGCTTTATCGACTTCTATAATTGGTGAGGTTTCTCCTGTGCTCCATTTGTATTCATATCTTTCTATTATATTCCTAGCTTCTAATCTATACCTTTCTCTCTCGCAATCGCCTGTTAATTTGGTTGATACTATCCCCACTTTTGGTAATGTATCTACATATAGATTGACTATTCTTTCTCTATTGTAACCGAGTGTATCAGTCCAAGTAATATAATACTTTCCTTCATAGTTGTGAGTAGCATCAGGAAAGAATGGATCTTTGATATCTGGGTTTTCTGCAAAGTATTTGTTTATCTCTGCCGCTAATAAAGTATCATTGCTTTCTAAGTTCAATAATTCCCATTTAAAGTTTGTACCAACAAATCTATCTTCCCATACATTATTCAGATATGCGTCTTCTCCTTCGCAGTAACTAACTGTACGTCCTATCATTTGGGATGGTGTTTGAAGACGATTCCAGATTACATCAACTCGAGGTTTACTGGGTCCGACTCCTGGTACTATAATATGGTAATCAAATTGTAATTCTTTTAATTTAAAGTCTGCCTTAGTTCCTTTTTTATCTGGTCTATTGATAATCGAAAAATATTGATATGCAATTTCAGGATTAGGATGTGTCCTTGAATATTGAGGGTTTCTATAGTACATCTTACCATTTAATCCATTTAGTAAATTTGTACCTAAATTACTGGCACCACCTCTATTATAAATATTCATATTTGTATCCAATTCAGCAACTATTGTTTCTGATTCTATTATTCTAATAGGATCTAAATCTGCAATATCGTACTGAAATAGTTTCTTGTTTGCTTGAGTAAAAATATATCTTGAGTTTGGTGAGAAATTAAATAGTATGTCGTAATTCAACATGACTCTATCATCAACATATTTGAAATTTGTTACATAATCTAATTTGCCATTCTTCTTATCAAAAGTAAATAGATAAACTTCTGGGCCTTGGGCAACCCAATTGAGTGCTAATAATTTTCTGCCATCTGGAGATGGTTTAAATTCAAAATAAAATGGTTGAAGACCTTGTGCAAAATCTAAACCATTTTCTTCTAAGTTAAAACTGCTTTTGGGTACTGTATCAACTCCGTCTTTACCAGCTAAGTATATATTTAACATACGCTTACTGGCATTATGTCCAACTATCCAATGTTTACTAGGTTCGGAATGAGACATAATTGTAAAATCGCTTATTGAATCAATACCAAACTTGAATTTATGTCTAATTCTCTGTTGATTTCTATCTAGCCTTATATCATCATAAGTTAGAATCCCATGAAATCCTTCATATTTATACCTTTCATAGAATATTCTATATAAACGGATATTTTCGGAATCTAAAGGTTGAAAACCAGAAAATTGTCTTACGGCATATTCATCACTCTCAAATCCATTCGGATCTGTGATTCTTGGGTTATAAAAGTTATAATAATCGGTATGTTCTAAACTAGATAATACAGAATCATTAATCCAAGTCGAATCTCTATTAATATGTAAAAATAAATCACCATTTCTATAATTATAATTTACCATATCATATATACCAATCGTATATTTTTCTAGAATATGCATTTTCCCATGAAAAACAACAACAGAGTCATTGTTCCTTCTGAAATCCATTTTATAATCAGACCATATCCATTGTGCATCATTGTATTGTGCTACACAAAGTGACGGGAGTAATAGGAGTAGTATTTTTAGCAGTGTTTTCATAATGTTTTCACAACCAGTTGATTATGGCATTGCTAAACATAATAAAATGAGGGGAATAATGCAAGTGGGGACTCCTTGTCACTGCGAGGACTGAAAGGACGTGGCAGTCTCAATTCCTTTTTAACCTGGACTCTTCGCTAACTACGTTAGCTCTGAGTGACGCGAATGTCCTCCGCTGGCGGAGGTGGCTAACGACGAAGGAGTTAGACGGAGGTGGACAAAAGAAGTAGACTCTTCTAACACCTTCGGCGTTATCTGAGTGAATTATTTACATAATAGGTATATAATATAAAAAAGCCCATTAATCTAATGATCAATGGGCTTAAATAATATATATGCTTTTATTGCTTCCTATTGAGGAGGAGGCATATTGCTCGGAGGAGTCAAAGGTCTTTCTATTTTAATTCCTTCAGTTGCTGCTTTACCATCATCTATAGAAGTAGTGCCACCAACGAAGAATAAATTAGTGATTAATGACAATGCCATCAGTGCAAAAGCAAGACCAACAGTCAATTTCGTTAAGAAATCTGCAGCTCTTCTAGAACCAAGAACTGAGTTAAACTGACCGCCAAGACCAGCCATACCAGATATCATATCGCCTTTACCGGGTTGCAATAATACTACAAATGTTAGTAGTATAGATACGAAAATCGCTAATATTATCAAAAAAGTAAACATGTTTTCTATTCCATTTTTTATTCAGAACTTCAAACTTAATTAAATTTATAATTTCAATCAAGAATTATTTTATATTTTAAACAAAATAATAGTCAAATGATACGAGCTATTTCTTATATTTGAACTCTATGAAAATCATAAACCTATATATTCTAAGATCACACATCGGACCCTTCTTGTTTGGGTTTTCTACAGTTGTATTTATTTTCCTAATGCAATTTATTATAAATTCATTAGATAAGCTCTTGGGCAAGGGAATAGAAACATCTGTAATAGTGCATGCTGTAGTGCTGAATATCCCATGGATGGTAGTGCTTGCAGCTCCTATGGGGATTTTGTTTGCTACGCTAATGGCCTTCGGGGCTATGGCAGCTAACTACGAAGTTGCTATTATCAAATCTTCCGGAACTTCTCTATATTCTATGATGAAACCTGCTATTGGTTTGGGGTTTGTGTTATCTTTAGGGCTTTTTTGGTTCAATGATACTATATTACCAGAATCAAACCACCAAGCTAAAGTGTTAATGAACGATATACAAAGGAAAAAACCGACTTTCGCTATACAGCCGGGAGAATTTTCTCCGAGTATGGGCGGGAATATTATTCTATCTAGGAAAGTTGACTCTATAACTGGTAGATTGCACGATGTGACTATATATGATTACTCTCGTACTACTCAGCAAAATATTATCTCAGCAGATAGTGGTCAGATTGGTTTCTCGAATGACTATTCGCACCTTATTATCAATCTATTCGCTGGAGAAATTCATCAACGTAATAATAATGACGTGAAAGATTATAAGATAATTAACTTCAAAGAATATCAGATAAAGTTAGAGGCCTCTGGTTTCGATTTCAATCGGACAGATGTGAATCTTATTTCGAAAGGTGATCGCGAGATGAGAATAAGTGATATGCAAGAAGTAGTAGATGCTAGTAAATCCGAAGCTGTATTTGCTCAGAAAGTCATAGATTCTATTTCTAATCAACATTTGGACTATGTACTCTCTGGTATAGAGTACCGCGATACTAATAAAGATACTTCGGAGAAAAAAGCGTTTGACATAGATACTAACGAGCGTAGTGTTCTGTCTAGGGTGCAGAAAAATGTTAATTTTTTATCTTCAGACCTTAAAACCCATGCATATACTATTGAGAATCGGGAAAGCAATATCAGAAAGTATGATGTAGAAATTTGGAAGAAGTATTCTATTCCTTTGGCTTGTTTTGTATTTGTTTTTGTTGGTGTACCCTTGGGAATCCGTACGAAAGGTGGAAATTTTGGAATAAGTGCAGCTATAAGCTTAGGGTTCTATATTATCTATTGGGGTTGCCTAATAGCTGGAGAGAAACTAGCTGATAAAGGTACCATATCACCGATATTAGGTATGTTCTTCGCAGATATTCTTATTTTCCTTGTTGGAGTTGTACTTATGATGAGGATTAACAATGAAATGTTTCTATTTAGAAATCTTTTTAGAAAAGAGCAATAACATAATCATGTAATTCGTTCAATTCTAGTTCACTAGATTTGATTGTCAATGTGTTATTAGAGCGAACAAAGCTAAACTCAACTATTTTGGAATCGAAGTTTTCTATTATTCTAATTGCATTAGTAGAAATAATAGGGGAGACTATAAAGCCAAAACCTGTTACTAATACAACCGGACAATCGAATAACGGTTCATTAGAAATAATTGAAACTCCGTTGCTATTTATCCCCCTATATACTATTCTAATATTCTTTTTTTCTGCCAAATCTATCATACCTGGGAAAAGCATTTTAAATCCATTGTTTGCGAGAGTACTTGCACTAGAGTAAGGTATTTTACTTACAGCTCTAGCTTTCTTATTTTGCTCCGGGTCCGAACTAAATATCTGATTAACCTTAGTTACGATTTCTATCTCACTAGAACCAAGAGCATTTGCAAAGACAGTTGCGCTTAGGTTCGAACTTTCGAAGCCCATAGTAGTAGTGTTATCAGATGAATCAGAGGCGATAAATCCTTGAGTTACTATTACATTTGACGAAAACTTTTGTTTTTGTATGTAAGCTATACTCTCATCCAACTCCAATTGCGCATTTCCATAGTTAGAATCAGTTTTTATTAGTGCTCTAGCATCAACAAATTCATTGTCGATTTGCAATGAATTTAATTGACTATGAACAAAATATGAAGAGACTAATTCACCAAAACTTAGAATTTCGTCCATTACCTTGAGAGGAAATTCGCCACTGATAGTTATACCTTTAGCTCTTTTTGTAAGAATTTCTTCCACTTTATCCAAATATGTGAAAAATTCTACACATTCTGAGTCAGTTAAAAGGGAAGAATTTTCTCTAAAAAAGCGAAAAGGAGAGCTATTTTTAGTGAAATTAGAGTCAAAATTGATGTTTTTGAGAGAAGAACTAATCTTCCCAAATGCTGAAATCACTAGCAATATAGGGAGATTGGAGGTATTTATAGTATTTGCAAAATCTATAACATTACTAAGATTAGATAAAGCAGTACCACCAATTTTAATTATTTTCATTTTATATTATTTTTATTTAAGTTGGATACTGATGCTTAATACATATCATAAAAAGATTATGTAAAAGCAATGCGTGTGTAATAATTCGTAACGAATCTAATAAAAATTTGTTACTTTGTAAGTCGCTGAATAGAAAATAATAATAATATGTTAAACTAATATTAATAGGTGGTAAAATGCGTAAAAGCTTACTACAGAAATTGACAACCGGCTTTATAGCGTTAGTACTAGTGCTAATAGCTCTGCCGTCTGGTAGTCAGGCAGTAGCCAAAAATGATAGTCAACTAACAGCTGGTGATTATTTGCAACCTAAGGCTGGTGAAGCTCTGAAAGTGTATAGACCTTATGCACCGCAAGTGAACTTCACAAACACTGGTGCAGCTGCTGCATCTAAAATTAACTTCCGTATGGTAGTTAAAAATTCTAAAGGAGTAGAAGTTTACAATGAAGTATCTACTTTAGACCTTATCGAAGGTAATACTACCAAAGTTGTTACTTTCCCTAAGCTTGTTATCACTCATTCTGGTGAATACACGACTTCTACTTGGGTAGAAACTTCTGAGTATGACAGAATGGCTAGTCAAACAGCAACTTCTACTATTGAAGTTGAAAGAGGATTAGCGGGTACTTTTCTAATTGGCTCTGCTAATGAAGAACCAGTTGGGAAAAATAATAAAACACAAATAGTTTATACAAACTTCCCGACAGTAGATTCATTGATGAATTCATTGTATAGAGAAGGTATTTCTGCT
The DNA here is from genome assembly GCA_041675005.1 of Kapaibacterium sp. (SeqCode). Lineage (GTDB taxonomy): Bacteria > Bacteroidota > Ignavibacteria > Kapaibacteriales > UBA2268 > PGYR01. The sequence goes on from JBAYUQ010000036.1 coordinate 11,414, forward strand.
GACGTTGAGTTTAGATTCACAGATGCTGAGTATGTAATAAACGCTCCAAATCTTTCTGCACCTGCATGGGATATGTCTTCATCCATTATTGGGGTAGGTCCAACTGATGACCCTAATGATGAAGATGGTATCTACAGAATATCTATGCGTCCAGCTAACAATAGAATAGCTGTTCGTGGGGGTGTTAAATTTATTATGAATGCTGCTTCTGGTATGGGTATCAGATTTGGTCACGAATTACAACCAAATAGCCCGTATGCTGTAGTTATCAATTTCCCTGAAAGAGAGTATGCTCGTTCTGCAGGTTATATAACTTTTGACGGTGGTTCTCAAAAATGTTTTGAATTCGAATTAAACACTACTAACACTTTGTTTGGTGCTGCTGTTTATTTACAAAGAGGTTCATCTAATATAGCTATCAAAAACTGTTTGATAACAAACAACGCAACTCAAATTAAAAACAGTGTTTCTGTACCAACTGCAAAGTTTGGTGAAAATAACGGTTTCACTTATGATAGAGATATTTTCAGAAGTCAATTAGGCCAGGATATTAGTTATTCAGCTGGTATTGTTTCTAGATCTACTCTTATAGAAGCAACTGTATTTATTGGTGATTTAAGAGATACTCTTCAAAACTTTAATAATACTTTTGTGGGTAATGACATTTCTAATTTTGCTGTTGGTATTATCGACATTGGATTAGGTGTACTTAGACACGACTACAGTACAGATCCCAATATCTTGGATACATTAAAATCATTCTATAACTATGACAACGTAATCACTGATAATAGAATTTGGGGTGCTGCAAGAACTGGTATTTTCGTAGGTTATACTCAAGATAATAAAATTGAAAGAAACCTAATCTGGAATGTATCTGCTCCTGCTGGTACTATGGCTAGTGGTATAGAAGCTGGTGGGAACCTTGCTTCTAATTCAAAAGGTTATCATAACCTTAGATTAAGTATCCTGGGCAATAGAATCACTAATCTCTCTTCTAATACTAATGTAACTGGTATTAGAGTAGAGCAAGATAGAACAATATATGAAACTGGGGAAAACCCAATTAAATTCCCTCGTACAGCTGAGATGACTCGTATAGCAAATAACTTTATATGGGGACTTAATATAACAAGTGGTGATGCTTCTAGAGCTGGTATTCATTTGTTAACAGAAAGAGCAGGTAGTCCTGTAACTCCAGATGTACTATCGTATGTATCTAGATTTGATGATATCATTAACAATACTATAATGATTGGATCTACTAATTCTAATAATACTGGTATGACTGTTGGTATCGCAATCCAAAATACAAGATCTACAAACGTAGTTAATAACGCTATTTCGATTATTGACCCTTTCTTAGGTGCTGGTGCTCAAATGGCTGCAAGTTTATTAGTACAAGGTAACTTTACTGATGATCTAATAAATATCGATAGAAATGTTTATTGGACTGGTCAAGATGTTACAAATCTTGATTTCACTAATGTGGATTTACTTAGATATATAGAGCAAGATGAAGATAAAGCTATCGTGTCTATGGGGTATTATTTAGAGTATGCCAACTTGAATCAAATTCAAGCAGCTACTAACACTCAAAATAACTCATTATACGGTAACTTCCCAGATGATCATGAGTTATACCTAAGAAGTGGTATTGAGCCACAATTATATAGAATAAAATTGAGCCCTACTCCATTAAACTCAGTACTAAACAACCGTGGCCAAAATATTGATTGGTTGAAAACTGACTTTGAAGGTGATGTTCGTGGTGCTGCAGGTCAAAGATTTGATATCGGTGCTGATGAATTTATCGGTAGATTACACGTATTTGATATAGCTCCAGTTACTTTATTATCTCCTAGATCATACAGAGATATCACAACTCAATTCGCAGATGCTGAGTATATAATGACTCAAGCTCCTGTTGAAGTAAGAGCTAATGTTAGAAACAATGGTTCTATCCAACAAGCTGGTACTAGAGTATATGTAAAAATATATTTAGAAGATGCAGACGGAATGTTTTCAGGTACTCCTGTACTAGAAAAAGAAGTACTACAAACTATACCTGCTACAGATAACGTTGTCTTTGACTTCGGTCTTGCTGACGGTTTGGATGCTGACGATTGGAATCCTAGATCTTATGATGATTTAATTACAATAGATCATAACATATCTTATATTGGCAAAATACCTGCAAAATTTGCAGAAATGGCAGTCAATGTTACTCCTAGATATAGAATTGACATTCTTGTTGGCTCTGATCTTGAGAATATAAACAACAAATATTCTAAATTTGTTAGATTCTACTTGAAAAAGACAGACAAACATTTACTAGTATCTTCAGTTAACACAACAGCAGATCCATTAGCTGGTGTAGCTAGTGCTACAGCTGGTAAACTTAACTACGAAGCTATTATAAAAGGATTTGACTCAATCGAATTTAAAATTGCAACTGATTCTATAGATCAGGTTTATGATTATGATGTCTTTGATAGAGGTAGCTGGGAGCCCAGAGCTGTAAATTATAAAATGTATAATTTCTTGTTCTATTCTGATGCTTACAATTTACTTCCTACTAGATTTGAGAAATTGGATATCTATTCTTACTTAAATACTGGTACTGAAAGATTGAAAAATAACATGGTTGTTTCTACTGAAGAATGGAGCAAAATGAATACTGACGAAGATTTCCAAAACATGGTTCTAAGAGCTGATTATGTTCATAGTAATCCATTAGGAACAGGTGCTAGTTATGAAGGTAATAATATAATTGGTGATACTATAAGTAAAGAATTTATTATCCCTATTACAAGACCAACTTACCAAGACATCACTAATACAACACAGTTCTACCCTAATGATCCTAGTCCATTCCCAGCAGTAATTACACCTCGTAACTTTGGTAGTGATGCTAAGCCATTGGAAGGTCTTTCTTATAGATCTTACTTATACGACTTACCAGACCCTCTGGATAATCAAATATTTGGTAACACTACAATTACTGTTACTTATAATATTATCCACAATGGCGTTGATTGGAGACATTTCGGTGATATCGAAACTATCATCAGAGGTACTATCGATCATCTAGAAAGAAATGATGCTTCTATCGTTCCTGTTGAATTAGCAGAATTCAATGCTACACAAAATAAAAAATCTGTAGTATTAGATTGGGCAACTGCATCTGAAAACGGTACTAATAAATTTATCGTTGAAAGAGCTGATGCAACTGGTAATGTAGTAACAGGTAACTTTAATTCTACTGATATCGAAGTTGTTGCTGTAGGTAAATCTACTGAAATGAATTATTACTCTCCTGTAGTAGATAATAAAGTAGAATACGGTAAAACTTATGCATACAGACTAAGAACTATAGATTTTGACGGTTCTTCTGAAGCAATCAACCAAGTAAGAATAGTAGAGATCAAACCTGAAGGTAACTTCTACTTTGCTGGAATCACTCAGAATCCTGCTTCTACTACAACTGATTTATTATTTGATAATGGAAATAACTCTCCATTGACTTTAGAGGTTGTTGATATCAATGGTAATGTATTAATCACTGAAACTCTAAATGGCACTAAATATCCATTGAATGTTTCTAACTTAGTTTCTGGTACATATACATTAGTATTAAGAAGTGAGTCTGGTATTCAAACTAGACAACTGAGCGTAGTTAGATAATTCTAACACAACATACGAACTAAAATTCAGAACCCTGAGCCCAAAAGCTCAGGGTTTTTTTGTTTTATTTGCTAAAAATATTGTGAATATAGATTAGAGTAAATTAGAAATAGTAACACAAAGAATAAATCAATGAATACTAAATAGGTTATAGTTTGTTTATAGGCTCGCCCACGGGGTTTGCGACTTATAGACTTTGATAGTAATGGGGTTACAATGTAACTAATAAGATGTATAAATAGGATTAAGCCTTTATTGCAGCTATTGAATAATCATCTAATTACTGATATAAAAATAGATAATGTTACTAAATCAACTTTAGAACAATAGATGTGTAACTTGAAAGCCCTGCTACCAGCTACTTTACCGCTACAATGACTGTAACAAATATGCACTATAATTGTTATTGCTTATAGAATCGAAAAACTAATATTTTATAATTAATTGATAAAGGTGTTAAAATGAAAAAGCATTTTATAGATAGAATCACAACTAGCATATTAGCTATTGTATTCGTACTAATCGCTATACCAAGTGGTAAAGCAGACGCACAGTATTGTGAACTAGGTAGTCAAATGTATGGTTGGTTAGAAGTTGGTAGTATTCACAGAGTTACCATAACAGATTTGACAGAAGGTACACTAGTATATGAAAGAAAATCTGGTTGGGAACAATGGGCTACAATAGATGTTACTGGCACTTCTAGTAACCCAATTGAATTGAATATTGGTAATAATTTTGAGATATCAGTAAATTGGGGTATCTACTACCAAGGTTATTTGAGAATATATCTTGATAGAAATAGTGATGGTAGATTTGACTACGTACAAATGGGACCTGAACAAGAATTTATAGGTTGGGCATTCAAAACTGATAATATGTATTACATACCACCAATAGAATATATAGATACAAAATTCCCTTTTATAGTTAGTGATAATATTCAAGAAGGTCCATCTATGCTTAGAGTAGTTACAAACTACTATCAGCTTAATACCGATCCTTGTACTATATACTATATGCCAAACTATCTTGGTTATGGCGAAGCGGAAGATTATTCAGTAAAATTTGTTGCCGCACTTCCAGAAGTGTATCCAACAACTGATAATATACTATTCAACAAGGAGAGATATGATGGAACAACAAGAAACTACAATGGTGTACCAACTACTTTTAAATTACCAGCTGTAGAGTTCAAAGGACCTCAACCAACAGGTACTCAAATAGAGTATTGGATTACAGGTCCATTACCTTCAAGAGATGTTGTGTATAGAGCATTAGATCCTAATACAGGA
>JBAYUQ010000037.1:0-14487 GCA_041675005.1 Kapaibacterium sp. (SeqCode)
CGTACCAATCTAAATTGTCTGTTACTAAGTTTAGTACTGCAATTCGGAATGTTGATGTATTAAATAGAATAGTTTCATTCTCTAAAAATATTATTTTGCCACTTGCATAAACAGCATCAGGTAATAACAACTCTCTTGATTTATTATTAATATTAAACTTAAATGTTGCCTGACCTCGATCTTTTGGTGATACTTTTTTAGTAAAATACCCCGAAATATAAATAGCATTATTATCAATTCTCGAAAAATAAATATCTTCTGACCTGCACCAATCATCACTATTCACATCAAATAATGGCTCGTTTATAATTAACTCCATAGTCTCCAAATTCCATACTTTTAAGTATGCTTTGTTGTCATTTAGAGTTGCTAAGTATTTACCGTCATGTGATACTTCTATTGCAGTATATTCATCTTCTCCATAAGGTGTTAGGTCTTTGACTAATTGCATGGTCTCGTAGTTATATACTTGTACTTTACATCTAGGTATATTAGAACCACTCGTTTTTTCCCATCCTTTTAATGTTACATAGGCGTAGGGTCTTATGGGGTCTAATATAATGTCCGAAAAACCTTTTGCAATAGAATCCAGTCCAAATGCAAAGTATTTTATTCTCTCAAATGACTGTATATCTATTAATTGCATCAGTCCACTAATAGCCATAACTACTCTAGTACTTTCAGGGGTGAACTCAAAATACCCATTCATAAATAGATTACTCATATCAGTATGAGACCTAACTAACTCTCCCTTTTCTGAATCCCTAATTTGAATTTCACCTAAACCAGTTGTCAGCATAAATTGATTACCACCTGGCATAAACTCAATGTCTTGAATATCTCCATTCACCGTTGTATTCCACACAGGAATTATCTCAGCACCAATAAGTGAGCTTGCTCCTAATAATGTTGTTACTATGAGCCATAAATACACGTATTTCATTGGTTTTTTCCTGCAATTAGTTAATAAAAAATTAAACAAGTGTCTAATATCCTTCGTCGGTTTTATTTTTGAAACTGCCACGTCCTTTCACTCCTCGCAGTGACATAGAATTGCGGTCATTGCAAGCGAAGCGTGCCTGCCAAGCCAACGGCATGGGCAATCTCTATTATTATTTATAATTAATCTTTTTCTATTTCTGCCATCATCATAACTATAAGACACATGAACAGCAAAAACGTCTCAAGAAAAGTGAAAGTTTTTTTTACGTTGGTTCGGTTCATATAGCTAAACATAATAAAATGAGTGGAATAATGCATATAAGTATTAGAGCTAGAGGTGACTTTCCTCCACTGGCGGCACAGGATGTGGTGCATAATTCGGTGTATTGCCGTTGGCTTTAGCCAACGGATAATAGCTTTAACATAGCCCCAAATTGGAGGTTAGTCCCATAAATATTGAACTGCTTCGTAGTTCACTAGGACTCTTTACTTCGACGGGACTCAGCACAGGCGCTAACTACGTTAGCTCAGAGTAACGTGATTATAGAGGGTTTGGAGTATTTCAAGACGTAAGCATTACGTCTCTACAATCCGTGTCATCCTTAAATCTATTTAATCCGTGATTCAGATAAAAGAGCCAGCCACGTCCTTTCAGTCCTAACAGTGACTAGTTTTTATATCTAAGTGGAAACTAGCTATTCTGCCTTTTCCAATGGTTTCAGTATCTTAGAATCGGAGACAAAAGTACCAAACGGTAATAGTGATGATATTAGCAAGAATAGTGCCTTCATAATGCTTAGATTATATTGATTATAAACGAGATAAGTCCAGAATACATATCCAACGAACAGTACACCATGCAATAAACCTACGATATAATTTGGCTCTTTCATATCCATCATATACTTTAGTGGCATTGTTATTCCAAATAAAGTTAGATAGCTGATACCTTCTATTATTCCGACTATTCTCAATATCTTGAGGTTCTTTTCTTTATTGCTCTTCGTTGTAATATTCAACATTTATCTCCGATGGTATATTTATACTGAATTGTGCCACTTGTTCTTTTAAGGTCGCTACAGATTCATTAATTGCGTAAAAATAGACAGTTGCAAAATTAGAAACCTGTCTGTTTTGTATAGTCCAAGATGCAACCTTTTTCCATTCGCTTGGGACGTAATCAAAGCCATTTTCATTATAAATAATAGCAATTTTAGAGTTTCTGTCATAAGCCAATCTAGCTACTAAGTCTTGGTCAATAAATCCATTTTTAAGCTTGTAGTCAACTATATCATAGTTCGCCAACCCCCATACATCTATATATTTAGCATTGGTGTAATATGAAGTGGTACCAATATCATTGAGTACTATTTCGTTGTTATTGTAATACTCTTTGATAAATTGAGACATCTGATATTGTTGATTATATATATTCTGCATACCGTATCTATAATCGAATGTGTTTGGGAAAGTCCTTAATGCAAAGAATATAGCGATAATTAGAAACGGAACGAACTTTGTTTTTCTATTCATACTCAAATTATTATACAAACAAGTGAATGAGACTAGTGCCAATGCAATCAGATATGCTTCATATCGTGCTAACCATCCTATCTTAGCGAATGATCCATGGAGTATAAAAACTAATAATGCAATGAAGGAAAACCAATAGGCAAAATCGAATTTTTTATCTTTAAACTTCCAAATAACAGCACTAATAACTAACAAAAGAGAGGCACCATAATCAGGAAACTCAATCATATTCTTTGCCCAACGAACTAGGTATTTTGCATAGTAAATCCAATCAGTATCTCCACTACGAACCCCTTTGATTAGTACGCTATTAGGTAGAAAGCTCTCACCATTCGTAACAGAGATGTAACCAAATATTACTATGGGTAATAGAGTGATAATTCCGAAGATAATAGCATTCTTAAACTGCTTTCTATATAGCAAAAGTAAACCGACTACGAATGCAAAAAATAGAGTTTCGTACCTAGCCATAGTAGCTAACGATGTAACAATAGATAGGGAGATTACAAGTTTAGTATTATTCTTCTCATTTGCGAAATACTTCGCCGCACGAGTAATAGCCAATAGTATCAGCCATATATGTAGCGTATGCTCCATAGATAGAAAAGCAATATGATAAAGCGGAACTATTAGTACAAATGCAAATACCAATACTATGTATCTATCTGCACTGAAATTCATTGCTCTAATGGCTTTCTCGAAAGCAAAAAGACAACCAATACTAGAGACAATATTAATAATAAATAAAGTAGAAATGCCTCCGAGATCTAAGTAGAAGAAAACTGAAATAATTAAGGTATAGAGCAAAGATGAGCTAGACGAGTTAAAGACATCTGCCATTGGTCCCCAATTACCGTGCAAAGCAAGATTTTTACCCATAGCAAGATGAATATATGGATCATCCATAGGGAAAGCGAAGTTGAGTCCAGCTAATAAATATCCACCATAAAACTCCATCAAATAGAGGATTATGAAGATTAGAACTATGAATAGTGTATTTTTTCTATAAGTACTCAATTGAAACTTTTTATTTATTATGATTTGTTAATAATACAAAGATATTATTTTATTGATTTCTAGCGAATTATATATAAAAAAGAATTAAACTAATAATTATACTTTGAAAATAATCTAAAACTACCTAACTTCGTAGATAATATTATCCACATTACTACGTAAATAAAACATGCCGACACAAAGCATATTAATGGAATATTTGCCGCTGATACTAATGTTAGTGGTTGGAGGGATTATAGGGTTACAATTCACCCTGTTTTCCGAGTGGCTAGGTGCCAAAAGATTTACAAAAGAGAAACAAACAACTTACGAAAGTGGGATGATACCTTACGGTAGTGCATCCGACAGATTTTCAATTAAGTTTTACCTAACAGCCGTTAGTTTTATTGTATTCGACATCGAAGTTGTATTTATCTACCCGTGGGCAGTGCAACTACGTGAACTAGGTATGCAAGGATTTATTGCAATGACTATATTCATAGTAGTGTTACTAATCGGCTTATTTTATGAGATTAAAAAAGGTGGTCTGAAATGGGACTAAGTTTTTCGAGAGATGCTGAAGAAAACGGCTTCCTAACGACAAGTGTAGAAGAGCTAATCAAATGGGGACAGAAAAACGCACTATGGCCTATGCCATTGGGTATTTCTTGCTGTGCTATCGAGATGATGGCAATGGGTGCTCCTAGGTTTGACGTAGCTCGATTTGGTATGGAAGTAATGCGTATGACTCCTAGACAGGCAGACGTACTATTAGTAGCGGGTACTGTTACTAAGAAAATGTCTTGGGTAGTGAGACGTATATACGACCAAATGCCTGACCCTAAGTGGGTAATAGCAATGGGTGTATGTGCATCGTCTGGCGGTATGTTCAGAAGCTATTCGGTATGCCAAGGAATAGATAAATTCCTACCTGTTGATGCTTATGTATCAGGTTGTCCTCCGAGACCTGAATCTGTAATAAGAGCACTTATGTCTATCCAAGATAGAATAGATCAGAAATACAGACCAGCTATAGCTAATTTGGGTAAGTCAATCAGTGATGTTCCTAGACAAGATTTTTTCGATTCGAAATTCGCAGGAGTTAAGGGACTTTACTCACTAGATGAGAATCAACCTCCTCGTGAACAAACACAAAAATAGACAATAATACAAGATTTATACTATGTAAGCCCGCTTTTTCAAGTGGGTTTTTTATTGTTTAGTGGGCTATCTGAATCACGGATTAAACGGTTTTATGGATTCACGGATTGTATCCTATATACCCTTATCTTAGTGACGAGGAGTTGGCTAACTACGAATACTCTTCACTCCACTCCGATCCATTCAGAGTGACGAGTTTACAAGGGGTTTGGGGCAGTACGTCTCTACAATCCTAGCTGTGATATTGATAGTCAAATCACCGTGTCTATCTTATTCATCCTGCAATCGTGTTCAGAATAATACAATTATGCCTTCCTCATCTAGACTCTTTGCATCGGAGCTGCTCAGCAAAGGTAATTCGTTCTGAGTGACATGATTACAAGGGGTTTGAGAATTATGTAAGACTAATAATTTCATCCACTGCATCACCTTTTCTGCTTAGATAATATTTATTCCGTAAATTACCGGATATGAAATTCACCCAAATCAAATACTTTATAGACAAATTCCACGATACAAGAGGCAGTGGAAAGATAATCAAGTTCACTACTAGGGCTGCTTTTTTCTCTGTTTTTATAGGAAGTTTTGCCCTGATTATGTCGCTATCAATACTCGATGGATTCGAGGATATGCTTACGGAGACGACTGCCAAATTTACTTCAGATGTTTCCATAGTGAGTATGAATGGTGGGTATGTGAGCCGCGATAGTGTTAATTTCACAGGGTTAGAAATAGCTGGTATATCAGAAGTAATAGAAAAGCCAGTAATCGTCAGAAAAAAGAATGATATAGATGGATTTATATTAAAAGGTATAGACTATAAAAATGACATTAATAATTTCAGCCAGAACATTGAAAGTGGAAAATTTGGATTTACTTCTGATAGTGCGAAAGAAGTTATCATTAGCAAAAAAGTAGCTAAGAAAATGGGTTATAAGCTAGATGATGATGTTGTGATATACTCGATAGATGCAGGGCAACAATCAGTTCCCAAAACAAAAATATCAAAGTTCAAAATAGTTGCTCTCTACGATACAGGATTGGGGGAATATGATAATTCTATTATTATATCTCCACTGCAAACGGCACATAGTTTTTTTGATATTGATGAAAGTAATGCTACGAGGTTAGAAATAGCTGTTAAAGATAAGAACAATATAGCCGCAATTACAGATGAAATAGCAGAGAACTTGCAATTCCCGTATATGGCGAAAAATGTATTCGACTATCAACGAATGGCACTAATCTGGATTCAAGTACAGAAAGAGCCAATTCCCTTAGTATTGGGTATTATAACTATCGTTGCTGTGCTCAATGTAGTAACTATGCTTCTCATCTTGATAGTTGAGAAGACCCGACAAATCGGTATTCTGAAAGTTCTGGGAATGCCTTCTGTTGACATTATCAAAATATTCGTTTTTATTGGAGTTCGTTTAGCTTTTAAGGCCGCTGTCACAGGCGGAATTGTAGCTTTAATTCTTTCTCTACTCCAACAGCAATTTGGTTTTATTTCTCTCGATAGTAGCGTTTATTTCTTAGATACTGTACCTATCAGTATTAATCCATGGCACTATTTCATAGTGATTTTCAATGCAGTGGTAATCTCAGCGATTGTAGTGCTTATACCATCTATTGTTTCCTCCAAGATAAGACCAGTTAAAGTTTTACGATTTTCATAAGTGGCTAATTTTGACACTTATTGGCTTATATTGTACAAATTTAATTCCTCTAGATTTCCATTTGTACATTAGTTGAAATATTCCTAACTTACACTATATTATTAATTACATAGCAAAGATATATTCTCCAAAAAGATTTGGCATATACATTGCAGAACAATCAAATGGATAAAAAGATTAACAATTTCCTAAGGGCTTATGGTGCCGAAAGTAGCATCGATAAAAAGAGTATAATCGAAAAACTCTTGGCTCAAATTGGCAATAAGGATGAAAGTTCAAAAGAAGAGTTGACGAAATTAGTTAAAACTCTATCCACCAAGCTAAAATCAGAGGAAGACGATTTGGCTTTAATAAGGAAAATAATAGAAGAAATTGATTAGGAAGGATTCCCATGATCAAAGAATTATACACCGCTGCTCTGGGCATGACGTCCCAACAGACACGATTGGAAGTAATATCTAACAATATTGCCAACGCCTCTACTGTGGGATTCAAACGTGATTCTGTATTTGAGCGAAATCTGATAGACTCAAAAGCAAACCTATACAACATAGTAGGTAGTGCCGAACAAAATGATCCTCCAATAGGCTCATACATTGATTTCAACAAAGGAAGTTACGACCAAACTGGTAATGATTTTGATGTTGCCATTGATGGTAATGGATTTTTCTTGCTAAACGATGAGCAAGGTAAAGAATTCCTAACAAGAGCTGGAAATTTCAAGATAAATCAAGAAGGCGACGTTATCTCGGCTAATGGCAAATACCTAATGGCAAGTGGTGGTAGAATCAACGTATATGGGACTATGCAAGGTGATACATTCAACTCTGATACGAGAAAGGCTGAAGTAAGAATAGATAATTCTGGCGAGATATTTATCAATAATGTGAGCCAAGGTAATTTGGATATCGTCGACACTAATAGTTATGTAGTATTAGAAAAAGTATCCTCATCTGATTTCATATTAACTGATGACAATCAGTACCAAAAATTGACAAACGACAAAGTAAGCATACGCCAAGGATGGCTAGAAAACTCCAACGTAAACGTGATAGACGAGATGGTAGAAATGATAAATCTACAACGTCAATTCGAGGCAGGGAGTAAAGTAATTACTACTAATGAGAACACGCTAGAGCAATCTATCGGATTAGGTAAATACTATTAATAACTAAGAAAATTAAATTGATCCAATATACAGGAAGTATCAAATGGACAAGACTCTAAGAACCGCGGCCACAGGCCTATCAGCTCAACAAAGATTTGTTGAGATTATTTCGAATAATATAGCGAATGTGAACACAACTGGTTACAAGAAAACTAGACCAGAGTTCCAAGATTTGCTTTATGAGACGCTGAAGCCGGCTGGCAACAGTGCACGTATAGGTGTAGAGCCACTGAACGAAGTGCAAATCGGTAGTGGGACTCAGCTTTCCGCTACAAAAAAACAATTCACCCAAGGCGATATAACTGAGACAGGCAATAAGCTAGATATGGCTATTGTCGGAGATGGTTTCTTCGTTATTCAAAAACCAGATAATTCAAGAGCTTACACAAGAGACGGTAGTTTCAAAATGGATAAGAACGGTAGTCTTGTTAATACACAAGGTTACTTCCTAGACCCTGGATTCCAGATTCCTTCAGATGCTGTAGAAGTACAAATAAGCCGTGATGGAATTGTAGGTGTATATGCCGAAGGAAGTACAGAACTAGATACACTTGGACAAATTGAATTAGCTCGTTTCGTTAATCCATCTGGATTACGTGCTATCGGAGATAATCTATTCGAAGAATCTCCAGCTTCTGGCGACCCTATACTTTACCAACCTGGTAGCAATAATACAGGCGAGATATACCAAAGTCATTTGGAAAGCTCTAATGTAGATGTAGTAGAAGAAATGGTGGATATGATAACAGCACAAAGAGCTTATGAGCTGAACTCGAAATCAGTAAGAACTGCTGACGAAATACTAAATACTGCGGTTAACCTAAAACGATAATATGAGAACAATATTAACCATATTAATACTAGCTATGTCGATGCAAATAAATGCAGCGACTTTTTCTGCTGATAGAATAGAGGAAGCATGTCGTACTTTCTTGATTCAGAAATATGGTAATGATTATCAGATAGATTTTATGTCTAAATTCAGTGATATTACTTTGGGAAATGAAGACGTAAAAGCTGTTTTCGATGAGCAATACACAGCTTATAATAATGGTGTGAAATTAGAATTTGTAGTTAATAACGAAGTACTGAAAAGTCAGACTTTCCATTATGTTGTTAAAAAAGAAGTCAGAGTATATAAATCAAAATCATATATCCCTGCAAATACTGATATAACTAGTTCTATGTTAATCCAATCAAATGAATTTGTTGAACTAGAAAAAATAGAAAATTACATAAATCCAGTTGGTAGAGTTGCTAATAAATCAATATACCAAGGTGAAACTTTTACTTCAAAGAACACATTACCAGACGTAACGGTAAAGCGAGGCGAAGAAATAGTAGTAGTTGCTTCTAATGGAGCTGTTACTATACGTGGATTGGGAACTGCTTTGCAAGATGGTAGAGTAGGCGAATCGATAAAAGTGAAGCGTGGAGATAGCAAGAAAATATTAACTGGAAAATTAAACGAATCAGGTGAACTGATTCTTGGTGAATAATATGAAATCAATAATTATAGCAATAGTATTCCTATCTGCTTTTGGGCTAGAAGCACAGTTCGTGCAAAATAGCTCCAATTCACTATTCTCAGATTTCAAAGCATTCCGCAAGGGCGATGCCTTGACTGTTCTGATAGTAGAAGATACGAAGGCAGGGAATTCTGCAAGTACCGACAATGGACGTGAGTCTTCTGTTGGTGCAGGATTTGGTGTTTCTGCTGGTTCGGGTACTACTTCTGGTGACGTTTCTTTAGGAACATCTACAGATTTTAGAGGTGATGGCTCTACTTCTAGAAACGAATCTATCCGCTCTAAGTTAAGTGCTAGAGTAATAGACTTGGAAGATAATGGCAACTTGATAATAGAAGGAAAGCGTACAACAAAAGTCAACGGCGAAACTCAGTATGTTACTATCAAAGGTGTAGTGAGACCAGTTGACGTTAGACCCGATAACTCGGTTTACTCCTATAGTATATTGGATTTGACATTACTAATAGACGGTGATGGAACTGTTTCGGAATATCAAGAACCAGGTATGATTACAAAATTTTTGAGGATGCTATTCTAATATGAAAAAGATAATAGTATACATATTAATAGTATTGACACTACCGCTGATGAACCTAGATGCCGCTCGTATCAAAGATATAGCGAACATAGAAGGCGTGAGTGGTGTGCAAGTAATTGGTTACGGATTAGTTGTCGGGCTGAATCAAACGGGTGATAATAGAATGGTTTCTTATACAAATCAATCTGTTATAAATATGTTGAAGAGATTTGGTCTAACCATAGACAAAAGAAACAATGGGACAAGAAATATAGCAGCCGTTATGATAACAGCCACTATTCCTCCATTTATGAAGAAAGGATCGCAAGTTGACGTAGTAGTATCTGCTATGGGTGATGCGAGTTCGCTGCAAGGTGGAACATTACTAATGACTCCACTATCTAGAGCAGATGGTAGTATAATAGGTAATGCACAAGGTCCTCTTTCAGTAGGCGGATATGATGTACGTGCATTCGGAAGCCGAGTATCTAAGAACTTCGTTACTAGTGGCAGAGTACCAAATGGACTAATATTACAAAAAGAAGTAGAGCAAAGCTTGGCTGATGCCTCAAGTATGAGGATTATACTTCGCCAACCAGATTTCACAGTTGCTAATTCGGTGATGACTGTGATAAATGCTTCTGCAGATTTGGATGGTAAAGCAACATTAGAAGATGGAGCTACTATAAAAGTAGATTTGTCAACTTTTGCTGATAGAAATGACCAGCTAGTCAAAATAGCACAGATAGAAGCATTGAACGTGAACCTAGAAGCTACTTCGAAAGTAGTGATAAACGAAAGAACTGGAACAATTGTAATAGGCGGTAATGTAGAATTATTACCATCAGTGATCGCACACGGTGGATTGGACATAACTATCCAAAGACAAGTAATAGTACCTCAACCAGCACCTTTCACAATTTTCCCACCTAGATATGCTGAAACTGCTGTTATAGAAACTGAAGAAGAAATAAACCAAGCAAGAGCATTAACAGTACAAAACCCAACTGTAGCTGGTATTGCCGAATCATTAAATTTACTTCAAGTTAAGCCAAGAGATTTGATTGCTATATTCCAAGCACTCAAAGAAGCTGGCTCGCTACAAGGGGAGTTAATAATTCAATGAGCATAGAAAATTTAGATACTGGGCAAAGCCGCAATATGGCTCAGCAAGCACAGCTTGCTCGCAAGATGAGTGCTTTCGACAATGTGAGTAAAACTCCTAAGTCAAAAATGAGTGAAGCGGAAAAGTCGAAAATAGAACAGGCATCTCGCGGGTTCGAATCTATATTCGTAAATATGATGCTGAAAGAAATGAAGAGTGCTCAGTTAGAAGAAAAAGATGATGAAGGCTTTGGTGGGAATACTATGCAAGAGATGGCTCAGTTGAGTTTAGCTGACAATGTTTCTAAACAAGGTAGAGGAATGGGAATAGCTCAGATGATGTACAAACAAATGACGGGAGAGAATATCCCAAATAGAAGTTCGTACTCTGTTCCCTCACAACAATTGAAACCAATTAGTATTTCGGATACTGCTTCTGAGAAAATATCTAAATATGATGATATAATAGACAAAGCATCAAAGGAATACGGTATCCCAAAGAATCTGATTAAATCAGTAATAGCTGCTGAATCTGCTGGTAATCATACCGCAGTTTCCCCGGCAGGAGCTAAAGGGCTCATGCAACTTATGGACGGAACGGCTTCTAGTTTGGGTGTACAGAACTCATTCAATCCAGAAGAGAATATTTTTGGCGGAACGAATTATCTTAATAAAATGCTAAACAAATTCGATGGCTCTTTGGAACTAGCTTTAGCAGCGTACAACGCAGGTCCGGGTAATGTAGAAAAGCACAATGGAATACCCCCATTCGATGAAACAAGAAAATATGTAAGCAGAGTATTGTCGTACAATTCGGCACTAGGAGAAGAATAATATGGATGAGAAATTTGTAGATTTTCTGAAAAGAGAAAAAGAATTGACTGAAAAGCTATTAATGCTTTCGAATAGATTGCGTGAAGCACTGATGTCACAAAGACAAGATTTGGTAGAAAAAATTTCACAAGATCAACACATAATAACTGCCAAGCTGAAAGAAATGGAAGAAAGAAGACTACGGTACATGGTCTCTAAGCTATCTATTAGCAGAGTTGAAGCGTCTCAACTCCGTCTTTCTGAAATAGAAAAAACAGTAGAAGGCGAAAACAAAATAGACCTTCGTAGAATTAGAATAGCAATGAAAAAAATAGTAGCCGAATTACAAGAAGTGAACACGACAAATAGACTACTATCTAATAGAGCCAAGAATAGTGTTAGCAATATAATCTCGACTCTGAATAGCAGAAACGGTAGAAAAGTTTGTGACGTGAAGGTATAATATGAGTTTCTCAACATTACAAATAGGTAAGTCAGCACTCCTCGCACAAAGGTATGGTTTGGAAGTTGTTTCTAACAATATATCCAATGCTAATACCGAAGGGTACTCCCGTAAACGAGCAGATATGACCACTGCCAATTCGAAATATGAAGCAGGTAACTTCGTAGGTACAGGAGTTATAGCTGACCAGCTAAAATCATTCCGTGAAGAATTTTTCGACAAAGAAATAAGAAATTCAATTACTCGAAATGCCGGCTACGAAGCTGATCAAGAAATCCTAACAAGAATAGAAGGAGTATTGGGTGAGCCGTCTGAGACAGGACTAAATAACTTAATCTCTGACTTCTTTATTAGTTGGGATGAACTTTCATCAAATCCAGATAAATCAGCATACAGACAAAAAGTAGTTTCTAGTGCTAGAAGTATGACGGACAAATTTCATCAACTAGCTGAAGGATTCGAAGAAGCTAGAATAGATGTATTATCGAAACTAAAAGACAATGTATCAGAAGTTAATAATCTAGCTCAAAGAATAGCTGATATAAACTCTAGAATCGCGGATAACCACAGTTCGGCTATCGAAGGCGATTTGAATATGGCCGATGAGCGTGAAGTATTGATAGAAAAATTGGCTGAGTATGGTAAGATGAACGTAAGCCAGAATGATGATGGTACTGTTAATGTGTATATGAATGGCGTGAACCTAGTTACAGGCAAAAGTTTGAACGAATTGAAGCTAGTAGAAACTACAAACGGCACTACTAACGAACGTACTATCGGGCTATACACTACCGACAAGCAAGGAAATGTAATAAATAAGATAAATCCTGGTGCGGGTAAGATAGAAGCCCAAATGAAGCACTACAACGAGACTTTGGACAAAGATGACACAAGTGGTAATTTCTCAATAGCGAAGTCGATAAATGAACTAGCAAAAGAAATAGCTGCTAATGTGAATATGGCTAGTGTTGCAGGATTTGGACTAAATGATACTGGAGCTATACCTCCAGGGCGTTCGTTCTTCGTACCATATCCAACAGATGCCGATGCACTTTCTATACAAGTGAATGCAGTAATACTGAACGATACGGATAATATCCCACTATCATCAGTTGCTGGTGAAAGTGGAAATAACCAAATAGGGTTGCAAATAGCTGCTCTAGCAGATGATATTAACTTCATCAATAATAGAACTCCGGGTGAGTACTATGCTGACTTGCTATCCAAAGCTGGTAATATGCTTAGTGATTCGCAAACTGGATTGAAAAACAGTACTATGGTATTAGACCAAATGAAAAATCAACGCGATACTATAATCGGTGTTAATCTGGACGAAGAAGCAGTAAATCTAATCAAATTCCAACGTAGCTTCGAAGCGGCATCGAGAGTAGTGAATATGGCTGACGAAGTATTAGGAACAATCGTAAATCTGGGTAGATAATGAGAGTAAGTACTAATTCTATATATAGAGATTACCAAAGAAATCTGAATGACTCACAATTCAAAGTCAACAAAGAGAATCTTCGAATTTCTTCAGGTAAAAAGAATCACAGCATAGCTGAGAATACTGCTGATGTTGTAGATGCAGACTTATTCCGAAATAAGATAAGCCGCAACGAATCTTTTCTCAATAATATCGGCTCTAATCTAGATAGATTGCAACAGACAGACACTACTCTACGAGAAATCTCTGATAAAATGCAAGAAATAAGAGACTATGTAGTAGATGTATCTAAGACGAGTACTGGCTATAACCACTTTGCAATAGCTCAATCTATCAAAGGAGCATTAGAAGACATAGTAACCTTAGCTAATTCTGACAATAATGGTGCTTATCTATTCTCAGGAAATATGACTTCACCTAAAGATATAAAGAACGCAAACCCAACTCTGAATAATTTACCTTTCGAGATAATACAAGGCACAGCTACACCGACCAATCCGTCTGGGTTGTCGATTGTTTACAAAGGGAATAACGAAGATATAAACGTAAATATAACTGATAAATCACAAGAAAGGGTGAACACCAAAGCTGAAGAAATATTCGGTGCTGGTGGCACAGAAGCTCTTCAGAAAATCATTGATATTTACAATGTAGTAGCTTTCGATCAATCGGGTGCACAAAGACCAGCAAGGACTTTGCTAAATTCAGATGAGCTAGCCGAGCTAAACACTTTACAAAAAGATATAGCTGATAAATATGACGAGATGAACATATTAGCGGCAGTGAACGGTAGTAAAATAAACCGACTGGAAAGCACAAGAAACTTCTTATTAGATGAAAATCTTCGATTAGACGAATACCGCTCTATCAAAGAAGACACCGACATAGCCGAATCAGCTATGAATCTAAAGAAAGAAGAAAACATTCTCCAATTCGCACTACAAGTAGGTAGCCGAATCAACCAACTGAATCTATTCCAGTTTCTGAGTTAGGAGTTAGCTATTCAATGAAGTGAAATGCCTGTGCTGAGCATTCTAAGATAAAACCAAATATTTAATTAAATAATTTCACATATTGTCCCTCTCTTTTAGCAACAGCAAATATACGAAGTACTAATTTATTAGCTACAGCATTTAGA
>JBAYUQ010000038.1:0-14452 GCA_041675005.1 Kapaibacterium sp. (SeqCode)
AACCCTACAGTTTAGACGCCGAAATAGTTCACCTAAACTCCTCTTGGTTGTTCAGATATTTAACCTGATTAATAATCTACAAATCTAATTATTATAAGAATGCTAATCTAATAGCGAAGCCGAAGTATGGCTGTCCAACGGGGCGGTCATTTTTTTTTTACACAAATGCCATAGAGTTTTATAAACCACGTGGCTGTATCTTTTTTCTGAATCACAGATTAAACAGATTTATGGATTGCACGGATTATTTGTTTTTAACACAAGTTGTAGAGACGTATTGAATACGTCTCAAAAAAGCCCAAACCCGTTGTTATCACGCTACTCAGATGACGAGCAGTGTCCGAAGAGTCCAGGAGAGGTAATCCTGTTTGCTTTATTCAGAACAGGATTGCAGGATGGATAAGATTGACACGTTGATTTGACGACTATACTTCTACCGTACAAAAAAAACGATAACAAATTAATGCTACCGCTTCTTATAAATTTTATATACTTCTGTATAGCCCCTAATCAGCTTTTATAAACTTACCAATTAGTTTACCAGTGTTATTTGTAATAGAATAGAATCCAGAAGTTAGACTACTGACATCTATTAATCCACCTTTGAAATTAGATAAATTCAATACCTGATTTCCATTTATATCAACTATACTTATATCAGTCATTTCTTCCAATTCTAAAGTTAAGTTGTTATTTGCTGGGTTTGGATAGAAGCTAAATTCATTTGTCTCTTTAACTTCGACTGAAGAAATTCCAGAAGCAGGGTTTTTAATTCTGTACAGCTCAAAAGTCTCGTCACCTTCATAATCAACATAGAAGTAAATATAATCACCTGTTTTTTGTAACTCTAAGTCGTAGTAAGAAGGTTTAGTATTCGATATGTTTTCAGGTATAATTTCTTCTGTCTTACCTGCTATAGAATAAAGCAATGTACTTTTCTCTTTCGTTGAGTAAAGCATATATGTAACTTCATCGATAAATTTCATTCTACTAACTCCACCCTCTTGTGATGAATGGAGCAATTCTAATTCTTCAGTTTCAACATCCAAAGAGTAAAGGTCGGAATTACCCTCAAATATAGAAGCTAAATGTATTTTATTTCCATAGTTATAACCATACATTATAGGCCAAAAACTATCAGAATGCTGAGTTTTTGGTATGTCAATTATTTCAGTTGCATTTCCTGGTAACCCATCTGTTTTCCAAATTTGGTAATTACTAGGTAATCCGTGCGCATAATAGATATAACCATTAACTTCATTTGGATTCAATGAACTAATACGCCCAGCATTGATATCTGATAATTTGTATGTCCCGTTAGCAAAACCATCAGTTGACCATAAAGTTGTATTGAAATTAATATTATCTATTATCGAAATAAGTAATCTATCGTTAACTAAACCTTCAAACTCAATTGTACCAATATTATCAACATCTATTCCTATCTCTTTAACATCAAAAGTTCCCGATTCAGTACCATCAGAAATCCAAAGTCCATTTTCCCAACCATCACTATCAAGAGTTTTAAAAATTAATTTGTTATTCAGGTTTCTTGTGTCACTCAAATAAAAATCAATCTCGTGTCCCGAATCAAATGTCATTACTTTTTCAATACCATTTTTTGTTCCATCAGTTGCCCATAAGTCTGTTGACTCTTCATTTTCCTCGTTATATGTCAAGAAGAAAAGAAGGTTTTCTGTTTTTATGAACCAAGTGTTATTACTAGAAAAATTTCCTCTTTTCATTTTATAAGGGCCTAATTTTAGGGACTCATTTTTATCATTAAGTGACCATAGCTCAAACGGGTTTTCAAAAGAACCATTGTCACCAAGTATTATTACGTTGTCATTAATTACATCCATAGAATAGATTAAGATTTCCTCATTTTCATCTATTACCTTTGCTGACCCCTCAGCGGTACCGTCTGTTAACCATAAGTCAGAGCCATATCCAGCACTCGGTAGATATAAACAAAGTTCATTATCTTTGATGACCATATTGGAAACTAAACTTTCATTACTATAAGTACGTTCAACTTCAAACAAAAGAGTGGTGCCAGATTTAGTTCCGTCTGTACTCCAAAACTTCGTTGGCGATTGATTGTCATTTCTAGTTTTGAATATAAACTTATCTCCCAATGCCGTTATAATAAATGGATTGGAATCCCCATCCTCGTTTATATCTAAAACTAAACTAAGATTGTCTGCTAATTTGTCAATTTTCATTAGTTCAACGCCATGTGTCCCATCGTCACCAACTACATATATTTCCCCTTTGAATTCAAAGAAATTGTTAGTTTTTTCATTCATTATAAATTCTGAATTGCTGAATAATTCTGGCTCTAATGACATTAGATTATGGATAGATAAAAGTATTATTATTATTGAAAGTAGAAACCGCATGAATAGCCTTTTAATATATTTGATTACTAATAATCTTAAATTAAAGAATATCGCAGAGAAACAAAAAAAAGCGATAACAAATTAATGCTATCGCTTTTCTTAAATTTTACCAAGTTAATATAAAATATTAGTCTTCTATTCTCTCGTGTGTCTCGAAGTCCACTTCGTTGATAATAGCGAAATCTAATACGAAATCTATTACTTTCTTAGATAGTATTTTAGTTAAGAAATTCGGGTTTTGAACAAGGATTTTCTTCATTTGTTCTACGTCTTGTCCGTATCTCTTAGCTTCTTTTTCTACTATTGGGTCTATATCGTAATCTTCTAGCTCTATGCTTTCGTTTTCTATGATTTGGTTACGCACTAGTTCCCATTTCACAGATCTTTCTGCATTAGGTCTTAGTTGAGTTTCTAGCTCATCGTCAGCCATATTTAGCTGTTCTGGGCTCTTCTCATATCTTTGTTTTACGTCTTGTACCATTTGTGTTAAAACTTGATTCACCAACTGCTCTGGGGCAGGTATTTGGTTTGAATCTACTAGACTACCTACTATTTGGTTTTCTACCAACTCGCGACTCTTTCTGTCCCACTCGTCTTGTAAGTTGAAGTTTACTTCATCTTTTAGTTCATCTGCTTTAGTTATTCTACCACCTGTTACTCTCTCTACGAACTCATCAGTCAGTTCAGCGGGAGTTAACTTCTGGATTTTAGTGATAGTCACTTTGAAGTTTTTATCTTTGATTGTTGGATTAGCATCTGGAGCAGTTGGAGTATAGTCGAATGAATCACCAACTTTGGTGTTCAATATATTATCTTTCAACTCTGGAAGTATATTTTTATCAGCCAAGTAAACGTCAGTCTCGTTAGGTTCGCTTAGCTCACCATCTTCTAATATCTCAGACATTTCCACTTTTATAACGTGGTGTTCATCTGTTACTTGCTCAGCTTCGTCCAATTCGCCATTCTGTGCTAGTATATACTCTAATTCTTCTTGTACTTCTTGGTCAGTAACTGCGTGTATTGGCTCATCTATAGTTACACCTTTGTAATCTTTTAGAGTGATTTTCGGTAGTGTTTCGAACTCTATTACGTATTTGATACCATTCTCATCTTTTGCAATATCTTTCAATGTAGGAGTACCAAGTACTTGGATATTCTCTTCTTGTGTGTAGTTTCTAAATACATCATTTACTAAATCTTGATCAGCATCAGCCTCTATACCTGGGCCGTACATTTTCTTTATCATTGCTATAGGAACTCTACCATTACGGAAACCCGTTTGTTTCACTTTTGGTTGCATAGCTTTGTATGCTTTCTCGTAGTGTGGCTGTAGCTCATCTGTAGTCAGAGTGATAGTTAATTCTCTAGTACACTCATCTAATTGTTTTATCTCTTTTTCCAAGACTTTACCTTTATTGCGATTTTTGTTCAAAAATAAAAAGTGCTGCTTTTTGTATCAAAGCAGCACGCAAAATTAATCTATTCTTATATAATATACTAAATTATCAGTAATTTATATAATTATAAAGTTTTATCACCGGGCTTCCAACCGCAAGCAGTTAAACCGCCAGTTTGAAGAGCTTGTAGTACTCTGATTGTTTCTTCGGCACTTCTACCAACATCCATAGGGTGAACTAGTGCATATTGCATAACGCCGTCTGGATCTATTATATATAGTCCTCTCAATGCACATCCTACTTCCTCATTATATACTTCATAGTTACGAGCATTTTCGCCAGTGAAGTCTGCTAACAAAGGATAAGGCAAATCTTTCAAATCTTCTTCGTGTGTTCTCCATGCTAAATGCGAGTTTCTTGAATCCGTAGAGCATCCAATTACTTCTGCGTTCAATTCTTTGAATTTATCGTAGTAATGTCCAAAAGAAGCTATTTCAGTCGGACAAACAAAAGTAAAATCAAATGGATAGAAAAAAAACACAACCCATTTACCTTTATAATCTTCTAATGAAATTTCTTTATAAGCATTTTCTGGATTTAAATTTGAAGAAGGACCACCAACAACTGCTTGACCTTTGAAAATGGGGGCTTTTTTTCCTACTAATAGAGACATATTATAACCTTTTTGTTTTATTAAATTGAGAAAATATCAAATATATTTCCCCCTAAAACGAAACTTATAAACTAATAGTGTCTGTTATTATAAATTTTGAATTTGTATATTTGCACCCACGAAAGTTAGAAAAATAAAAATAATAAGGTTTTAAATGCCCAAATCATTAGTAATAGTCGAGTCTCCTGCAAAAGCAAAAACGATAGAGAAGTACCTCGACGAGATAGATAAAGGAAAGTTTATAGTAAAATCATCGATTGGTCATATAAGAGATTTGGCAAAAAAAGATATGTCAATAGATATTGACAATGGTTTTGAACCGAGATATGAGATTAGTCCAGATAAAAAGAAAACTGTAGCCGAACTAAAAAAACTATCTAAGCAAAGCGACACAGTGTGGTTAGCGACGGACGAGGATAGGGAGGGAGAGGCAATTGCATGGCACTTGCTTGAGGCACTGGATTTGGACGAATCGAAAACTAAGCGAATAGTATTCAATGAGATTACAAAAAAAGCTATTCAAAAAGCTATAGAGAATCCAAGAACTATAAATAAAGAATTAGTAAACGCACAGCAAGCACGAAGAATACTTGACCGATTAGTTGGGTATGAACTTTCGCCAGTACTATGGAAAAAAGTGAAGTATGGACTAAGTGCTGGTAGAGTACAATCGGTAGCTGTACGAATAATAGTAGAAAGAGAACGCGAAATAGAAAACCATGTACCTGAAGTTATTTACAAGTTGATTGGTGATTTTATAACTGAGAATGGTGATGAGTTCAAAGCAGAGTTAAGAGAGAAATTTGACTCTAAACAAGAAGCTTTGGATTACTTAAATTCAGCAGTTGGCAAGCAATTCTACATAAAAGATCTGAAAGTAAAACCGGGTAAGAGATCACCACAAGCTCCATTCACTACTTCTAAATTGCAACAAGAAGCGTCAGCTAAATTGGGCTTTTCTGTTAAGCAAACGATGGTAGTTGCTCAGAAGCTATACGAAGCCGGTAAGATTACATATATGAGAACCGATTCGACTAATCTTTCGGATGATGCACTCAATGCTGCTGGTAGTTATATCAACTCTAGCTTTGGTGCAAAGTATCACGAGAGAAGAACATTCAAAACTAAGTCTAAAGGTGCACAAGAAGCTCACGAGGCGATTAGACCTACGGATATGACTCAACCCACAATCAACTCGGGTAATAACGGTCAAGACAAGCTATATGAGTTAATATGGAAACGCACAATGTCGTCTCAAATGGCGGATGCAATATTAGAAAGAACTACAGCTGATATTGGATTCGAAAATAATGATACTGATTTCGTTGCTAAAGGGGAAGTAATCAAGTTTGATGGTTTCCTAAAAGTTTATCCTGAAGTTAGAAAAGATGGGAAAATATTACCTGCTATGGCTAAAGGTCAAAAACTGGATGTTAATCAGATTGTTGGTCGTGAGACTTTCAGCCGTTCGCCAGCAAGATACACAGAGGCAACTCTTGTTCGTACGCTTGAGGAAATGGGAATCGGCCGTCCTTCTACTTATGCTCCTACTATTTCAACTATTCAGAATAGAGAGTACGTAGAGAAAACTGACAAAGATGGTGTGGATAGAGATTATACTCAAGTTCAATTAGTCAACGGTCAAGTTACCGAAGAGAAGTTAACTGAAATCACAGGTCAAGAACGTAACAAGCTATTCCCAACAGATGTTGGGAAAGTAGTAACTGACTTTCTAGTAAAACATTTCACTGAGATTGTTGATTTCGATTTCACTAAGAACGTGGAAGAAGAGTTTGATTTGATTGCTGATGGGAAGAAAGAGTGGAACAAGATGATTTCCACTTTCTATGTTAAATTCCACGAAACAGTAGAAAAATCAGAAGATATAAGTAAAAAAGATGCAATCAATGCTCGATTATTAGGTGATGATCCTAAATCTGGTCGCCCCGTTTACGCTCGTATCGGTAGATATGGAGCTATGCTACAGATGGGGGAGAATGAAGACGAGGAAAAACCACGTTTTGCATCACTAATGCCGAACCAAAGTATAGAGACTATCTCACTAGAAGAAGCTTTAGAAATGTTCAAGTTGCCGAGAGTAGTAGGGCAGAACGATGATGGCAAAGATGTGAAAGTTAATATTGGTAGGTTTGGTCCTTATGTTCAGATTGATAAGACTTATGCGTCTATCACTCACGAAGAGATATTCACTATCACACTAGAAGAAGCTAAGCAGAAAGTACAGGACAAAATAGAGCAAAAAAGTAAAAATACTATTCAAGAATTCGATGATGGTATAAAAGTTCTAAACGGACGCTATGGCCCATACGTAACTGACGGTAAAGTGAATGCAAAAATACCGAAGGATAAAACACCTGAAACCCTAACTCACGAAGAGTGTAAAGTTCTAATAGCCGAAGCTCCTGCCAAAAAAGGTAGAGGTGGCCGTACTACTAAAGCTGCCGCTGCTAAAAAACCTGCTGCGAAGAAGACAGCAACTAAGAAACCTGCGGCAAAGAAAAAGCCAGCAGCCAAAAAAACTGCTGCTAAAAAGCCGGCTGCGAAGAAGAAGGATAGCTAGTATAGTTAACAATAAATTAAGATTAGAAAAGGAGCCACTGGCTCCTTTTTTTGTTTTATTATTGATTTTGTGATAAATTAGGGATAGAATTTCTAAATGAAATGTGATACTCAGAAATAAGTTGATAAAAACAATGAAGAAAAATGTAGTAATAAATCGAAAGTAATAAAATGAAATTCATTATATTAATTGTAACAATATTTATTCTGTTCTTTCTAGAAATAGAATGCGTTGGGATTTATAAATCTATTTTTCCTAGTCTTTATGAGGGTCAATTAATCGATTATTTAGACCAAACAAAAAAGATAGATAATTTTAATCTACTTGATACATTAGAGGTCAGTTTAGATAAAGTCTTATCTACCCGAAAGTATAAGGTTAAAGAAGATTATATTGAATTAGGATATGTTTTATTTAATAAAGAAGTCAATAAAGCGAATATATTCTATTATGAATTAGATGATAATATAGGACCTAATAGTTTTGATTATATACATATTATTGCTGCATTTTTTAATGGTGATGCTTGGGTTTTTGAGACCAATAATACACCAACACTGGGGCTTGATAGGAAGGAGTTTAATCACGGAAAACCATTTACATTTAAAGGGATTAAAGAGTTTAATAAAAATGAAATTCTTAAAAGTAGATATATTTGTAGCTTACTAAAAGGGATTAATTTTGACTATGTTGATAACGCTTATTACATAAAGAATCTAGTAGATAATTAAACACTAACAAGAAAGCGTATCAACTAGCAGGACGGCTTGCCGTTTCAAAGGCATGGGAGTTTGAAATAGACAACGGAATCATATACAAATATCAATTTTGAAGAAACGATAATGTATTACTGTTGGCTTTAGCCAACGGATAGAAAATTATTCCAAAACCACGTAGGACTTTAGTCCCATAGTTTTTATAATATCCCACCCCTACGGGGCGGTTTTGCATTTCTGGATACCTTAGCTACAGATATACAGCCCAGCTGGGGCTTAAAAGTAATGCAATTTCTCCTGGACTCTTCGGACACTGCGTGTCCTCTGAGTGACGTTTTTTCCCAACCAGCGTAGTCTCTATTTCTACTTCACTCAACAAAAGTAAACGTCTCTACAATCCATATCGAGTAAAGATATACCTACACTTTTGTTTCCTTCCATTTCCCTTTTGTGAATAGCCAGAGAGTGAATAGACCGACACCTATTTCAGATATAAACATACCCCAGAATACACCAGATTCTTGCCAACCAAAAGTAATGGCTAAACTATAAGCCAATGGTATTTGGAATAACCAGAAGAATACAACATTTATCTTAGTTGGAGTAGTTGTATCGCCAGAGCCATTGAAAGCTTGTACTGACACCATCCACCAGCCGTAAATGAAATAGCCGTAAGACACTATCTGTATCCATTCTGCACCTACTGCTATTACTCGTGCATCATCTGTGAATAGCTTCATCAGCTCTTCGTTGTAGAAGAAGTAAACTATTGATACTAGTACGAGAAATATCATATTATAGAATCCGATTTTCCAAACAGACTTTTCTGCTCTATCGGGTTCTCCAGCACCAAGATTTTGACCAACTAATGTAGCTGCAGCATTTGATAATCCCCAAGCAGGCATCATAGTGAACATCATTATTCTAATTGCTATAGTAGAGCCAGCTACAGTCTCAGCACCTAATTCCGCTAATATTCTAATAAGGAATATCCAAGACGACATTGCTATGAACATCTGACCAATTCCGCCAAGTGAAGTTTTTACTATATTGAGCATAATCTTGCTGTCAATATAGATTTGTGAAAGCGTTACTTTTATATGCTTACCACCTTTGATTAGCACCCAAAGTTGTACAGCAACACCAATACCACGACCTATATTTGTTGCCATAGCTGCACCTTCTATCCCGAAAGCAGGTATAATCCCCCAACCGAATATAAGCAATGGATCTAGTGCCATATTGATAATATTTGCTATCCAGAGCACTCGCATGGCAATAGCGGCATCACCTGCACCACGAAAGATAGCGTTGATAACGAATAGAAGCACAATCACTGCATTACCACCGAGCATGTATTGAGTGTATTTGTACCCCTCGTTAATACTCCATGCATCGGCACCCATGAGTGCTAGTAAGTCCTTAGCGAAAAATATACCGGCTATGGTTAATGGAAGAGCCGCTATTAGTCCTAGTATAATGGATTGAACTGCAGCATTACCAGATTCACTTGTGTTTTTCTCTCCTGTCCGCCGTGCTATGATAGCCGTAACTGCCATAGACAGTCCCATAGCAACAGAGTAAAGTATAAAAAGGTAGGTTTCAGTTAACCCGACTGTGGCTATCGCTGATGCGCCTAATTTCCCTACGAAATATATATCGACTACTGCGAAAGTTGATTCCATCACCAATTCCAATATCATTGGTATTGCTAATAAGAATATCGCTTTTCTAATACTTATAGTCGTGTAATCGGCCTCGGTACCACGAATAGCATCTTTTAGATTTTCCCAAAAAGATTTCTTTTTTAATGGAGGGAGGGCCTCAACATTCTGACTTTCTTTATTCATATATTTGTTATTCTACTTTTCAGTGTAAAGCTTAAAATTATTTAGTATGCTCTGCCATCCTGCTTTCTGCATCTCTACTGGGTTTGCACTTTCTGCTTCGAATGTAGATATTACTTCTGTTCCACCTTCTATTTTTGTGAAAGTAGTCCATACTTTTCTTTCATCGTCTAATGTATAAACAATACGCTCGTGTTCATCAACTTCATTATAAATTCCCCCGAAATCGAATCCAAAAGAACCGTCTTTTGCTTCCATTCTTGAGTTGAATCTACCTCCTATTCTGAGGTCATTCTCTGCACTTGTCGTATGCCAATCATCATTCGCCGCATTCCATTTTATAATATGCTCTGGGCCTGTCCATAACTCCCATACCTTTTCAATAGGTGCATTTACTTTTGCTTCTATAGTTACTAGATCTTTTTTTGAATTTTGCATTTTTCACTCCAGTTATTTCAATGATTATAAATAAGACTTTACAAATATCAACAATATTCTTTAATTAATATATGTGAAAATAAGGCAATGAGGTAGGTATTTTGCTTTGTTTCCAAAAAGATAACTGGAATGACTCCAATTGAATACAGAAGTAAATATTACAAAGAATAACATAATAATCAGTAATTACGTATATTTGTAATCCAATATGCTGAAAATACAAACGAATATTAAATGAAATTGCTTAGATACCTGATACTTATAGGTGTTATAAGCGCCATATCACTCACTGCCCAAGTGACTGATTTCCAGCGTGGATTGGAAGCTTTCAATGTTAAGAATTACGAAAAAGCATTTACTCATCTCGAGAAATATGCTCTTGATTCGAACGATTGTGTTTCACAATACATAGTTGGTTATTGCTACGCAGATACTAGCTTGTCTATGGCAAATGATTCTTTAGCCGAGTACTATCTACTAAAAGCTTCTGAGTTGAAATATGGTAGAGCTATGGGTAGATTATCTGTTATTTACTTTGGCAAACAAAGCTATGATAAATATTGGACTATACAAGCATTAGTCTGGGCTGAGCTAGCTGCTTATTACGACCCTATACAAAGTGTGAACTCTAGAAGACAAATCATTAGAGAATCGCTTGATGTAGAGGAAATCAAAAGGGCTGAGGCGATAATTGCTGAGAAAAAGAAAATACTAGATCAGATAGAAATCTGTATGTAAAAAAGGGAAAAGCTCTCGCTTCTCCCATTTCCTAAGTCATTAATTTTCCATTTTGAAGATAAACTTCCCGTCTCCGTCCGTATCTACTATTATATTGCCGTGTTCCTTCAACTCCCCTGAAAGTACGTGCATAGACAATGGGTCGGTAATCTTTTTCTGAATTGTCCGCTTTATCGGTCTAGCACCATAATTTACATCATAGCTTATCTCAGCTAACCATTTTAGAGCTTCTTCTGTTATTTCTAATTTCAGATTCTGCTTTGCTAATCTCTTAGCTAGTATATCGAATTGCAGCTTAGCGATATTCGCTACTTCCTCTTTTAGTAATGGTTTGAACATCACTATTTCGTCTATCCGGTTGAGGAATTCTGGACGCATAACCTGCTTCATCTTCCCAACTATCTGCTCTCTAGCTTCTGCTAGCAAAGTCTCACGATTGTTCGAGTTCATCTCGCTCATCTTGCTTGTCAGAAACTCTGTACCCAGATTCGAAGTCATTATTATTATAGTATTCTTGAAATTCACTGTTCTACCTTTGCTATCGGTCAATCGGCCATCATCTAAAACTTGTAGCAAGATATTGAACACATCGGGATGTGCCTTCTCTATCTCATCAAGTAGGATAACGCTATATTGCTTACGGCGAACATTCTCAGTTAGTTGACCGCCCTCATCATATCCAATATATCCGGGAGGTGCACCTATCAACCGAGTCACGGAGAATTTATCCATGTACTCACTCATATCCAATCGGATAATCGCATTCTCATCATCGAACAGATATTCGGCTAATGCCTTTGCTAGCTCGGTTTTACCAACGCCAGTTGTACCTATAAAAATGAATGAGCCGATGGGTCTATTCTCATCTTGTAGGCCTGCCCTTGAGCGGCGAATTGAGTTAGAAACAGCGGACACGGCTTCTTCCTGACCGATTACCCTCTCGTGGAGCAATTCTTCCATTTTGATTAGCTTTTGCTTTTCACTTTCTATCATTTTGGAGACAGGTATGCCCGTCCATTTGGAGACTATCTCGGCTATGTCTTCTTCGGTTACTTGCTCTTTCAGCAGGTGGCTGTTCTTTTGTAATTCTTCTAATTCTAATGTGGCTTTTGTTATTCTTGATTCCAACTGATGTATTTTACCATAACGTATTTCGGCAACTTTATCTAGATTGCCTTCTCTCTCGTATCTATCGGCTTCTGTTTTCAACGAGTCTATATCTTCTTTGAATGTACGAATCTCATGGAGTTTCCCTTTCTCGGATTCCCACTTCGCTTTCAGCACGTTGCGTGTTTCTTTTAAATTTGATAGTTCTATTTCTAGTTCTTTTAGTCTTTCTTTGGTAGATGCACTCATCTTTCGTCTCTCCGTTTTAACTTTTATTTGTCTGTAATATAGACGAATTTCAGATTGAATAATTTTGCAGAAGTAAAATGAGAACCAAATGAAAGGTTCTACTTCTCCTTTACTCCTTTATGAATTTTTTGGTGAAAATCTCACTACCTAATTCAAGTCTAATAAAATAGGTCGCTGGGGCTAAGTTGGAAATATTATAATCAATCGAATAATTCTGATTTTCTATATTTCCTTCGTCTATTATTCCAATTTCGTTTCCTACTAAATCTATTATGCTTAGCTTTATTGGCTCATTCGTTGCAGAGCTGAAATGAATACTAATATTATTAGAAGCAGGGTTTGGAGTTACCGTTAAGTTTAATCTATTATTATCTGTATCTTCGACTGATGATATCCCTGTGTGACTTGGAAAAAGGACTAACCAACTACCAATATTGGTAGTTAAGTAATCGTTGTTATTTGAGAAACTTAAATTTTGCCAACTACCAAGAAAGTAGTCATGAATTTTTTCTTTCTTTTGTAAATTATAGATTTTTAAATTTTGACCATGTGTAATACCAACAACTGATTCATCACGATTAAATTCGATATCAAAAGCTTCTACAAAATCGTGAGTGTCAAAAACTAGCTGATCATAAAATTTTCTTGTATAAATATCATAAAAGTTAATCTCACCACCCTTATTATTCCAAGCTATTTTTGATCTATCGTTCATAACTTGCATTTTATTAATATATGTTCCTTCCCCTTTACTTGTTCTTTGATATAGAAAAAGAGAGTCAACTAATTCTTTTGTATTTCTATCATAGATATGTGAAAAATAATTATCTAGCCGTTCAGGAGGAGGAATTGTTTCGATTAGGTTGTTGTAATCATGGTAACTTACATAGATGAACTCATCATCATCCCCAACGTAATCAAAATCCAAAAATCTTCTATTCCATTTATAACCATCTTTCTCGAATTGATTAATTATTGCAAAACTATCAACCTTGGATTTGTCATCAATATTAAAAAAATATAGAACAGTTTTATTTTTATAAGTATAAACATGGTCTATCTTTTCATAAGTTTTTACCATAAATTCATTTTTTGATTTAGCGGTTCTTATTCTCTCAAGATTATGCTGTTCTTTCCTAAAACCCTCTTCAACTTCTCTTGTCTTCCAATTAAGCAATTTGGGTGTACTGTCTTTCGAGAATACAAGGAACTCCTCATTGTAGTTATAGTCTCCTAATAATTCAGTAGGAACAGAGAACTCCATTACTCCTTTTTGTACCTCCCAAAACTCAATCCCATTAGTCCAAGCTATTACATATTTGTCATCTGGAGTAAAATCAACATTTCTAGCACCAGCACTCATTGTTCGATACCAAAGTGTGTCTATTTCAATAGAGCTGGCGGGTATGCTTATTAGAATGGTTAGAATTAAGGCTAACAATAATTTTTTCATGATACTTTTTTCAAGACAGTTGATTTTGTTATTGATTAAAGTAATGAAATAGAGTAGATTAACCAAGAATTATTCATAAAAAAAGGAGAACCAAATAAATGATCCTCCTTATAAATTAGACAGTATCTATAAATTATTGTTTTATGATTTTGTAAATACCTTGCTTTCTATTTTGATTTAATCTGAGTATATAAACACCAGTAGTGAAATCGGATATATTCAGATTGTAATTACTCAATCCTATACCCGGTGCAAAGTTGCCTTCTATCATCACTTTACCGCTCATATCAGTTAGCTGATAGCTCACTGGTTTAGCATTCTCAGACACGAAGTCTATGCTTAGTATATTTGAAACTGGATTAGGATAAATATTTACTTCAGCGCCGAAACTCATATCCTCAACACTCGATTGAGCGGTTATATCCACTTCTGTTATCTGAGGGACTTTGTTCTCTTGGTTGCCTACGTTATCAGTAGAAACGGCGTAGAATCTATATATCTTACCTTTATCTAGATTAGCTTCATAGCTGATTTCAGTATCGAAACCACTACCTATTAATTGGAAAGGAGTACCGTCAATAGATACAAAGTATGACATTTCACCAACACCTGAGCCATCATTATTATCAGCAGCATCAACTTGGATAGAAATAGCATTCTTCGCTTCTATGTAGTTAGCTGCAAGACTATTAGTAACAGGAGCGATTGTATCTATTATATTCACCCACGTATTAGTAGTTATAGCAGGGTTTTCATCGAATACTATAGTTGCATTGTTTTTTATAGTCTCACCAGAGTTAACATTGTCTTTTAGCTTCACACTGAATGAAACGAAGCCCTCGCCTTGTGGT
>JBAYUQ010000039.1:0-13644 GCA_041675005.1 Kapaibacterium sp. (SeqCode)
TAATTCCATGATATACTCCTAATTATTAAATATTTGATTTACTTTTTCTTCTGCCTGCTCCACTGAGTAAGCAACACAATAAGGCATATTGAATTTATTACATACACCTTCGAACTTCTTTTGAGGTTCCGATTGTTTGTTATAGCCAGTCTTAACCTCGATATAAACTAACTTTCCATCCTTGCCTACTGAAACATCAGCAAGTCCAGCACTGCCACCTGTATTTGATAATATATAAGCTCTCATTGGTGTTCCAGATTGCTCTGAAAACTGCATAAATGAGTTATGCCGTATTACCATAAATCCCTTGTCTAAAAAGTGCCTTATTATTGCATCTTGCAAAATCGACTCTGGACTCTTGGTAGTTTTCCTACCTTTCTGCTTCTTTTTCAGAGCATCTTTCCTCTGATATTTGCCGATACTCTTCGACATTGATTCTGCTAATCCCATCCGTTTCTCCTAATAAATTTAAAAAGGTAAATCCTGGACCTCTCTATCCAGAATTTTATCTATTACTTCATCTTCTTTTTCAAAAAACTCATTAATTGTTTTGAAGTGTTGACCTTGTGCTGCCGCTCGCAAAGTTTCGATTAACTCATATATTTTTCTTTCTGGCTCTTCTGCAGTTAATCCCTCATTTTCATAAAGCAATTTATACTTGCGGAGGAGTCCATAGTAATCTTCTATTTCAAAATAGTTTTTTAGGTTTTTTGTATAATCTTTTTTATTCAACTGGCTCCTCATATTCGCTTGATTTTTTACAACCGAATGCTTTTACTTGATGAATTAGTTTTATTTTATCATCACCTAATCCACTAGGTATATTTAGGAATTCAGCGAAAGAGTAGAATGTGCCATCTGATCCGTGAATCTCTTCTTTGGTATAGTTCACATTTAACTTGATACCTAGCATCGGAGAGTTATATGTTTTCCAATTATCTGGACGTTGTTTGATCTCTAAATTCAAACACTCAAGTTCAAGTGAATTTATTAAATCTAATATCCCATCTTGTTTCGTTCGTGTATAAAGAGATTTATAATGCTCGATTTCCACTCTGTATTCTTCAAGAGTTTTCTCTTTAGGTTTTTGAACTGGTTTATCAGCTGTAAGTCTTAAATTCATTCTATCCATAATAGCCTCTTAATAAAACCCACCACCCTTGAGTGGCGAGTTAGCAACAACACCGCCTTTGCGGTTGTTAAATCTTAATATAAATCGTCTTGATTGTATGCCATTGAACTTTGCTCTAAACAAGTAGAAGCCCTTTTGCTTCATAACTTTGCCTATAGTCATAATGCTGTATTTCTCTTTTAAATGAGACTGAATTTCCCTAGCTGTTAAAGCATGGAGATGTTCATCTTTCTTTAGAGTAGCTTTAATTGCCCTTGGAGTCAACTCGCTACAGTCGACAACTAGCAGTAGCTCTTCAATTTCTAATTTTGCCTTATCTAATTCATAATTTTTCATATTTATTCTCTTAATTAAAAAAATACCCTCCTACCATATAATTTGAAACCATAGGAGGGTATCCGAAAACGAGAGCATTTGCTCACGCAATAATCCGTTTAGCACGGAAGTATTTCAATGAATTTTCCAATGTTTTTGCTGCACACCCCGCACACCCCTAAAAGAGGGGGGTGTGCGGAGGGGGTGAGCGGTCTAAGTTGTTTATTTAGTTTACATTTACAAGCTCTGCACACCCTGCACACCCCTAAAACGTGAAAATGAGACTTTTAAAACCTATATATAATATATATTATATATATATTCTTAAATTATAATATAGGGTGTGCGGGTGAGCAGTAAAACGTAACCCTTTGTAAACTTTAACATTTATCCCCGCTCATCTCAACGCACACCCCCGCTCACCCCCCTTTCACTTTAACTATTAACCGTATAGTATTGTAATACAAAGAACTTAAACCTTAGAAATCGCTATCTTCTTTGATATTTTCTAGCAAATATCCACGAATATATCTACCTTCAACCCTCATATCTCTTCTTTCTCCACCACGCTTTTTGAGTTCAATTCCTAAATTGGTACCGAAAACATTAAGATGAGGATGCTTCTTTTTAAAGAAATCAAGTAG
Source organism: Kapaibacterium sp. (SeqCode) (assembly GCA_041675005.1). Classification (GTDB taxonomy): domain Bacteria; phylum Bacteroidota; class Ignavibacteria; order Kapaibacteriales; family UBA2268; genus PGYR01. The sequence goes on from JBAYUQ010000039.1 coordinate 2,092, forward strand.
CTCAGTATTGGATAAAAATTTATACTGTTTATAAAAATTTGTGACTTTACTTCGAATCTCATCGTTGGTCATATTTGAAGTATCAATGACTTCAAAATAATAGTCCAATAAATCGCTTTCTGCAGATTCCTTTTGATATTCTTCATTCTGTTTATTAATAATTTCAATCTCTTCTAGATTAAGCCAATATTGAAATCCATTATTAAGAAGTTCAAGAGCTTGAGCATATAATTGATTATGATTAATCACAGACAAGTAATCAATATTCTCGGCCTCAACTACAAAGAAACGCCTAGAACCAGTTGCATCATTAAGGAAGTTCAAACGGTTCACAGACCCACAAAAAGAGGCCCTACGCTTAAGCATAACAGAATATCGACCATACGGTTTACGAATGTCATGATTAGATGAAGTCATAAACTGTTTTAATTTATGCGACTCACCACGAGTAATACCATCAAGCTCATCTAGATTAAGAATGAACGAGTTAGTAATCATAATTTTATGGTCTTTATTAGTAGGGTCAATTTGTTCTTCTTTGTAGTAGGGTTTTAATTCCTTAGGCACTAAATTTGCGAAAAATGAGGTTTTTCCAATCCCTTGATCTCCAGCAAATATCATAGCAGTATGATTCTCTTTAACCTCAATTGCAGAAGCAACGACTGCAACAATCCACTTAGTAAACAGAGTATTGAGCCTTTCTTCTTGTCCTTTCTTTGGAGTCACTAAAGCTATAACCTTACCAATATGGTCAGATTTATCCCATTTAGGTAGATTATTAAAATACTCTTTAAATGGATGGTATTCAGTAACGAAGCTCTTCATACCAAGAATTTGGGATACTTTACCAATTCCGAAATTATTCACACCTTTGACAAGATTAGCTTTAAACCAAATATCACTTAGAATCTCATCTGTAATAGAACGGAAGCCATCTTTTGAATCCTTCTCTTTAATTTCAAGATCGGTAGTAACTAGATTTACACGGACTTCATAATTGTCTTCAAGAAAGTTCTTTACTTTTTCTTCTTTGTTACGGCCTTTATATACTTTCTCTTCTGAAATATTCCCATTCTCATCAATGGTAGTTTGAGATACTGATTTATCAGATTGAGATTTGAAATGAGCGTCAATCTCACCGTATCCATCTTTAAGAAGCTTTTTAGCAGCACCAGCGAAATCCCCTTGATGTTCAAGAAGAGTATAAATAGCAAATTTATCGTAGGAAGTACCAGCTCTAAAAGGGTGTGCATTTGAAGAGAATACATAAAGCTTATCAATACCTTCATAATTGAAAGTAGCAGAAATCCCTCCAGCATTTTTACCAGGTCTTCTCCAAAACTGTTTATTAGCTTCAGTAGAAATAAGCTGCCAACCGTGAGAGATAAGAATTGACTTTATATCTCCACGCTCATTAAAATCATCACCAGGTCGAGCTTTACCATTCTTAGGTACGGAATAGGGAGCTTCGAAATCTTCGATATCTACAGTGTTGAATGATTTACATACACCAATAATATAGTCTCTCTCATCAATAGATATAAGAGGAACATTATCAATAGAATTCTGAATGACATTATATCCGGGTGTAGGGAAAGCGAGGGCATAACCACCCTCCCCTCTTGTTTCAATAACAGTTTTTTTATGACCTAGGGCATTCTCTTGAGTAGCAAGCTTTTGATTCCCTTCAATAATTTCGCAACGATAAATCACATGAAAACCACCCGATTGAGTAGTTTGAATAACCAATTTCCTAAAAAGTTCTAGGTTATATGATTTTACATTGGAAGAGAATTCTTCGAATATTTGAGATGCATTATTAAGGTGGTTATCAAAATCTAGGAGTTCCATATTATCAGAGACAGGACCTAGAATGATAGCAAGACCAACTGAATCTTTAGAGAACCATACGGAAGCTTGAGATTCTTGAGCTAGTTCATTTTGGAATATCTTCCAAGAAGCCTTATTAGTTTGTGCATCTTTAGGAAGTAAGCTAAAGTACGGCTGTTTAGTTTTAATATCTGTAGGAATAATGGATATTCCAGATTTTAGATACTTTATGGCTAATTCTTTCATATTGCATTCGTTTTCTTAGTTAATGCTTCATTTGGGGGTTTCATGTCCATTTTCAAGGAAGCTAAAAAATAGTTTTTCAAAGTTTGTTCACTTTGATTATGCTATTGTAAGAAATTGTTAGAAGTAATGCAATAATTTGTTAGAAGTTGTTACTATTTAGTTTTAAACATTATTGTTGATATCGGATGGAAATAAATACTATAATCGTATATTAAATATGTGACGTATAAAAAAAAGCCAACGGTTAGGTTGGCTTAGATATGTTTTAATTATTCTTATTTTTTCTTAATCTTTTTAGAAGGAAATACTTTAAAATTGAATCATCTACTTCTAACGCTCTTAAGAGATTAGGAAGGGATCTTGACCTGACAAGTAACCTTTTCTTTAGTGCAAAGATTACTGATTGATTGATTTGTTCATCTGTAATACCTGTATCATCAATAAATTTTTTAATGACTGCTTTAAAGTTGGCACTTTTGAGCAAGTAATTAAAATTATATAATTGTCTTAGGTTAATTTCTGAAATCAGATTAACACCATAGATTAAATTATCCCGATTATCTTGAAGGTTATCGAATTCATAATCTTCAAGCTCTATGATTTTATATCTTTCGAGTACCTCATATAGTAAGTCACCATCATTTATAAAATAGTTTCTTAGATCGGTTTTCGTTCTAAAGTAATAATTCTTTCCAGATAGGTTTTCAATAAAAAAAAGCTTCATTATTCGACCATAATAATTAATTTATTTTAATATCTTATTAATATAAAGTGTGTATTTGCAATATACACAAAATCTAAATTATGTCAAATAGATTGCATTGTTAATGTGCTGTTTCGGGTATAAAAAAAGCCAACGGTTAGGTTGGCTATGTGGAGTGTCTTTATTTATTAATTATGCTAATTTGAAATTGGAATTTAGGCTACTCTTTAATTCAGTTTGATATTTTTCAAACTGTTTCTTCTCTTCATATTCTTTAGCTATCTTTTTTAAAAAGTCTAACCCTTTAATAGAATTATATAGAAAGTTTAGATGCTTTAACTCATCATCTTTCCCAATTGAAATTTTCATTAAAATCCTAAGTGGTAAAGAGTACTCAATTGCAATGTGGCTTACAGCATTCATAAATTCAGCATAAACTCTTAATACGGCTTCATAATTTTCACTATTTTTATCGAAATCAACTAAAATGGATGACTTCTCTACATTTGGATTGTTATTTTGAGTCCCAAAAGAAGACAGTAGTTCCTTAGATATTTGCAAATATTGTTCTGGTCTTCTCATGAACGCTGTATTCATATGATAAACACTTTTAAAAAAAACTGAATTTGGGTCGATTTTATTTTCATACACCAATTTCAACAAGTTATTTCTAGCGGATGCAAACATTGAAACGGTCTTAGTTAATCGAATCTTATGTTTAGCTTTTTTGGTTTCCCTCGCAGCTCCTATTGTTGCAAACAATAATAATAACGATGAGAATATCAAAATTAGGTTAAATATAAATAGAGTCTCCATAATTTAATTCCCCTTTTCTAAATCTTTTCTTGCTTCATCAGGTGAAGTGTACTGATTCTTTGAAATAAGTCTTTCTGCATCTTCAAGTGGTATTTTTAATGTTTTATGAAATAACATAATTTTACATTCTCTGTTTTCTTGTGCTATTCTTTGAAGCGCAGTGTCTTTTTCAGCTATCAATAAATCGTAACTGTTTTTCTTACCTCTGTTCTTCAGCCAGTACAATATAGTGATTAATATAAAAAATGCAATTATAATTATTGTAACGTTTTGAATACCAAGATGTTTTATCATCCAACCTAATGTATTCTCTAAAAAGTTATCGATTAGTTGTCCAATTGGATTTGTATTCTCATTCAAAAGTAAAGCTAAAATATTTAAAGATTTAATCCACATACACCCACTCCCCATCCTTAGACTGCCCGTAACTTACAGTCTGAATCAAAACACCTTCAGGATTGTACAAATAAACTACATCACCCGAATTAAGCAGCTGAGCAATCTTATCAGAAGTATATATATACTCTAAGAACCCATCCTCTTGTGCTTCTGCAGGTCTTACTTTCTCAAGAGTAGCTAGATTCCAACGAGTACCTTCATCATCTTTAATGTAGTAGCTATCAAAATCAGTGATTAAATTATCATAAGTTCTAATCCTGAATTTTTCATTATAGTCATCTTCTCCAGATGGGTTAGGAAGAACAGCAACAATCCTAACATAAGTGTTTGGATTACCTTCTGGCATATCTGTTATATACTTACTTATATTTGTGGTTATCGGTTCAGTGGTCTTATCTTCAGCACATGAGAATAAACTCAATATGAGAAAGGTTAATAATATTCTTTTCATTCTTTATCCCTTAAATTATACAAACAAGTTAATACAATACTAATAGCAAGGACTATTGTAAATCCAGTGCTTAACATTGTTGCTTCCATAGTGTACCTCTTAATTAATAGTTATATAAACAGGATTATGATCGGACACATCCTTAGCCAGCTCATCTGACAATTGAAACGTATCTTGAAAGCTATATACAGTACCTTTAAAAAATGTAGGTTTAGTATATATGAAATTATCGTAAGATTTAGTCTTTAGTAAATTAGTAAATTGATTTACTTCTAGTGAGTAGTTATAGTCTTCGAAGAAGTAATCATTATCAAAGTCGTTCGGGTGCCTGTTAAGGTCCCCAAGTAATATACTTTTATTATACATTCTAAGCAGAGTATCAAGATAGTAGCTTTCAGTCTCTTCCTCATCCGGGTCAGTATGGATATTCAAGAAAGTATATTGAATTTTACCTATCTCAAAAGTAGCACCGAATGGCTCACGATGTATCTGGTCTAATGGGTCAAGAGTTTGGAATGTGTCGATTAGCTTTACATTGTTTTTATATATGAAAGCATATTGTTCTTTAGAACTTGTACGGCCTAATCTAGTGCTTATAACATAGCTCCAATCAGCCCCTAAACTATCTAATAAAGTGGGGATTACATTTTGGTCTATGCTTCTAATTTCTTGAATAGCTATAATATCGAAGTTCTTACAAACTTTGGTAATAATACTCATAGCATTGGTATCATTGAGTTTGCTCTGACCGAACACCTGAATGTTCCAAGTAGCTACTTTTATAGGATGGCTATTATCCTCTGATGGGTTAGTTGTATCAGAGCAAGACGAAATCACTACTGCTATCCAAAGAAGCAGTATTATTCTTTTTTCACTATTAAACATGCTTAACCCCTGTATTAAACATCACTTATTCCTCTTCACTACAATTTAATTTTCTTCTTCTATTTTGAATATACAATTAAAAGCTTTGGAAACCTCTTCAGTCTTATTAGAATCTAATACTGAACTAAATATTACTTCTTTTCTTTTAGTATCATAAAAGCTTATTTCACTAATCTTTTTAGTTGCAAAAGCAAACTTGTATCCATCCTTTTGAACTGTAGAATTGTTGACTATAGAAAAGAATGTTTTACTATCAGAATCATCCACTTCTGTAAATTTTATTATAAAGTTTGTGTCGTCGTCAATTTTAACAATCATATTTGAATTACTAAGATTTAAATCATTCGAAAGTGCAGAGACACTAATCTTCGTATTCTCTTTTGAAATTAGAAGTCCAAGTTTTTGTTCTTTATCAAATAACATGATTACCCCAGACTTAGTTTTCTTTATTCCACTTATAATTCTAGTCTCAAAAGTACAGTCTTTAGAATTCAAATTCAGAGATGTAGAGATTATAAAACCAATTATTAAACTTATTATGAATCGCATAGTCTACTCTATATAAATTTATAATGCACATCCGTAACCACCCCAATAATAAGGCAGTCATCATCCATACATTCAGTAATCGGTTTAGTAGTTCCATCCCCAGAGTGAAACTCATATTTTCCATTTTTAATAATTAGCTGTTTAACCATAAGGTTACCAAATATAATAACAACAACGATACTCCCATTTTTAGGTTGAAGAGCCTTATTGAAAATAACTCTAGATCCATCAGCAATATTAAACTCTTTCATAGAGTTGCCAGAAACATCAATAGCTCCGAAATCTAAAGGATTTCTAACCCGCATAGAAGTCTGTTCAATAACCTCACCCACTTGGAATTGGTTAATATCTGGAATAATAGTGCTGGTATTAGCATAAGCAAGCTGCTTATACAAAGGCATAGAAGTTAGGAACTCCATAGTCTTGGCTAGTTCTTTAGGGTCAACTCTCTTTACATCACCGTAATCACTCTGTGGTTCATTAGTACTTGGAATTTCATTAGCGTTGTTAATATAATCCTTTTCCTTCATACCAAGTTTGAGATATTTCTCCTTAGCTTTAATATCAAGGTTAAAGGTGTTGAGAAACATAGGTGTTTGTCCATTACTTATATACTCTGGATTAATACCAATGTTTTCTAAATCACTAAGAACTTTTCTACCAATTGAAATCTCACTTTGATATTTATAGAAAAATGATCGTGGTTTATCAATTTTTTTACACAAACCACTAAACCCACCAAAGTAGTCATTAGCAATCTCTTTCAACCTTTCAAACTCAGCTTTCAATATATTTTTTTCACTTTATTTAAAAAAATGTTTGGATATTAAAATCCCTTTTGGTAACATTGTAACAAGATGTAACAACATTAATAATAATTGTTACCATTTGTTACCATAACGAGCAAACAAACAATGAGCAAAACAAAAGATATTACACCAGAAACAAAGCTGAGATTAAACCCTGCATTGCGAAAAGGTACGTGGGATAGAATTGAATTATATGCTAAGGCATACAATATCGATTCAGCTACTCATGCGGTAGCACTAGAAAAAATAGTGCATGACCACTGTGATGAGAAAGGAATCCCTAATCTTTTTGACAATGTACTCAAAAACTAATTTAGTAATTATATAAATAACTAACAAACATTATTGTGGAAAACCCTACAACATATAAAAAATATTATTCAATTGATGACATTGCAACAATGTTAGGATTCTCTTATAACAAGGTTAACAAACTTGTAAAGAATAATGAGATACCAGCATACAAGATAGGTAACCAATATAGAGTAGAAAGACAGGATTTCACAGAATATTTAAAAAATTCTAAAGTAACAAAAAAAGAAAAGAAAACGAGTAAGCAGGTTTATGTTAAAAGACCAATGCTAGAAAATAAACATGGAATTACACTAGTAGGTATTTAACAAAAAAAAATCGCCAATGCACGAAGTCAGGAAACTAATATGCAAAGGCGATCCATTAAAAATAATGTATCACAAATATATGGAGCTTGGCAATTATGTCCAAACTTGAAGAGCAACAAATTGAAGCGTTAAAGAAAATTAACGAGCTTCGGGAAATACAAAAAGACGTTCAATTGAACGGCATACACAACCCACACGGAATCCAACTACTCGAAATAAATGAGTTAGAGTTGAAGGAAGAATTAGAAGAAGAAATGAAAACCACATATTTATCAATTTTAGAAAAGAAACTAGATGAGATAAAAAAAGCGGCTGACTCATTATTTGAGAGTAGTCAACCGCAGAGTAATCACTTATTAGAGGAGAACCCTAATGAATAACGCTACAAAAATAGAGAATCAGACCCAAACTACCAAGATTAAGAGAAGCTATATTGAAAAGCTAAAGGGTCAGAATCAACACTCTCAAGAAAAATTCATCTACCAAGTTAAACAAACAATTTGGAATTCTTATGACGACCAAGAGATAGCATCATCAGTATTAGCTAGTATAATTTCTGATGTAGAACAAGCGTTATTGATTGGTTATCAATTAGGACATAAGCACGGTAGCAAGGTAGGTAAAGAGAAAGGTTTCAAAGATGCGATTGATATAGTATTTAAAGGTAAGAGAAATGACTAAAGAATTATTATTAGCAGGTGAGTGGTTTAGTTATCAATCTGAAAACGGTGAGGATTTAGTTGAAGTGGTGTATTCAAGTTCTTTTTTAAGTTCAAAAACAAACACTTTTAAAGTCCTATTGAATGGAAAAATTATATGTAGTAATGCAAGGTATTCTGACTTTAAAAGAAACTTTGATTTACTTCTAAAAAAATACAAGCTGAAGGAAACTGAGGAGGTATAGAATGACCAAGATTAATTTACAACTAGATAACAGCTACATACCAAAACGAACAGTAGTAAACCCACAAAGCCCATATTTGAGGTACAGAAGGTTCTATTGTAGAAGAAAGGAATTAGTAAATGCAATAGTGAAAATAAGCCCTGTGGCTATAACAATATTAATATTAATAATAATAAATGGAAAATAAGATGATTTCAGAATTAGAAAAAGTATCCTATGATTTTATGGCAAAGCAGTTAGAAAATCAAATAGCTGACCATCCTACATATTTCAGAATGAACCATAATCATTCTAGATACTATGTAACAGTAGAGAATGGCATTGTAGAATGGTATCCTTCAGTAACCTCGATAATTAAGCAAGTGATTCCTCCATCAGTTGGAATGCAATTATTGATGATGGAAAAAGGCAAAGAATTTAATATTTGGATGGCAGAGTTAGCACATCAAGGGACATTCATACATACGGAAGTAAGTACATATATACACAATAGAGAACTAGCAACTCAATACGAAGAGTCTGACAATCATATCTTATATAGTCTCACTTACTTCGAAGAGAAAATAAAAGAATATTTCGAAGAGAAAAGGTTGAATTATGATGTCAAGAAATGGGACATAGAATTAAGACCAAAAGTAGTGAGTTTAATAAAGTTTGTTCTTGATTATGAAGTAGAACCTTTGGCTATTGAGATGATAGTTGGATATCGAAACAGCAAGATTCAATATGCTGGAGCTTGTGATTTACTAGCAAATATCACTATAGAAGAAAAAGGCTTTTTTGGAGAAGTCTATAAATCTGGAAAACAGAAAGGAATGCCAAAAGAAACTAAGCAAAGAGTAAGAAAGATTGCTTTGATAGACTTCAAGAGTGGAACATCAGGATTCTTTGATGAGTACGGTATTCAGTTAAAAATGTATGCAAGAGCGCTTTATCAGATGACAGGGATAAAAGTTGACTGTATACTTAATGTAGGACCTACGAAGTTTATGAATGGAAATACACCTGGATATAGTGTTAAGGATTGGACAGATAAAATAGAAGACAAAACAGTTGATTTATACTTAGATGTTTTTGCAATGAATTATGAGAAACCAGATACGATAGCTGTATTCGATGGAGCCTTAACTCCTACAGGTGACATAAGTAGTTTATTTAGATATCAAGATGCAGATGAATTTGTGTTGAATCTAGGTAAAGTAAATAGACAATTAGAAGAAACAATTTAATTATTTTAAAGGAGATAGTACGATGGGTGTACAGACTGGAAACTATAGCGATACTCCAAAGCTATATTACAAACCAAAGAATGTTAACAAGGAGAGACCTTGTTTTCAAAAGAGTGTAAGAGAAGGAGAAGAGCCGGAAACATGTAATTTTATCATTGCAAATTTATTCAACATTGAGCGTTCTACTTATACTCATGAAGGAGTGGAACATCAAAAAATAAATTATTTCTTTACCGATGATGAAGGAACAGAAGTAGTAAGTCTTAGTGGAGGATGGCCGACATTCTATAACAAAGATTGGCTAAACAGATTAGCCAACTTCGATGGAAGCATCAAGAAGATTAAAATACTACTATGGGATAGTGAAGACAAAGAAAAGGACAAGCATTATACTAGAGGGTCGATACAAGAAGAAACATCTCATAATGTATTCTCAAAGGTTAAGGGAAAATACCCATATGAAGAGATCCCTAAAGTTAAGTGGGAAGAATACAAAGGTACAAAAATCAAAGATGATGAAGAGAACAATAAGTTCTTTGAAGGTGTTTTAGACCAAGTAATGACAAAATTACAATTCCGTTCGGTTGATAAAGTTAAAGCTTACTATCAAGGTATTGAAAAACCAGAGTCTAAACTCAATGAACAAGCAAAAAAGAACTTCAATAATAAACCTGTAACTGCAGGTGCCGATGACGACGAATATGACGATGACGTACCATTTTAATTAACAATCCCCCTCCCTTGCTCTAGTACCTTTATGCCGTATTTTATGCCCTTTTTGAAAAACTAGGGCAAGGGATTTTTATAACTAAAAAGGATTAAAAGACTATGGAACAGACTAAATACAGAGTGCATTTTCAAGATGGTCATCAATATGTTGTTTATTCTTATATGATGGCAGCAGCGTTGATTATAGCACAGAATAAGCAGATAGAAAAGAAGAAGACAATAATCTGCACACAGATTGATGAGTATCAAAGTAAGAATAATTATATCCCTTACTCACCTTTGACTCATTTTTCAGCATACCCTCTTAAAATGAAGAAAACAAGTCAAGAGGCTATTGAGAATTGACACGGTCTGAGAAGGTAAAGAAGTTGAGACAAGATTTAGGTATGTATCAATCAGAAGTGTCAAAACTGACTGGAGTTCCTATAAAGACGATAGGATATTATGAATCAGGAGCGGTTACATGCTCAGATTTATACGAAGCGAAATTATTAAAAATTTATAAGAGAGAGAGAAAAAATGAACTTAATGCACATAGAAATTAGAAATATTCTAGGAATCAAAGAACTAGAAATAGAGCCAGGAAAAATTAATATAATTTCTGGTCACAATGCAGCAGGTAAAACTTCAGTGTTCGAAGCTATAAAAACGGCAATTGAAGGAGGTAACGATGCAACTTTAATAAATAATGACTCGGATTCAGGCGAAATTGTCTTAGTATTTGATAATAGTTATCAATTAAAGAGAAGCTTAGAAAGAGGGAAAACAGCAAAGGTTAAATATACTGATGCAAACGGAATTAATATCCCATCTCCACAATCAGAATTAAATCAATTATTTGATAAAATAGCGATTAATCCTGTTGAGTTCATGCATCAAAAAAGCAAGGACAGAACGGAAACCTTATTGTCCGCATTGAATATTGATATTCCAGTAGATGAAATCAAGTCAAAATTAAACGGATCCGCAGAAAAAGTAAAGTTCCACCCTCAACTAAATGGATTGCCATTAATTGATAATGTTTATGAGCAGATATTTACTGAAAGGACAGTCATAAATAGAATGCTGAAGCAGTCACAAAGCCATGCAGTTGAGTTATCAGAAACATTAAAAAGTATGGACAAAACTGATGCTGAAGAATTGAAATCTGAGTATGAAACTTTAGTAGCTAATAAAGAAAAGCTAACTGAAAAGATATACGATAATGAGAAGGATTTGACAAACCAGAAGATTACGGCAATAGCTGCATTTGAAGAAGAGATTTATGATAAAATTGAAGTGTTAAAAAAGCGACTTGAAAATTTCAAGTCAGATGTGAGGAGTAAAATCAATGATAGGATTCAATCATTTAATTCAGAAATAGCTAAGGACCGTGAAGAACTA
>JBAYUQ010000040.1:0-12505 GCA_041675005.1 Kapaibacterium sp. (SeqCode)
GAATGAAATGAAGCGAAGAGTCTAGGAGAATGAAAAGAGTAGTTCAATATAAATATCATTCCTTGAATAAATAAGGAAGTCTTCGTCGTTAATTTAGATTATCCCCCTGGATCCTTCACTCCGTTACGATTCGTTCAGGAAGACTGAGTTTACAAGGGGTTGATGGATTTGAGAAGAATTATTTGTGCCGAAATGAGCCAATTTGAATACGTCATAATAATAAATTACAATTAGAAAAAATGATTTTCGTATATTTGAGTAATAATAAAACTAATAGAGCTATAATGGATACGGTTGATAAAATAAGAAATGGATTAATTGAGAGAATCCTAACTATTAAAAATGAGGACTTCCTTATTGCATTAGATAAACTTATTGCCTCTAGTACTTCGGAAAATACTGTTCATGAGCTAACAGAAGCGCAAAGGAAAATGTTAGAGATGAGTGAAGATGATATAAAGAATGGAAGACTCATATCACAAAAGGCTATGGATAAGAGAAATCTAGAATGGCTAAACGCACTATAGTTTGGACTAGAATAGCTGACATTCAATTTGTAGGAATTTTAGAGTATTGGGTTAAACGCAATAAATCTACTTCGTATTCTAAGAAATTAATCCAATTGGTATCGAAAAGAACAAATCAGATTGCTGAATCGCCTTATATTTACAAATCGACTGCCTTTCATGACAATCTTGTGGCTTCATTAGGTAATTTCAGTATATTTTATAAAGTTACAGACCACGAAATAATTATCACCTCATTTTGGGATAACAGACAAGACCCAGAAAAACTATTTGAAATTTTGAAAGGTAGGGGAAGTAAGGGCTAAAGATACTCTTCTTATAACTTGATTAACTTTGCTGGTAACTCATCCTAAATTAAACACCCCGTCTCACGCCTTAGGCGTGATCCACCCCTCTTTGAAAAGAGGGGAATATTTAAGATAAACTTTATTAAAGTTCTACGCTGTTCTAATCCATTTGATTAGATCAGAGAACTTAGGTTTCTTGCCAGTCATCAATATACCGATACGGTATATCTTAGCGGAAACCCATACGGCAAAGAAGAAGAAGCCAATCAATGCTGCTATTGATGCAGCTATTTCTATAATTGGTACGTTAGTGGCGGCTATCCGGACTATCATAATCAACGGTGAAGTTAATGGGACAATAGACAGAACTACAGCAAGTGTACTATCGGGGTTGTTCATTATCTGTGGAGTAATCATAATCGCTAATATAATCGGCAGCGTAATCGGCAGCTGAAGCTGAGCAGCGTCTTGCTCATTATCAACGGCAGCACCAACACCAGCGAAAAAAGTAGCGTAAGTGAAATAGCCCAATATAAAGTAGAATAGGAATCCAAGTATAAGGGTGAAATCAACTCCTGGGATTGACATTCCTTGAGTTTGACTTGCCATTCCGCCACCTTGTGCTTCTGCCATATCAGTCATAGTTTTCAGACTATCTGGGTCACCGAAGATGAGTGGGCCTAATATCGTAAGTAAACCGAAGCCAAGTAGGAGCCAGAATATAATCTGGGTTAGCCCAACTAAGCCAATACCTATGACCTTACCCATCATTATTTCGAATGGTCTGGCTGATGAAGCAAGCACTTCTATTATTCTGTTTGATTTTTCCTCTATTACTCCGCGACTAACAAAGCTACCGTAGATAAACACAAGGAAATACATAGCAAAGCCGAGTCCGTAACCAACATAAGCCATTGCTTTAGTGTCGTCTTCTTCTATTTCGCCTGTTTCTGTGATTTTGTTTGTTTCTACTGTTACTTCCTGACGGATTAGATCTATAACACTAGCATCTGTGCCTAATCTTTCTAATCTTTTTACTCTGACTATGCTTGTTAGGTTATCTTCAAGTGAAGAAATTAGTCCTAGACCACCGCCACCGCCAGTATAAACTGAGACTTTACCTTTGTCCAAAATGTCTTCTGGAATAATCACATATCCATCAATATTTTCTTCTTGTAGTTCTTTTTTCAAAGCATCTACATTTTTATCAGCTTTGTAATATAAAGAACTATCTTTTTTAATTAGCTCCGTGTATATAGTCCCTTCGTTGTCAACTATAGCCAACTTCTTAGAAGTATCTCCGAAATTCATTGAGATATAAACTATTATTCCCAATAGAGCTACTAATCCAAGAGGCCCTAGTATAGTACCTATTAGGAATCCTTTTGTCTTAACTTTTGAAAGATATTCGTGTGCTATTATCGTTTTTATTTTAGTATATTTACCCAATTTCTACCTCATTTCCTTTTACTGATTGAATAAATATCTCGTGGAAAGATGGCTCTACAAGTTCGAATTTATAAACCTCTAATTTCTGGTTCAATTCATTAAAGAATGATTTCGAATCAAAAGAACTATCTATTATTTTAAGTTCAATTCTATGAGCAGTTTGATTAACCACTTTTAACATTAGGTTATCTAATATAAAACTAGCATCACCCTCGAATTCAAGCAGAATAGTATCACGCCCAAAACTCTTCTTTATCTCTCTTACATTACCTTGTAAAATTGCTTTTCCCTTATTAATTAAGCAAATGTCATCGCACATTTGCTCTACTTGTTCCATCACATGAGTGGACAAGATTATAGTCTTTCCTTGAGCTTTTAGCTCGAGTATTACTTCTTTGAGTAATTCAGCGTTGATTGGGTCAAAGCCAGAAAATGGCTCATCTAATATTAGTAGTTTGGGTTCATGGAGTAATGTACTTATGAATTGTACTTTCTGTGCCATACCTTTCGATAGGTCTTGTATCTTCTTATTAGCCCAGCTAGCAGCATCGAATCTAATCAACCATTGTTCCGCTCGTTTCTTTGCAACGGATTTCTCAACTCCTTTTAGTTGAGCAAAATAGATTAATTGGTCTATTACTTTTTGTTTTTTGTATAATCCTCTTTCCTCTGGTAGATAGGCAACTTGGTTCTGAGTGTCTTCACTAACGGGGTTTCCAAATATAGTTATGGTACCTGAATCGGGCATATAAATATTATTTATCATTCGGATTAGTGTTGTTTTACCAGCACCATTGGGGCCAAGTAGACCAAAAATGGTTCCACTTTCTACCTTTAAGGAGATGTCATTGTTCGCAAAGTAATCGCCAAATTGCTTTTTTACATTTTTGACTTCAATTACAGGAACGTTAGATTGATTTTGCATATATTTTTAGGAAAGCTCTCTCTTCTTCTTGCAAAGATTCGTAGCCACTTTCATTTATGTGTTCGAGAATATTATTCAGTACTTCTTCGTTTGACTCAGGGTCTTCTTCAGAAAATACATAATTATTTTTCTTCTTTGTAGAAATTGACTGTTCACTTTTTACATAAGTATCAATAAGAGCAGGAGACGGCTCTAAGTCACGAAACTCTCTTACCCCAAAGCTAGGTGGTTCTAGATGGCTCAGGTCAACTTTTTCTTCTTTTAGCATAAAATAACCTATAAGACCAGTGATAATTCCTATCCCTAATATAGCTGGAGATTGCTCTATTAAGTTCTTATTGAAATGGACATTGCCGTTTTCTACAAGATATAACATTGCCCAACCAGCCATTAAAAACAACGGGAAAGCCATTCGGGTAAGTCTAACAGACTTGAAATACCTAATATCATTCTTTCTATTTACAAGTACATACATAGTTATTATATACGCTGAAATAGCCTCTATTCCCATAACTGTAGTTTTAGGAGAGTTCATATTCAGCATAAAGAGTATTAGACCTATGGCAAATGTATGCAACATAATAGAGAAATCGAGGACACCTCGATTAAGTTGGTTTCTTAGTTTTGGAGCAAAAAAGAAAAAGGCAAAAAATCCGAGAAAAGCGTTTGCATAGCTAACATAAGCTAGAGGAAAAGTTGCAAATCGCCACAACTGGAAGTTTTCTTTCATTTGGATAGAGTCAATGATAAGATAAGAAGCTATTAAATCACCCGTAAACCCATCTATCAAGAAGATAAGGACTGAGATTAACGCTATTAATTTATATATACTTATATCTTTTATTAATTTCACTTAAGTGAGTCTATTAGTTGATCTATTTTCGTAATGTCAAGGTTCTCGTGGAAATCCTCGTTGATAGCCATCATAGGAGCGCCACTACATGCACCCATACATTCTGCTTCTTCTAACGAAAAATTACCATCAGAAGTTGCTTCATTGTTTTTTAAATCTAATTTTTGAGATATCATTTGATATATTTTATCACCTTCTCTTAGCATACAAGATACGTTTGTACATACTTGTAAATGGTATTTGCCACGAGGCTTTTGAGAGAACATAGTATAGAAAGTAACTACACCATATATATGAGAATAAGTCTGATCCAAAAGCTCAGCTATATATTCCATCATTGGTTTAGGTACGTGTCTGAATTTACGTTGTGCCATCCACAATACAGGGATTACAGCTGCTTTTTTATCAGGATATTTTGATATATATTTTTCAACTTCTTTTAGCTCTTCATCGTTGAATTTGAATTCTTTCGTTTCCATTTTTCCTCTAATTAGAAATTAAGTCTTACAAAAATATAATTTTTTTGGAAGATTTACAGATTTTTATTCTTACTAAATCTATTAATAAATAATTTAAGCGTAAGCCAATGTTTTACTGCTATCATAAGCTTATGGATAACAGATACTTTTATTTTCTTTTTGAATACATTATAGTTATTCAACTCTATTTTTTCAAGTAATCTATAGTATATTTCATCCATCACTTGAGCAGGGAACATATTATTTTTGTCCTCAGATTTTAGAGCTGCTCTTGCTTCGTGATAGTATTTTTTGGCTCTACTTACCTGAAACTCCATTAGACTGATAAAGTTATCATTGTAAACTTCATTTATCAAATCTTCTTCAGTGTATCCAAATCTTTCCATATCTTCTTTTGGTAGGTAGATATAGCCGTTATCTTTATCGTGCTTCACATCTCGTAATATATTCGTTAACTGTAGGGCGTACCCCAAACTAACCGCATATTGTTTAGTCTCTTCGTATTTATATCCGAATATCTCTATGCTCATTAGCCCTACTACGCCAGCTACGGAATAGCAATAGTCTTTCAACTCAGCGAAAGTCGCATATCTGTTCTGGAATAAATCTCTTCTACAACCATCAATAAGAGTAACGAAATACTGTTTTGGAATGTTAAATTTCTCAAATAAATCGTTTAGTGGAGCTATTAGGATATTTTTTCTTTCCTTATTGTAGATTTTCTCAATCTCTTTTTCCCACCAATCTAATCGCTTTAGTTTTTTATTCTTAGCTTCTAATGATGTGCTAGGAGTACTATCTACTATATCGTCTATATAACTGCAAAAAGCGTACAACGAATTGATAGCCGCTTTTTCGGCACTAGGTAACAACGAGAATGAATACAGAAAATTAGACTTTACATCTATTTCTGATTTCTCATTTTCATATTGAGCTAAGCTCTGTTTTGTAACGCTTTCCATCATATTCTGATCGCATTTATTATTATTATAAAGGCATCTTTTACATCTAAGCTAGGCCTAGTAGAAACTATTTCAGTTTTCATGCTTTTACATTTCTCTAAAATACGTATTCCGGAGCTAATTATTAATCTTAACTCCATTTTTAGACGTTTATTTTTAACAAGATAGACTAATTTTTTACCATTTTCAAATAATTTTTCTGTTTCTTGGTACAATTGATCTAGACAAACCTGTAACCTGAGTGGATTTGCTTTCAAATCATCATAGTCCAATCCGAATCGATTTACTAGTTCTAGTGGAATGTAATATCTTTCGTTTACTTTATCTCTGCTTATATCTTGCCAAAAATTAACTAATTGCAATGCAGTACAGATATCATCTGATAACTTGACATTCTCATCGGTATTTTCACCGAATAACTTGAGTAACATCTCCCCTATTGGATTAGCAGAATAAGTGCAGTAGTTATATAAATCATTCCAATTTTTTGCCTGATCGAACCGAACATCCATTTTGAATGCAACGATTAATCTCTTCAAATCATTGATTTCGACTCTTGTTTCCAAACAAGTATTTAACACAGCTCGAAGTATAGGTGAAGAAACCTCATCCAACTTCGATTCAAGACTCGTTTCTAAGCCCTGTAATAGCTCAAATCTATCATCTGACGATGTAGTCACATTCTCATCAGCTATATCGTCTGCTAATCGTGAGAAGGCGTATATGGAATAAAAATGATGTCTTATAGATTTAGGTATAAGTATAGAACCAACAGGAAAATTCTCGTAATGACTTTTTGCCAATTTTTTACAAAACAGATATGCTTCCTCGGTAGATGTAGTTTCGAATTTATCTGAGGTTGGTTTGGATAGTTCTGTTAGTTGGTCAAAATTGTATTTCATAAAAAAATGGCTCAGTCGTAAAACTGAGCCATGAATTAAGTTTTAGTAACTCTTATATTGTTTATATCGGAAATCTTCTATTTCCGCATCTTTCTTCACTTGGTTTAACCATAAGTAGAAAGATTCTCTAGAGTACTTAGCTTTTAGCTGCTCGATGAATGCAGGTAATGCAGTCTTGATTTGCTCTTTGCTTGGTTGATTTCTATTAGTTACTTGAGCTATATATACAGAGTTTTGACCCATAATCGGCTCAGCAATAGTGTTCAAAGGAGCTTTAGAAACGGCACTAGTAAAGAAGTAATCTCTACCACCACCCGGTATAGTTCCGTTGTTAGCAACGGCAGTAGCCGTTTTTACATTAATAGTAGGGTTAGCTGCAGCGGCGGCTGCTAAATCGCCACTTCCTTTTATATTACTATAAATGTCTTTTGCATTTTTCATTTGTACTTCTAGAGCTTTCTTATTTCTAACTCTAGCTCTTACATCTTCAATTACAGCGTCGAAAGGTGCTGTACCTTTCTTTTGTACGTCAGATACAACGGCTACTATATAACCATAATTATCTAGTTCTAATGGCTCTAATACTTCGCCTTTTTCTGCATTGAAAGTAATATCAGTTAAGTATTGGCTTGTCAATGTAGGTGTATTCTTATTTATTGGGCCAGTTTCTTGTACTACAACACCCAATTTAGTAGCCAAATCATCAATGTTCTCACCTTCTTCTAATTGCTTTTTGAAAGAAACTGCATCTCTGATAGTTTGATTTTTAGTAATACCAGAAGTTTTAGGAGTCAATTTGATAAAAGAGTATTTGTATTCTTCTGATTTAGAATCATCTATTTTTATAATATGATAACCGAAAGAAGTTTCTACGGGACCAACAATATCACCTACTTTAGCAGCGAATGCAGCTTCTTCAAAGGCAGGAACCATTTGACCTTTGCCAAAGAATCCTAAATCACCACCATTAGCACTACCGCTTGGGTCTTTCGTATATTTAGTAGCTAGTTCAGCAAAGTTCTTACCAGATTTAGCTTCTTTTAGTATTCTTGTTGCTTCTGCTTTAGAACTATCTTTGTTATTATCGAAATTGATAAGTATGTGGCTCGCTTTTACTACCTTGTTAGTACCAGTTCTTACATCATCTATTCTGATGAAATAAGTACCGTCTGAAGCTTTGATAGGACCTTTGATATCACCTTTTTTCATATTCATAACGAACTGTGCTAATCTTGGCTCTATGTCATTCACTATTGTGTATTCTACACTTGAGCCATTGAAATCTCTTAACTTTTCAGAGAAAACACTATCTTTAGTAGTTGAATCCGGAGCAGAATTTAATAAACTACTCAATAGATTTTGCTTTTTAACTATAGAAGCAGTGTCTTGAGAAGAAGGTTCGATTCTGAATGAAGCATATTTTAATTTTCTTGTTGCATCTTGTTTGAATCTAGCTTTATTTTTTTCGTAGTATGCTTTTAATTCTTCATCAGTAATTTTGATTTGATCATCTGATATAGAAGCAGCAGGTAACTGAATGAATGTTACGTCAGAAGTTGTATTCTCATCGATATAAGTTTGACGAGCAAAAGTCTTAGATACTATACCAGTAGAAAGAGTAACAGCGTTAGTCAGCAATTGTTGTTGCTTCTGATCTTTTAGGTAAGCCGTAATCATATTGATTTCGTCTCTGAATTGCTTCAAAGCTTTTTGCTTTTCAGCCGGATCCATATCAGGAGCTCTTTGAGTATAGAAAGTTTGAGGATCAGTCAATAATTCTATGTAGGTTTGGCTTTGGAAATTACCAGCAGAATCAGTGAATCTTTGCTTCATAAAATCTGGAGGATTGTTCAATAGCTCATAAGCTACAACCTCGTCAGTGACGAAAGCACCAACTTTTTTAGAGTATTGATCTACCAATTGACCATCAATCATTGTAGTCCACATCTGATTTCTGATTTGCTTATCATCAAGAGGAGCATCAGGATTCTGTTGTCTTCTATTTTCAACTTCCTGAGTTACATTCTTTTCATAATCTATATATTTGACTTCATCACCATTTACAGTGGCGATAGCCATAGTCTGTGGATTGTTTGTTGCGGAAGACAAGCCCCCTAAATCAGCGTCAGCCAATGCCATAAACAATATAAATACGACAGCAAAAGCCGTCAAAATCCAAGGTGAGAGCGTTCTTATTCGTTCGAAAGTACCCATTGTATAATAGTCCTAAATATTAATTTTCATATTCTAATTAAGTGCAAGTAACAAAAATAAGCACCTTAGACAAAATTTCCAATTCTATTTGTAAGATTGTTGATATGTCAGTAGTTTAGTGAAATTAAAATTACGAAAAATAAATAGATAGATTATGATAAAAATTGGTAAATTTCAAATAGATGTTGTTGATACTGGTGGACTAGCTTTAGACGGTGGAGCTATGTTTGGAGTAGTTCCCAAAGCACTATGGCAGAGGGCTTACAGTGAAGGCGACGAAGCAAACAGAATACCTATGGCAGCTCGCCCACTACTTGTTAGATGGGATGATAAAATAATGCTAATAGATTCGGGGAGTGGAGATAAACTAGGCGAAAAGTTTGAAAAAATATATAATATAGAACATGACAAAACTCCAATAAGCGTAGGATTGTCCAAATATAACCTTAGTCCAGACGATATTACCGATTTCGTTTATACACATCTTCATTTTGATCATGCTGGTGGTTCTACTATCATGGAGAACGGAGAAGCAGTTCCAGTTTTCAATAATGCTAAACATTATGTACAAAAAGCTCAGTACGATTGGGCGATGAACCCAACATTGAAAGACAGAGCGTCATTCATGAGAGAGAATTGGGAGCCAGTAAGAGCTTCAGGTGCATTGGATATACTAGACGGTGTGGGCGAGATATACAAAGGTATAGAAGTAATCACAGTAGATGGTCATACTAAAGGTATGCAGATGGTGAAAATTAGTGATGCTGGTGAGACCCTACTATTTGGTGCAGATTTGACTCCAACTTCGGCACATATTAGCTACCCTTTTATAATGGGTTATGATAATTTCCCTTTGACTACTCTAGCTGAGAAAGAAAAATTCTTCCCTATAGCTTATGAAGATAATTGGACAATCGTATTCGAACATGATGCATTTTCACAAGCTGGAAAGTTCGGAATGAATGAAAAAGGAATTTTTGTAAAAGAGAAATTTGACATAAGTGAATTATAAAACGATTATTTTCAAAGAAATTGAATAAAAAGGTTTGTTGTTATAGAATAATCTATTAAATTTGTAGTTCTAGTAAAATCAGGTTAATAAAAATGGCAAAGAAGCAAACATTCGACAGTAAGAACAAAAAAGATGACAGAACATCTGTCAAAGTTCTTAAATGGTATCAAGATGAAACTCGTGGTACTCTTAGGTTATTGACAAGATTCGTAAAGGTAACAGACCTAAACGAATTGCAAAACATTGAAATAAACAAATAGGTTAGTTATGAAAAAGGGAATACACCCTGATTATCACGTTATTGAAGTTGTGATGACAGATGGTACAACTTACAAAACTAGATCTTGTTACAAAGGCGATAAGATGGTATTAGAGATTGATTCTAAATCTCATCCATTTTATACTGGTAAACAAGTACTAGTAGATACTACTGGTAGAGTAGATAGATTTCAAAAACGTTTTGAGAAATCAAAACAAATACAAGAAGCGAGAGGTAAATAATGTCAGCTATACACCCTATGCAAACTGGAGCAGCTGCTCGTACTAAAAATAAGAATAAACCTAATCCATTAGGCAAGCAAAAAGTTATTGACTATATGGATATCAAATTTTTAGGAAGATTCACTAACGATCAAGGTAGAATCCTGCCTCGTCGTATAACTGGTGTTTCTGCTTACCAACAACGCAGAATAGCTTTGGCTATCAAATATGCTAGACACCTAGCTTTGATGCCTTTCGTAGCTCAAGATATTTCGTAATATCAACTGCAGATAAGATTTTAAAAGAAGCTATCCAATTTGGGTAGCTTTTTTTTTACCCTTCTCTTATTATCTTATATGTAGTTACTCCTGTACTACATTCTATAATCAAATAATAAACTCCTACAGGAAAAGAAGAAAGGTCTAATTGTAGTTCATTTGAAGAATTACTGATGACTTTTTGCTCTAACTTACTGCCACTCATATCTATAATCGAATAGCTAAATGCTTCACTCAAATTAGGTAATTGCAGATTAACATTTCCGTTTGTCGGGTTTGGCGAAACAATAGATTCTAATATAGTAGATTCTTCAACATCGGTTTGTGAGTCATATATGAATCTACTAATTCTATTTTGTTCTATCCCAATAAAATAATTATATTCCTCAGAGTATATCACTTTAAAGGCTGGAATAATATCTGGATCATCATAGTATTCAAATATATTACTACTTAAATTCATTACACCAATTGCATTAAAGGAAGAATTAAATATACGAGTTTCGTTATCCAGTAAAGTAATTTGATTCCCACTATAAATCCCTTCTTTAATAATTCTTTCTCTTATACTTTCGGATAAGTTATATTTAAAAACACCACTATGTCTTAGATTATTAACTTGCTCCGAAAAAAGACCAGAAATATAAATAATATTTGAATCTACATTAGAGAACTTTATATCTTTTGAGACACACCATATATCTTCATTCTCATTAAACAACTTTTCAGTGACTATTAATTCCATGGTAACTAAATCCCAAACTTTTAGATAGGTTTTACCATCATTGAGAGTAGCGAGGTATTTACCATCATCAGATACTTCAATTACAGAATATTCATAATCTTCGAGATCAGTCAAATCTTGAATAAACTCACCAGTCTCGTAATTATACATAGATACTTTACTTTTGGTAATAATATTGGGATAAATACCAGTCCAACCATATATAGTCACGTAGGCATAAGGTCTATATGGATCAATAGCAACATTAGTGAAAGCATATTTAATACTATCACTATTAACTCCAAAGATTCCTATTTTAGTAAAGTCCTTATCTAAATTTCGAATTTGAGCTATTCCCCCATTCAGATGGATAATTCTAGAACTATCAGGAGTGATAGCAATACGTGAATTTGTAGATGTACCAACAAATACTGAGTTTAACAACTCCCCTGTTTCTGTACTACGAAGTTGGTACTCTGCAGCTGAACCTACACCGACTAAAAGTAGGAATTCATTGTGTCCTTTGAGTATTTCCATATCCTGTATATCACCAGCACCTGATTGCGTATGCCATATAGGAGTAAGTTCTGCGCTATAAATAATAGTATATGAGATAATAAGAAGAATTGAAGAAAGTAATTTCATAATATTTCGAGGTATTAAGTAATCAGTAAACCATAATCTACGAAATTAATAAGAAAGAGAAGAGAGATAAGAATGGTATAGACAAAAAAAAAGCTCATTTGAACTAAATCAAATGAGCTTCTTTACGAATAACTTGGCGGCGACCTACTCTGCCACAGCGTTACCACTGCAGTACCATCGGCGCTAATGGGCTTAACTACTCTGTTCGGAATGGGAAGAGGTGTACCCCCAGTGCTAAAACCACCAAGAATTTAAATTTTTGAGTGTTGAAAGTAATCAGCTATGTAATAATACTATCATTAACATGTTGTAATGAAGTTAGCGTCAAAATAATGACTAAAAACCTAATATATTATGTTACGGTAAGCCCTCGAACAATTAGTACTTCTTAGCTAAACATGTTGCCACGCTTACACTTAAAGCCTATCAACCTAGTCATCTTCTAGGGTTCTTACTCCCGAAGGATGAGATATATAATCTTGGAGTAGGTTTCGTGCTTGAGATGCTTTCAGCACTTATCCTTTCTAGACATAGCTACTCAGCAATGCCGCTGG
Source organism: Kapaibacterium sp. (SeqCode) (assembly GCA_041675005.1). GTDB lineage: Bacteria > Bacteroidota > Ignavibacteria > Kapaibacteriales > UBA2268 > PGYR01. The sequence goes on from JBAYUQ010000040.1 coordinate 12,292, forward strand.
TGCGACAACTGATACACCATAGGTCTAGGCGTTCCGGTCCTCTCGTACTAAGAACGGGTCTCCTCAAATATCTTACGCCCGCACAGGATAGGGACCGAACTGTCTCACGACGTTCTGAACCCAGCTCGCGTACCGCTTTAATTGGCGAACAGCCAAACCCTTGGGACCTTCTCCAGCCCCAGGATGCGATGAGCCGACATCGAGGTGCCAAACC
>JBAYUQ010000041.1:0-11956 GCA_041675005.1 Kapaibacterium sp. (SeqCode)
ATAAAAACACTTTCTATCTTCATTTAAAAGAAACTGAATTTAGGTACAATTATAGAAACGATGATTTGTATAAACTAATACTAAATAATTTAAGAAATAATCCGCTTAACTTGTCATGACCCTAAACATAATACTAACGCAACACTCAATACAGTTAAGAACTTTTTCATAAGTCCTCCATAAGTTTGTTAATAAATAATAAAATAGCGATGTAAATAAAGTTAATTTTAATACAAAATAAAAATAATGTGAATAAATTATTCGAAGAATAGTTTGTAAAAAAAAAGATTAAACTTTTTTATAAATTGTAAAATAATAAAAAGTAACTATTTAGATAATAACTTGAAAATATATTTAATATTAATAGCCCTCATTATCACATTTGAGTCTAGTGCACTAGCACAACTGCAAGGTAAAGCTAAACTAGATTCAATGCTACAAGAGCTCCCCAAAGCCAAAAATGACACTAATAAAGTAAGACTATTGTCATTAATTAGTTTTAGTTATAGTTCAATTAATCCTAAACTAGGGGTTGATTATGGTAAGAAAGCCATCTCACTTTCGACCAAGTTGAATTGGGATAAAGGCTTGGCAATTAGTAATAATTCTATTGGAGTTAATTATCATACACTATCAGATTATGAGAATGCAATATTAAGTTTTAAAAAGACATTAAGTATTAATCAAAAGCTAAAAGATAATCATGGAATTGCAGTTGGCTATTTGAATATTGGTCAGCTTTATTCATTCAAATCGGATTATCCCAAAGCGTTAGAATATTATAAAAATGCATTAAAAATAAATGAGAAAATTGGTGACTCATTAGGCGTTGCTCTTAGTCTAACAAACATTGGAAACTTATATTTCTTCCAAAACAGTTATCAAAGGGCTATAGATTATAATAAGAGAGCATTGGTTATAAATAAAGAAATTAATAACTTAAATGGAATAGCTATTAATTATGGTGATATAGGTTCGATCTATAATCAGTTATCAAATTTCCCAAAGGCAAAAGAATTTTTGGAAAAAGCATTAGCTATAAATACAAGATTGGATAATAAGAACAATATAGCTATTAACTTGGGTTCGTTAGCAAACACTGAAGATGATATGGGTAATTATAAGAAAGCGCTGGAGTTACATAATCAAGCACTTGTAATAAATAGAGAGATGAATAATTTATCAGCAATTGCTTATAATCTTGGGAATATAGGTTCTGTATATTACAGTATGAGCCAAGACTCTGTTTTAAAAAGAATTTATGAAGATAAAAATCAAATTAATTTACAGAAAGAAATCAACCTGAATAAATCGATTATATTTACTAACGAATCTATAGAAATATTCGAAAAAATTGGTGAAAGAAATAGTTTACGCTTTGCACTGATGAATTTATCAGATGCTTATAAAGACAAAGGTGATTATAAAAAGACATTTGAATATTATAAAAAAAGTAAAGAAATACAAGACTCTATATTCTCCCAAGAGAATACTAAAACAATCGCAAATTTGGAAGTTAAAAGTCAAGCAGAGTTAAAAGATAAAGAAATATCAATCCTAAAATTAGATCAAGAAAAACAAGAATTACAAACTTTTGTTCTTATAGGTGGGATTTTTACTCTTGTACTTATAGTCGGTATTATATTCTACCAACGTAGAAAATCGGAAGCTCTTCTACTGAACATGTTACCATCTAAAATAACAAAACGATTAAAAAGCAAAGAGAAAAATATAGCAGATGATATAGATAGTGCAACTACTGTATTTATCGATTTAGTCGGTTTCACTTCTTATGCTAAAGATAAATCAGCGTCTGAAGTGCTAGGGATATTGAATAATATATTCTCTAGATTCGATAAACTAGTCAAAGAATATGGGCTAGAAAAAATTAAGACAATTGGTGATGGTTATATGGCAGCTTCTGGAGTACCAGAACCTAGGATAGACCATACTCAGAAAGCAGTAGAGTTTACTATAGCAGTCAGAGATGAGCTAGCCAAATTCAATAAAGAAACTGCAAATACATTTAACGCGAGAATAGGTTTAGAAACTGGCCCCGTTATAGCCGGAGTAATCGGAGATAGTAAGTTTATATATGATTTGTGGGGTGATTCTGTGAATACTGCAAGTAGAATGGAATCCACAGGAGTTGCCGGTCAAATCCAAATTACTGAAAATGTAAAGATTGAGTTAGAGAAGATGGGTACAAATTATAAGTTTACAAAAAGAGAACCAATCGAAGTTAAAGGTAAAGGACTAATGCAAACATATTTTATAGATTAATAATAAATATAGATTTAAATGATTTATAACATATTCATCAATGAAAAATAATGAATTAGTGTTACTAATCTACAATTACCTTCTGTGTATTTTCCTTGTCAATTGATTCTATTACTTCCGTAACTCTATCTTTTAACTTACCTTCTAATTCAAGTTCGATGAACTCTTCTAATAATTCGATTTCATCCATATACTCTCTGTTAGTGATGTAATAGTTATTCAAGGTACGTACTGCATAAAGTGCGGCTCCTACCAAATCATCTTTATCACCATTTTCTAGGACATATTTACTCCAACCTATAGAGAAGATTTGTAGGCAAACTTTGCAATCGTCCGCCGGTGTTAAATCCGAGGTTATATATATACTTACTTTATCTGTTTTGAACGTCCAAATCAGCAATGCGCCCAAGACTTCTTCTCTTTTTTCGTTTGTCTCTTCGGTCATTGGGTTATCTAATACCCAATTGATTATATCAAGTACTTTCTTTGTTTCATCAACCTTAGCATCTTCTGTTTCAGTAGTTATTAATCTTTCCATTTTTTCATTTAATTCGACGCCACTTTCTTTTGCCAGTATCAAATTCTTTTTAACGTTTGGCATATCTTCCATTCTAGCATATATCAACGCTTTGGTAACATACCCTTCCCCCAATAATGGAGAATCATTTTCTATATACAGTTCAATCGCTTTATCAACTGACTCTATAGCTTCATCTAAATCTAAAGTTTGTAAATATACTTGAGCAAGACCATAATATCCTTCGGGTGACTCTGGTATGATATCAATCATGTGTTTGTACATATCAATTGCTTTATCATAATCTTCATTGTAGAAATAGACGATTGCCTTGTTTTGATTAGCAAACACTCCTTTGGGAAAGAGCTCTAGACTTTTATCATAATAGTAAATAGCTGAATCTGACATATTTTTGCTTCTAAAAACTCGTCCAAGATTATCATAAGCTTCAACAAATCGAGGGTCCTCGGTGATTGCTTTTTCATATAATTCAATTGCTTCATCTGGCTTACTTGCTCTAAATGCATCCACCGCTGAATTGTAGTATTTTTGAGCTTCTGGATTTTTCGTTCCATTGTAGCTAGTAATCTCTTCGGAATCTACTCCATCGGGAGATGATAGAAATTTGGGTTTCCTGTCAGGTGCCTTGTCCGAATACAAGGAAGTGATTGACAAGAATAGAATTAGCAATGATAATGATATAAAGTTTTTCATATTTAGCCCACTATTGAAAATTGAAACTCAGTAAATATATAAAAAAAGTTACGTAAACAAAAATATCAATTGTTTTATTATTAGAATCATTATAATTTAATCATGGAATTTTTTTAATATGAATTAGAATAATGTCAGAAGAAAATAAATATGGATTTATGGAAGGGAATAGAACTATTTTTTATATTCTACTTCCCGTTATGCAACTAATTATCGAAATTTCATCAAATGGATGGGGTAATTTTGATTATTTAAGGTTTATAGTTTCAAATTCAATACCGTTATTGATATTGGAAGGACTTAATTGGTTGTCAGAGAAACTTGATAAGTGGCTTGAAAAAAGAAAATTTTTAAAAAAGTCTATTTCATAAGAATCAATTGTAATCATTTTCTAATAGTTTTGCCTCCAATTCATCTATTCTTTCTAGAAGTATAAATTTATCCTTAACTCTTTTCAATCCAGCTTCGCCCATCTGTAATCTCAGATCAGGGTTCTTGATTAGAGTGACTAACTTCTCTACGAATATATCTACATTTGGAAAATCTATCAAATACCCAGTTACATTATCATCTATTATCTCTGGATTGCTAGTAATATCATACGATAGTACTGGTTTAGATTTCATCATCGCCTCTACTAGTACAAACCCAAAACCCTCCCACTCAGAAGTTAAAAGAAATACATCTATTGAACTCATAAATGTGCTCATGTCCTCCACAAATCCAAGCAATATTACTTTATCTTGTAGGTTGTTCTGTTTGATCTCTTGTTCTAATGAGCCTCGTTCTTCTCCTTCGCCAGCTATGAATAGAGTGAAGTCTATATTACGTTCCACTAGCCTTTTTGCTATTTGTATTAGGTCTTTCTGGCGCTTTTGGTCTGTCAATCTTCCTGCGTTTCCAATTACAATCCCGCTAGCTTTTTTAGTGACAATTTCTAGTTTGTTCGTATTTTTTTCGTCTAGTTCTATACCGTGATAGATTGTGTGTACTTTATCGTTCGATATGTGAGTATTCAGATTCTTCAGTATCTGGCGCTTTGTCTCTTCTGAATTAGCTATAATATGGGTTAAGCAAGACTTGAAGATGAATTTATTTATAAAATTTGCTTTTACAGGAGTCGCTAATCCACGTAAGTAAACTATACGTTTCACTCCGGCAAGCTTACCAGATATAGCTCCAATTTTCAAATCTTGAGATGAAGAAAATACAATAGTATCAATCTTAGTTTTCTTAAGAAAAGAAGCAAATCTCAGTACTTTGAAAGGATTAAGAAATGAAATGTTGCTAACTGTAATGGGTGACAGTTCTAAGTTTTGAGCTAATGATTTTTGCCAAAGAATAGAATCGGGGTCTGCAGCTACAGTAACATTGTAATCCTTTTTATTGAATTCAATAGCATTTTCTAGATGGAGTTTTTCGCCTCCTCCCCAAAACTTTATACTATTCAAAAAGCAAATATTCTTCATTCGATTTATTTCTTCAAATATGTGTGATGTACCTAAAGCAAATATATAGAAACTAAATGTGTTTTAGTAGTATGAAGAAACAGAATTGAGACTAAGAAGTATAATTTAAAAATAATGCCGTTGACTTTAGCCAAGGGTATTGGGGCATTGCAGTCCCACTTTGGACTTTAGTCCCATTTTTATTCAACTCCTAGCGGAGTTGTTTTGTTAATATTCGATGTCGTTTGCTACTAATATTGAACTGCTCCGCAGTTCTCCTGGATCCTTCACTCACTTTGTTCGTTCTGGATGACGCAAGTTGTCATTTGAGTGACGGAAAGTACTATATACTCCATGTTAAGTAATAATCTTTGCAAAAAAAAAATCCGTTTCAGGTATATACCCCAAAACGGCTTTATTAAATCAAATAAATAGCTAGTGTATCTTACGTTCCGCTATTATAGTTTTCTATGTATGCTAGTTGCTCTTCTGTCAAGCTATCAATAGACATGTTCATAGTTGCAAGTTTAGTTTCTGCTACGAACTCGTCTTGAGAAGTTGGAATCTCAATCACAGAATTAGGCAATTTCTCACCTCTCGTGTGTGCTTGAGCTAGTGCTACGTGCGACAAGAATTGATTAGCGAATGACATATCCATAACTTCAGAAGGGTGTCCCTCAGCAGCGGCTAGGTTGATTAATCTACCTTGTGCAAGTAAGTATAATCTATTACCGTTTGCCAAAGTATATTCTTCACAGTTATCACGGATTGTTCGCTTTGAAACTGCGATTGATTCTAATTCTGGAATGTTGATTTCGCTATCATAGTGACCTGTATTACAGATTATAGCACCGTCACGCATAGACTCGAAGTGATTCTTTCTGATGATGTCTTTCACACCAGTAGTCGTACAGAATATATCACCTATTTTAGCTGCTTCGTCCATAGTTAGTACTTCGTGTCCGTTCAGAACACCTTTCATAGCTGCCGTTGGCTTAACTTCAGTGATAATTACGTTAGAACCCATACCTTTAGCACGAAGTGAAACGCCTGATCCGCAGTGACCGTGGCCAGCTACAACGAAGTTTTTACCAGCTAATAGTACAGAAGTAGCACGGATAATACCGTCCAAAGTAGATTGACCTGTACCATATACATTGTCAAAATCCCATTTAGTTTCTGCATCATTCACAGCGTAAACTGGGTAGTATAGCTCACCAGCTTTCTCACGAGAGCGAAGTCTATGGATGCCTGTAGTAGTTTCTTCAGTACCACCTACTACGTGTGTTTTAGCCATCTCTTTATATTTTTCGTGCATAGTGTTTATCAAATCACAACCATCATCTAATGTTAGATGCGGCTTAGGGTCGATAGTTCTTTCTATACACCAATAGAAATCTGGGCCATTGTCATGCCAAGCGAAAATACCAATACCTTCTTCTGCTAATGCTGCAGCTACAGCATCATTAGTTGATAGTGGGTTACAACCCGACCACCAAACTTCTGCACCAGCTTCCTTCAAAGTTCTGATAAGAATACCAGTTTCTTTGGTAACGTGCAGACATCCTGCAATTACGTAACCTTCTAGTGGCTTAGTTTTAGAGTATTCTTCTCTTAATTTTCTCATAACGGGCATACGCGATTCTGCCCAATCCATTAATAATCTACCTTTTGCAGCCAAAGTAATATCGCGAACGCAATATTTACCCGGAACTTCTGATAGTTGTCCTTTTTCAGCTTTTGCTGGTATATTTTCTGTCATTGTAGCCATTTAATAGCACCTAATTTATTTAAAACAATTATTTACATTTGTCAAGCCACAAATATACGGATATAAATATAAATTATTAGATTGGGTTGTAAAATATAAGACTTATCGAAAAATAAAATATAGTAAAAGTAAATAAAAAATATTATATTGATACTTCTTAAAAAAAGTTTATAAAAAAAGTAACAAATCGGATGTTCATCGGTTTGTTAATTAAATAAGAAAACAAATTTCAAATAATAATAGGATATATTATGAAGCGTGCTTTACTACATCTAATCTACCCACTAATAGCCATTCTGCTATTAAGTACGGTGGATACTCAAGCTCAGAGCTATGAGCAAATGAAACAAAAATTTAAACATGCTATGACCCAAGATAGAAACTCTAGTGGTCGTGAGTTTTATGTTGGATTCCCATACAATGATAGCAAAAACCAACCAGGTCAAAACCTAGCGATCTATATCACTTCTAGTGTTGATACCAAAGCAACTATATTTAATGCTGCATTAGGTATTAACGAAACTAAGAATGTCCCTGCCTTTGAGATAGTTGAGTTCTCTTCTGTAAAAGGCGGGATTAACTGGGATGTAGAGGTCTATGATGTGGAAAAGAAAGTTGATGCGGGGCTTAGGATAACATCTCCTGACCCAATTGCCGTATATTGTATGAACTCAAAGAGCGTTACATCAGAGGGTTATTTGGCTATACCAACTAATTACTGGGGTACTGACTATATTCACAATAGTTTTTTTGATTTCAATGAAATTTTGGAATGGGCTGGTGGATTTATGATACTCGCCAAAGAAGAGGCAACTACGGTTACTATCCATATTCGTGATGGTGCAAATAAATCTAGAGGTTTCGGTACAACAGCAAAAGGTAAACAACATGGTGATGTAATAAAAGTTGTTCTGAATGAAGGTGAAGTTTATATGGTTCAAGGTAATGGTAAAACAAGAGGGCTATTCGACCTTAGTGGTTCTTTTATTACTTCAGATAAACCAATAGGACTAATATCATATCATAACAGATGTATGATACCCGCTACGGTAGTTTATAATGGTCGTGACCATTTGATAGAAATGCTTCCACCCGTAACCGCTTGGGGTACAGAGTATGCGACTGTAGAATATGATAGAAAAGCTGACAAAGGTGATTATTTCAGAGTAGTTGCTGGTGAAGATAACGTGACTTTCAATGTTGATTGGTACGAAAAAGCTGGTGGTGGTAATAATAAGAAAGTTGGAAGTTTTGGCCCAATCAAATTAACTCAAAAAGGTGATTGGTTTGAATATAATGGTGCTGGAGCCACATCTGTACCAAATAAACACCTATTAGAATCAATACGTGGCGTTTCAAGGTTCAAAGCTGATGGTAAAATATTAGTTATGCAATATTCATATTCTGCAGATTATGATAATGCTGCCGCTTATGACCCATTTATGATCCTAGTTACAGCAGTAGAACAATACACGAAAGAAACTACTTTCCAAACACCTGCTAACTATGGTAATAATGAATACCGTGAAAACTTTTTTAATATAATTGCGATTGGGGATACTGCTGACCCAATTCGTCATCAAGAGTTAATTAGTTCAATTGCTATTGATGATGAAAGAGTTGTAGATATACAGCCAGCATTTGTTGGAGCTAGAATCCCAGGTACGAATTTGTATTGGGCATTTATTACTTCATTGAAAGCAGGTTCACATCATATAAAAGGTGAAACACCTTTTGGTGGTTATATATATGGATATGCGAACTTTGATTCTTACGGATGGCCAGCTGCTACGGCTTTTGGTAACCTAAGCGAGATTGACACTCTACCTCCTATCGTGACTTTCCCTCCAGGTTGTTTCGAGTGGTTAGTTAAAAACGTAGATGACCCAGAGCACGAGAGAAACGGAGAAGAAGGCGATAACCCTCGTCAGGTAGATGTTGGGGTTAGTTATTTACCTACTTTACAAGCTGGTAGTTTTAACTTTGATGAGCCAATTGCTGTTGATAAAGACGGTAATGAAATCCAATGGAATAGTTCGACTCCTAACTATGAATTCTACTATAGAATAAAAGTAACTAATCCTTATGAAAACGCTCAAGCTAATCTGAGAGTGATAGATGACGTTGGGAACTTCACAGATACCACTATTATCTATAACGTAGATAAGATAACATCTGATCCTGACCCTATTGTATTCGGTAGAGTAAGAGTAAAAACAGCAAAAACTCTTGACGTGAAAATTCAGAGTCAATCTGTTGCAGAAATTGAAATTTCTGAAATAAAATTAAGACAAAACAAAACGATAAAGATAATAACAGACCTTAGCTTCGTGCCATTCACTTTGGCTCCTATGGGTGATACTACTATAACTTTAGAGTACGTACCTATAAAAGAGTATCTAGATTTGAGTAAAACTCCAGAGCTACAATTCGATTTTGATACTCTAGTAGTTACTACTGGTTGTTTGGAATGGGAATATGCTATAACTGGACAAGGTGATCAACCAGAGATTATTGTAGAAGACTTTTTTGCAGAAACGGCTAAAATAGGTGATAAAAATACTTCTGCACAGACTGCTCAAGATGGTGTTGTAATAAAAAATAATGGTACATCAAAGCTTTTAGTTTATGGGTTGAAGTTTGTAAAAGCTCCATTCAGTGTACTTCTAGGTGCACCTGATGCTAATGATGAAATTATCTTTACTGCTCCACTTGAAGTGGCGGCTAAATCGCAACTTAAATTTACTTACAAGACTATTGCAAATCATCTGATTACTTTCGAACCAACTTCTACTTCGAACCTTGACAACTCAATAGATGTAACGTTCCTTAGTAATGCTGCAGAAGATCCAGCAAATGACAGTATTTCTAGATGGTATGGGTATGCTACCTCATCTGGACCAGTAGTAATCGGTGCACCTTATCCTGATACGAGAGTAGGCGGAGTTTCGGGTGTCCAATATGCTACCGTTAAGAACCTATTACCTCCTGACGAAAAAGATCCATCTAAAGGTACTCCTGTAAATGTAAAAACTAGTATAATCAAAATTCAAACAGCTGATGGTACATACGAGTTACACCCTACTTTAAAAATTCAAGGGTTGAACACAGCCGGTACAGTAATAGCAGCTAATTTGAATAATACTGTATCAACAACACTTTATCCTGAATTAACTCCGGATGATGACAGGATTACTCTTATCAAAATTCCGATTCTTTTCACTCCTACGGCTAAAGGATTACAAACAAACGGCGTAGTGGTAGAGTTTGTTGACCTAAATAACCCTCCACAAGTTGGTGGACTAACAGGTAAAGGATTTATCCCAGAGGTTGAAGTATCAAATATGATATTTGCGGCTGGGAGTTTGGTAAATACTGGATTGAATCCTGAACAAGGAAAGACATTTATAACTAATGTTTCTACTCCAGTAAATAATGAATACAGTGATTTAGTAATTCATTCTATAGAGTTAGACCAAAATTCACCTGCTTATCCACAGTTCTCAAACTTTGTATTAGCATCTACTGGTCAGCCAATAGATCAAGTAAAAGATTTGGTATTACCATTGGATGAAGTACTAACTGTAACTTATGATTTCACATCAGATGGTGGTACAGTAGGACCACAGTTTGCAAGACTAAAAGTCCTAACGGATGCTGGACCAGCAAATACTGATAGAACTGACCCAATTGCTGAAAACAAATACGATGTTATTTTCGATGGTAACTATGTAGATATTGAAAATAATCCTAATTCATCAGCAGCTAAAGACGGTGGATATATCCAAGGTGCACTCTTTAGTGAAGGTGTTGATGCTCAGCCAGTTGACTTTAAAAGCATTTCAAAATGTGACAGACCGGTACTTACTTCAATTGTTACTAATTCCGCAAGCGGTACAGATGCTTTAGATGAGGAAATAATGAGTGATATAGTTCCAGATATTGCAACTAACCCTGCTGATGATGTATTTGAGTTTAGCAAGTATCTTGGCGTTCCAGTACCTAAAAATGGTGGAACTGCTACTATAGAAGTTAAGTTCAAATATGGAACTCCTGTTGGAACTTATAATGCCGATTATAACGTTGTATTTGAGTCTGGTAAAACAGCAAAATTCAATGTAAAAGGTACTATTACAAGCGACGTATTCAAATTTGACTTGGAAGAATATAATCTAACTCCGGGTGATGTATTTGGTATGAATGTAATAATGAGACCTGAAACAGGTAGTTCATTCCAGAATGCACAAATCGAGAATATGATTGTTAGTATCAGATACAAGGCAGATTGGTTAGATTACCAAAATGAAGTTACAACAGGTATTATACCAGGTTGGAATATAGAGTACTTAGACAACAAGCCAATATTAATTGCTGGTGAAACGTGGACAGTTATCAGATTTAGTTTATCTGGTAATGGATCAGTTATACCTAATGGACCTGGTGGAGTATTATTCACACCTAAGTTTATGTATTTACTACACGAAGTACCGGAAGAGACCAAAGGCAAATCAGAAATCAAACCTGTTATCCATGCCGTTTCTTTTGGTAGAATAAGTGGCGTTGCAGATGATTGTATAGATGCTATACCTGGTGAAGGTTCAATTAAATCAGAATTCTGTGTTCAGACTTTCAGAGCTTTAGATGTGCTAGTAATTGGTGAACAACCTTTTGCACCTGTTAGTCCTAATCCAGTTAATGGTTCTATGATCTTAGAATACATAGTAGGTTCAGAATCAAATGTAACTATAGAGTTAACTAACCTAGACGGTGTAGTAGTAAAACAATTAGTCAATACAAGAATGGCAGCAGGTCAGTATAATGCAACATCTGATGTATCAGACTTACCTTCAGGAACATACTTCCTAACATTCAAGTATCTAGGCGTAAACGAATCTCAGAAAATAATTATCGCAAAATAATATATTTCGAGAAGTATTTTTCAAAAGGGCAGTGTCTAATAGACATTGCCCTTTTTTAGTTTATAAATCCAAACTATTCTGAATGGATCAAAAGGACGTAACTTTCTTTATTTGTCAGAATCACAGATTAAATGGATTTAAGGATGGCACGGATTATTTATTAAACAATCTGTAGAGACGTAATGCCTGTGCTGAGCATTCTAAGATAAAACCAAATATTTAATTAAATAATTTCACATATTGTCCCTCTCTTTTAGCAACAGCAAATATACGAAGTACTAATTTATTAGCTACAGCATTTAGA
>JBAYUQ010000042.1:0-11209 GCA_041675005.1 Kapaibacterium sp. (SeqCode)
ATTTAATACTTCATACCAACTATTACCTCCGTCAGTTGTTTTATAGATTGCATCATCTTTAGAGTCACCCGCATTGATAATCCCGCCAGTTATAAACCCAATATTATTATCTATAAAATAAATACTATTAGGATAAAACTCTCCGACAAGGAATCTTTCCCACTCAAGACCATCTGATGAAACAGTAAAATAACATTTCCCATGGTCAAAATCTGCTATTGTAAATCTGTTGTCTTCTAATATTTTAATAGGAACATTATAAGCCGAAGATGGGAATTCTATATCTTTATATTTGTAATCTACCCAATTATTTGTTGTTGTATATACAAAGTTACCCACTGAAGCCATACCATAACCATTCTCTTCTAATATTGCATCGCCAAATGGATAAGCAGGCTCATAATGAGTAGTGTCATATTCTTCTGTAATAAAATTGAATATATTAATCATTGCAGTTTTATAATAATAGATGAATATGGTTGTATCACTTAATATATTAGCACTCATAGGTTGATCAATAATATCAGGCCATTCTTCTTCTGGTGTGTTAAATGCGTCCCAGTTACCATCATATATGAGTTGCCATATATTATTTGAATAATCATATTTAAAAACTTCTAGGTATAGTGCTTGGTAGGTACCTACAGCGTAACAATCTCCATCTTCATAACATTTTATATCTAATATCACTCTGTCGCGCATTACTAACTTTTCAGTTTTTGAATAAAGTTCAAGAGTTTTCCATTTTCTATTATCCCACTTCTGAGATAATAAAATTGTTGGTATAGCAATAAGTAGTAGTAGTAGATATTTCATTTTATTTACTCCTTAATCATTTGTTGATTCTATAAAGACACATTTATTGTCTTATTAGTTACAAAAAGAAAATACACCCTGAACTAATCCAAGGTGTATTTTTAAATTTAAAATACTATTTAATAATAAACTTTTCAGTTTTAATTAAATAATCATCTGCAATAACAGTTAGAATATATGCTCCACTTGTGAATCCGTTAATTGGAATTCTGATTATATTCTCACCATTATTAATGTCTTGATTTACTGTGATCATCTCTTTGCCTAAGATATCCATAACTTTTAATATTACAGAACTCATCCCTTCATTATTAATCTGGATTTGCATATGATCATTTACTTGGAACATCTGAATTCCAATTCTACTGCTAGACTCACCCTCTCCTTCCAGAGCCTTTTTACCTAATAATGGTGGCGGCGGCGGTTGCATATCAGTACCTTCCAAATCTGTTAACCAATCACATTTAGGATAGCATTGAGTAATCCATCCAGTTAATGGATCTTCAAGCCAAGTATCTTCACAATCTATACTAGGTGGTATATAAGTTGAATCGTAAGTAATAGTAATTGTTTTTGGAGGGCCAGGGTCTTTACAAACAGTCATTGATTGTAAACAACATTCTGTTAAAGTACAAGGTTCAAGAACTCTAACAGTATCAATTACTCCCATAGTTGGATTTACTACATAATAATACCAATCTGACCAACATCCACCTTGTGTTACTCTCCAAGTTGAAGCACACCCAGAATCAGTAGGTGTAAAACCCATTCTGTTTAAATCAATTATACCTAATAGTGCTTGTTGATAGATATATGAATCTGAACATCCAACACATCCTTGGCTCAATTCCATTTTAAGTATTTGTAAATCTTGCCATATACCACAAGCTTTTCTTGATACATAAGTAACTTTAACTAAACATAATCCTGAGCAACCAGCAATCATGAAATTATCTGTGAGTGGGGCACCAAAAGGAGTCCCAAAACAATCAGGTACACAAGGTTCTTGTAAATCAGTACTATCTCTAGGCTCGTCACAGAAAACACTGTCTTCTATAATACAAGAATCACCGTTTGCTGTAAATAGTATTACCTTAGCATTAAAAGTAGTACCAGCAGCAATACAACCATTGATATTAAATAACGAATCACTTACTAATGGAAGAATTGGTGTGAAACTCGAATCAGTCTCGACTCTATAGTTTGTATAGCAGTCTATTGAATCTGGGATATTTAGGCTATGTGTAATCTCGCATCCATTATCTGGACAATTATTACTTTTCTTTGATTCCAAATTAAACCAACTTTCATACCCTTCAGGACAATCTTCACAACATTCAAGATAAACAGAACCAGAATACATAGTAAATCCTTCTATATATGGGCCTGCTCCTCCACAATATGGTTCACCTGGTTTAAATGGTTCAGTAAACTTTACTCTATATTCAACTAAACCACTTCCACCTGGTGGACAGTATTTGATAACTGGATTCTGAGTTATTGAATCCTTATAAACCTCACTCCAACTCCCTCCATTGTTTATTTCAAGTGTTACAACAGCACCACTACAATATGGGTTGTTTACATGAATCTCTATACAACAATCGTCTGTAATTTGTGGGACCACCGTTATGTAAGAGCAGCACGGTAAGGCTTGGGTAATCTGATAATTAGAAATAACACATAGCATTATCCCTAATAATAAATACAACTTCTTCATAATCACTCCATAAAATTTAAAAATATCTTATTAAATGACAGATCTCTTAAACGAAGGATTATAAATTAGTTTAAGAGTTTAATTCATAATTCTTCATCTACCATTTCTCAAATGTATTACTTTAATTTTTTATAGTGTAAATGTTTTGTTTACGATTTTCCATAAATTTAACAGAAACGCAAAATATTTTTCGCTTAATTAACTAAAGTTAACAATTATTGGATTTTTGTAAATGTTACGTTTACACTTGGAATTTAAAAACACATAGGTTTGTATAGAAGATGGACACACAAAGCAAAGAAGAAATAGAAAGACTAAATCAGATTATTGTATCAACAACTTTGAAAAAATCTGAGTTCGCTGATTTGATTGGTTTTAGTAGGCAACGTTTTGAACAATATGCAGATGGAAATCACGATATTCAAAAGATCACACGTAAGCTTTTTGAATTAGGTTTTAGTATAAACTGGCTTTATGGTGAAATCGGAGAAATGCATTTAGAAAAAGCATCTGAAATTGATTTTGAGATTATTAATGAATACAACTATAAATTACAGAATCAGAATGTTTTGGAATGGATAGATAAAGTATTTAAAAGACCTGAGAACTTTAACAAAAAGTCTAAAATAGAATACAATGACTTTATCAAACGATTTGATAAAGGGTTACCCATGAACTATAAACAGTATTCTGAATTAAAAAGATTGGGATGCAACATGAAATGGACTTTCACAGCTACAGGACCTATGTTTTCTACTACGAAGGCTGGTAATAAATTGAGAAACAATTATACATTGAGAACCAAAGAATTATGAAACTGATTATTACAATATTACTATTAATACTCACTGCAACAGTGCTATATGGTTCAGATGAATGTATTGACAAAGCACAGTCTAAATTTAAACAAGGTAAGTATAAAGAGGCTATAAACATCCTTAATGAGTGTACACCATCTATAATAGATGATAAAGATCCACTAAGCATATCTAAATTATATTATGGATTAGGTATGTGCTATTTTAGGTTAGGCGACCTAGAGAATGCATTGAAATACCACCTACGTTCACTTGATGTTAAAGAAAAATTTGATATTGAAGAAAGATTAAATCAAAGCTATAACGACCTAGGGCTTGTATATCAATATATGGGATTATATCAGAAATCTATATATTACTATAATAAAGCAATAAGGCTAAATATCGGCAAGAATCTAAAACAATTAAGTTATAATTATAATAATATTGCTATATCATATGAGAAATTAGACTTTCTGGATTCAGCAGAACATTATTACAATATAGCTTTGTCTATTATTGATGAAGAACAGAACGAGTTTAAATACAAGGTTTATAATAATGTTGCTTTCTTATATGAAAGACAAGGTAATTATAACGATGCTAAAAGAATGTTTAATAAGTCCCTTGGGATAAAAGACTATAATCCAGACTTACATTCGATGTTTTTACTCAATATACAGATTCTGAATATAAAATTTGGAAAAGGTTATGATAAGAATATTATTCATCAATTCTACTTTAAGTATAAAGGATCTTCAAATGTAGATTATAGATCTTACTCTTACTATTGTATGTCGATAGTCCTTGCTATAGAGAATGATTATATAAAGGCAGAGGAACTACTTAGCCAATCTATTATTAGTCTATTAAATGAAGGTTTGTATAAAGAATCAATAGATCATATCGATGAATTTATAGCTCTAGAAAATACCTATAACTTAGTTCCCATTATTTCAAATAAGTTTAAATTAAAACGGATTGAACTATATAAATCAAACCTTATTCAATTAAATAATGAATACTCTAAGGATATAGAAATAGCATCTAAAAATGAAAGATACGTTGATAATCTATCGTCAGAGTTAAAGTTCGCTAAAATTAATAGTTACATTTTAGCATCAATTCTACTTTTAATTTTACTCTCTGCTAACTTTGGATATAAATGGATAAAGAAGAATAGACTATTAAAGAATATGAAGATATTATTAAATGATATAAACAATGAAAGAGATAAATCAGAGAATTATGCAATCAATAACTTAGGGAAACTAATGTATATGATTGATATGAGACTTAACTATGAAGAAAACAGTAAAATATTTGATACGATAGATGAAACTATAGAAAGACTTAATGATAAAAGGCGGAATATAGATTCCGATTTACTAATAACTAACAAGGAGTTATAATGTCTAAACCACTTCCACCATCCAATTATAATTGGACAGGTGATACATTAACGTTTGATTTACCTAGCGATGCTACTGGTGTTAAATTAAAATACCAAAAAACTGGTGATGCAAATTGGATTGTCATCCTAGACAGTCCAAACAATGCAGTCACAAATTGTCCACTAGATTCTTCTATGGGGCCAAGTGGAACTGTTTGCGGAATGACTAAGACACAAGGTCAAGGTGGCGGAGAATGGGGCGATGAAAGTTGCTCTGTGATCAACAATCAAAATTAGGACTACGTAGGGAGGGGTGGAGCAATCCACCTCTGTTTTATATTTATCATTTAAGTATTTAAAGTATTCTATATCAAAGCAAAAATAACTAAAACAAATAAATCATAAATAATATCATTCTAACAAATTATTATGATACCAGTAACATCACAAAGAGTAATAGAAGTAATAAGAGATGAGATTTGTAATCCAAGGCTCAATGTTGATTTCATATGTTATTCATTGGAATGTAGTGCTCCTACACTTTGGAAATGTGTAAAGTCTGATTTTAATACTACTCCGTATAAACTTATTCAAAACATAAGAGTTCAAAAGATACTAAAAAATACTTATGATTATAAAACTGGTATTTATGATTCTGCTAAATATTATGGTATAGATGCTACTGAAACATTCTTTCAATTAATTAAACGTAAGTTCTCTAAAACACCATGTGAAATTGAGTATGAAATTGCTATCTGTGAAAATAGAAAACTCAATTATTTAGGTTACTATAAATCATTACATATAGATGGATTATTTCTATGATTGTTTAGTTGCTTATTTTATCTATAAATTCGTGATTATTTTCTATAAAATTCATCAAAAGCGTAAAACTAACTATATTATTATTATGCTGTTAAGATTATCATTATTATTAAATGTAACTAATTTGATTACAAAGTCTGTATAAATATATAAGGTGTAGGTTTAAAATTGGCCTATAAATAATTTGGTGACAATTAGGTCAGATTTATATATAAAATAGGTCAATTTCTCTTTAAATACGTATTAGACTAACGAATTTCACTTCCTCATTCGCACAGCAACCATTTGTATTTCATCCATAAATACCGCCCAGCTTGATTTCATGCCAGAATCAATAGAAATACTTTCTTTGAAATATCAAACGTCGTTAAGGTGCGCTTATGCGTTAAATTCTAAAATGCAGTCAAAACAGTAAAATTTGTATTAAAATATGAAGAGAAAGCTAATAAATTGACTGGGAATTTAATTAAAAAATAATTAACAGATGACGCAAACGAAATCACTATAAATTGTCCATTAGAAGAATTGAAAAATTAAAATTTCAGAAATAGGAAAGTATAA
The DNA here is from genome assembly GCA_041675005.1 of Kapaibacterium sp. (SeqCode). Taxonomy (GTDB): domain Bacteria; phylum Bacteroidota; class Ignavibacteria; order Kapaibacteriales; family UBA2268; genus PGYR01. The sequence continues at coordinate 6,113 of JBAYUQ010000042.1, forward strand.
GTTTGTTGGTGTACAACATGAACTAAATCATAGAAGAAAGTAACTGGCGAATTAATACCCCCACCTGGTAATTCTAACGCTAAGGCGTCATATACAATATGTTCCGACATTCCTTATAGATAGTACTTGTGCTGAGCGAAGTTGAAGCGATTATTCAAATTACGAATTTCTGCTGTAAATGTCCAACTACTTATTGAAGAAGATAGATTATGTGGGTTCTTCACATCGCTGATAACTACTCGTACGTTACCTAGGTGTCAATTGTAAGAAATTAGTATTGGTATAACTTATGCATTTAGTCTATTTTAGTCTGTCCCAATATATCCATCTGATGAAGATTCTATAATAGAATGTGAGAGTGTAGGACTTATTTTAACGACAGTATATTTGTCTAAAGGAATGGTTTTATTAGTGTCTGAATTTTCAGTAGTAATAAAAATTTTAATCGAATCCTGAAACGTTAAAAACCATTCAGATTCATTAGCTACACTTGGCGGAGTAATTTTTTTGAAAGACATTTCATTTTTATTTACATTTTGAAAATATAACTCACTCTCTTCATAAATATTGATCATATAATAATAATAATCTTCATAAAAAAAAGTGCCATGAATAACATTTACAATCTTTAAAGGACTTAACCATAAAAATAAAAGTCCAGTAATTATTAGTGTTAACATAGTTAACGATTTTTTTTTCAATAATTTCATTTTTTAGTATCTCAATCTCTTAGATTTATCCATTTTTTTAACTTCCATAAAGCATCTTCATACCAAGGTCTATTTCTATCATCCTTATTTAAAATCCCTTCTTTGTATGATTTATACATAATTCTAATTTGATTCGCATTCAAGGCATTTCCATTCCCTTTGATTCCTTGCTCTTCTTGTATCGTTAACCAACTCTCCGTCATCCTCATCAAATTATCAGGATAAACATTTTTATTCGGAATATTTTGATTTGGAGGTACGTCACCCCAAATGGTATATTCTTCTGGATGATACATATTAAGAGTATGTCCCCATTCATGAGCCATTGTCCTAATGTTTTCACCAGATATTTGTTCGATTGCTGATCCTGGGTTTATATAAATTTGTAACCCTGTTCCCCAAGCCATTCCCCTAACATTTTCTGTAAAATCATGAGATATTTCTATTAAATGCTCATCAGATTTTAGCTCATTCTTATCATCAATAATTGTAATATCGATACTTGTTGCTTCCCATATAACTGTCTCATATCTATTTGTTTTGCGATTATATACTATTTCGCTACCATTAAAAGCTTCTAATAGCTGTGTCATTAAAGCACTTGAAAACTTATTCATATCAATCGGCACATCTGACGAATTTAGTATCGCCGCTTTAAACTTAAATGAATATTTCTCTATTTTATTTCCATCTTTATCTTCCGTTTCTTCCTTCTTTATTTTTGTCGAATTACCAAGTTTATCAGTTAACTTAATCGGATTTGCATCCATAAGAATATACGGTGACTGATAAGGCATACTCATTTCCATCGGATCCCGTGACCACCATCTACCATTTTCTGTGTCACCCTCACGGAATAAAGTAGAGTATAACTTCCCACTCCCCTTCAGCTCATCGTCTTTCTCCATACCGTTGTAACCGTAGCCGTAGTTACCGATAGACGCATAAGCCCCACCTGGTAATTCCATTCCATACGGATAGTAGTTGTTCAAATTACGAATTTCTGCGGTAAATGTCCAACTACTTATTGAAGAAACCATACTTTCTGGATTCTTCACATCGCTGATTACTGCTCGTACGTTGCCCAAGTGGTCTTTTATTTCGTATTCTTTGTGTCCCGTGTAGCGTGCATTTGTCTGGTATGTACCAATATTATCAAAGCCATAGTAGATAATGGTGTCTTTCATTGCAAGTGGTTCAGCTAATGCTTGTTGTGGTATATGATTTGCAACCAAGTGAATATTATTAAATTCGTTTGTGTATGGCTTCAGAACTGAAATCCGTCCATCAGACTCCGAGCCATATATGTACCATTCCTTCAAGTCTAAATAATAGTATGCTGCATAGCAACTAGAGCCCTGACCTACTACTCCCTCTGGACTAGTTTCATAAGTCGCTAGCACTTTACCACCTGCCTCACGTGCGTAGTAGTATCCTCTAAAGTATTAGACTTCAAAGAGTAAAAAAACAAAGTAAGATAATTAAATGATTAAAACTGATTTAAGAAACGATAGATTTCTGGAAAGACTTTTTTAAGTGACTGTCCTTGATACTTACTAATATCTCCATATTCAAAACCTGCATCTAAATACTCCTCTATGAAGCTTCTGTCATTGTTAGAAATATATTTAATTGCTTTTAAATATTCGACTTCTCCAATTCTATCAATTAACATGATTAGTACATAACCATGATCGTAGCTTACAGAACCATTAAATTCAAGTAATGATAAGTTTAAGATTGCTTTCTGATCTTTTTCTAAAGCATTTTCTAATAGTTCACAATAATTATAAGATTTCTCATTGGAAGTTATAAGTAACAATTCTCCAACATTAATTTCGTTAACTGAGTTACACTTATCAGACCTACAAGATTGAAGAGTAAATAGTAAAATGATAATTATAAAATATTTCATCTATGGCTCTTTTGGTTTTGTTGGTATTTTATCTTCTCCTATTACTTTCATAGTTCCAAAATTTATTAATGTACTAAATGGGTTCAGCCACTGATAACCCCTTTTTTCAGGAACATTTGTAGTGCTTGTATTCTCCATTATTTTAGTTATGATAGTCCATTCTTTCGACCGATCCTTAATTGTAGCATCACATGTAACGCAGCCAAAACTTAATCCTCCTAGATGAAAACGGAAGCCATCTCTACCAGTTGCATCATGTTTATCATTGTACGGAGATTCATCTTGAGTATCAAGTCTAAACCAGCCTGTATGTCTAGTATCTGCATTATTATCTAAAATAGAATATTTCCCTTTAGGTATTGCTCTTTGCATACGACTATCAGGGTCCCTAGTAACAACACCATTGTCTGATCTACCACCAGTAAAAACATTTTTGACTAATAGGACTTGATTATGAGTTAAATTTCCATCTTCATCTCTAATTCCACCAAATTTGTATTCATCTGCATTTACTACTTTATAAGGTAACCCTTTTTCATAATGATCCATATCTATAATTCTTAAAGTTTTCTTCGATCTATTGAAAACAGATAAAACCGTATCTCCATTGGGGTCAGTATATCTTATTGGATTTGCATCCATCAAAACATAAGGAGACTGATAGGGCATACTCATCTCCTTCGGATCCCTACTCCACCATCTACCATTCTCTGTGTCACCCTCACGGAATAAAGTAGAATATAGCTTCCCACTCCCCTTCAGCTCATCGTCCTTCTCCATACCATTGTAACCGTAGCCATAGTTACCGATAGACGCATAAGCCCCACCTGGTAATTCCATCCCATACGGATAGTAGTTGTTCAAATTACGAATTTCTGCTGTAAAAGTCCAACTACTTACAGAAGAAGCTAGATTATGTGGGTTCTTCACGTCGCTGATGACTTCACTTTAGTAACCTAACTGATAGTTTACTTGCTAAATATCCTAAAATTGTTGTAAGAATAATAAAGATAAAATTCACAATATAAATAAATGCTGTTAACTTTATTAAAGCTCCAAATGTAATTAAAATGATTATTAAGATTATGTACTTTGTCTTTAGAGGAAATTCATATTTTTTTAATAAAACATACTTAATAAATGAATAGATTATAAGAATTAAAATGGAAGTATTGTTTTCAAAATTGTAACCTATTTTTATTAGTTTAAATGTTATTAAACTAGTTATTATGAAAATAAGCATCAATACTAGTAACTTATGCTTTATTTTATTCCATGGCTTTAATAAGAATAGAAAAAACAATAAGAATACCCAGTAAGTTTTGAAGAATACTCTTAGTAAATAGGAAAATAGATTTTTTAAATAACTAATATCCAAAAGTTTTTTATAATCAGTAATAAAAATATCTCTATAGTCGTGATATAAAAATATATCACTTTCGAAACTATAATACAACAAATATAATCCAATTAAAAGGATTGCTAATGTTATATTATTAAGTAAACTATTTAATTTCTTATTCTTCATCATTTTTAAATATTAATGGCTTGGCTCCATCTAGTCCTTTTGGAAGAAAATCAGCTTTTCTGATTTCTCTTGATACCCCTATTGCATTTTTTACAACACCTTCTAGCCACTCAGTTGTAGATTCTGGTTTTAATTTATAAATATCATAATAACTCGTTTTAGACTTCCAGGCTATTACTTCAGCATTTGTAACATTGAATATTTTTTGGGCTAAATTAATACTCAATCCATCACCATTCTCAGCGGCTCTACAAGAAAATAGATAAACACAAGCATTCTTATCAAATGCACTCGATTTTAATTTTCCAGCTTCGTTAATTCCCCATATTTGAGATGTGGTGCTAGAAAATGGATTTGAGTAGCCTGGTTCAAAAGTTGAGTTTCTTCCATGGCCAAAGAAAGATAAGCTGGTTATTGGGTCCTTTAGTCTAGGGTTATCTTTCAAAGGTGCTACAGTTCCATGATTTAAATAAGTAGTTAATTCTTGAGCAGTATTTACAAAAATTAAATCATAATTTTTTCTATCACCAGCTACATTACTAAATGCCTGACTAATTTCCTTTTTATTATCCGAGCTGTTAAAAAAAATCATGGTGACTTTTTCACCAGTCTCTTCTGTATCATCTAAGTAATTATCAAATTGAAGTAGTCCTGTATCGTAAAAATTATTCTCATTAGCATTGACATCATCTGGGCCTCCTACAACTCCTACTTTCTCTAGTCCATCAGGGTCAATATAACTTATTGGGTTGCTGCCAACCATTATATAAGGCGAATCACTTACAAAATTAGTCTCCTTCGGATCCCTACTCCACCACCGTCCATTTTCGGTGTCACCTTCACGGAATAGTGTAGAGTATAGCTTCCCACTTCCCTTCAACTCATCGTCCTTCTCCATACCATTGTAACCGTAGGTATAGTTACCGATAGCCGAATAAGCACCA
>JBAYUQ010000043.1:0-10549 GCA_041675005.1 Kapaibacterium sp. (SeqCode)
ACTTACTGTTCTAAATGCTGTAGCTAATAAATTAGTACTTCGTATATTTGCTGTTGCTAAAAGAGAGGGACAATATGTGAAATTATTTAATTAAATATTTGGTTTTATCTTAGAATGCTCAGTAACCATCACGGATTAAGCGGATTTATGGATTATTTGCTCTAAGAAATGTAGAGACGTATCGCATATGTCTCCAAATCCCACAACCCCTTTGCAACCACGTCACTCAGAGGGAGCGAAGTGCAAGTGTTGAGTGGAGCCGAAGCTAAGGATTCAAGAGAGTCACAAAGCAGTTCAATATTAGTAACGCTCTTGAGTAGATTATTATTCCCCAATATTTTCATATATTGTAAAACTGATACTTTACTACATTAAGACCAAATATGAATTTAAATCTCTACATATTAATTATATTGTTGTCGTTTGGATTTGCTCAAAATGCGGTGACTAGAACTCACCTACCTCTAACAGAAGAAGAAATAGTAAATAACCTGCTGGAAAAACTATCAAATGCGAAGGAAGATACTAATAGGGTGAACTTAATTAAGACAATAGTTCTCGAGTTACAAAGAAGTGATCCCGATAAAGCGATTGAATATGGATTAGAAGGTTTGGAAATAACGAAGAAAATGGGATGGGAAAAAGGGATAGCAGAATGTTATAATTGATTGAGTATGTGTATCACTTCTGGTAAAGGAAATCTCACAACAGCAATAGAATATGACTTTAAGGCACTTGAAATTTATAAAGAATTGAAAGATAGTGTAAATATTGGTAATAGTTATTTTCGTATTGGTAGCCTGAAATATTTCATAAACAAAGATTCTAATATGTCAAAAATGGACATAATCAATACATATAATTTAAAAGCTGAAACATTATATAAAAAGATCAAAGCATATAAAGAATTGAATAAACTCTATAGACAACAATTTGTTATTTATAAGCAAGAAGTTGATGCATACAAAGAAAAAGAGGATTATAAAAAGGCACTTGAGTTCCATGAAGATTACACAAGTGTGTTGGAATCCTATTTAGTTCAGAAACACAAAGAAGAGATAGAGATAATAAACAAAGAAATGGAACTCGAAAAAAAGCAGATAAGAGAAGCCGAACAAGAAAAAAGAGAGCTGTTTATTATATACTTTTCCATTGGAATTATTGCTCTTCTTTTAGTTATCGCTTTTTTGATTTATAGATTGAGTTGGCATACTAGTAAGGGGAAAAATGAAGGTTGAGGTTTAGATTAAAACGAATCGTTATGAATAATACAATCGGAACTTCCTCTCCTGGACTCTTTGGATACTTCGTATCCTCTGAGTGACGAATTCAACGTGGATTTCTTGAGACGTATGCGATACGTCTCTACATTTCTGAGAGCAAATAATCTGTGCAATCCATAAATCCATTTAATCCGTGATTCAGACAAGAAGGGATTGACAATCCCTACAGCTTCTTTAAATCTCGGTGTGTGTATTCGTTTTCTGTGTTGCCAGTGTTTAGCGTGCTCATTGGTTCGAAAAGCAAGACGTGGGATTCCTCGCTTGCTATGGGGCTATGCTCTATACCTTTGGGAATGACAATGAATTCTCCTTCACCGATTGTCTTTGTGTAATCCGTAAATTCTATATGTATTTCACCCTTTATAACTAGGAACATCTCGTCTTCATAGTCGTGCTTGTGCATAGGGAATTGCCCTTTGAACTTCGCCGCCTTTACGTGCTGACCGTTCAGTTCGCCAACTATGTGTGGTTGCCAATACTCATTTATCTGTGAGAAAATTTCGTCTAATTTTTTAACTTCTATCATTTTTTACCTCTTTATTGTAACTAATTGTGATAGACCCAAGTCACCCAATAGTCGTAATTGTAATACGGCTCATACTCGAATACCTGTGGCTCGGTTATTTGTTGGAGTGTACCATCATAGTAATTCCAGATGAAAAGCCGCTTGGCTGTGAAGCTCTCCGCTCTATTGTAGAAGAAATTCTTGTCTATTTTCTTAGCTTCCTCTACCAATTCATATCCTTGGTATAACAACTTGCCGTCCCAATATATCTGATAATGCTCGCCACTGACAGGGTGGACCACTCCTCTTCCCACTACGAATTTGGCATTAGTTGCTCGGACTAATTCACCTCCATCATAATATGATTTCCCGTAACGCATCTGATTTTTGATAGACCACGGTGCGTCGAATTGCGAAATCCATTTGTGGCGGAAAGGTGCGACTATCACGACCATGTCGTTATTGTTTAAGTGAGCAACTTGCTCCGCTTGGAATTTCATAATCACATCTTTTTGTATTCGCTCAGCTTCTATCCAATCGAATTTATTTACAAGAATAGCACCAAATGAAAGAGTAAATAAAGCAAGAGCTATTCGAGCTTTCATTGCTTTGCTAATGCTATTCAGTTGAGCTATTTTGACGCCAATTATCACTACTATTAGCGGTATATAGAACGAGGCTACGAACATAGTTCTACTCCGCGAACCCATGCCCCACATAGTGTAACCGGCTGCAGAATACAAGAAAAACCCAGCGAAAATACCGGATACTAATAGCAAAATAATGGCAAATCTTTTAGAACGAAATAATGCTTTATAACTTCCGGCATTTTTCTTCAATTTGATGAAGAAATAGATAATCGTAGGTACGAATACTGCCAAAGCTATCAGCTCAAACACACCAAAACTGGCTATTAGCAAATAAGGGAAAGATACTATATTGACAACCAGTGTTTGCAAGAAATATGGATTTATTACTTTATTGATAACTGCATCGAATATAGTCGGTGCTAATCTGTTCCAAACTACTGTCATTGCTACTATCACGGAGAGTATAACACTATGCTTTATGAGCACTTTTTTGTCAATTTTCTTCTCTTTAATATAGAGCCAAGCTATAGCGATGAAGATGAAATACTGAAAGAAGAAGCTCTCATAAGTTAGTACAGAAAGTAGATAAAAAAGACCAACTTTCGCATAGCTATGTTTGCCAAACCGTAACCCTCTGAAAAGATAGTACAGGGATAGCGAAAAGAATATGAAAGAAATAAGATTAATAGAGCTAGAAAACCAAGCAGTTACTCCCAAAGTCCAGGGGGAAACCAGCCAGATAAGTGCCGTAATAGCCGCCACCATACTCGCTTTTTTGATAGAGAGGAATGCTAAAAACTCACGAGCAAATAGGTAGTAGGTGTACAAAGCTGTGAGTATCCAACTGAGCATAAATGTATGCACCAGCGCGATATTATGCCCACAAATAGAGTTAACTAGATAGAACATTACACCCGACATTGGTCTATTGGCATATACAGTCATAAAATGAGTCAATCTATCGAGTGAAAATGGTGCAGATATATGCGGAGTTTCAGTGAAATAGCTAATCAAAAATACCCAATCATCAGAATACATACCAGCAAAAAATGGCTGCCATATATATATAAAAATGAAGAAGACAATGACTATCGAAAATGGGTGTTTTTCTATATATGATTTAATATTCAAATAAGTAGATCTTAGCTTGTTGGTATCTAAAAAAGCAATTTAATCAATAGTTCGCAAATACGAGCTAATGTATAGATTTGTAAATTTTCTATACGTGTGTAACTTTTGATTGGTTAGTTTGTTTATAGACTAAATATGTCTTTTTGATTACAAAAAACGCAGTATTACTAATTTTTTGAGGTTCTAGTATGAAAAACATAGTCATAGCATTTGTACTAATTGCATTCGTTGGTTGTAACGAAGAATCACCAACAGAAAACAAGTTGACAAATCAGCAGAAATACACAATTGAAGAACTGGAAAGTAACTCAGATTGGGTAGAAGTTACTGATATAGATACTTTGGAATTGCCTTGTATCTGGTTGGATGTATTTGAAATGGGTGAGATTAGCAGAACAGATGATGAATATAAAGCTCTGTATAAAGAATCTAAATTACTAGATATGGGTTACGAAATGCCATATTGTGATAAAGATACTGACTTCATAGACTTGGATTTTTCAACAAGAAGTTTGATACTCTTTGAAGTAAGGTCAAATGGTGGTAGTCCATTGTTAGAACGTAGAATATTTAAAAATTCAAAATTAAATCAATATAGATATATTCTTGAAATAACTAAAAGATCAGGTACAGAAGAGAATTCTGGTTTTACAGAAGTTATTTCGATACCAAAAGTATCATCAAACTCGAACGTAATGTTTGATACTTTAATGTACTATAATTATTAGAAAATATTTAGGATTTATATGAAAAAAGTAATATTAATAATCCTCTTATTCTTGTTTATATCTTGTAGTAATGGAACAGACTCAAAAGATGATATTGCTCCTTATGCAGGGGAGGGGTTTACTCAAAACATTTTGTGGGAGAATTTTAATATCCCTGATACTGTTGAAGTTGATTCCGTCTATAGAACTAGAACAAGACTAAAAACAAAATTTAGACTAATAGGCGATATTTATTTTATTGAACAAGATAAAAACTTGGTATTAAATGTGGTTGGTGTAGATGATTTAGCTGACAAACCACATAGGATTTTTGAAGAAAAATTTAAACTTCGTTTTAATACAGATAATGAGGATAACATATTTGATTTTGAAACAGAAGTGAAAGTAAAAAAAGAATACCATCAAGACCATATAAAAGGACATTATTATTCGTTGTACTTACTAATGGATTCTATATATATAGATTCGGATACTTTGTATAGAAGTTCTTTAGGTAAAGATAGTATAAATTACCCCTTTATACTACCAGAGAAAAGATGGTATGTCTGAGGGCAAGAAATGTATGATAGCACATACTCACAAACTACAACTGACTTAGAGTTCTTATCACAATATTTTACTGGTCAAGTCATTGAGATTTATTATTACTCTGGCCAATTATATAATAACTCTATTCAAATTAAAAGATGACTATAAATCACTTCCCTCTAGTTCGGAAAATAATATCCCAAAGAGGTGAGCTAACTCCGTAGCCCTCGTGCGGCTCTACGTAGTGGTGCTTCATGTGGTGTAGTTTTATCTTCTTGAATATACTACTTTTGAATGAGAAATGGTGCATAGCGTAATGCCCTACATCATAGACCAAATACCCTAATAGAAACCCACCGAAATATGGGAATAAGCTCGGCATCGGTACAAGTAAATAGAAGAATAAGAATAATATTGTAGAAAAGATAAGACTCAAACCGGGGGGTAATACTAATCTTTTTGCATCTTGTGGATAGTCGTGATGTACTCCGTGCATTAGCCAGTGTAGTCGCTTTCCCCAAGCCGTTTTCGGTTCGTAGTGGAATACAAAGCGATGCAAAAAATACTCCGCAAATGTCCACACGAATAAGCCAAGTATTAGCATAAGTCCAGTATCAACTAAGCTCATATCATTGCTAAATCCCAAGTACAGGAAGTAAGAAATAATAGGCAAATAAACGATAATCGGCAAAGTCCAATGCGTCTTAGACAATGCTTCGATTATGTTCCATTTGAACATACGAACAGATTCGTTCTTATTTGATATAAAGTGTTTTTCTTTCATTGCCTACTTGTTCGAATTAGCGTAGTAATATTGCAATCTAATAAATATTAGAATTTAGTACAAATATAAGTGCAAGTTAATGCTACTTTATTAGTTCATTTATTATTTTAACTGAATCGACACCTTCTGCTTCTGCGTTGAAGTTAGTCACTATTCTGTGTTGAAGAACAGAAACGGCTACTTCTTTTACGTCAGCTATTTCTGGTGATGAGTTCCCCTTTATCCCTGCTCTTGATTTTGCACCAAGTACAAGGTATTGGCTTGCTCTTGGACCTGCCCCATAGCTAATGTATTTTTTTACTAATTCAGAGTCAGTATAATCTGGACGAGTACTTCGAACTAGATTAACTGCATACTCAACTACATTATCAGCCACAGGAATACGGCGGATTAGGTTTTGGAATTCGATGATTTTATCTGCGCTTATCACTCGGTTGATAGTCGCGTTTGTTTCAACAGTAGTCGATTTTACAATATCAACTTCTTCTTGTAGAGATGGGTAATCAAGCATAATGTTGAACATAAATCTGTCTAACTGTGCCTCTGGTAGTGGGTATGTACCCTCTTGTTCAATCGGGTTTTGTGTAGCAAGTACGAAAAAGGGCTCTTGCAAACTGAGTGTTTTCCCTGCTGCCGTTACTTCGTGCTCTTGCATTGCTTCTAGTAGAGCTGCTTGAGTTTTAGGTGGAGTTCTATTTATCTCATCGGCAAGTACTATATTCGAGAATATTGGCCCTTTGACGAATCTAAAAGTCTTTTTACCAGTAGATAAATCGTCCTCTATCACCTCTGTCCCAGTTATATCACCGGGCATTAGGTCTGGAGTGAATTGGATACGAGAGAAATCTAGGTGCATAGATTCGGCTAGTGTTCGGATAAGCAATGTTTTCGCTAATCCCGGTACACCTACTAATAGGCAATTACCCTTAGCGAACAGTGATATTAGTAGCTCTTCGACTACTTTATCTTGACCAATTATTACTTTTGAAACTTCACTTTTAATTTTATTTATCGATTCGGAAAGCTCTTTTAGTAGCTCGATATCATTTGCCATATTCTTTACTTGATTATCATATTAAAATACATATTACGAATGGTATCAGTTATTGTTTTCGTAACGTCCTAAAATCTTGCCTTCTTTGTCTAATATATCGTATCTATCAAAGTATCCATCGAATTGCTCAACTAGCTTTTTCTCGTTCCCAGCTATAGCTATTGATAGTCCTTCAGGTTTGAAGAGGTCAATTTGAGTGCTGAATAATTCGTCACTTCTAATGTTCTTTATTTTTCTGTAAAATCCATTATAATAGTCATCATCTAGATCATTTAGTGCAATTGTAGTAAGCATTTTTGAGATTTGCTTGTGACTTTCTGCACTTCGTAGAAAACTTCCAAGATAATAGTTTTTCGCACGTTGTAGCTCATCGTCTTCTAACATTTCATTCGATATTCTTGACATTTCTTCAATTATATCACTTACAACCTCTCTAGTTTTATCCAGATTTACAGATGTAGAAACGCCTAATAGCCCTGTATGAACAGCCGAACTAATAGATGAGTGAACCCCATAAGTTAAACCCTTTTGCTCACGAATAAGGTGGTTCAGTCTAGAAAGAAAGTAGCCACCGAAGATTACATTGATTAAGCTGAGACCAGCATAGTTTTCGTGTTTTATATTAATAGTTGGCTTACCAACGCTAATAACTGATTGCGAACTAGAGTTGAAATTCACAATAACTAGTTTGTTTTGCTCACGCACAAGTATATTATCAACATCTTCACTCTCAATATCATCAGCCATTCTGTTGACTAATTCGTTAGCGTATTTTAGAGCAGTTTCTTCGCGCATATTACCAGTCGCTACGATAGAAACCCTTGATCCGAATATATACGATTCCCAACAGTTCTTTATATTCTTACGTGTAAATTCATCCATCTCTTCGCTGAATCCATATTCTGGATTACCATAAGGATGCTCACGGAAAAGCGACGCCATCATAGCAGTAGTGCTTAGGTAGTTGGAATCCGCTTCTTCTTGCTCTTTAGCCGATTTGAATTTACGAATAGTCTTTTCTATTTCTTGATCATCGAATTTCGGGTTGAAAAGCACATCTTTCAGCAACTCGAAAGCCGTATCGAACACATCTTTCAAACAATCTAATCTACAAACTGCATAATCTTTACTCTCAGTAAAGCTAAGCGATGCACCAAGGTAATCTAGTTCTGTCGCGAAATCAAGAGCTGATTTGCTTTCAGTACCAGAGGACAGCAGCTCAAACATAATCTTCGAGATACCAGTATATTCTTCCTCGGAAGTCCCCTTATGGAATAATATCTTGAAAGACACCAAGGGGTGGTTATTGCTATAAAAGTGTAATAACTGCGAGTCATTACTTATGTTTATTCTCTTGGTATCAGGAGCTAAAAAAGCTGGAATATCCGTACTTGCAGGAGGTACAGACCAATCTATTGTTTTATTATTTAAGTCATTCATAGTCGTGTAAATTACGAATTATTTTCCCTAAACTCATTAACTAAGTAAATAAATTCGCTCATGATAATAGCCGTTGCACCCCACAAAGGTACTGTGTGGTGTACATCCCAATACGGATAAGCGAATGGCTTTCCTTTGTATTCTGAGTTCTTTACTTTCAGCTTATCATCGGTCAGGAAGCTATTCAATGGTACGTAGAATGCCTCTTCGACTTCATCGGGGTTCAACCGAAGGTCGATGTTGCTCGGTATTCGTCCTATTACTGGTTGGATTATATTATTAGATGGCGGAACATATAGCCCTGACATTCGCCCCATTAGCTGGATTTTACTACTGCTTATACCCACTTCTTCTTCGGTCTCGCGGAGTGCTGTTTGTTCGAAAGTTTCACCTTCATCAGCTCTACCACCTGGAAAAGAGATTTGTCCACTATGTTTGCGTAACTTACTACTTCGAAGAGTGAACAAAAGATCTAATTGTTCGTTTATCAGAAGAAGAACAGCGCTCTTTTTGGCATCGGGTCTTGGTATATTACTATTTAGTCGCTCCAAATCGGTGAAAGATGCCATTTTGATATGAGCTTTCGCACCGGGCAAATCAGATTTGAGGCGATTATTCAGAAAATCGAAGAATTTTATTGGTTCAGTTATCATAATTATGTCAGTAAACGAAAATATATTCAAAATAGTGAAGCAAATACCAATTGGCAAAGTAACAACTTATGGTGCCATTGCCAAAGCAATTGGTTTGCAATCTTCAGCAAGATATGTAGGATGGGCACTGAATAGTACAAAATTGTCATCTGATATACCTGCACATAGAGTAGTGAACAGAGTGGGCGAACTAACAGGCAAAATGCACTTCCCAACTCCCACGTATATGCGTGAAATGTTGGAATCAGAGGGGGTTGACTTTATTGGTGATAGCGTAGATATGAAAAAACATTTATGGATTCCACCATTAATTAATTAGGTGTGAATATCTAATGTTTTTTCTGTGAACGATTATTTGATTATATTTGTTTTTTAAAAATGAAACAGAAGATTAGGAAAAGAGGTAAAAGTGGATTTATTCGACAAAGCGTTTAGTTTTCATGTAGCAGATGAAGCAAAAGAGAAAGGGATATATCCCTACTTTCGAGCTGTAGAAGAGAATGAAGGTCCAGTTGTGAGTATGGAAGGCCGTAAAGTAATTATGGCTGGCTCCAACAACTACCTCGGACTAACGGCGCATCCCGAAGTAAGGGAAGCAGCAATAAAAGCAATAGAAAAATACGGTACTGGCTGTTCGGGTTCTAGATACCTAACGGGTACATTAGATTTACATATTGAGTTAGAGGACAGATTAGCTAAATTCTTAGGGTTCGAAGAAGTATTGCTATTCAGTACGGGATACCAAACTGGCATTGGTACTATCTCTGCTTTGCCTGTAAAAGGTGAATATATCATAATGGACAAGGAGAATCACGCTTGTCTTATAAATGGCGCTATGATGGCCAAAGGTGCATTCGTTGACTTAGTACGCTACAAGCACAACGACATGAATGACCTAGAAAGAGTACTTAGTAATTTGCCTAAGGATGCTGGTAAACTATTAGTTTCTGATGGTGTTTTCTCTGTTACTGGAGAACTAGTTCACTTACCTGAATTATTAGAATTAGCGAAGAGATATAATGCAAGAGTATTGATAGATGATGCTCATGCTACTGGAGTTGTAGGAGTTGGTGGTCGTGGTACTTCTAGCCACTACGGATTAGTAGAAGAAACTGATATGATAATGGGTACATTCTCTAAGACTTTTGCGTCTTTGGGTGGCTTCGTAGCTGGTCCGAGTAAAGTAATTGACTTTATAAAACACACTTCTCCCGCACTTATATTCAGTGCTAGCCCTACACCATCTTCTTGTGCCGCTACATTAGCAGCACTTAATGTGTTGGAAAGAGAGCCAGAAAGAGTAACACGATTGAAAGAAAATGCAGATTATATGCGAGCTGGATTCAATGAGCTTGGGTTCGAAGTTCTTGATAGCTTAACAGCAATTGTACCCGTTATCGTAGGTGAAGTAGAAAAATCCCTATTGATGTGGAGACGACTATACGACGCAGGAGTTTTTGTAAATGCGTTTATACCTCCAGGAGTGCCTCCTACTATGAGTATGATGCGTACTAGCTATATGGCTACTCACGAGAAACATCACCTAGACAAAATACTTGAAGTATTCGGTGAAGTCGGAAAAGAGTTTGGTCTGATTAAATAATAGCTGAAAAAGTAAAAGTAAAGCAGAATATCTAAATAGATGTTCTGCTTTTTTTTTGACTTATATTTTCAAAAGCATAATAACTAAATTGCTAGATAGACAAGATATTAATGATGATTCTATAGTATGTCACAGCGAGGACTGAAAGGACGTGCTTGCCAAGCCAAAGGCATGGGCTGTCTCAAGATTACTAATTTTAACACAGAGCCCACGAAGATTTGTTTTTCTAATTTTTCACACAAAGGGCACA
>JBAYUQ010000044.1:0-3913 GCA_041675005.1 Kapaibacterium sp. (SeqCode)
ACCACAAGGCGAGGGCTTCGTTTCATTCAGTGTGAAGCTAAAAGACAATGTTAACTCTGGTGAGACTATAAAAAACAATGCAACTATAGTATTCGATGAAAACCCTGCTATAACTACTAATACTTGGGTGAATATAATAGATACAATCGCACCTGTTACTAATAGTCTTGCAGCTAACTACATAGAAGCGAAGAATGCTATTTCTATCCAAGTTGATGCTGCTGATAATAATGAAGGTTCAGGACTTGGCGAATTATCATACTACGTATCTATTGACGGTACACCATTCCAATTAATAGGCAGTGGTTTCGATACTGAAATCAGCTATGAAACTAACTTAGACAAGGGTAAAGTTTATAGATTCTATGCTGTTGCTACAGACAATGTCGGTAATCAAGAAAACAAGATTCCTCAGATAACTGAAGTAGATATTACAACTCCATCGAGTGTTGAGGATATGAGTTTCGGTGCAGAGGTAAATATCTATCCAAACCCTGTTCAGAGTTTATTGAACATAGAGTTTAACTCTGAGGATGCGAAACCTGTGAGCTATCAGCTAACTGATATGAGCGGTAAAGTGATGATAGAAGGCAACTTCGCACCGGGTATAGGATTGAGTAATTACAATCTGAATATATCCGATTTCACTACTGGGGTTTATATACTCAGATTAAATCAAAATAGAAAGCAAGGTATTTACAAAATCATAAAACAATAATTTATAGATACTGTCTAATTTATAAGGAGAATCATTTAGTTGGCTCTCCTTTTTTTTTATTTAGTTTATTAACCAACTCGAACTAGACATTGTGACTATTTATAGCCCGTATTCCCTTCATCAAATCTCAACTGGAAGAGGAAAAGTAGTAATTCTTGTTATTCATTTAGTGCCAAATAGTTAGAGTTACTGACGCATATACACAAAATTCGCGTGAGCATTTTTGGGCAATAGATTAAGGATAAAAGAGTCTTTATTATTGGAATTGTTGTTTATTTTTATTATATTTCGGTATAGATAAAGAATGAATTAACAAAAATAATTTCTAAAAAATTGAAAAATAATAACAATTAATAAATAATATATAAAGGTGTGTTTATGAATACAAATTCTATAACTAAAGTTCCTTTTCTATTACTTTTGGTAATGGCATTAGGAATAACAACAGTTGATGCGAAGACAATAACATCAACACCACAAGGTGGCGAATGGAAGGTTGCTACAACATGGGTTGGGGGACAAGTCCCTACTAAAGTCGATGATGTTGTGATTACATCATTAGTGATTGCTAATGGAGGTAGTTATTCTACATCAACGTATTTAGCTAAGAATCTTACTGTCAATAATGGTGGTAAAATTCTTCGAGAAGGTGCTGGCTCTGGTGGTTATGTTATCTTAGAAGTGAACGGAAATCTAACAAATAATGGTGAAATAGTAGATTTAAATGACTGGTTCGATATTAAGGTATTTGGAAGTATTACGAATGACGGAGTAATGAAGCCACGAACTATAACTTTATTAGGTAGTAATATTAGTCTATCAACTACGGAACCTATTGAGAGTACTAATTTCAGAGTTCAAGTTACAGATAGTGAAGTTACAGCTTCTTCCGATTTGAGATTTAAGAATTGCTATGTAACTGCTGATAAAGATAAGTTTCTCAACTTAGGTGATCATGACCTATACTTAGATGCTGATACTATTACTTATGATGCTTATTATGGGAAGGTAGCATCTAAATCAGACTTCACAGTTCCAATAGTATATAGTGGACTGGGGGTTTTAAGTATAGATAAGTCTATTTTCAGTGGAAACATAACTGGTAACGTAACTATCAAAAGTGATGACTATGCATTTTTAAAGGATTTCACCATAGATGGTGATTTATATGTTGGTGAGAATGCAAAAGTTAGTAGTTATAGAGGTCTTCAGAATATAAGAGTAAATGGTAATTTTTATAATAACGGAATAATGAATTACGACACTGTAAGAACTGTTGGGGTACAATTTCCGCCTAAATCAATGAAACTCTACGTATATGGAGATTATTACAATACAAATCTAACTGGTATAACGGACATCTTCGTAGTTACAGATGGTAAAACTAGAAAGATAAATGGTGACGTAGATGGCAATATAAAGGTTATGCAATCAGAATCAAGTGATACACCCGGTGGTAAAGTAACCATAGATGACAAAGTAATTATAGGTGGCAAGTTAGATGTATATTCAGATTTGGAAATAGATACTAATGGTCATTTAGAACTTACAAAAACTGGATATGGACAATTCTACAGTACTCCTGGTATGAAATTTGTCAATAATGGTAAACTTTACAGAGTCCATAATGTTGGTAATAGTTGGGGGTATCGTACATTTAGTACTCAGCCTGGGACTTTTGTTGATTATGAATTGAGAGAATGGAAAGGAACTCTGAATAGTGTTTATGTTACAACAACTAATAACCAACCATACCCTGGGCTACCAGGTACTATCAAAAGATGGTGGAGGATCCAATCACCTGATGAATACACTGATTTACTGTACACAATTAAATTATACTATGACGAAACACAACTAAACGGTCAAAAAGAAGAAGACCTAAATGTATTCAGAACTACTGACGGTGGTGTGACTTGGAAAGTTGTATCTATTGGTGAATATGCAGAACATAATACTGAAGAGAATTATTTCTCCATTGGAACCTGGTCTAAAAATGAGTCAATGTTAACTGAATTGGGAGATTTCGTGATTGGAACTGGTAACGAAAGTGTACCACTAGAATCACCAATTGAGATCAACTTTACTGGTCGTAGTGATGTACGTTTGGGTGCACCTAATCCATTCACAGTAACTATAGACAATATTACAAACAAGCAAACTGAAAGCTACATACTTGCTATCGATGTTGATGATGAGATAGTTTTCGATTATTTCGAGTTTTACTCTAATGATGGAATGGTCAAAGTTCCTTTCGATTCAATGGGTCTAAAGGCAGATGATACTGCATTGCTTTTCTTACCATCACTGAATCCTAATGAAACTGTGAAATTTGATTTTGTTGTGCATGGTGTTGCCCCTGGAACGAAAGGCACATTGTCTGCGGGTAGATCTATAGTCACGGGTGCAATAGGTAAAGGATTAAGAAATGATGTTATAGAAGATGTGGTCGTGCACTATGTAAATGAAAAAGTAGGGTTAGACGAAAAAGAAAGAGAGGAATACGCACGAGGATTAGGGTTAACAGTCCAACAAGTAAAATTGCAAAAACAGAGAGACGGAGTTGGTGTTTATACTCTGAAATCTATTATAAAAACTGGTGCTGAAAAAGTATCTAATACTAACCCAGTGTCAAAAGTCCTATTCAAGATTGGAGCAGCAGCTGAAACAGTTTCAAAGGTAGCTCCCTCACTAAGACAACGGCTGTTCCATTGGTTCTACAAGGAAACTGGACTATACGGAGTAGAAGAATCAAAAGTAGTAGCTGGCAAAGGTAAGGAAGTTACAATGACGAAATCTTGGGATCCGAATGAGAAAAGCGGTCCTTCAGGATATGGCGAAGAAAACTATTTGCGTAGAGCTGGTACATTCCAGTACAACATATCTTTCGAGAATAAGAAAGAAGCTACTGCTGCCGCTTACAAAATCGAGATACTAGATACACTGTCATCTGTATTCGATTGGGAATCAGTCCAGTTCGGAAATACCAGCCATAATGGTGAAGAATATAACTGGACTATGGAGAGAAAAGGCAATGTATTAAGATGGTATATAGAGGGTATAGAATTACCGCCAAACGTAACACCACCACAAGGCGAGGGCTTCGTTTCATTCAGTGTGAAGCTAAAAGACAATGTTAACTCTGGTGAGACTATAAAAAACAATGCAACTATAGTATTCGATGAAAACCCTGCT
>JBAYUQ010000045.1:0-3249 GCA_041675005.1 Kapaibacterium sp. (SeqCode)
AGAAGTAACCTCGCCACAGTCATTAGATACAGTTACTACATATTCGCCAGCATCATCCATTACTACCATATCGATAGTTAATGAATCGTTATCATTATTCAAATCAACACCGTCTTTAGTCCAAGTGTAATTCAAACCATCACCTACAACTGTGATGTACATTTCTACTTTTTCGTCTTCTTTGGCTGAATAGTTAGCGCTCAAATCAGAAGTAATAGTTGGAGCAGATTTCCAAGTAATCAAAGCTGCATCGCTTACAGCACCGTTATTCGGGAATCCAACTGGCCAAACTTTACAAGTGAACTTCTCTGTTCCATTATAAGCTAAAGCCAAATTCAAAGTAACATTCAAGTTAGGAGAGTTAGCACCCATGAATTTACCAACTTCGTCTATAATTGTAACACCATCGACTGACCATTGGTAAACAAGGTTTGTACCAAGTAGAGTTGCTTCTGCTTCAGCAGTAAGTTGAACTACTTCGCCTTCGCAGCCATCTACGCTTATTGGTTGTGCTGTGAATGAAGCGTATGGCTCTTCGCCAATAGCAAAGTTATTTGACCAAATAATACCACACTCACCAACTAATCTAACTCTATAGTCAGTAGCATAGTCAGTAGCTTGTACATTCTCAATATTGAAAATTGAAGACTGTGTACCTTGGTATCTTTCATTATCAGTTAGTGGAGTAGTACCACGGAACCATTGGATTTGAGTCCAATAAGTTGGGTCTTCCATATTGTGTTCGCCATATATCTGTGCATCAAATGTCAAAGATAAGCTAGAGCCAATGCCAGCAGTAACTGGTTTGATGTCACGAATAAATGATGGTCTTTGTAAAGCGTATAAGTTTACGCTTTCTGAGAATACAACTGGAGAAACTCTAGCCGAATCATAGTTAAAAGGATTACCATAATCCGATTTCCATCTTGGGTTGAAAACAAACATTTCTGCTCTGTAAGTACCACTCATTTTGTATCTTAAAGTATCAAAATTGATTTGCCCGAAATCTTGTACCCAATCTGAGATTTTTCTGCCATCTTTCCACCATCTGTAAGCAATGTTATAATTCTTCAAATCTGGAGCTGCAACGACAAATAAGAATCTGTCTATGCTACCTTCACAAGCAATAACATCATGAGGTTGTTCGATAATAACTACAACAGGAATTGGAATAACAAAGTTCACATAAGAACCGTCAGTTGTTTTACTGAACGTAGTTGTATTGCCAGCCATATCTGATATAGTAAATTCGAATGTAGCTAGACCTTCTGGGTCAAATAAAGTGTAAGTAAATTCGGCAGAACCACCAGTTGAACCACTTCCTTTATGAGCAACAACTTTACCGTTAATCTTTGCAGAAGTAATGTTGATTATCTCA
The DNA here is from genome assembly GCA_041675005.1 of Kapaibacterium sp. (SeqCode). Taxonomy (GTDB): domain Bacteria; phylum Bacteroidota; class Ignavibacteria; order Kapaibacteriales; family UBA2268; genus PGYR01. Next base: position 1,379 of record JBAYUQ010000045.1, read on the forward strand.
TTAGTATTGAAATTTACGGTTACAGAATTCTCAGGAATTGCTTTTCTTATATTTTGATTACTAGAGAAAATGGTTGCCGATTGAACAATTGGCGCAGTGATATCTATTATATAAGTCTCCCCAGAATAGTAACTAGCACTATTAGTTAGAGCATAAGTGTCAGTAAACGAACCATTACCAATAAGTCTAAGTGTTACGTCTTTAGTGATACCACTAACCGTTACGTAGAAAGTTGTCCCAGAGCCAGTTACAGTAGTAATAGCACCTGAAACTTGACCCGCAAGTGCCGATAATTGGAAGTCTGTTGTATTTACAGAAGTAGCATTCATAGATCTATTGAATATAACTCTATAAGTAACAGCATTCCCTTTATACTCCTGTGCAGCAGGGTTATACCTAGTGATTGACGTTATTGAGATTGGCGTTTGTAATGTGTAGTACGCTCCATAAGTATAAGTAGACAAATTCTTATCACCAGCAGCATTAGTAATAGAACCAGTAAAGTCTAATCGTAGATTACCAACTCCAGATACACTTGTTACACTAACTCTATATAAACTGCCACTGACAGCAGTGATACTCGAGATAGTTCCAGTTGCTGTTCCTGTCTTATTTAAAGACAAATCAGCTGTTGTAAATGTTTTAGAATCTATATCCTGTGTGAAATAAACGTTGTAAGTTAAGTTCTGAGCATATATATTTTGAGAAGAAGGCAAATATCTGTTAATTGTAGAAACTTCTGGTGTGGGTTTTACACCGTAGATATATGTTTCACCTTCAGTAAAAGTATATCCTTTGTCAGAATTAGTACCTTTAGTATTTGTTACTACACCAGTGAAATCTAGTCTAACTTCACCATATCCATAATAATTATAGCAGTATGTTTCGACAATCCATTTATAACCTTCTTTGTCATTTTGATAGACATAGTCTATAGCAAGGTAATATTCACCATCAACTTGTACCAACGTGAAATCAGCATAAGAAATTGAACTTGAGGTAATTGGTTCCGTGAACTCTACTTCCCAATATAAGTATTCTTCGTAACTGTATTGATCCGTTGGTTCGTACCTTTTTATAGCTTTAACTTCTGGTTGTGCAAATAATTCAGCACTTCCAAAGAAAAGGAAGCTTATTGCAAAGAATGTGAAGAATCCCATTCCAAGCGAGTTTAGTTTTTTCATAAAAAAACTCCGTTTATAATTATTAAAATATATTTTATCTATTCCAAAGCGAAATATAATAAATAATAAAAAATATAAGTAGACGGAATAGATTTATTATAGATGAGTTTGTAACATTCTCTATTTATTTTTGCAGAAAAAACAGAGAATGTTAATAGATATGTTTAAGTAGTCACAATTTAGTCACATAAAAAAGCCGAGTAGTCAAAAAAAGACTACTCGGCTTGTAAATACAATAAATTATCTAAAGTGATTATCTCACAACAGATACTTGTCTAGTTTCAACTTTGTCACCCATTCTCAAAGTAATGAAATATGTACCTGAGTTCAAGTTCATATTATTAAGTTGAATTGGAGTTTCTACACCTGCATTAACGTGACCGTTGTACAAGTTAGCAACTACATTACCCAACATATCAGTCATCACTACAGATGCGTTACCGCTTCTTTGTGAGTTGAAAGTCATAGTAGTATTTGAATTAAATGGATTAGGATAATTTTGGCTAAGACCTAAACCAACTTGTGCGTTTACGCTAGTTAAGATAATAGGACCTGGAGTAACAGCTAAAGTAGCAGTAGCAGAAGTAACCTCGCCACAGTCATTAGATACAGTTACTACATATTCGCCAGCATCATCCATTACTACCATATCGATAGTTAATGAATCGTTATCATTATTCAAATCAA